>NZ_JBIATE010000003.1:0-543559 GCF_042891445.1 Streptomyces sp. NPDC001890 | reverse complement strand
GCGACCCCCCGCCCCCCCCGCCCCCACCCCCCGGGCCGGCCGGCGGCCCCCCGCCCCCCACGGCACAACCCCCAAGAGGTGGGGGGGCCGCGGATCGATCCCGATCCGCGGCACCCCACCTTCATGTCTTCCCTCGGCGCGGACTCAGCCCGCGAGGAGCTTCTTCACCGAGGCGGCCACCCGGCCGCCGTCCGCGCGCCCCGCCACCTTCGGGTTCACGATCTTCATGACGGCGCCCATCGCGCGCGGCCCCTCGGCCCCGGCGGCCCTGGCCTCCTCGACGGCGGACGCCACGATCGCGCCCAGCTCGTCGTCGCTCAGCTGCTTCGGCAGGTACGCGTCGAGGATCTCGCCCTCCGCCTTCTCGCGCTCGGCCTGCTCGGTCCGGCCGCCCTGGGCGAAGGCTTCGGCCGCCTCGCGGCGCTTCTTCGCCTCCTTGGCGATCACCTTCTGCACCTCGTCGTCGGAGAGCTCGCGGGCCGTCTTGCCGCTGACCTCCTCCTTCGTGATGGCGGTGAGGGTCAGCCGGAGCGTGGACGAGGTCAGCTCGTCACGCGCCTTCATGGCCGTGGTGAGGTCTTCCTTGAGCTTGGACTTGAGCGTGGTCATGTGCTGATTGTGGCAGGTACGGGGCGAGCGGCGCCCGCAGGTTTTCTTCCGGCCGCACGGTGTCTGCGACGATGGGCGCATGCGCGCACGCTACGGAGTACCCCTGAAAGTCACGGCAGTCGGCGCGGCGATCGGCGCAGCCGGCCTCGCCTACGCCGCCGGATTCGAGGCCCGCTCGTTCCGTCTGCGACGGGTCACCATCCCCGTACTCCCGCAGGGGGCACGCCCGTTGCGCGTACTCCAGGTCTCCGACATCCACATGGTGAGCGGCCAGCGCAAGAAGCGGGCCTGGCTCCAGTCGCTGGCCGGCCTGCGCCCCGACTTCGTCGTGAACACCGGCGACAACCTCTCCGACCCCGAGGCCGTGCCCGAGCTGCTCGACGCCCTCGGCCCGCTGATGGAGTTGCCGGGGGTGTACGTCTTCGGCTCCAACGACTACTACGGCCCCAAGCTCCGCAACCCCGCCCGCTACCTCGTCGAGAAGGCCCGGGGCAAGCACGGCCTCAACGGGAACGCGCCCGCGGTCGGCGTCGTCCACAACCCGTGGGAGCCGATGCGCGACGCCTTCGACGAGGCGGGCTGGCTGGGTCTGTCCAACACCCGCGGCCGCCTCAAGATCGACGGCCTGGAGCTCGCCTTCACCGGCCTGGACGACCCGCACATCAAGCGCGACCGCTACACGGAGGTGTCCGGCGGCCCCGAGACGGGCGCCGACCTCTCCATCGGTGTGGTCCACGCCCCCTACCTGCGCTCCCTGGACGCCTTCACCCAGGACGGCTACCCGCTGATCCTGGCCGGCCACACCCACGGCGGCCAGCTCTGCATCCCCTTCTACGGGGCCCTGGTCACCAACTGCGACCTGGACACGGACCGGGTCAAGGGCCTCTCCACCCACACCGTCGACGACCGCCGCGCCTACCTCCACGTGTCGGCCGGCTGCGGCACCAACCGCTACACCCCGGTCCGCTTCGCCTGCCCGCCCGAGGCGACCCTGCTGACCCTGACGGCCCGGGACTGAGGCACCCGTCCCGGCCCTCGCCCCGGCCTCCGTCCCGGGGCCCGGCCCTTCCCCGGCCGGCGGATCAGAAACCGGATTTCGTCTGCGGGCGCGGGTGGGCTAAAGTAATCGATGTCGCCAGGACATCGGCGGCGATCGGGGTGTAGCGCAGCTTGGCAGCGCGCTTCGTTCGGGACGAAGAGGTCGTGGGTTCAAATCCCGCCACCCCGACAGCTGAAACACCAGGTCAAGGGCTTGATCCGCATCGCGGGTCAAGCCCTTGAATGGTTTACGGGCCGCGACGCCCTCAGTGATCGTCGGCTCGTCCTCCTGACACGGGGCGGGCAGGGCGCTGAACCTGCCACGTCGGGCACCCCCGAATTCGCCGCCCCCGTCACTTCTGCTCGACGCGGGCCGCTGGCTCGGGTGCTGCTGTCATCCGTTGATCTTACGAAGCCCCCTACGGCATCCCGGCCCCAGCTCCAGCCTGGCCGGGGGAAATTAGCAGTCCAGGGGCCTGATCCACCGAGTGGATCAGGCCCCTGGACGGTTTACGGAGATCGTTGGGGAGAAGCCCGGGAAACGATTCCCACGACGGCTGCGGCCGCCGTGAACGACCCCACGGCCCCGTCATCCCCCGTACGGGATCACCGACCGCCGAGGACCTGGAGGAGTTCCGGAAGATGATCTCCTTCGGTGGCACGGAACCTGATGACGTGCACTGCCGTCACCGCCGGCCCACGCCCTCGGCCAGTGTCGGCGCCCCTCTGCGCAGGGTCGCCGCCGTGTGGCGAAGGGTCGCGGCCAGGCGGGGGAGCTCCATGGCGTCGGCCGGGCCGCTGAGCGAGATGGCCGCCAGCGGTGAACGGTCGCCCGCGCCGAGGAGCTCACCAAACTCGCCGCCGCCACCGGCGCGAACGAGCTCATGATCGTCACCGCGGTGCACGACCAGGCCGCCCGGCTGCGCAGTTACGAACTCGTCGCCGACGCCCTGTCCGCGCACCGCGCCTGAGCGGTCCGCGCCCCAGCCCTCTCCCACCCGAGGAATCCGCATGTCGCATTCCGCAGCGGCGGCCACCGTCTCCGGTACGCCGTCCGTCCGCGTGATCGAAGGCACGACGCCCCCGGCCCGCTTCGCGCGCGGCTGGCACTGCCTGGGCCTCGCCGACTCCTTCAAGGACGGCGACCCCCACGAGATCCAGGCGTTCGACCGGACCCTGGCCGTGTTCCAGGGCCAGGACGACGGCCGTCTGCACGTCCTGGACGCCCACTGCCGTCACATGGGCGGCAACCTGGCCCGCGGCACCATCAAGGGCGACTCGCTGGCCTGCCCGTTCCACGACTGGCGCTGGAACGGCGAGGGCCGGTGCTCGGCCATCCCGTACGCGCGCCGCGTGCCGCCCCGGGCGCGCACGCGCGCCTGGACCACGCTGGAGGAGAACGGCCAGCTGTTCGTCTGGCACGACCCCGAGGGCGCGCCGCCGCCCGCGCACGTGACCATCCCCCGGATCGACGACGTCTTCGGCGAGGACTGGTCCGACTGGTCCTGGGACAGCGTGCTCATCGAGGACGCCCACTGCCGGGAGGTGGTCGACAACATCGTCGACATGGCGCACTTCTTCTATGTGCACCACTCCGTGCCCACCCGGTTCACCAATGTCTTCGAGGAACACGTCGCCTCGATGTACATCGAGAGCACGCCGCGCCGCGACTCGGGGATCGAACTGATCGGCGCCGATCTGAGCCTGCGCTCCGACGCCGCCTACTACGGCCCCTCCTACATGATCGACCGCGTGTGGCAGCCGTTGGGCGACGGCACCGAGGCCGAGTCCGTACTGATCAACTGTCACTATCCGGTCTCCGCCACGTCCTTCAGGCTGATGTGGGGCGTGAAGGTGCGCCGCCTGCCGGGCATGACGGCCGACGAGGCCGCCGATGGAGCCGCGCGTACCTCCGACGGGCTGGGCGTCGCGTTCCAGCAGGACATCGACATCTGGCGGCACAAGACGCACATCGACAACCCGCTGCTCTCGGACGGCGACGGGCCCGTCTACCAACTGCGCCGCTGGTACCAGCAGTTCTACGTCGACGCGGACGACGTCGCGGACGACATGACGCGCCGCTTCGAGTTCGAGATCGACACCCGCCCGGCCAACGAGCGCTGGGACCGCGAGATGGACGCCAACATGGCGCGCTCCTGAGCCACTCGCCCGCACCACCTGCAGCCATCCACAACATGACCAGGGGGTTCACCATGTCCACCACCGACGCGCGCGACACCTTCCGCGACGCCGCCGCGGCCTTCGGCACCGGTGTGGCGGTCATCACCGCACAGGGGGCCGACGGCCCCGCAGGTCTCGCCGTGCAGGCCTTCGCCTCGCTCTCGCTCGACCCGCCCTAGCGCGAGGACGGCTCCCCCGTCGAGGGCCTGTACGCGGCGGGGAACGTGGCCGCGGCCGTGATGGGGGAGACGTACCCGGGACCCGGTGCCACGATCGGCCCCGCGATGGCCTTCGGCTGGATCGCGGTGGAGCACCTGGCGGCCTCGGGCCCGACGGCCTGAGCCCCCCGGTCACCGGCGCCGCCCCCGGCATCAGCGCAGCGGCTCGGGCAGTTCTTCCCGGTGGACGATGCCCAGCCGCTGTGTCGCCCGGGTGAGCGCCACGTACAGGTCGCTGGTCCCGAACCGCCCCGGCTCCACGACCAGGACATGGTCGAATTCGAGCCCCTTGGCCTCGCGCGGGCCGAGCAGCACCACGGTACGGGTGAGGTCGGGTTCGGCGCCGGCCGTGACCCCGTCGAGCCCGGCTGCGATCTCCTCGTGCAGGGCGCGCGGCGCGATCACCGCGAGGCGTCCCTCCTCGGGCGTCAGCTCCGCGACGGCCGCCGCCACCGCGCCCGCCAGATCCGCCCCGGCGTCCCGTGTCCACGGCGTCCGGCCGGTGGACCGTACCGACCCGGGCGGTTCGAACGAGGGGTCCTCGGCACGTACGACACCGGCCGCCAGCTCCATGATCTCGGCGGGCGTACGGTAGTTGACCCTCAGTTTCACGTGCTCGAAGCGGTCGCCCACGTACGGTTCGAGGATCCTTTCCCACGAGCCGACGCCCGCTTCCTCGGAGGTCTGCGCCGGATCGCCGACCAGGGTCATCGAGCGCGTCGGTGACCGGCGCATCAGCAACCGCCATGCCATCGGCGACAGTTCCTGCGCCTCGTCGACGATGATGTGCCCGAACGCCCAGGTCCGGTCGGCGGCGGCCCGCTCGGCCGCGCTCCGGTGGTCGGCCTCCTCGTGCCGCTCGGCCATCCGTTCGGCGTCGATGACGTCGTGGGCGGCCAGGACCTCGGACTCCTCGTCCTCGAACTCGTACGTCTCCGACCCCCGGGACAGGTCCAGGACGCCCTGCGCGTACGCGACCCGCCGCAGCCGCTCGGCCTCGGCGGCGGCCCGCTCGGCGCTGTCGTCCGCCCCGAGCAGTTCGGCCACTTCGTCCAGGAGCGGCACATCGGCCGGGGTCCACGCCGGGTCTCCGGAGACGCGCCGGATGGCCTCGGCGTCCTCCTCCGGAACGTGCACCGGCTCGGCCAGATAGTCGGCGAGGAAGCCCTCGGGGGTGAGCGCCGGCCACAGCGTTCCGACGGCGGCGTGCACCTCCTCGCTCGCGGCGACGCCCTTGCCGAGCTGGGCGATGTCGTCGGGGCCGAGGAAGTTGGGGCCGCCGTACGGATCCGCGCCGATGCGTTCGGTGAGCTGGGCGGTGAGGGCGTCGATGACGTGGAACGCGAAGTACGGACGGGCGAGGTTGTGCGGCAGCCGGGTCTCGCGCGCCGCGCGGCGGGCCTCGTGGGCGATCTCCCGGTCCAGGACGAGATCCCCGTCGTCGTGCGGGATGACCACCGGTGCGCCGGGCTCGGGCAGCTGCTGCCGGTCGTTCACGGCGAGGGCGAGTGCCTCGGCCATGGCCGCGCCGCCCTTGGCGGCTGCCGCGCGGGGGGTGTCGGTGCCACGGGCGTGGACACCGGGGAAGAGCTCGGCCTGCGTGGCGAGCATGACCCCGGTCTCGCCGAGTGCGGGCAGCACCTCGCCGATGTAGCGGAGGAAGGCCGGGTTGGGGCCCACGACCAGGACCGCGCGCTTGGCCAGCAGCTCACGGTGCTCGTACAGCAGGAAGGCCGCACGGTGCAGGGCGACCGCCGTCTTGCCCGTGCCGGGGCCGCCCTCGACGACGAGGACACCGCGGTGCGGGGCACGGATGATGCGGTCCTGCTCCGCCTGGATGGTCCGCACGATGTCGCCCATGCGGCCGGTACGGGCGGCGCCGAGCGCGGCGAGCAGCACGGCGTCGCCGCTCGGGTCCTCGAAACCGGTGCGGTCACGATCCCCGAGATCGAGGATCTCGTCGTGCAGCTCGGTGACCGCGCGGCCGTCGGTGGTGATGTGCCGGCGCCTGCGCAGCCCCATGGGTGTATGCCCGGTGGCGAGATAGAAGGGCCGGGCGACCGGTGCCCGCCAGTCGATCAGAAGGGGTGTGTGTTCGGTGTCGTCCTCGCGAATTCCGATACGGCCGATATGGTGCGCCGCACCGTCGCGGAGATCGATTCGGCCGAAACAGAGTGAGCCGTCCACCGCGTTCAGCGCCGCCAGCAGGCCGGAACGTTCGGCGACGAGCACATCGCGTTCGAGGCGTGCCTGCAGCCCGTTCCCCACGGGGGTCAGCGCGTCCTCGACGTGCTGCGCGGTGGCCCCGCGCAGCGTGTCGACACGGTCGTAGAGCCGGTCGATGAATTCCTGCTCCTTCTGCAATTCGACGTTTTCGCGAGTTGACAAAATCACTCCCTGCCGGATATGGTGATTCTTGTAGGCCCCCGTTGAGGGGCCTTTTTCTGTACACACAGAACCACCCAATATACGTGAGGAAATCCCCGTTCCGCAATTGCGGAGCGGGGATTTCCTGCGCTTATGGAGCGGTTGCCGCGGCACGGTTCGGGGGCGTCGCGGATCCCGGCGCGAGCGGCCCTCCGTCGGATCCGGACCCCGACGGAGTCGCACCGGGCACCCACCACCCGGAATGCACCTTTCGCACCTACATGCGAGTCTGGTGATGGCCCATCGTCCGAGATCCGCAACAGGAGGCACGATCGTGGGCAAGAAGCAGAGTCGGCAGAACCGGGGTGCCCGCACCGGCGGCCACGAACGCAGCGCTGCTCCGGAGACGAAGGAGCAGACGCGGCCAACGGCTGCCCAGGAGACGGTGCACTCGATCTCAGAACAGGTCTCCCACCGGAAGCAGCGGAGGTTCGGCCACAACTGACCCTCCTGAGGACCACGACAACCACCTAGAACCACGACAACCGCCCTCCGCGGCGGCACCCCCGCACTCGGGGGCGGCCGCCGCGGAGGGCGGTTTTTTTATGTCCGTCTGATCCCGCAGGCCCTCGCGCGCCCGCCACCGAGCGGGCGCGCGCCGCCGCATGCCCTCCGCCGCCGCATGCCCTCCGCCGGCACATGCCCCGCCGACGCACGACCTCCCGCCGCCGTACGACCTCCCGCCGACGCACGGCTTCCCGCCGCCGTACGACCTCCCGCCGATGCCCGAACTCCCGCAGAAACCTCACCCGTTCGGGGCGCTCCGGGAGGTTTGTCTACGCGCGGAGCTATGACACCCGAACGATCATTCGGGCATATCAGACCAGTTCTTCCGCAGGTATTACCGGCCGGTACCAACAGCTGCTAGAAACGTGGCGCTCAACCAACCCCCCACCCACCCCCCACACTTCGGAGGGCTGACAGTCATGTCAGTACGGAGATTCTGGGCGTCCGCATCCACTCTGGTCCTCGCCGCCGTGGCCGCGCTGGGCGTTGCCCAGCCGGCCTCGGCGAACTCCTCGGCCGCCGCCGACGGATACGTCGCCCTCGGCGACTCGTACTCCTCCGGCGTCGGCGCGGGGAGCTACCTGTCCGACAGCGGCGACTGCCGTCGCAGCACCAAGGCCTACCCCTACCTCTGGGCCGCCGCCAACTCGCCTTCTTCCTTTGCCTTCGTGGCCTGTTCCGGTGCCACGACCACTTCGGTGGCCGGCACCCAGCTGGGGGCGTTGAGCTCGTCCACCGGCCTGGTCAGTGTCACCGCGGGCGGCAACGACGTCGGGTTCGCCGATGTCATGCAGGACTGCGTGCTCTCCGGTGAGGCCGCCTGCCTCAGCAGTGTCGGCTCGGCCGTTTCGCAGGTCCAGAACTCGCTGCCGTCCAAGCTGAGTTCGCTCTACGGTTCCATCCGGTCGCGGGCCCCGCAGGCCCATGTCGTGGTGCTGGGCTACCCGCGCTTCTACCAGCTGAGCGGCAGTTGCATCGCCGGGCTCTCGGAGAAGGAGCGGTCGGCCATCAACAACGCTTCCGACGTGCTGAACGGGGTCATCGCCAAGCAGGCGGCCGACGCCGGGTTCACGTTCTCCAGCGTGGTCGACGAGTTCACGGGGCACGAGCTGTGCTCCGGTGACGCCTGGCTCCACAGCGTGTCGATCCCGATCTACAACTCGTACCACCCCAAGGCCGCCGGGCAGTCCGGTGGTTACCTTCCGGCCTTCCGCTCGGCCGCGTAGGACGCGGACGACGGAGGTGCAGAAAGTGCGGCGGGCCGCCGGGGTTCTCCCGGTCGCCCGCCGCGCTGCTGCCCCGGTCAGGCGGGGGCCGACGCGGCGTCGGGCCGGCGCAGGGCCAGGGCGGTGGCCGCCGCGAGCACGGCGGTGGCCGCGGCGGCCCACCAGCCGTGACGGAAGGCGTCGAGCGCCTCGCCCGGCCCGTCCGGCGCGCCGAGCAGCGTGACCATCAACGCCACGCCCAGCACCGAACCCGTCTGGCGGGCCATCGTGGTGACGGCCGATCCGGTGCCGAAGCGGGCGGGCGGGAGGGCCGCGGCGGCCGCGCCGACCAGGGTGGGGAGGGCGAGGCCCACGCCGATGCCGGTGACCACCATGCCGGGCAGGAAGCCGCTCGCGTAGTGCGGGGCCGTGCCGAGTACGACGGCCCACCAGGCGAGCCCGCAGGCGAACAGCAGGCAGCCGAGTGCCGCCGTGCGCCCCGACCCGAGCCGGCGGACGACCGGTCCCGAGAGGACGGCGAGCACCGGCACGGCCAACGGCCCCGGCGCAATGGCGAGTCCGGTACGGATCGCCGAGTACCCCCACACCTGCCGGCACCAGAGCACCGACGTCAGCAGCATCGCCGCGAACGCGACGGTGAAGAGCAGAGCCGCGAGGGTGGCCGTCGCGAAGACCCGGGTACGCAGCATCGACAGCTCGACGACCGGGGCCGGGTGCCGGGCGGACCGTATCCGGAAGCCCGCGGCGAGAACGGCCGTCGTGAACAGCGCAGCCAGGACTTCCGGCGAACTCCAGCCCCAGGCATCGGCCTTGACCAGGGCGAGTGCCAGCGCGGCGATCGCGAGGGTGAGCAGCACCGCCCCGACGAGGTCCGGGAAGGGGCCCTCGCGGTGCGGGCGGGCGTCGGGCAGCAGCCGGGCGCCCGCGAGCAGGCCGATCAGGCCGACCGGCACGTTGACGAGAAAGACCCAGCGCCAGTCGGCCTCCACGAGCACGCCCCCGACCACCGGACCGAGGCCGGCCGCGATGCCGCCGATCGCCGCCCAGCCCCGGATGGCCCGGGGGCGGCGCTCCGCCGGGGTGTTGACGAGCAGGAGGGCGAGGGACGTCGGCATGAGCGCGGCGGCTCCGACGGCCTGCAGGGCACGGGCGGCCACCAGCCAGCCGACTCCGGGGGCGACGGCGCAGAGCGCGGAGGCGACGGTGAAGACCGCCAGCCCGAGGAGGAAGCCGCGGCGGTGCCCGTACCGGTCGGCGAGCCTGCCCGCGACGACGAGCAGTGCGGCGAAGACGATCGCGTACGCGTTGAGCACCCAGGACAGCGAGGCGAGGGAGCTGCCGCCGAAGGCGTCGCCGAGGGCGGGCATCGCGACATTGACGATGAACAGGTCGAGATTCACGACGAAGACACCGGCCGAGATGATCCAGCCGGAGGCCCGCGAAGAGGGCACGGTGACAGACACGGAGGAGGGTGCGGCGGCAGACACGGAGGAGGGCGCGGCGGCGGGCACGGAGTCGGGTGAGTTTGATTCTCCAACTGACATGGCGGCAAGGTAGCGCCAGTGAGTTTGAGATGGCAACCTTGTGGTGATGAGTGCTGCACAGGAACCCCACGCCCGCACCGCCCCGGCGGTCACGCTGCCCGGCCGGCCCTGCTCGGCCGCCGCCGCGCTGCACGTGGTGGGTGAGAAATGGGCGCTGCTCGCGGTGCGCGAGATCTTCTTCGGCAACCACCGGTTCGAGGCGATCGCCCGTAACACCGGGGCACCCCGCGACCGTCTCGCGGCGCGGCTGCGCTCACTGGAGCAGGCCGGAGTGGTCGAGCGGCGGCCCTACAACGAACGCCCGCCGCGCTACGAGTACCACCTGACCGAATCAGGACGCGATCTCGCGCCGGTCATCCGGGCGCTGCTGGACTGGGGCGACCGGTGGGTGCTGGAGGACCGGCCGGTGGTCATGGTCCACG
Organism: Streptomyces sp. NPDC001890; assembly: GCF_042891445.1. Lineage (NCBI taxonomy): Bacteria > Bacillati > Actinomycetota > Actinomycetes > Kitasatosporales > Streptomycetaceae > Streptomyces > Streptomyces sp. NPDC001890. The sequence goes on along the minus strand of NZ_JBIATE010000003.1, from coordinate 533,387 downwards.
AGCCGGCCGCGAACGCCGCCGGACGTGCGGACGAGGATGCCCATGCGCACGATCTCGACGCGGCGTGGATCTGCCGCACCTGCGGCGAGGAAGTCGTGATGAACACGCTGACGGTCGATGTCCGCGCCCCCGGATGGGACCGCTCGGGCCCCAGGCAGCCGGCCCCGTCCGACGACTGAGGCCGAGGCCGAGAGCCGAGCCCCCGGCGGGCCGGGCGTCAATACCGCTCGACGAGGTGCTCCCGGCCCGCCGGGGGCTCGTACGGCTCGGGCCAGAAGTCGGTGATCTCGCTGATCCGCCCCGTCGCGTCGAACACGAAGAAGTGAATGGCGTGCAGCTCCTCGCCGCCGGCCGTGAAGCGCGTACGGACGGCGGCCTGCCGCTCCTGGCCGTCGGCCACGACGCGCTCCATGCGGACCCGCCAGTCCCCCGGGTACTCCCGGTTGAACCGCACATACCGCTCCTTCCCGCGAATGCGCTCGCGGGTCTGCGGCAGGTCGAACAACACCTCGTCGGCCAGCGTCGCGGCGAAGGCGTCCCAGTCGCGGGCGTCGGCCGCGCTCCAGTACGTCTCCACCACGGCGCGCAGATCGGCAGTCGTCGTCATGGGTCCGAGTCTGGACCCCGCCACTGACAATCCGCCCTTGTTCAGGAATCGGCCGCCCGCGACGCCTTGATGGAGTACATCAGCGGGATGCGCGGCCGGTCGGCCGGGAAGCGGTAGTAGCCGTCGCTCTGCCGTTCCAGCGTCGGGAAGCGGGCGAAGAGCGAGGCGTCGTGCTCGTGCAGGAACTCGATCCGCAGCCCGGTGGCGGCCAGCGCCGACACCACCTCGCCGATCGGGTGCTGCCACTCGACGCTGCGGTTGTGGACGGTGGGCGCGTCGAAGTCCGCGTACGTGCCCGGCGTCTCGTCCACCCATGCGTCGCGGCTGAAGTAGTCGTGGTCGACCTTCGTCCCGGTGTCGTCGTCGAGGCAGTCCGTCATCGGATGGAACTCCGCGAGGTAGAGGAACCCCCCGGGCGCCACGAGCGATGCGGCGGTCTCGGCCCAGCGACGGATGTCGGGCAGCCAGTTCAGCGCGCCGATGCCGGTGTAGACGATGTCGTACGAGGAGTCGGGGACGGCCTCCGCGGCGTCGTGGACGTCGGCCGCGACGAACGCCGCCCGGTCCTGGTCGAACCCGAGTTCGCGGGCCAGGACGCGCGCGGTCTCGACGGCCGGCTCGGAGAAGTCCAGGCCGACGACCTGTGCGGCGCCGTGCCGGGCCCAGGAGAGGGTGTCGACGCCTATGTGGCACTGCAGATGCAGCAGGGACTTGCCCGTGACGTCCCCGACCTCGGCGAGTTCGAAGTCGCGCAGGGCGTCCTTCCCGGCGCGGAACGATTCGAGGTCGTAGAAGTCGCTCGTGACGTGGATGGGGACGCGCTCGTCCCAGAGCGCGCGGTTCGCCTCGCGCCAGTCGTCAGGGGTCGGTGCATGCATGCCGGGAGGTTATCCACAGGCTGAGGACGACGCGAACGAATTGTCGGCGTTCCGACGCAGAATGGGGGGCATGACTGAGATCGCCGGCTCGACGACGGCCCCTTCCGCCCAGGAACCCGCTGCTGCGGCGCCCGCTTCCGCACCCGCTTCCGCGCCGAGGTGGGAGCAGCGCTTCCGGGCGCCACGGGTGTCCTTGCCCGACTGGGCGGAGGACGCGCCCGACCGCTCGCTGTTCGTCTCCAACGCCACGGGGACGTACGAGCTGTACGCGTGGGACCGCGCCACCGGCGCGCAGCGCCAGGTGACCGACCGGCCGAACGGCACGACGGACGGGGTGCTGACGCCCGGCGGGGAGTCGGTCTGGTGGTTCGACGACACCGATGGCGACGAGTTCGGGGTGTGGATGCGCCAGCCGTTCCACGGCGGTGGTGACGGGCAGCCGGGTGACGAGCCGGCGATGCCCGGTCTCGGTCCTTCGTACCCGGCCGGGCTCGCGATCGGGCGGGACGGCACGGCGGTGGCCGGCCGCTCGACCGACGAGGAAGGGACGACGGTCCACGTCGTGCGGCCCGGCGCGGCCCCCGTGGAGATCTACCGGCACCGCGAGTCGGCGGGCGTCGGCGACCTCAGTCATGACGGGACGCTGATCGCCCTGGAGCACACCGAGCACGGCGACGCGATGCACTCCGCGCTGCGCGTGGTGCGCCTCGACGGGACGACGGTCGCCGAGCTGGACGACACCGAGGGCGGCACGAAGGAGCTGGGCCTGTCCGTGCTGGGCTTCGCCCCCGTCGCCGGGGACCCGAGGCTTCTGGTCGGGCACCAGCGGCGGGGCCGCTGGGAGCCGATGATCTGGGACCCGACGACCGGCGTGGAGACGGAGCTCGCGATCGATCTGCCCGGCGATGTGGTCGCCGAGTGGTATCCGGACGCCTCCGCGCTGCTGGTCGTGCACGAATTCGAGGCCCGCAGCGAGCTGTGGCGGTACGAGCCGGGGGCGGGCGGCGCGCTCGTCCGGGTGGAGACGCCGGCGGGCTCGGTGTCCGGTGCCACGGCCCGGCCGGACGGCACGGTGGAGTACCTGTGGTCCTCGGCCGAGCAGCCGCCCGTCGTCCGGTCCACGTCGGGTGCGGTGGTGCTCGATCCGCCCGGCGCGAAGGCTCCGGCGTCCGTGCCGGTGGAGGACGTGTGGGTGGACGGGCCCGGGGGCCGCGTCCACGCTCTCGTCCAGCGGCCCGCCGCCCCGGCCCAGGGCCCGTTCCCCACCGTCTTCGAGATCCACGGCGGCCCGACCTGGCACGACAGCGACGCCTTCGCCTCCGGCCCCGCCGCCTGGGTGGACCACGGCTACGCGGTCGTCCGGGTCAACTACCGCGGTTCCACCGGTTACGGCCGTGCCTGGACGGACGCGCTCAAGCACCGGGTCGGCCTGATCGAGCTGGAGGACATCGCCGCGGTACGGGAGTGGGCGGTCAAGTCCGGCCTCGCGGACCCGGAGAAGCTGGTCCTGGCCGGGGGCTCCTGGGGCGGCTATCTGACCCTGCTCGGCCTCGGCACGCAGCCGGACGACTGGGCCCTCGGCCTGGCGGCGGTCCCGGTCGCCGACTACGTCACGGCGTACCACGACGAGATGGAGAACCTGAAGGCGATGGACCGCACGCTGCTGGGCGGTACGCCGGAGGAGGTTCCGGAGCGTTTCGAGGCGTCGTCCCCGCTGACGTACGTCGACGCGGTCCGGGCGCCGGTCTACATCTCGGCGGGCGTCAACGACCCGCGCTGCCCGATCCGCCAGGTGGAGAACTACGTCGACCGGCTGAAGGACCGGGACGCGGTGCACGAGGTGTACCGGTACGACGCGGGCCACGGCTCGCTCGTCGTGGAGGAGCGGATCAAGCAGGTCCGCCTGGAGCTGGACTTCGCCCGGCGCCACCTGGCCGCGGGGACGGACCCGGCCGGCTCGTAGCGGCCAGGCCCGGCCCCAGTCGGCCCCCCGCTCCGGGCGACCGGAGCGGGGACCGTACGGTGGAGGGGTGTACCGGTTCCTGCTGACCCCGCGATGGTGGGGGATCAACCTCTTCGTCGTGCTGGCCATCCCGTTCTGCGTGTTCATGGGCACCTGGCAGCTCGGCCGCTTCGAGGACCGCGTGCAGACGCACGACGCCGCCGAGAAGCAGCCCGCCCCCGGCACGAGGCCCGCCAAGCCGATCGATGAGCTCCTGCCCGTCGACAAGGTGACCTCCGGCCGCCCCGCCACCGCCACCGGCCGGTACGCCGACCAGTTCCTGGTGCCCGGACGGGAGTTGGACGACAAGAGCGGCTTCTACGTCCTCAACATGCTCCGTACGGACAACGGCAAGGCGCTGCCCGTCGTGCGCGGCTGGCTGCCCGGCAAGCCCGGCAGCACCGCCGTGCCGGCCGCACCGACCGGCGAGGTCACCGTGACCGGCGACCTCCAGGCGTCCGAGAACGCCGGCACCGCGGGTGTCGACACGGCGGGCGGGCTTCCCGAGGGCCAGCTGGGCATGATCAGCGCGGCGTCGCTGATCAATCTCGTCCCGTACGACGTCTACGACGCATGGGTGACGCTCCAGGACACGGGCGCAGGCACCGGCTCCGGCACCGGGTCCGGGTCCGGGGACAAGGCGGCCGACGCGCTGCGTCCCGTGCCCGCCGTTGCGGCGCAGGGCACCGGGCTCGACCTGAAGGCGTTCCAGAACCTCGGCTACACCGGCGAGTGGTTCGTCTTCGCCGGGTTCGTGCTCTTCATGTGGTTCCGGCTGATCCGCCGCGAAGCCGAAGCCGCGCGCGATCTGCAACTGGGCCTCGTCGAGGAAGAGGAAGCGGAAGCGGACGCCGATTCCGGCAAGAGCAAGGACGCCGTGGGCTCCGGCGCGGCCTGAGGCACACCGCAACGACACACGCAGCCACCTCCGCAGGCACGGACACAGACGCACGCGAGGGGCCCGCCGGATCGACGACCGATCCGGCGGGCCCCTCGTCGCATACGTCCACGTCGTACCACGTCACGTCGCGGGAGCGAGCACCCCGGTCCGGTAGATCGTGCCCGAGCAGGCGTTGGCGATCTTCGTCTCGGCGACCGGCGAGCCGGGCTCCGGCGTGTGCATCACCGCGACGCTGCCGTCCTGCGTCCCGCCGCCGTCCTCGCTGCCGAACTGCGTGTCCTCCCCCGACGTCCCGTCCGCGCTTCCCGTACCGGCGCCGGCGGCGGCCGCGCCGCTCGCACCGCCCGTGTCGTCGGTCGGCGTCGGGCTCGGCGAGCCTCCGACGGTCGGGCAGGTGTCCCTCGGCACCCAGGCGAACTTCACCTCGTACGCCATCGACGGCTTCAGCAGCACCGTCCCCTGCTCCTGCGAGGGGTCGGGCAGTCCGGCCGCCGCGTCGCCCGCGGTGTGCTGGACCACCGCGATCCTCGCCGGGTCGGCCGCGCCCATCGCCTGGAATCCCACGCTGCCGCCGCTGCTCACCGAGCAGTCCGTGCCGGAGACGTTGGCGATCCGGAAGGTGCCGTAGACCGTGCCGTCGGCACCGGGCGCACCGGTCTCGGCCGAGGCGACACCGAGCTGTCCCGGGTCGCAGGCCGGTATCACCGCCATCGCCGAACCGGACGGATCCGCGACCCCGCCCGACAGATGACCGTCGGCGCCCTGGCCGCGGCTGTCGGAGGGGCTGCTCGTGCTGCTGGGCCGGCCCGGACCGCCGTCGGCCTGTCCGTCGGTGTTGCCGCTGCTGTCCTCGCCGCCGGACTGCGAGTCGGCGTCGGCGCCGTTGCCGCCCTGCGCCTGCTCGCCGTGTCCGGCTATCGCGGGGTTGGCGGTGTCCGAACCGTCGGAGTTCGCGACGTGGACGAAGGCGGGTACCGCGGTGCCGATGAGCAGCGCCGCGGCCGCCAGTCCGACGACGGCCTGGCGTCGCTTCGCCCGCCGGACGGGAACCGCGCGTTGCAGATGGTCGAGCGTGCCGTCGCTGGGCTCGATGTTCCGGACGGCCCCGTGCAGCATCCGCCGCAGGGCGACCTCGTCGAGATCCGCGCCGCCGCCGATGGCCGGACCAGCATCCGGACCGCTGTCCGGGCCGAGCCCCGAACCGAAGAGGCTGCTCAGACTGCCGAGTGCAGCGGTCTCCGCGACCTCGGTGGTCTCAGCGGTCTCCACGACCTCGGTGGTCTCAGCAGTCTCGGCGGTCCTGGTGATCTCGGCCGTCTCGGCAGTCCTGGTGATCTCGGCCGTCTCGGCCGTCTCGGCCGCCCCGTCAGCTCCAGCCGCCTCAGCCGCCCCAGCCGTTCCAGGGTCGTGGTTCACAATTCCGTTTCCAGTCCGGTCATTCCGACGCTCACGCCGATGCTCCCGTTCGGAGCCGCTCACGCTCTCGGAGCCGCTCACGCTCTCGGAGCCGCTCACGCTCTCGGAGCCGCTCACGCTCTCGGGGTCGCTCGCACCTTCGGAGCCGTACTCGCCCTCGGGTGCGTTCTCGTACTCGCGCCGGCTCACTTCTGCGCCTCCATCACCACGCGCAGCGCCGCGATCCCGCGGGATCCGTAGGCCTTGACCGAACCCAGGGATATCCCGAGCGTCTCGGCCACCTGGACCTCCGTCATGTCCGCGAAGTAACGCAGCACCAGCACCTCCCGCTGGCGCCGTTGCAGCCCTCGCATCGCCTTGATCAGCGCGTCCCGCTCCAGCTGGTCGTACGCGCCTTCTTCCGCGCTCGCCATGTCCGGCATGGGCTTGGAGAGCAGCTTCAGCCCGAGGATGCGGCGGCGCAGCGCGGATCGCGAGAGGTTGACGACGGTCTGGCGCAGATACGCGAGCGTCTTCTCCGGGTCCCGTACGCGGTTGCGCGCCGAGTGCACCCGGATGAACGCCTCCTGTACCACGTCCTCGCACGAAGCCGTGTCGTCCAGGAGCAGGGCCGCGAGACCGAGCAGTGAGCGGTAGTGGGCGCGGTAGGTCTCGGTGAGATGGTCGACCGTGGTTCCGGCGGCCACGCTCTCCTCAGCGCCCTCGCGCTGCGCGGGCAGCCGTGCGGAACGCGCAGCGGGCATGGGCGCGATCACCGGCATACCGCCGGGTGCGCGGGGCCGTCGGAGCGGGCGGACCGAAGCGCCGCGCAAGGGGCCCACCACTGTGATTTCGAGAACCTCTGCCACGCCAGTTGGACACGTTTCCCCCCGTCAGGGTTGTACGCGCGCGGCACCGCGTTCGCCGCCGTGCGACATGCCCTCATACGTACCTGCACTTCCCCGAATACCCCGACTGCCCCGAATTGTTCCCCCCGCCGCGCCAGAAGGTGACCGCATAGACGCTCAGCCCTCGGTCGGCGGTTGCAGCAGGCTGAAAGTCATCGTCGGATACCCCGACACCCCATCTCAAGAGGTTGAGACCTTCAACTTACTCACAGGACGTTCACAGAGAGTACGAAATCGGTTCGATCAGGACCGGGGAAACTCCGCGGCCACCGATTCGGCGATCTGTGCCACGTTCAACGCCGCCCCCTTGCGGAGGTTGTCGCCGCAGACGAAGAGTTCCAGACCCCGGGGATCGTCCAGTGACCTGCGCACTCGTCCGACCCAGGTCGGATCGGTGCCGACGACGTCGGACGGTGTCGGGAAGTCCCCCGCCGCCGGGCTGTCGTACAGCACCACGCCCGGTGCCGTCGCCAGGATCTCGTGGGCCCGGTCGACCGCGATCTCGCTCTCGAACCGGGCGTGCACGGACATCGAGTGCGTCGCGATGACGGGTACGTACACGCAGGTCGCCGCGATCCGCAGGTCCGGCAGGTCCAGGATCTTGCGGCACTCCTCGCGGATCGCCATCTCCTCCGAGGACCAGCCGTCCCCGGCCTCGGTCCCGGCCCAGGGCACCACGTTGAGGGCGACCGGGGCGGCGAAGGGGCTGCCTTCCGTGTCCCCCAGGGCCCTGCGCACGTCCCCCGGCTTCGTGCCCAGTTCCGTACCGGCGACCATCGACAGCTGTTCGCGCAGCGCGGTGACACCGTCCCGGCCCGCCCCGCTCACCGCCTGGTACGAGGAGACGACCAGTTCCCGTACGCCGAATTCGGCGTGCAGCGCCCCGACCGCGACGATCAGCGCGAGCGTCGTGCAGTTCGGGCTCGCGACGATGCCGCGTGGCCGGATTCGTACGGCGTGCGGATTGATCTCGGGCACCACCAGCGGAACGTCCGCGTCCAGCCGGAACGCGACCGAGTCGTCGATGACGACCGTGCCCTTGGCTGCGGCGATCGGTGCCCACTGCGCGGAGACCTCGTCGGGCACCAGGAAGAGCGCCACGTCGACATCGTCGAAGACGTCCTCGGTGAGCTGGAGGACCTCGCTCTCCTCGCCGCGCACGACCAGCTTGCGGCCGGCCGAGCGCGGCGAGGCGATCAGCTTCACCTCGCCCCAGACATCCGCGTGCTGCGAAAGGATCTGGAGCATGACGCCGCCGATCGCCCCGGTCGCTCCGACGACCGCGAGCGAAGGACGGCGCGCGGTCATCGGCCGGTGCCCCCGTAGACGACGGCTTCGTCGGAGTCGCTGTCCAGACCGAAGGCGGTGTGCACGGCGCGCACGGCCTCTATGACGTCGTCGGCGCGGGTGACCACCGAGATGCGGATCTCGGACGTCGAGATCAGCTCGATGTTCACACCGGCGTCCGACAGTGCCTCGAAGAAGCCCGCCGTGACTCCCGGGTTGGTCTTCATGCCGGCGCCGACCAGGGAGATCTTCGCGATCTGGTCGTCGTAGCGCAGCGACTCGAAGCCGATGGTGCCGCGGTTGCGCTCCAGGGCGTCGATGGCCTTGCGGCCCTCGGCCTTCGGCAGCGTGAACGAGATGTCGGTCAGGCCGGTCGACGCGGCGGAGACGTTCTGCACCACCATGTCGATGTTGATCTCCGCGTTCGCGATGGTGCGGAAGATCGCGGCGGCCTCGCCCGGCTTGTCGGGCACGCCGACGACGGTGATCTTGGCCTCGGAGACGTCATGGGCGACTCCGGAGATGATCGCGTGCTCCACCTTCTGGTCCCCTTGCGGCTCGTTGCTGACCCAGGTTCCGCGCAGTCCGGAGAAGGACGAGCGGACGTGGATCGGGATGTTGTAGCGGCGTGCGTACTCCACGCACCGGTGCAGCAGCACCTTGGAGCCGGACGCGGCCAGCTCCAGCATGTCCTCGAAGGAGATCCAGTCGATCTTCCGGGCCTTCTTCACGACCCGCGGGTCGGCGGTGAAGACACCGTCCACATCGGTGTAGATCTCACAGACCTCGGCGTCCAGCGCGGCCGCGAGCGCGACGGCGGTGGTGTCGGACCCGCCGCGACCGAGGGTGGTGATGTCCTTCTTGTCCTGGGACACACCCTGGAACCCCGCGACGATCGCGATGTTCCCCTCGTCCAGCGCCGTACGGATACGGCCCGGCGTCACATCGATGATGCGCGCTTTGTTGTGGACCGAGTCGGTGATGACGCCTGCCTGGCTACCGGTGAACGACTGGGCCTCGTGGCCCAGGTTTTTGATCGCCATCGCCAGCAGGGCCATGGAGATCCGCTCTCCGGCGGTCAGCAGCATGTCGAACTCACGCCCGGCAGGGATCGGGGATACCTGCTCGGCGAGATCGATCAACTCGTCCGTCGTGTCGCCCATCGCTGACACCACGACAACCACCTGGTTGCCGTTCTTCTTGGCATCGACGATTCGCTTGGCGACGCGCTTGATGCCTTCGGCATCGGCTACGGAGGAGCCTCCGTACTTCTGCACGACAAGGCCCACGTGCGCTCCTCGCTCAGTCCATTACTGCGGTCGGCTCAGTTTAACGAGCAGTCCGGAATCGCCCCGCTGATACCACATGGTGAGATGTCCCGCTCAGCACGTGATCATCGGCGTGTCGCTCCGGACCGCTCGTACAGGTGTGCTGCCCGTCGAACCGGCTCGCATGCCGTATGTGGTCCAGCCCACACGCCGGGCGGCCCGGCTCCACGATTCACCGCTCCTGCACCTCTAGCGTGAACCGGAACCCAACCATCCGCCCACCGGAGGCCCGCCATGCGCACGTCGCCACGCGCACTGCCCCTACGCGTGCTCCCCCTGCTCCTCGCCCTCGCCGCGCTCCCCCTGGCCGCGTCCCCCGCCCACGCGGGCTCCACCTGACTGAGGGGGGCGCCTACTGCACCGGCCGCAGCCCCAGCGGTCCGGCGATCTCCTCGGCCATCACCCGGCCGGCCTCCTCGGCGAGGTCGTCGTCGAGGGTCTCCGTGTCGGTGTCCAGGCCGTCCAGCTCCTGGAGGGGCTGGTTGAGGCGGATGTGGGCGATCAGGGACTGCAGGGCGCGCAGGGTGGCGGAGGCGGTGGAGCCCCAGTTGGAGAAGTAGGAGAACTGCCACCACCACAGCGCCTCGGTGGTGCGGTCCTCCTCGTAGTGGGCCAGGCCGTGGCGCAGGTCGGTGACCAGGTCGGCCAGGTCGTCCGAGATCCGGGCCGGGACCGGGGCCTTGCGGGGCTCGTACGGGTCGAAGACCTCGGAGTAGACGTCGATCGGCTCCAGCAGGGCGGCGAACCGCTCGCGCAGCCCGTCGGCGTCCGGCTCGGCGCCCAGGTCCGGCTCGTAGCGCTCGTCGGGGACGATGTCCTCGTACGCGCCGAGCCGGCCGCCCGCCAGCAGGAGCTGGGAGACCTGGAGCAGCAGGACGGGGACGGCCTCCTCGGGCTCCTCGACCTTGGACACCTCGGTGACCGCGACGATGAACGTCTTGATCTGGTCGGCGATCTGGACGGCGAAGTCGTCCGGGTCCTGCGTGACGGAGTTCAGCGTGGCGTCAGACATCGAGGGGACCTCCCGTGGGCACGGTCGCGAACGGTGAGTAGAACATAGCGTCGCTGAACGTAAAGCCGCCGTGAGTCGCGGGAACGGTCCTCGAAACGGTCACGGGAAGAACATCGGAAGACGTAAAGGCATCACACATCGAGCAGGCGCCTCCCCTCGAAGGCGCGGCCCAGGGTGACCTCGTCCGCGTACTCCAGGTCGCCGCCGACCGGCAGGCCGCTGGCCAGTCTGGTGACCCGCAGGCCCATCGGCTTGACCATCCGCGCCAGGTACGTCGCGGTGGCCTCGCCCTCCAGGTTGGGGTCGGTCGCCAGGATCAGTTCCGTGATCGAGCCGTCGGCGAGGCGGGCGAGCAGCTCGCGGATGCGCAGATCGTCCGGGCCGACGCCCTCGATCGGGCTGATCGCGCCGCCGAGCACGTGGTACCGGCCCCGGAACTCACGGGTCCGCTCGATCGCGACGACGTCCTTCGGCTCCTCGACGACACAGATCACCGACGGGTCCCGGCGCGTGTCCCGGCAGATGTTGCACTGCTCCTGCTGGGCGACGTTGCCGCAGACCGAACAGAACCGGACCTTGTCCTTGACCTCCAGGAGGGCATGGGCGAGGCGGCGCACATCGGTCGGCTCGGCCTGCAGGATGTGGAAGGCGATCCGCTGCGCGCTCTTGGGACCGACGCCGGGCAGCCTGCCCAACTCGTCGATGAGGTCCTGAACCACGCCTTCGTACAACGGGAACGCCTTCCTTTCCTGCTTCTGTCTCTGATTCTGTTCTCGACCGGTCGGAAGGGACGGGCCGGAAGGGACGGGTCAGAAGGGGAGACCGGGCATGCCGCCCAGGCCCTGGGCCAGCGGGCCCAGCTTCTGCTGCTGGAGCTGCTGCGCGTTCTCGTTCGCCGCCTGGACCGCGGCGACGACGAGGTCGGCGAGCGTCTCGGTGTCCTCCGGGTCGACGGCCTTCGGGTCGATCACCAGATTGCGGAGCTCGCCGGAACCGGTCACGGTCGCCTTCACGAGACCGCCACCCGCCTGGCCCTCGACCTCGGTCCTGGCCAGTTCCTCCTGGGCCGCGGCGAGGTCCTGCTGCATCTTCTGGGCCTGCTGCAGCAGTTGCTGCATATTGGGCTGACCACCACCGGGAATCACGGTCACTCCTGGCAATTCGACGACAAAATGTTTCGGTAAGCCGAGCCTACGTGGTCCCCGGGCAGCGCGCCCCACTCACTGGCGCGCAACTCTTTCGAGTGAGTTTCAGGCAGCCCTTGCCGGGCTCCTATACCTGATCAAAGGCCCTGCGCACCCGGGAATACCGCGTTTTCTCCTCCGCAGCCCACCATTCGGCGGTAGGAAGGGCACACACATCAGGACACCCAGGCACACCGATCGTCACGCAAAGTTACCCCTTCGGGACTGTCGGCCATGCCGGAGAGCAGTGAGCACCCCACCGTCTCGAAACACATCGCCACTTCAGGCGTCGCTACGCAGAATGCAGAGGAGTACCCGGTGAGTCAGCCGGAGAAGCAGCCCGAAGGGCCGCCCCGCAACGAGCCCGGTCCGGCCGGCTCGGACTCCCGCGCACGGGGCCGGGATCTGACCGGTACGCCGTTCCCGCTCGGCGACTGGGGCGAACCCGCCGACCGCCTCGACGAGTTGTACCGCTGGGTGGAGGCCGACGCGCTGCGCACCGCCGACTGGTACCTGAACGACCGGGTGCGCAAGCGGCGCGGCGCCAGGGCGCTGCGGATCGGCACCGCGCTCGGGACGGTCTCGGGCACCGCGCTGCCGCTGCTCGATCTGACCGGGGCGCTGCCCGGGGCGGCGGGCTGGGGCTATCTGTCGCTGCTGCTGGGCGCCGCGTGCATGGCGTGCGACCGGTACTTCGGCCTCACCTCGGGCTGGATAAGGAATCTCGCCACCGCCCAGGCCGTGCAGCGGCGCCTCCAGGTGCTGCAGTTCGACTGGGCGTCGGAGTGCGTGCGGGAGGTGCTCGGCCCGACCGAGGGGACGGCCAGCGAGGCGGCCGAACGGTGCCTGGGGGTGCTGCGGCGGTTCTCGGAGGACGTCACGGAGCTGGTGCGCACCGAGACCGCGGACTGGATGGTGGAGTTCCGGGCCGGGCCCGCGCCGATGGGGCTGCAGGCGCTGTCGTCGGGTTCGGGGAACGGCGGGCGTCCGGATCAGGGGGTGCTGCCGGGGCGGTTCCCGCTCCAGACGATGACCCGGCCGAACATGCCGCGTCAGCGCCCGCCGGAGTCACCGCGATGACCTCGCGGTGACCCCGGGCCGCCCCGGGGGCCCGGCCGGCCTCAGCTGAAGATGATCATCGAGCCCTGGGCGAGGCTGCGGGTGGCCGCCGCGTGCAGGCCCAGCCAGACGTGCCGCTCGCGGGCGAACGGGCTGTTGTCGTACGGGATCGGCGCCGCCGGTTCCTCCAGGGAGGTCGGCGCGGCGGGCGGCAGCGGGGCGGCGGGCGGGTTCGCCGGGTCGATGCCGATGGACGGGGCGACGTACTGGAGCTCCCGCAGCAGCCCGTGCGAGGAGCCGAGCGGGCCGCCGCCCGCCAGCAGGTCGTCGTTGGAGAGCGGGGCGGCGAAGTCCAGCGGGACGTACGCCCCCGCGTGGTCGTAGTGCCAGACCAGGTGGGACTGCTGGGCCGACGCCTCGAACATCTCCAGCAACTGCTCGTAGTCCCCGCCCAGTTCGCCGACCGGTGTGACGGCGAGGCCGCTGAGCTGGAGCAGGAAGGCGCGGCGCAGGAAGTGCAGGGCGTCGTAGTCGAAGCCCGCGACCGGGGCGACGTCGCCCGTCAGGCCCGGCATGTAGGCGTACACGGGGATGGGCGGCAGTCCGGCCTCGCCCAACGCCTTGTCGTAGACGGCTATCTCTTCGGCGAACGGGTTGTCGGGGCTGTGGCACAGCACATCGACGAGGGGGACCAGCCACAGGTCACAGGCCACGAAGTCTCGCTCTCCCCTTGGGTGCGCAGGGAACGTGTGGAACGTTCGGGTTGGTCGGGACAGCGTAATGCGGTGGGCGCGTTGCGCACAGTGGCCAGTACCGATGGCCGAAGGGGACCGGGCCCTACGGCTCCGGCGTACCCGCGACCGGCTCCGGCCCGCCGCGCCCCGGATGTTCGAGCTCACCGGCCGCCAGCCGGTCCGCCCAGTTCAGCGCGTGTGCGCTGTAGTCGTCCATCACCGCGCGCACCGCGTCGTGTTCGCCGAGGGTGATCGCCGCGACCAGGTCCGGATGACCGTGCCAGAGCCAGTCCCGGGCCCTCGCGTCATGGCGCAGGTACGGCACCGCGAACACCCAGGCCTGCACGCGCAGTCGGTGCAGGAAGTCGTTGATGTAGGTGTTGCCCACCAGCACGCCCAGCTCGCGCCAGAACCGCAGGTCGTAGCCGATGAGGATGTCGAGGTCGCCGCCCAGCGCCGCCCGCGCCGCCTCCTGGGCCCTGCGGCGCACGGAGACCAGGCAGTCCCGGTACCCCTCCAGCTGCGCGGGCGAGGGCCCGGGGCCGAAGAAGACCGCGCGGATGACTCCGTCGATGACCAGGCTGCGGGCCTCGACCAGCGACCGGTAGTCGGCGACGGTGAATTCCCTTACCCGGAAGCCCCGGTGCTGGTCCGATTCCAGCAGCCCCTGTGCGGAGAGGTCGAAGAGCGCCTCGCGCACCGGCGTGGCCGAGACGCCGTACTGCTCGGCGATCTGCTTGACCGTGAATTCCCGCCCCGGCTGCAGACGCCCGGCGAGCACTTCGTCACGCAGCGCGTCCGCGATCTGCTGCCGCAGCGTACTGCGGGTCACAGCTCCGCTCGCGCACATGGCGCCCCTCCCCGTTCTTTGCTTCCGGTCACCTTAAGCCAGGGCCGCTGTGCCCGGATCCGGGCAGGGGAGGGGTGCCGTACCGCGGGGCGCGCACCGGGCGGCCCCGCGGGCACGGGTCACACTGTGTGCTCGTCCGCGACCGACAGCGCCGCGTCGAGGGCCGCGAGGCCCTCCTTGGCCTCGGCCTCGGTGATGTTGCAGGCCGGGACGGCGTGCGTGCGGTTCATGTTGATGAAGGGCCACAGGCCGTTCTTCTTGGCCGCGGCACCGAAGGCCGCCATCGGCGCGTTGGCCTCGCCCGCCGCGTTGTACGGGACCAGCGGCTCGCGGGTCTCCTTGTTGCGGACCAGGTCCAGCGCCCAGAACGCGCCGAGGCCGCGGACCTCGCCGACCGACGGGTGGCGCTCGGCGAGTTCGCGCAGGCCGGGGCCGAGGACCGTCTCGCCGATGTGGGCGGCGTTCTCGATGACCTTCTCGTCCTCCATCACGTGGATGGTGGCGACGGCGGCCGCGCAGGCCAGCGGGTGACCGGAGTACGTGAGTCCGCCCGGGTAGGCGCGGGTCTCGAAGGTCGCGGCGATCTCGGCGGAGATCGCGACGCCGCCGAGCGGCACGTAACCGGAGTTGACGCCCTTGGCGAAGGTCATCAGGTCCGGCACCACGTCGAAGTGGTCGGCGGCGAACCACTTGCCGGTGCGGCCGAAACCGGCCATGACCTCGTCGAGGATGAAGACGATGCCGTACCGGTCGCAGATCTCGCGGACGCCGGCGAGGTAGCCGGGCGGCGGCGTCATGATGCCCGCGGTGCCGGGGATCGTCTCCAGGATGATCGCGGCGATGGTGCCGGGGCCCTCGAAGGCGAGGGTGTCCTCCAGGTGCTGGAGCGCGCGGGCGCACTCCTCGGCCTCGGTCTCGGCGTGGAACGGCGAGCGGTAGAGGAACGGTGCCCAGAAGCGGACGACGCCCGCCGAGCCGTTGTCGGACGGCCAGCGGCGCGGGTCACCGGTCAGGTTGATCGCGGTGGAGGTGGCGCCGTGGTACGAGCGGTAGGCGGAGAGCACCTTCGAACGGCCGGTGTGCAGCCGGGCCATCCGGACGGCGTTCTCGACGGCCTCGGCACCGCCGTTGGTGAAGAAGATCTTGTCCAGGTCGCCGGGGGTGCGCTCGGCGATGAGGCGTGCGGCCTCGGAGCGCGCCTCGATCGCGAACGCGGGGGCGAAGGTGGCGAGCTTGCCCGCCTGCTCCTGGATCGCGGCGACGACGGTGGGGTGCTGGTAACCGATGTTGGTGTAGACGAGACCGCTGGTGAAGTCCAGGTAGCGGTTGCCGTCGTAGTCCCAGAAGTACGCCCCCTCGGCGCCGGCGACGGCGAGCGGGTCGATCAGGCCCTGGGCGGACCAGGAGTGGAACACGTGCGCGCGGTCGGCGGCCTTCACGGCCGCACCGGCAGCGGGGTCGACATGCGGTGCATGCGGGGCATGAGGGGTCATGCGGCGAGCGTAGGCGGTGCCAGGAACGCGCCGACATGGCCACCTTGTATGGCGTGGGGCGCTCCGCTGGGCAGGGTGTCGGGTTGCCGCCGTACGGGGCCGGAGCGGAGCGGAGGCGGACGGAAGGCGGAAGGGAGGGAGCCCGGGGATCGCAACCGGCCCGGCCACGCGCTGCGTGGATCCCTATGATCGAGCGAGCCACGCGAGGCATCGCTCAGTTCGAACCCGGGGGAAGGACGTTCAGCGCCATGCAGAGCCTGACGCCACAGGATCCGCGTGCCATCGGCGCGTACCGGCTGCTGGGCCGTCTCGGCGCCGGCGGCATGGGCCAGGTCTATCTGGCCCGGTCCGACCGCGGCCGCACCGTAGCGATCAAGCTGGTACGGGGCGAACTCGCCGAGGAGCAGGAGTTCCGCGACCGCTTCCGCCACGAGGTACGGGCCGCCCGCCAGGTGGGCTCCGTCTGGACCGCTCCCGTGCTGGACGCCGACACCGAGGCCGCCGTGCCCTGGATCGCCACCGGCTACGTCGCCGGCCCCTCCCTGCACGCCACCGTCACCGGCCGTGCGCGCACCCCCGAGGGGACGGCCTCCGGTGCGTACGGTCCGCTGCCGGAACGTTCGGTCCACATCCTGGGGGCCGGTCTCGCCCACGCCCTCCAGGACATCCACGCCGCCGGGATCGTCCACCGCGACCTCAAGCCGTCCAACATCCTGCTGACGATCGACGGGCCGCGCGTCATCGATTTCGGCATAGCCCGCGCACTCGACACCGTCATCGACGGCGCCGTCACCCGTACCGGGGCGCTGGTCGGATCGCCCGGTTTCATGTCGCCGGAGCAGGTGCGGGGCGAGCGGGTCACCCCGGCGTGCGACGTGTTCTGTCTCGGCTCGGTACTGGCGTACGCCGCGACGGGCCGGCTGCCGTTCGGGCCGTCCGACAGCAACCCGCACGCGCAGATGTTCCGGATCGCGCAGGAGGAACCGGACCTGACCGGCGTCCCGGTGGACCTCGTCGAACTGGTCCGGGACTGCCTGCACAAGGACCCGGCCGCCCGCCCGACGACGGACGCGATCCTGGAGCGCCTGGCCGGCGACGACACGGCGGAGCCCTGGCTCCCGGGCGCCCTGATAGCACAACTCGGCCGCCACGCGGTGGAGTTGCTGGACTCCGAGGACCCGGAGGAGAGCCCGGCGGAGGCAGTGCCCCCGGCACCCCAGGTGCCCCGGGCGACCCCTACGCCCGCGGCATCGGCGGCATCGGCTGCATCGGCGGCAGCCGCCACACCGTCGGATCCCGCGCCGCCCACACCCGTGCACATCCCCACGCCTGCGCCTGCGCCCACGCCTGGCTACGGATACCCGCCGCACCCCGGCCAGGGCTTCGGCCCCCAGCAGCCCCCCGCCGGCTACGGATACCCGCCACAGCAGCAGTACCACCAGCCCCAGCACCCGCAGCCCGGTTTCGGCAGCACGCCCCCGTACGGCCCCGGCCTCGGCTACCCCACCGCCCCGCAGCAGCCCGCCCCCGAACCGGCCCGCCGCCGGAGGGGCTCGACCATCGCGCTCATCGCCGTCGCCGTGCTCGTCGCGATAGGGGCGGGCGGGTCCGTCTACGCGCTCATGAACGGCAAGCCGGTGGAAGCCACCCCGGGCCCCACCGGATCCGCGTCCCCCACGGGCACCTCGTCGGGCTCCCCCACGACCGACGACCCGTCCTCGCCGGACCCCTCCCCCAGCGACAGCCCGAAGAACAGCGACGGCCCCATCCCGTCCGGCTACCTCGGCGCCTGGTCGAGCTCCATCGAGAACGCGGCCGGCCGCTCCACCCGGAAGCTCGTCATCCAGCAGGGCACGGTCGGGCAGAGCGTCCTCACCCTCACCGCGGACGGCCCGCTCGACACCGGCGGCACCTACCACTGCGTCTTCCAGGCCGAGCTGACCACGGAGCCGTCCGCGGGCGGCCCCGTCGAGGTCGGACCCTCCACGGTCACGGTGGGCGAGCCCATGACGTCCTGCACGGCGGGCAAGGCCACCACGCTCACCCTGCTCCCGGACGGTTCACTGCGCCGCGAGAACAACGACAACGGCGAGCAGCTCACGTACACGAAGGACGACTGACCGGACCGGGCGATCAGCCCAGACTGCGCACCGTGAGGCCGATTCCCACCGCGAGGACGGCCAGCGCGGTCAGGACGCTCCCGTACGGGGCGCAGCGCCGCAGGGCGGGCAGCCGCCGCTCGCCCAGGACGGCGAGCCGGTTGCTGCCGCCGGCCAGCAGCACCCCGGCGGAGGTGAGGGTGAGCGCCATGCCGACGCCGTAGCCGACGACCAGCAGGACACCGAAGAACGTACGGCTGAGCGCGACGGCCCCCAGCAGGACGACCAGCGCGGACGGGCTGGGCACCAGCCCGCCCGCCAGCCCGACCCCGAGCAGCGCGGGCAGCCCGGTACGACGGGAGCGCCCGTGATCGTGATCGTGGTGATGCCCGTGCGCATGGCTGTGCCCGTGCCCATGCCCATGTCCGTGCCCATGTCCGTGCCCGTGCCCGTGGCTGTGCGCGGCCGGGCGCCCCGCCCGCAGTGCGCGTACCGCCGTCACCGCGAGTCCCGTCCCCAGCACCGCGATCAACGCCCCGCTCACCGCCCCCAGCCACCCCAGCAGCCGCTCCCCCAGGAAGCCGCCCCCCGCCGTCAGCGCCAGCCCCACCGCCAGCACGCCCGCCGTGTGGGTCACCGTCACCGTCGCACCGACCGCGAACGCGGCCCGCACGCCGCCCTCCTTCCGTGCCAGACAGGCGGCGACGGCAAGCTTCGCGTGACCCGGCAACGCCGCGTGCCCCGCGCCCAGGAGCATCGTCAGCAGGACCGCGAGCAGGCCCACCGGCACCGTCAGGTCCCGGCCCGACGTCATACCGGTGAGCCGGTCCTCCAGCGCCGGGAAGAGAATCGCCCCCCGGTCCACGGCCGGGGCCGCACCCGGCAGCCGGGACCCGGCGGCACCCGCACCGCCTCCCGCACCCGGCTCCGTACGGATCCGCGCCTCCACCACGTCCGACGACCGCCCGCCGCCCTCACCACCCCCGGGATAGCTCCGCAGCGCATCGCTCGAACTGCGCTCCGGCACCGAGGAGTCGACCAGCCGCACCCCGCTCCCGACCGCGGTGATCTCCTTCCAGCCCGTCCGCGCCGCCTCCGCCCCCGAGGCGAACGTCACGTCGGCGGGCCCCGACAGATCGGCGTCCGCCCGCAGCGCGCAGGTCAGCCGGGCGATGGGCAGGCCCGCCGCCCCTTTCCCGTACGTCAGGGAGGTCCGCCCGACGTGCCAGTCGAGCGCCTCGCCGCCCACCGAGGCCCGGGTCCGCCCGGCCAGTTCCGCGCACCGGGCCGCCGCGCGGGCGGCGGCCTCCGCCGCCGAGACCGTCCCGTCCCGGTCCCGGTCGGTGGCCTCCTCGTCCTGGGCGGTGGGGATCTCCGCGCTGTCGACGACGGCCGTGTCCGCGATCCCGTCCGGCCCGAGCCGCAGCCCGTCGTAGTGGTTCAGGCTGAAGTTGCCCAGCGGATGGGCCGGTTGGGCGTGCACCGGCGGTGCCGTGGTCAGGCAGAGGAGCGACGCGACAGCCACCGCACCACCGATTCGCTTCGTCATCATCAACAACAACAACGCAAGAACTCAGTTCTGTCGGTTCTTCTGCTGGTTCTTCTGCTTCAGCATTCGGGTGGCCAACGGAGCGTGGTACGGCGAGAAGTTCGGGTTCAGGGCGAGCGCCTCCCGCAGGTGGCGGTCGCCATCGGGCAGCCCGAGAGCGTGCTCGATCGCACCCCGGTGGTACCGGAACAGCGCGTTGCCCCACCCCGTCCGCGCCGCCTGCCGGGCGTAGCCGACGGCCTCCGCGTCGTGCCCCGCGCGGTGCAGCGCCCAGCCCAGCGCATCGGCCACGATCACGCTCCGGGACCGCTTCCACTCCCCGCGCATCAGCTCCACCGCGACGTCCGGGTCGCCGTGGTCGGCCACGTACAGGGCGAGATGCGGGTCGACCGGCCCTCCGGAGGCGCGCAGCAGCCGTACCTGCGCGTCCAGCGCCGCCTTCTCCCCCCGCACCCGCTCCCCGCCCCCGCCCAGCTCCACGGCCTCCGCCAGGAACTGCGGCAACGGCGTCCGCGCCACCAGCCGCCGGTACCTGTCCAGGGCCTTCGCCGTGTCACCGCGCACCGCGTGCACCTTGGCCAGCCCGGCTTCCCCGTACGGATGCCCGGGTACGGCGTCCACCGCCCGCCGGAAGTGCCACTCGGCCCGGTCCACCGCGCCCTCGTTCCAGGCCAGGTCGCCCAACCGGGCCTGCGCGAAGGCCCGTTCGTCGGCGGTGGCCGCACTTTCCACCGCCCTTCCCAGCGCGATCGCGGCGTCCTTCGGCCGGCCGTTGGTCTCCAGGTCGTACGCCGCCCTGCTGTACGCGGCCCCCGCCGGAGCGATGTCCAGCAGGCGCTGCACGGCCGCCCTGGCCGCCGGGTAGTCGCCGAGCTGGATCTCCGCGTCGGCCAGCACCGCGTAGCCGTCAGCCCGGTCCGGCGCCATCCGGGTGGCGCTCAGCCCGAACTTCCGGCCGTCCGCGAACTCGTGGCGGGCGTTGGCCACCAGCCCCTGGCCCGTCACCGCGGCGTAGTTGTCCTTGCGCTGGAGGGCCAGTGAGCGGCGCAGGGCCTCGTCGGCCGCGTCGAGCCGGCCCGCGTCGAGCGTGACGCGGGCCTGTTCGACCTCCGCCCGTGCCAGGCCCGACCAGACCGTCGGGTCGTCCGGGTAGCGCTCCGTGCGCTTGCGGGCCGTGGCGACCGCGAGGGCCACGGCGTCGGGCGCCGCACCGGCCCGCGGGCCGGTGGCCGTCGGGTCGTTCTCCGTGCCGGGGCCGAGGAACAGCAGTCCCGCCACGGCCCCGGCGACGGCCACCGCCGCGCCCGCGACGGAGATCGGACGCCTCACGGGCCCGCGTGCGGAAGGTTGAGATACGGGAACGTGCTCTGCGCGTCGGCGACCTCCAGGGCGACCACCGGCTTCGGCAGCAGTCCGGGCGGTGACGGCTGGGCGGGCTCGCCCTCCAGCATCCGCAGCAGCGGCCCGTCGATGTTGTCGTTGAGCCGGCGCCCGTTCGGGAAGCCCTGCCGGTCGCCGTCGAGCACGCCCATGGCGCGGGGTGCGGCGGTGATCGGCGTCGTCAGGTTCAGCCGCAGTTCCTCGGCCATCACGATGCGGCCGGGGTCGGCGTCCGCGTTCATGGTGTGGGTGTTCAGGTCGAAGCCGAACTTCGAGCCGTTGTCCGCGCCGATGCCCTTCAGGAACAGGGCCTGGATGTCGGTGCGCGGAGTGGCCGGTGCCGGGTACCCCTGGGCCGCCTCGATGCGGTGCGGCGGCACGGGGTCCAGGGTGTCGGCCAGGAACTCGTTCTCCAGGTGGTCGTCCTTCGGCGCCCGTGCCTGGAAGCGGTCCTCGGGCCCGCCCGGCTTGGAGAGGCCGACGGTGGAGCCGTAGACGGTGAACGCCAGGTGCGGGTTGCCCTGCCGCGAGACCTGGCGGAACGTCGGGGCTTGCTTCGCCAGGCTGCGGCCCAGGTCCGCGCCCGGCCGGGAGACGCTCGCCCACACCCCGATCACCGGGTTGCGCGCCGGATCGCCGTTCAGCGCCACCTCGCTCTTGGGCACCTGGATGATCAGGCTGTTCACGTTGAGCACCGACAGCGGCTGGGCGTCCGGCAGCCAGCCGGGCACGGGTCCCCGCGTCCCGACCGTGTACAGGCCGAAGACCTGGGTGTCCGCCTTGAACGAGTCCGCGACCTGGCTCGCGAGCGTCTGCCCGCCGCCCGGCAGCTTGCGGATCGCCTGCGCGCGCAGCTTGCCGTAGTCCGGCATCAGGAACCGGCCGGTGTTGGTGGGCGAGGCGATCGCATCGCTCAGCAGCGTCTGGGCGGCGCCGCCCGCCGTGACCCGCTCCAGGTTGTACTTCTGACGCACCCCGAGCGAGCGGTCGTCCAGCGAAGTCACCGGCGCCGGACCGACCTTGGGCCCGAGCCCGAAGGGCCTGCGGTCGTCGTCCCGGAAGGTCCAGCGGTACGTGGTGTCGGGCGCCCCGTCACCGTCGGCGTCCGTGTGGATCTCGTACCGCGCGCCCGTCGCGAACGGATAGTCCACCAGCGCGTTCAGCGCGGTCCCGGGCATCTCGAACGGCCGGACGTTCGCGATGAGGGTGACCATGTCGGGGTTGTCGGGGCTGCTGAACGCGTACACGTCGGTGAGGTCCGCCGCCGTGTCCAGCACCGACGACGGAGCGTCGACGTGGCCGCCCGCCTCGCTGTTTCCGGTCAGCGGTCCCCACAGGGACGCGGCGGTCAGCGCGGCGGCGGTGGCGGTCAGTGCGGCGAGGCGGCCGGATGGAAAACGGCGTGGCTGTCGGGCAGTTGCGGACATACGAGCTCCAGTGCTCGATGGGGGAGTCCGCCCAGACTGGTGCGCTGTTGATCAAGGCACGAACTCAGCGCGCCGATCGCCGCCAATCGCGTGGAGCTTTTCCGCCGGGCGGTCTAAGGACCGTTTGACCGAGCACGCATGTATGCATGGATGGACATGCCCGGCAGGCGGCCGAGAACCGCGACGCTTCCACGTCAATCGCTCAACTCCGCTTTCCATACAACCTGTTGGGCCGTCCGGGCAGCTCTGTCCGGCAATTCCCCCACGCAGCATCAGATCAGGAAGGCCCCATGAGCATGCGCGTAATCCGCCGTCTCACCGTCCTCGCCGCGGTGGCCGCACTCACCATGCCGCTCGGCCTGGCATCGGCCGGAGCAGCCGACTCGCACTCCGCTCCCGCCCCCCGTACGGCGGTCGCCGACCCGTTCCCCGGCGTGTACATCTCCCCGTGGGGAGACGCCCAGGTGGAGCTCAGCCCGGAGCTGCTGTCCTGGATGCGGATCGAGGGCATCACGCTGGAGGCCGTCAGCCCGTTCGTGATGGACGCGGACGGCCGGGGCTTCTCCATGCCGATCGGCTCGACGGCGGGTGACGGCCTCGACTCCCAGGGCCGCATCTTCTACCCCGGTGGTCTCAACTTCCACCACGCCGCCTCGAACAAGACCATCACGCTGAAGCCGACGTACATCCGCGTGATGCCGACTCCGGGCTACTCCGCCGGGGTCGCGGTGGACGGTGTGCCGATCTCCGACGAGCTGATGATCGCGGACACGACCCCCGCCGAGGCCCTGCTCGGCGCCCGCCCGAGCCCCACGGGCTTCCGCCTGGAGAAGGTGCCGTTCCGCATCACCGCCGAGGCGTCGGCGCTGTTCGCCCAGGTGACGGGCCGTCCGGGTCCGCGCGTCGGCAGCCTGCTCGGCACGCTCACGCCGAACTTCGACTACATCCCGGGCCAGAGCTCCTCGCCCATCGGCTTCCCGACCTTCTGACCGGCCCTTCCGTTGCGGTCGACGCCCGGCCGGGTCCCGTTCGCGGGGCCAGCCGGGGATCGGGCCGCTTCGTGCTGCCCGCGCCCGGTCAGCAGAGCAGGGCGGTCGCGGCGTGCAGCAGCAGCATCGTGTGGACGAACCGGTCCGGCACCGTGGGCGGGAAGTGCCAGGCCAGCGGCCAGGTCCGGCCGCTCAGCGCGGGAATCGGTACATAACTGATCCGGCCCGCCGCCCCGTTGAGCCGGGTCACCCCTGCCGGCCACGGTTTGCCCTCCGTGCTCCCCGCCGGGACGAGGAAGTACACCGCCCGCCGCCCGTTCGCCTCGGTGACGACGGGGCCGGGCTCACCTCCCGTGATCGCCTCCATCAACCCGGCCAGCCGACGCCCTTCGTCGCCGTCCACGCGTACGGCGTCGAATTGCACGCCGGCTCTGCGCAGTTGAAATCCGGAGTACGGAATCCACTGGAGGTTCATTTCACTTTTCGACGCATTCACAGGACCAGTCTGACCTTGGTTGGTTACCGTTTTACGTGACTGACGAGGGGCGTCGCACACCCGTTGACCTGCGCGAACTCCCCTGAAACTCAGTTGCGTTCGGCGGGGCTGGGTGGTGACCGGTTGAGACCGGTTGAGTCGAAAAGGGATCGCAATGGCGCGAGCGGAAAACAAGGAAACGGCGAGTCCGACGGCCAAGTTGGTGGCCGATGTGGCAAAAAATGCCCGCATGCGGCGGAAGCTGACTCAGGAACAGCTCGGAAAAGAGATCGGCTTCTCGGCGGCGGCGATCAGCGCCATGGAGACGTGTGCACAGCCCGCGAGCGACGAGATGTTGGCGGGGCTGGAGCGAGTGCTCGGGGACGGCATGGGCGTGTTCGAGCGGGCGCGGCTGTACATGCGGATGGAGGCGTATCCGCCGCAGTTCAAGAACTACGCGCTACTTGAACAAAGCGCGGTCAGGCTTGAGCTGTACTCCGCATTTGTGGTTCATGGGCTTTTCCAGGCGGAGGCGTATGCGCGGGCACTCATCGGAGGCGGCTACCCCGCACTGTCCGACTCGCGGGTGGAGGAGCTGGTCGAGGCGCGGACCGCTCGCGGGGCACTGTTCGACCGAGAGCCGACGGCGCAGATCGAGCTGATCCTGGAGGAGTCCGTGCTGACTCGGGCCATCGGCAGCGAGGAAATCATGCGTGGCCAGATGCAACACCTCGCGAAATGCGCACAACGCCGCAACGTCACGCTTCAGGTGCTGCCGCTGGACTGCGGACTCAGCGGGGAGCACGCTGGAGACCGAGGCGACATGAACCTGATCGAGACCCCGAATCACGAACGCCTGCTCTTCTTGGAGGTTCAGGACGAAAGCCTGCTGATCAGCGATCCCGCTGAGGTGAGCACGCGCGCCCAGCGGTATGCGAAGATCCGCTCACAGGCCCTGGGCCCTCGTGAATCGCTGGGCCTCATCAAGCGGTTGGCAGGAGACGAGGAATGAGCAACACCCTTAGGTGGTTCAAGTCCAGCTACAGCGACAGCGGCGGCGGCAACTGCATCGAAGTGGCCTTCGACTGGCACAAGTCCTCGTACAGCGCGGCCAACGGCGGTGACTGCATCGAAGTCGCCACCTGCCCCCACTCCGTCCACATCCGGGACTCCAAGGTGCCCGACGGGCCCACCTTCGCAGTCGCTCCCGGTGCCTGGGCGACGTTCCTCACCTGGGCGGACTGACGTTTCGCGGGGCCGGGAGAAGGCGTCCCACCCCGGCCCCACAAATGTGTGGGAGTTGTGGACGCCGTGGCATACCCTGCGTTCGTGGGCCGCACCCCTCTCATCTCGGGTGCCACGGCCCTCTCTTACCGTGGGGGTAAACAATTTTGCGCACGCGCAGAATCTCGACCGCGACCTCGCTCGCGGTTCTCTTCAGTTCCGTAGTCCTGATCGGCGGTGCGGCGAATCCGGCCGCTGCCGACTCCACCAAGGTCATTCCCGCCGCGTCGGTCGGCGACATCGTCGCGGACGGTGTGCATCAGCGGGTCTTCATCAGTGACCCGACCGGCGGCAAGGTGCTCGTCACCGACTACAACGGCGCGGTCGTCGGCACCATCTCCTCTCTGCCGGGCGTGACCGGCCTCGAACTCTCCGCCGACTCCGGCACGTTGTACGCGGCAGTGCCGGGCGCCGACGCGATCGTCACCATCGACACGGCCGGGCTCACGGAGTCCGCCCGGTACGCGACCGGCGAGGGCACCGACCCGAAGCACCCGGCACTGGCGGGCGGCAAGCTCTGGTTCGGCTACGGGGCGGCGGCCGAGGGCAACATCGGGTCGCTCGACCTGTCCGGCGCCGAGCCGGTCGTCGCCCTGGACCAGGACCCGGACCGCACCTGGTACGCGGCCCCGACCCTGGCGTCCACGCCCGGTGCGCCGGGCACGCTGGCCGCCGGGATCGAGGGCCAGAGCCCCTCGCAGCTGGCCGTGTACGACGTCGCCTCGGGGACGGCCACCCGGACCGCGCAGGTGCGCACCGACGGGGGCAACCTGCGCGACCTGGCGCTGAGCCCGGACGGACAGCAGGTCGTGGTGGCCAGCGGGTACCCGTACCACCACCAGGCGTACCGGACCTCGGACCTGACGCCCGGGACCACGTACCCGTCCGACGCGTACCCGAACGCCGTGGACATCGCCCCGGACGGGACGGTCGCCGCGGGCATCGACGGCTCCTACGAGCCGGACGTGTACGTATACAAGCAGGACACCACCAAGCCGATCCGGACGTACGACTTCCCCAACACCGGGACCAGCAGCGGTTCGGACCTCCTGACTCCGGCCGGACTGGCCTGGGCGCCGGACACCAGCCGGCTGTTCGCGGTCACCGTGAACAGCGCGGGCGTCCGTTCGCTGCGGGTGCTCACCGACGCCGTGAAGTCCGCGAGCACCGTCACGGTCGACGCCCCGGCGAAGTCCGCGCTCGGCAAGAAGCTCACCGTCACCGGCCGGGTGAAGTCCGACGGCGCGTTCCCGGCGGGCGCCAGGGTCACCGTGACGCGTACGGACATCGAGTCGCCCCAGGGCAAGGCGCTGCCCTCGGTGGCGCTGAAGTCCGACGGCAGCTTCTCCTTCACCGACACCCCGACCGCCGGTGGCCAGGTCACGTACAAGGTCTCGTACGCGGGCGACGCCACCCACTCCGCGGCCTCCGGCTCCGACAAGGTCGCCGTGCCCCGGACGGTCACCTCGCTGACCCTGAACCACAACAAGGCGCTGTACTCGTACGGCGCCGACGTGACGTTCACGGCGCACCTCGGCACGACGTACAAGAACCGCACCGTCGAGCTGTGGGTGGACCCGTTCGGGTCGGACAAGCCGAACAAGCTGGTGAAGACCGGCAAGGTCAACTCCAAGGGCAACCTGTCGACCACGGTCGACATGACCCGGGACACCACCGTCACCGCGGTCTTCAAGGGCGACGGCCGGTACACCTCGAAGAAGGTCGCGTCGACCGCGTACGCCAAGGTGAAGGTCTCCACCTCCATCTCGAAGCAGTACAAGACGGCGAAGATCGGCACGACGTCGTACCGGTACTTCCACAAGAAGACCGACCCCGTCTTCACGACGACGATGACGTACTACAAGAACCGCGCGCACAAGCTGTCCCTGCAGCTGTACTACCAGGGCAGGTGGTACGACGCGGGCTCGCAGTACTTCAAGCTCGGCACCAACGGGAAGACCGTCGTGACGCTGAACGGCACCCATGAAACGGGCTACCGGATGCGTGTCCGTGCCTCGTACGTCAACGGCACCTCGGGCGACACGGTGAACTCGACCACGCACGGCGCCTGGCAGTACTTCATCTTCACGAAGTAGCCGCCCGGCGCCCCGATCCCGCCCCGCTCTACACCAGCGGCTTCGCCGACATCAGAAGGTGCTGGTGAGCGGGGCGGCCACCGTCCGGCTGCGTGTCCCCGGCAGCCGGACGGCCGGTCACCATCGCCCGCTGCCCCGGGCCCATCAGCTCGAACCTGATCACGGGCGTTCCGAACGAGCCCAGCGCGTCCATCAGATACCCGGGATTGAAGGCGACCGTCAGGTCCTCGGCTCCCTCCAGCACGGCGGGCAGGCTCTGGGAGGCGACATCGTCCTCGTATCCCGCCTGGAGCAGCACCGAGCCCTCGGAGAAGACGAGGTGGAGCGGGCTGCCGCCCTCCGCGACCACGGCGACCCGCTTGACCGCCTCGACCAGGGGCACCCGGTCCGTCTCGGCCGTGACCGCGCCGGCCATCGCGAACAGCTTGTCGTGGCGCGGGAGCCGGCCGTCGAGCAGACGCACCGTCGTACGCATCCCGGCCAGCTCGAACCCGGCCGAACCGCCGTCCAGGGCCAGGCTGACCATGCCGCCCCGGCCGAAGGAGCGGGCGATCTCGGTGAGCCTGCGCGCGGAGACCACGACATCGGCCGAGACACCGTCCCGGCCGGGCTTCCAGGAGAGCGTGCGCACCGCGAACCGGTAGCGGTCCGTGGCGGCCAGGGTCATCGTGTCGCCGTCCAGCGCCAACCGGATGCCGGTCAGCGTCGGCAGCGTGTCGTCCCGGCCCGCTGCCACCGTCACATGGGCGACGGCCGCCGCGAACTCCTCGGCGTCCACCGCACCGAGCACCTCCGGCAGCGACGGCAGCGCCGGGTAGTCGTCGAAAGGCAGCACCGAAAGGCCGAACCGGGCACCGTCACTCACCAGCGAGAACCGAGAACCCTCGACCGAGCACTCCACCACCTTCTCGGGCAGCACCTTGCAGACATCGAGCAGCCGCCGGCCCATGACCAGCGCCTTCCCGGCCCGTACGGTCTCCGCCGCCACCTCGATGCGGGCGGACGCCTCGTAGTCCAGCCCCGAGACGCTCAGCCGGCCGTCGGCCGCCTCCAGCAGCAGGCCGCCCAGCACGGGAACGGGCGAGCGCGTGGGCAGCACCCGGGCTGCCCAGGCCACGGCATCGGTCAGTGCGCTGCGGTCGATGCGGAACTCCATGGCGGCGGCCTCTCCCGGTCGGCTTCGATCGCGGACGTGATCGTGAGCCGACCCTAGGGGCCGCCACTGACAATGGACGGAGCCGTCACTGACAACGGAAGAAGAAGAACGGTTGCGGCCGACGCGACAGCGGCCACCCCCGTGAGCCGCTGCTGTCGCCCCCGTACCCCTCCCCCAAGGGTGCCGCAACCGTGTTCGGACTCTAGGTCCTCGGGTACGTACCTGAAAGCTTCAATCAGCACTGTGTGGGCCGTGTCAGGTATCAGTCCGCACAATCAAACCGGTAGCCTTCATTCCGGTTTTGGGCAGGAATGGAGGACTTGTGCGCGCGCGGGAACGGGCCGATGACGTACTGCGGATGTACCGGCTGGCCCGGTCGGGCGGATCCCAAGAGCTCCTGCACTGGGTGTCCGGCCGGGCGGCGGGCTGGGCCGGACTCCTCGACGGGGACGGCACCGTACTGCATGGCGTGACCCGGAGCCCGGACGGGACGGGCGTGAAGGCGGCCGCGCTGGCACGCGAGTACGCGAGGAAGCTGCCCGGTCTCGACGCCCGCTCCTTCTCCTTCGACCGCGGGGCGCACACCGCGCTGCTGTTCCCGCTGGACGGCCCGCCGGACGCCGCCGCCCCCATTCTGGCCGTGGTCGCGCCGCGCCCGCTGCCGGACGGGCTCGCCATCCTGCTCGCCGACGTGGCGATGCCGCTCGCCATGTGCTGGGCGGCGGAGGCGGTGGAGCGCAAGCGGCGCCGCGTCGACCTCGCGGAGTCCCGCAGCCGGGAAGCGGTGCTGCATCTGCTCATGACGGGTCAGCTGTCCATCGCGCACCAGGTGGCGGGCGCGCTGAAGCCCAACCTGCCCGACCCCGTCCGGGTGTACGTCGTGGAGTGCCCGCCCGGCCGCCGGGACGAGGTGGCGCGGATCTGCACGGAGCTCTCCGGCGGGCGGTCCTGGATCGTCCGGTGTCCGGTCTACGTCCGCCATCTGATCCTCGTCGTGCCGGCCGACGCGGGCACGACCGAACAGCGCCTCGGCATCCGGGTCGCCGAGGCGGTCACCGAGTGCGTCGCGGGGGTGAGCGAGGACGTACCGCTGGCGGACACGGCGACCGGTTACCGCCAGGCGTTCCACGCGCTGGCGGTGGCCCGCGGGCTGTCCGCCCGGCACGCCTGCTTCGGTTCGGCGCCGGATCCGGCCGTGGCCGCCGGGGCGGCCGGGGCGCGGTGGGCCGACGAGCTGCTGCACCCGTTGCTCACGTACCTGCCCCGGCGCAGCCAGGACCCGGGCAGCCAGGAACTCGCGGCGACGCTCGCCTCCTGGCTGGCGTTCTCCTCGCACGCGACCCAGCATCTGAAGATCCACCGCAACACCCTGGCCGCCCGGCTCCGGCTGATCGGCGAACTGCTCGGCCTGGACCTGAACCGGGTCGGCGACCAGGCCGCCCTCGATCTGGCCCTGCGCATCCGCGCCACCCCCACCGCGCCCGGCAGGGCCCGCCGGGACGAGCGCGCGGCCCGCCCGCCGCTGGGCCTGGACGACATCCTGGGCGTGGTGGCCGTACGGGAATGGGCGGCCCAGCAGCTGCGCCCGCTCACCGGGCCAAGCACCTCGCGAAGCTCCGCCGACCCGTGGGAGACCCTCCGCGCCTGGCTGGAGTGCGAGGCCCAACTCACCGGCACTGCCGCGGTGCTGGGCATTTCGGTGCCGGGCGTCCGCAAGCGCCTCACCCGGCTCGAATCGGTGCTCGGCCGTTCACTGCTCCAGCCGCCCAGTGCCCGTTACGACCTGTGGCTCGCCTTCCGGGCCCTGGACCTCGCGGAGGCCGGCGCCGCCCGCTGAACCGGAACGGGGGCGTGTCCGGCCGGAGCCGGGCACGCCCCCGTCGGGTGGGGGAGAACAGGAGCCTCGGGTCAGCAGCTCAGGTTGGAGCCGGGGGTGGTGCCGAGGATCTGCACGAATGCCTTGTAGCGGTCGATACGGCTCTGGACCTGGGCGGGGTTGCCGCCGTTGCACTCCAGGGTGCCGTTGATGGACCGGATGGTCTCGCCGAACCCGGCGCCGTTCACCATGGCGTTGTGGGCGGTCATGGTGCCGGGGCCGTTCTGGGTGTTCCAGTACCAGAGGCCGGTCTGCCAGGCGACCGAGGCGTTCTGCTCGACCAGGTACGGGTTGGCCAGCAGGTCGATGCCGAGCGCGTCACCGGCGGCCTTGTAGTTGAAGTTCCAGCTGAGCTGGATCGGACCGCGGCCGTAGTACGCGGCCTGACCGGCCGGGCAGCCGTAGGGCTGGGTGCTGTCGCAGTAGTGGGGGTAGTTGGACGTGTTCTGCTCGACCACGTACACCAGGCCGCCCGTCTCGTGGCTGACGTTGGCGAGGAACGCCGCCGCCTCCTGGCGCCTGACGGTGTCGCTGCCGGTGTTCGCGAAGGCCGGGTAGGCGCTCAGGGCCGCGGTCAGCCCCTCGTACGTGTAGAACGAATTCCGGTTCGGGAACATCTGGTTGAACTGTGCCTCGCTGACGACGAAGCCGGACGGGGTGCCCGGGTCCGTGCCGCCGCCGCAACTGCCCTGGTCCGCCCAGACGTCGGAGCTGCCGGGGGTCTCGTTCTGGGTCCACCACTTGGCGGTCCAGTTGTGTCCGTTGTAGGAGGCCGTCCCGCCACCGGTGTACACGGACGAGGAGTTCCAGGGGGTCGCGCAGGCGGCCTCGGCCGCCGCACCGGACGCACCGGCCGCGTTGGCCACCGGAAGAAAGACGACCGTTGCGACGACCGCGGCCAGCGCGGCCAGCAGACCCGTGAAGCGCCTGATCATGCGATCACTCCTTCGGCGCGGCGCACCGGACTGGACGGTGCGCCGCCATGGGGGGTTGCCATGGGGTTGCCCGTCACTCAAGCCGCAATGGTCTGAACCTGTCAAGGTCTAGACCAGAACGGCACTCCCTTCGGGGGTGCATCGGGGGCGCACTGACGGCACATCGCATGACTCGATCTCAGCACGTCAGCGCGTCAGCACGTCAGCCCGGAACCGGGCGCCGTACCGAGGACGGACGTGATCCGCTCGTACTTGGCGACCCGGACCTCGACCGAGGAGGGGTTGCCGCCGTCGCACTCCAGGGCGCCGTTGAGCGAACGGATCGTCTCGCCGAAGCCCGCGCCGCCGACCATCGCCTCGTGCGAGGTCATCGTGCCGGGGCCGTTCTGGGTGTTCCAGTACCAGAGCGCGGTCTGCCAGGCGATGGACGGGTCCTGCTCGACGAGCCAGGGATTGCCCAGCAGATCGAGGCCGAGCGCGTCACCGGCGGCCTTGTAGTTGAAGTTCCAGCTGAACATGATCGGGCCCCGGCCGTAGTACGCCTTCTGCCCCGCCGGGCATCCGTACGGCCGGCTGTAGTCGCACTTGCGCCAGTAGTTGTCCTCGTTGATCTCCTTCACGTACTGGAGCCCGACCGACTCGAAGTCCGCGTGGGTGAGGAAGGCCGCGGCCTCCTGGGCGCGCGTGGTCGGCGTTCCGGTGTTCGCGAAGCGCGGGTAGGCGTGCAGGGCGTCGATCAGACCCTGGTACGTGTAGAAGGGGTTACGGTCCGGGAAGATCTCGTCGAACTGCGCCTCGCTGACGACGAAGTCCGAGACCCCGCCCGTGCAGGCCCCCTGGTCGGCCCAGGCTCCGGTGGCGCCCGGATTCTCGTTCTGCGTCCACCACTTGGCCGTCCAGTTCCGGCCGTGGTGCGAGACCGTGCCGCCCGCGGTGTAGGCGGTCGACGAACTCCACACGGGCGCGCACCGCGCGACCGGCTCGGCGGAGGCGGCGGAGGTGGAGGCGGCGGTCGCGGAGGCGGGGGCGGTGATGGAGGTGGACGCGGAGGTCGCGGAGGCGGCGGGAACGAGGGCGGCCGTCGCGAGGACCGAACTCAGCACGATCAGAAGGCTCTTGATCCGTTTCAGCGCTGCTCACTCCTTCGGCAGGGCGCGCCGAACACCTCAGCGGGCCGTCTGGATGTCCCGCTACTCAAGCCCCACTGGTCTGAACCTGTCAAGGTCTGGACCAATCGGCGAACAGCGGGCGAACAACGTCCGACAGGACCCTCCCGCTGCCCCCAACTCCCGTACCCCGTACGTACGGTGGCCACCGGAGCCCTGGGGAGGGTGCGAGGACCATGGAGTGGCTCAGCGCCGAGAACATCGTGGCCGTGGCAACCGCCGTACTGGGCGTCCTGGCCTCCGTCGGGGTGCTCTGGTACGAACGCCGGGTGCCCCGCCGCAAGCGGATCGGCTACCGCGTCCAGATGGACACCCCGATCGGCAGCGAGGTCAGCCAGGGGCGGGCCAATGTGCGGCTCGGCCTCTTCAACGAGACACCGGACATGGCCGATGCCACGCTCGTACTGCTCCGGATCGAGAACGACGGCTCGCAGTCCATCGCCGACAACGACTACACCGGACGTGAACTGCACGGACTGACCGCCGAGTTCACCGACCGGACGGTCCGCGGCGTCGCGGTCACGCATTCGCCCGGCGCCGACCATCTGATGGAGCACTTCACCCCGGCGGCCGGGCTGCGCCAGAGCGGCTCACTGATCCGGCTGCCGCGCGTACCGCTCAACCGGGGCGAGCACTTCAAGCTGCTGGTGCTGCTGACCGGGGCGGCCGTGGGCAGCCGCGTCCGCATCATCGGCGGCATCCGGGACGGCGAGGTCAGCCCGAACCAGGCGCTGAGGCCCGACGACAAGCCCCCGCTGTTCGGCCGGGCCGCCCGGCTGATCACCGTCGCGCTGACCGTCTGCGTCGTCACGCTGGCCTCGATCATCCTGGTGCGCGACGACACCCCGCCCCCGATGGGCTGCCGCCGCGGCACCCTGACCCTGACCGGGTCCACGGCGTTCCGGCCGGCCCTGCTCGACCTGAAGAAGAAGTACGAGAAGGAGTGCGAGGGCTCCCTCATCCGCGTGGACGTGCACGGCAGCAACGCCGGGATACGGGACCTCGCCGACCGGGGCGCCGAGGCCGGGAGGTCCGGCGCGCCCGCCGTGATCGCCTTCTCCGACGGCCCCAGGCCGGACGGCTTCCCGCAGCTGCGCGAGAACCGGGTCGCCGTCTCGCTCTTCCGCCTCGTCGTCAACGACCGGGTGCGGCTGAAGAACCTGAGCCTCGCCGACATCCGGCGGATCTACCGGGGCGAGGTCCACAACTGGAAGGAGCTCGGCGGCCCCGACCTGCCCGTCCTCCTGGTCAGCCGGGACGCCAACTCCGGCACCCGCGAGGTCTTCCAGCGCCGCGTGCTCGGTTCCAACGAACCGGCCCAGTCCTCCCGCGACTGCACCACCAAGGACGACACGGGGGCCCGGGTGGTCCGCTGCGAACTGGACTCCACCGAACAGGTCCTGGCCATGGTCGGCCGGCGCGACGGCGCGATCGGCTACAGCGAACTGCGCCAGGGCACACCGCTGCGAGGGGCCCACCAGATCGCCATCGACTCGGCCACCCCGTCCGTCGAGACGATCGGCTCCAGCGCGTACCCGTACCGGGAGGTCGAGTACGCCTACACCTACGGCCGCCCGCCCACCGGCTCACTGGCCGCGGGCTTCCTCGGCTACCTCACCCGGGGCAACGGCCAGGACGTGATCCGCGCCCACGGCCATCTGCCGTGCGCGACGCCGGAGGGGCTGCGGATCTGCGGCGAGGAGTGAACGGAGCGGCGGCATGCGGGAGAGCCGGGACGCGGAAAGGCCGGGGACGCGGGAGGGCCGGGACTCGTCGTCCCGGCCCTCCTGGTGTCCGCCGCTCGGCGTCCGCCGCTCAGCGTTCGCCGCTCCTAGAGGAAGGAGTTGATCTCGATGGTCTCGGTGCGGCCGGGGCCGACACCGATCGCGGAGATCGGGGCGCCGGACATCTCCTCCAGCGCCTTCACGTACGCCTGCGCGTTCTTCGGCAGGTCACCGAAGGTCTTGGCCTTGGTGATGTCCTCGGACCAGCCCGGCAGCATCTCGTAGATCGGCTTCGCGTGGTGGAAGTCGGTCTGGCTGTACGGGAGTTCCTCGACGCGCTTGCCGTCGATCTCGTACGCCACGCACACCGGGATCTGCTCCCAGCCGGTCAGCACGTCCAGCTTGGTGAGGAAGAAGTCGGTGAGACCGTTGACCCGGGTCGCGTACCGCGCGATGACCGCGTCGAACCAGCCGCAGCGACGGTCGCGGCCGGTGGTGACACCGCGCTCGCCACCGATCCGGCGCAGCGCCTCGCCGTCCTCGTCGAGCAGCTCCGTCGGGAACGGGCCGGCGCCGACGCGGGTGGTGTACGCCTTGAGGATGCCGATGACCCGGCTGATCTTCGTCGGACCCACGCCGGCACCGGTGCAGGCGCCGCCCGCGGTCGGGTTCGACGAGGTGACGAAGGGGTACGTGCCGTGGTCGACGTCGAGCAGCGTGCCCTGACCGCCCTCGAAGAGGACGACCTTGCCCGCGTCGATGGCGTCGTTCAGGACCAGCGTCGTGTCGGCGACGTAGGGCTTGATCTGCTCCGCGTACTGGAGCATCTCCTCGACGATCTTGCCGGACTCGATGGCACGGCGGTTGAAGACCTTGGCCAGGAGCTGGTTCTTCTGCTCCAGGGCCGCGTCGACCTTCTGCTCCAGGATCGACTCGTCGTACAGGTCCTGGACGCGGATGCCCACCCGGTTGATCTTGTCGGCGTACGTCGGGCCGATGCCGCGACCGGTCGTGCCGATCTTGCGCTTCCCGAGGAACCGTTCCGTCACCTTGTCGATCGTGACGTTGTACGGGGTGATCAAATGGGCATTGCCGCTGATCAGCAGCTTGGACGTGTCCACGCCGCGGTCGTTCAGCCCACTCAGCTCGGAGAGCAGGACGGCCGGGTCGACGACGACACCGTTTCCGATGACCGGGGTACAACCCGGCGAAAGGATTCCGGAGGGGAGGAGATGCAGTGCGTACTTCTGGTCACCTACGACCACCGTATGGCCGGCGTTGTTGCCGCCTTGGTAGCGCACCACATAGTCCACGGATCCACCGAGGAGGTCGGTGGCCTTTCCCTTGCCCTCGTCACCCCACTGAGCACCGAGCAGCACAAGTGCGGGCACAGGCGTACACCCCTTCCGGGCGGGGCATGTCCAAGGTCAGGGGGCGTACGTAAACGTCGTACATGCCGTACGACGATGTACGACAAGGCCTGAACCGTCGAACCGGGTGCCCCGGAATAGACGAAGCCCCTGGCGCAATAGCGCAAGGGGCTCTTGCACCAAGATGCTACCCGAGGAAGGACCGAGGTGTCGGCTGCCCAGCCCCCCGGCGACGATGCGCACCAGCTGCTGGTGGTCATCGACCCGGTCGCCCGCCGGACCGACGGCGAGTCCGTGCGTATCGCGAAGGATGTCCTGAGCGCCGGTTCGCACGCCAAGATCTGCCTGCCCGACGGGCCCGAGGAATTCGCCAGGGCCCTGTCCCGCCGGGGCGGGAGGCGGCCGGTGGTGGTCGGCGACGACCGCGCGCTGCGGCGGGCGGTGGCCCAGCTGCACCGGGAGCGGGAGCCGGACGGGAGCGTGCTCTCGCTGATCCCGGTCGGCAGCGCGGCCGCGCTGGAACTGGCCCATTCGCTCGGCGTGCCCCTGGGCGCGGTGGCGGCGGCGCGCACCGCGCTGGACGGCGCCGCGCGCAAGCTCGACCTGCTGGTGGACGACAGCGACGGCGTGGTCCTGGGCGCGCTGCACATCCCGGCGCAGAGCGCGCTGCCGGGCGCGTCGGTCGCGCACACGGGGGTCACGGCGGTCTGGGACACCTGCCGCAACCTGGTCCGCACCCTGGTACGCCCCACCCCGCAGACACCCGCCGCCCCGCCGCCCACGCACCGCCTGCGGGTCGAGGCCGACGGGGTCCTGCTGAACGACCTGGACCGCCCGGTCGAATCGGTGACGGTCACCTCGCAGGGCGGCGACGGGGGTCTCGCGGAGGTGGTGATCCGCCCGCCCGCGGCCGATCCGGTGACGACGGAGGCGAAGGCCGTCACGGTCTCGGGCGCGGACTTCCACTACCGGGCGGACATACAGGTCGGCGGCCCGGTGCGGACGCGGACGTGGACGGTACGGGCGGGGGCCTGGGGACTGATGCTGCCGGTGGCGGAGGGCTAAGGGCTGTCCCGTAGCTTCCGGCCGAGGAGCGGGGGGAGAGACGGATGTCGGACCCCGAAGCCGTCGAAGCCGTGGCGGGGCCGTTCCCGGGCCCGATGTGAGGGGCCCGAGAACGGCCCCGCACGCCCGCCCGGCCCCGCACGCCCGCCCGGCCCCGCACGCCCGCCCGGCCCCGCGCAACCGCCGGCCCGGCCCCGCGCAACCGCCCGGACGGTCGCGCATGCCCGTCCGGGCGGTTGCGCATGCCCGTCCGGCGGTCGCGTGCCCGTCAGGCGGTCGCGTGCCCGTCGCGCCTCGGGAGGTCGAGCGTCTTGCGGTGCTCGTGCCAGCGGTCCATCACCTTGACCAGCTCCGCCTGCAGGAACTCGAAGAACGCCACCGTCTCGGCGAGCCGGGCACCGGCCGGGGTGTCCTCGCCAAGGATGCGGGCACCTTCCTTGAGGGTGTTCTCCCAGCGGGTGAGCACCCGGTCGCGGCTTGCGAAGGTGGCGAACCAGACCTCGTCGAGCAGGCGGTAGCGGTCGCGGCGCGAGCCCGGGTCGCGTTCGCGGCTGACCATGCTGACCTGCGTGAGATAGCTGACCGCTCCGGACACGGCCGCGGGGCTGATCTGCAGCGCCAGGGCGAGCTCGGCGGAGGTCATGGAGCCGTCGTCGTCCGCGAGGAGCGCGGCGAAGACCCGGGACGCCATCCGCTGCATCCCCGCCTCGGTCATCTCCGACGCGAACCGCTCCACGAACCGCGACACGGCCTCCGCGTCACGCCCGGAACCCACGCTCTGCCCGGTCTCGCCACTCGCGCTCCCGGCCCCGGTGTCGCTCCCGGCCCCGGTCTGGGTCTGGGTCTCGCTGGTCATCACCCGATCGTCTCCCTGTTTTCCCGGCCCCGGTCTTTCGGCCCTGCCGTAACGTCAACTTTATACGCTTCCTTAACTTCACAAAATTGTGAAAGTAGCGTACGTTCAGAAGCATGACGAAGGCGATCACGGTGGCCGGACTGCACAAGTCGTTCGGCCGGACACACGCGCTGGACGGGCTCGACCTCACCGTCGAGGCCGGCGAGGTCCACGGCTTCCTCGGGCCCAACGGCTCCGGGAAGTCCACCACCATCCGGGTGCTCCTGGGTCTGCTGCGGGCCGACTCCGGCGCCGCCCAGCTGCTCGGCCGCGACCCGTGGCGGGACGCGGTGGAGCTCCACCGGAAGGTGGCGTACGTCCCGGGCGACGTCACGCTGTGGCGCAACCTCTCCGGCGGCGAGGTGATAGACCTGTACGGGAGCCTGCGCGGCGGCCTCGACCGGACCCGGCGCGCCGACCTCGTCGACCGGTTCGAGCTCGACCCCACCAAGAAGGGGCGTACGTACTCCAAGGGCAACCGCCAGAAGGTCGCCCTCGTCGCCGCTTTCGCCTCCGATGTGGATCTGCTGATCCTGGACGAACCCACCAGCGGACTCGACCCGCTGATGGAGGAGGTGTTCCAGGAGTGCGTGGCCCAGGAGAGTGCGCGCGGGCGGACGGTCCTGCTCTCCAGCCACATCCTCAGCGAGGTCGAGACGCTCTGCGACCGGGTCAGCATCATCCGCCAGGGGCGGACGGTGGAGACGGGCTCGCTGGCGGACATGCGCCACCTGACGCGTACGAACATCCGCGCCGAGCTGGCCGGCCCGCCCGACGGGCTCGCCCGGCTGCCCGGTGTCCACGACCTCGAAGTCCAGGGCCTGCGGGTCACGCTCCAGGTCGACACGGACAAGCTGGACGCCGTCCTCAAGTCGCTCACCACGTCGGGCGTACGGACGCTGACCAGCACTCCGCCCACGCTGGAGGAGCTGTTCCTGCGCCACTACGCGACCGACGCGGCGGACATGGCAGGTACAGCGGACGCTCCGGACGCGCCCGGAAGCGGCGAGGGCGCGGGGGTGGCGGCGCGATGACTGCCGTGACCATGACCACCCCGGCCGGCGCCAGGCGCCGGACCGGGGCCGCGGCCGGGCAGCTCGCCGGGACGTGGACGCTGCTGCGGCTCGCCCTGCGGCGCGACCGGATCATGCTGCCGATCTGGGTGCTCGCCCTCGGCGGCTCCTTCTCCTCCGTCGGCAGCTCCATCGCCTCGATCTACGACACCGCCGCCCAGCGCGCCGAACTCGCCGCGTCGATGAACGGCAACAGCTCCCTCCGGGCCATGTACGGCCCGGTCTTCGACGACTCGGTCGGCGGGCTCGTGAGCTGGCGGATGGCCGCCTTCGGGGCGGTGCTGGCGGCCGTGATGAGCCTGATAGTCGTCGTACGGCACACCCGCGAGGAAGAGGAGACCGGCCGTCAGGAGATGCTCTCCTCCGCGATGGTGGGGCGGCGCGCCCCGCTGACCGCCGCCCTGCTCGCCGCCGTGATCGCCAACGCGGCACTGGCGCTGGTGATGGTGGCGGGCCTGGCGGGATCGGGCGCGGGCGGCGCCGGGGCGGTGGCCCTGGCCCTGGCGGTCGCCGGGACCGGTGTGCTGTTCGCCTGCACGGCGGCGATCGCCGCCCAGTTCACCGAGAGCGCCCGGCTCGCCAAGGGGCTCACGGCGGCGGTGATCGGTGCCGCGTTCGTCCTGAAGGCGGCGGGCGACTCGGCGTCGGACGACGGCTCGTCCGTGCT
Source organism: Streptomyces sp. NPDC001890 (assembly GCF_042891445.1). Lineage (NCBI taxonomy): Bacteria > Bacillati > Actinomycetota > Actinomycetes > Kitasatosporales > Streptomycetaceae > Streptomyces > Streptomyces sp. NPDC001890. The sequence continues at coordinate 494,523 of NZ_JBIATE010000003.1, read as the reverse complement.
GACCTGGCTCTCCCCCGTCGGCTGGGCGGAGAACGTCCGGGCGTACGGGGACGAGCGCTGGTGGGTGCTGCTGGTCCTCGCGGCGGCCGTGGTGGTCCAGGCCGTCCTCGCGTACGGGCTGGCCGGGCGGCGCGATGTCGGGATGAGCTTCCTGGCGACGAGACCGGGGCCCGCGCAAGGACGGATCTCCACGGCGTTCGGTCTCGCGCTGCGGCTCCAGCGCGGTGCGCTGACCGGGTGGACACTCTCCTTCGCGGTGGTCGGTGTCGCCTTCGGCGGGCTGACCGGCGGGGCGGCCGATCTCGTCGGCGACAACGCGAAGACCAGGGAGATCTTCGAGCGGATGGGCGGACAGGCCGGGCTGACCGACGCGTTCCTCGCCGCGATGGTCTCCGTGCTCGGGATGGTCGCCGCGCTGTACATCGTCGCATCGGTACTACGGCTGCACGGCGAGGAAACCGCCGGACGCGCCGAACCGGTGCTGGCGGGCGGAGTGGGCCGGACCGGGTGGGCGGCCGGTCATCTGGTCATCGCGTTCGGCGGCGCGGCCCTGCTCATGACGGCCGGCGGCCTCGGCCTGGCCGTCGGCTACGGCCACGAACTCCCGGCCGTGCTGGGTGCGTCGTTGGTGCAGCTCCCGGCGATCTGGCTGCTGGGCGGGGTGACGGTCCTGCTGTACGGGGCGTTCCCGAAGGCGGCGGTGGCGTCCTGGTGCGTCGCCGGGATCTGTCTGGCACTGGGATGGCTCGGGCCCGCCGTCGACATGCCGCAGGCGGTGATGGACATATCACCGTTCACGCACCTGCCGAAGCTGCCGGGCGGCACGGGAATGGAATGGGGCCCGGTGCTCGCCCTCACCGCCGTCGCGGTGGCGCTGGTCGGGGCCGGGGTGGGGGCCTTGCGCAGGCGCGATGTCCTGACGTGACGGGGCGGCGCGGGGCGGTGACTCGCGGGGGCAGGGGAGCCCCGGGGCGGGCCCGGGGGAGCCCGGCGGGTGCAACCCCGCCGGGGTGCCCCCGCGTCACTGCCTTCATGGAGAACCGAAGCGAAGCCGTCCGTGGGGCCGTCGGATGCCTGGTCGTCGCCGCGGGCGCCGCGGCCGGGGTGCTCGCCTGGGCTCCGTACGGCAGGCATGGCATCTTCGGCGGCTTCGAGGGCGAGTCGGAGTGGAACGTGCTCCGGCTCGGGCTGCCGGTCATGACGCTCGGCGGCATCGCGGCCGGGCTCGTCCTCGTCGCCCTCGCGGGGCGGAAGTGGCGGCGGGCGCTCGGGGCGGCGGTGGCGCTCGCCGCCCTCACCGGTTTCGGAGTGGCCTTCGACGTGCTGGAGGGCCCGCCCCTGGCCTGCGGACCGGGGTGCTGAGCGCGGCAACCCCGGGCCGACTCCCCCGGGCCGGCTCCCCCAAGCCCGCTCCCCGGCCCTGCCCGCGCTCTCTCCCCCGCCCGCGCCCTCGCCGCCCCCGCCGCCCCGCTGCCGTCACAGCTCCACGCGGAGTTCCTTCAGGCCCCTGATCACATAGCCCGGGTTCCACTCCGGCTCGGCGGCCAGCCGCATCCCCGGGGCACGGCGCAGCAGTTCACCGAAGGACGCGGCCAGTTCGACCCGGGCCAGCGGGGCGCCCAGGCAGAAGTGGATGCCCGCGCCGAAGGTGATGTGCGGGTTGTCCTGCCGTGCCAGGTCCAGGGTGTCCGGGTCGGTGAAGCGGGCCGGGTCGCGGTTGGCCGAGCCGAAGAGCAGGGCCACCTCCGAGCCGCGCGGAATGACCGTGCCGTCGATCTCGATGTCGTCCAGGACCCAGCGCTCGAACATCTGCAACGGGGTGTCGTAGCGCATCAGTTCCTCGATGGCCGTCGGCAGCAATCCGTGGTCGGCGCGCAGTGCGGCCAGCTGCTCGGGGTGGCTGAGCAGTGTCCACCAGCCGTTCACGGTGGTGTTGACGGTCGCCTCGTGGCCCGCGTTCAGCAGCAGCACACAGGTGGAGATCATCTCCTGTTCGCTCAGCCGCTCCCCCTCGTCGTGGGCGGCGATGAGCGCGGAGATCAGATCCGTACCGGGGTTCTTGCGCCGCTCCTCGATCAGCTCGCGCAAATAGGCCGAGAAGTCGAGCGAGGCGCGGACAGCGGCGTGCGCGGTCTCCTCGGACGGGTTCAGCTCGAACATTCCGCAGATCGCCGCGGACCAGGGCCGCAGCGGGCCCCGGTCGGACTCCGGGATGCCGAGCATCTCGGCGATGACGGCCACCGGCAGCGGCTCGGCGACCGCCGTGAGCAGATCGCCGCCGCCCGCCTCGACGAAGGAGTCGACCAGCTCGGAGGCCAGCCGCCGTACGGTCGGGACGAGTTGCTCGACCGTACGCGGGGTGAACGCCTTGGAGACCAGGCGTCGGATCCGGGTGTGGTCGGGGGCCTCCAGGTCGAGGAGCCCCTGTCCGTTGAGGGTGTGGAAGGGCTCGTGCTCGGCGGGCGGCGGCGTGCGGCCGAACTCCTCGTGGGTGAAGCGGTGCAGATACGTGCGGCCCAGACGGCGGTCGCGCAGCAGCGCGGACACATCCGCGTGGTGCGGGACGAGCCACTGGTCGGTCGGCTCGAAGCGGTGCACCCGGCCGGTGGCGCGCAGTGCGGCGTAGGCGGGGTACGGGTCGGCGACGAAGGCCGGGGACCAGGGGTCGAAGGGGGCATCGGCCGCGGAAGGGGGAGATTGGTGCATGGCCGGACGCTAACCGCACTTCCCGGCCGCCGACCACCCCCGGCCACCCCCGGACGCCCCCCGGATGCCCCGGACGCCCCAGCCACCCCCGGCCACCCCGGACGCTGACCGCGCTCAGGAAGGTGTGACCAGGCGGGCCTCGTACGCGAAGACGGCCGCCTGGGTGCGGTCGCGCAGCCCCAGCTTCACCAGGATCCGGCTCACATGGGTCTTGATGGTGGACTCGGCGACCACCAGATGCGAGGCGATCTCCGCGTTGGACCGGCCCTGCGCGATGAGGACGAGCACCTCCGTCTCGCGCTCGGTGAGGTCGCCGACCCGGGCCAGCGCGGGTGAGCGCGGGGCCTCCGCGAGCTTGGAGAACTCGTTGATCAGCCGCTTGGTGACGGTCGGCGCGAGCAGTGCCTCGCCCGCGGCCACCACCCGTACCCCGTCCGCGAGCTGGCGCGCGGAGGCGTCCTTGAGGAGGAAGCCGGACGCCCCGGCGCGCAGCGCCTGGTACACGTACTCGTCGAGGTCGAAGGTGGTCAGCACCAGGACCTTGGCGTCCGCGTCGGCGGCGACGATCTCGCGGGTGGCCTCGATGCCGTTCAGTTCCGGCATCCGGATGTCCATCAGGACCACGTCGGGGCGCAGGGCCGCGACCTGCGCGATGGCCTGCCGGCCGTCGACCGCCTCGCCGACGACCTCGATCCCAGGCATGGCGTTGAGGAGCACCGAGAAGCCCTCACGGACCATCATCTGGTCGTCCACGATCAGCACCCGGATGGACGGGGCCGGGACGGCGGGAGTGCTCGTGCCGCTCATGCCGCTCATGCCGCTCATGCCCGGTCCGCCTGTTCCAGGGGCTCGGAACCGGCCTGTACGGGGATGAACACCGCGATCTCGTACCCGCCGTCGGTGGTCGCGTCGGCCGTCATGTCGCCGTTCAGCATCGCGACCCGCTCCCGCATCCCGGTGATCCCGTGGCCCGCGCCCGGCGAGGGCTGCACCGGACCGGTGGGCGGCCCGTTGACGACCCGTACACCGAGCCCGCCCAGCACATAGCCGATCTCCACCTTGGCGGTGGCGCCCGGTGCGTGGCGCAGTGTGTTGCTGAGGGCCTCCTGGATGATCCGGTACGCCGACAGCTCGACCCCCTGCGGCAGTTCGCGCACCGCACCGGTGACGGTCTTCTCCGTCGTCAGGCCCGCCTCGCTCACATTGGCGAGGAGCCCGTCGAGCTGGGCAAGCGTGGGCTGCGGGGCGTCCGGCGCCTGGTAGTCCTCGGCGCGTACGACACCGAGGACCCGGCGCAGTTCGGTGAGGGCGGCGACGGCGTTCTCCCGGATCGTGACGAAGGCCTGCTCCAGCTCGGGCGGCGGATTCTCCACCCGGTACGGGGCGGCCTCGGCCTGGATCGCGACGACCGACATGTGGTGCGCGACCACGTCGTGCAGCTCACGGGCGATGGTGGTGCGCTCCTCCAGCAGGGTGCGCCGGTCCCGCTCGACGGCGGTCACCGTCCGCTGCACCGTCACCTCGCGCTCCGCGTCACGGCGGATCTGCACCGTGGAGACCACCAGCAGGGCGAACGCCGAGGTCAGGGCCATCCCGAAGGTGGTGGTCCCGGGCCGCCAGACGAGGTTCTCCATGACCACGCCGAGCAGTGCGGTCAGGCCCCACATCCAGGCCGCGGTGCGCCGCCCGGTCCTGGCCGCGACGACGATCAACACGACCAGGTGCGTGAAGAACGTGGTCGGCCCCCACGGCCATCCGCCGTTGCCGAACACCGCGGTCACCGGCGTCAGCAGCAACGACATCCAGAACGCCCCGACCGGCCTGACCAGCGTCATCGCCACAGCGATGGCCGGGAACACGGCGAGCACCTCGGCGAGCGGATACTCCGCCTCGGCCAGCCCCAGCAGAAAGGCGATGAGCGCGGCCAGCACCACGACCGCGTGCAGCGCCCAGGTGGCGCGCTCCCGCGTCCGCTTCGGCAGCCGGCGGATCACCGGCCCGTCGGTCCCCAGCCGCGGCATCGGGCGGTAGGCGAACGCATCGTCGAAGAGGGCCTGCCGGAGGCCGCCTATCGCCCCCGCCGCCAGCTGGAACTCCGGGCTTCTGCTCTTGGTCTCGGTCACGCTTCCACGTTAGGGGGGCGGGCCCGGCCCGGTCGTCAGCAGTGATACGGATTCCGGGCCGTCCATCGCAAGTACTACGGGCTCCGCCGAGCGACCGGACACGTCCCTCACCAGGCGAGCTGTGCGAGCTTCTCCGCCACCACCGCGCACGCGTCCGCCGCCGGGTCGATCAGCGGGAAGTGGCCGACGTCCGGCAGCAGGGTCAGCCCCACCGTCTCGCCCGCCTTCGCCGCCGCGTCCACGAACGCCTCCGCGACCGGCTGCGGCACATCGACGTCGGTGGTGCCCTGCACCACGGTGGTGGCGATGCCGGTGGGCAGCAGCACGGCCGGGTCGGCGTGCGTGGCCCGCTCCGCGAAGTCCTCCTCGCCGCCGAGGAGCTGGCCGACCGCCCCCGAGCACACGTCCAGCTCGACGGCGGTGGTGAAGTCCGCGATGGGTGCGAGGGCGACGACGCCCCGCAGTTGCGGTGGCGCGGGCAGCCGCCACGGCGACCCCTCGGGCAGTACGTGCCGGGCGGCGGCCCACAGCGCCAGCTGCCCGCCGGCCGAGTGCCCGGTGACGACGATCCGCCGGGCGTCGGCCGCCGGGAGCTCCCGGGCCAGCAGCGCCGGCAGCGCGTCCATCGCCGCGGCGACGTCGTCGAAGGTCTCCGGCCAGCGGCCCGCGACCGGGCCGGAACCCCGCTGCTGCGGGATCTCGCCGCCGCGCCGGTACTCGACGTTGGCGACGGCGAATCCGCGCCGGGCCAGGAAGTCCGCGAACGGCGACACGTGCTGCCGGTCGTACGGCGCCCGCCATGACCCGCCGTGCAGCACGACCACGACCGGCGCCCCGGTCCGCCCGTCGCGCGGGGCGTAGAAGTCGATCAGCTGGTCGGGGTGGCTGCCATAGGCGGCGGACGCGTCGGGGGCGACCGGTGGATGCGAGAAGGCCGACTCGGCCTCGGCTGCGTCCCGATCACGCGCGGCAGAATCCGACATGCTGCTCCAACCGTCCTGTAGCTGTGCCCAACTGGCCTGACCTGCGGGGACGGTACCAGTACGGAAGGTTCCCGTCCCCGCGGAGGATCAGGGCCCCGGGGCTGCCCGCGGACTTCCCCTACGGCTGGGCCGGCACCTCGCCCAGCACCTCGCCCAGCACCCGCGCCGCCCGCTCCACGTCCGCGAACCCGACGTACAGCGGCGTGAATCCGAACCGCAGCACGTCCGGCCGGCGCAGGTCGCCGACGACGCCCCGGGCGATGAGCGCGCCCATCACCTGTTCCGCGTCCTCGCAGCGCAGCGCGACCTGGCTGCCGCGCTCCGCGCGTGCGGGGGTGATGGAGGGGACCCGGCCCTCGGGCGCGTACCGGGCGACGCACTCCTGGAAGAAGTCCGTCAGCGCCAGGGACTTGGCCCGTACCTCGTCGATGGACACCCCGTCCCACACGTCCAGCGCCGCTTCGAGCGTCAGCATGGAGACGATGTCGGGGGTGCCGACCCGGCCTCGTACCGCGCCGTCGGCCGGGGCGTACTCAGGGGTCATGCCGAACGGGTCGGCGTGCGACGTCCATCCCGGCAGGGGCGAGTCGAAGGCCGCCTGGTGGCGCTCGGCGACGTAGATGTACGCGGGCGAACCGGGGCCGCCGTTCAGGTACTTGTACGTGCAGCCGACCGCCAGGTCCACGCCGTGCTCGTCGAGGCTGACGGGCAGGGCGCCCGCGCTGTGGCACAGGTCCCAGACGGCGACGGCGCCCGCCCCGTGCACGGCGGCGGTGAGTCCGGGCAGGTCGTGGAGCCTGCCGGTGCGGTAGTCGACGTGGTTGAGCAGCACGGCCGCGGTACGGGGGCCCAGTGCGTCCGGCACCTCGGCGGGGGCGACCGGGACGATCCGGTGGCCGGTCATCCGGGCGGCGGACCGGGCGATGTACCCGTCCGTGGGGAAGGTCGTCGCGTCGACGAGGATCTCGTCGCGGCCCTCCGGCGCCAGCCGGGTCGCGGCGACGACGGCCTTGAAGACGTTCACGCTGGTGGAGTCGCCCACCACGATCTGCCCGGCGGCGGCGCCGACGAGCGGGGCGATCCGGTCACCGATCCGTTCCGGCGCGGTCCACCAGCCGCTCTCGTCCCAGGACCGGATGCGCAGCTCGCCCCATTCGCGGGTGAGGACCTCCTGCACCCGGGCGGGCACGTGCGCCGGCAGCGCGCCGAGCGAGTTGCCGTCGAGATAGACGGTGTCGTCGAGGGCGAAGAGCTTGCGCCGGTCCGCGAGCGGGTCGGCGGCGTCGAGTGCCGCGGCCCGCGCGGCGAGGGACTCGGACGCGGCGGCGGAGCTCCCGGCAGCGGAGCTCTCGGACGTGACGGCGGATTTCTCGGGCATGGCGGCGAAGGTCTCAGACATGGCTGCGCGCCGTCCACAGCTCGGGGAAGACGTTCTTCGTGGCCCGCTTCTCCAGCCAGGCGACCCCGGCGGAGCCGCCGGTACCGGTCTTCGAACCCATGGCACGCCGGGTGGCGACGAGGTGGTCGTTGCGCCAGCGCCACACCAGCTCGCCGACGTCGGTGAGCGCCTCGCCGAGCCGGACCAGCTCGTCGTGGCGCTCGGGGTCCGCGTAGATCTCCGCCCAGACCGCCTCGACCTCGGGCGACGGTTCGTACTTCCGCGTCAGGTCCCGGCCGAGCACGGCCTTCGGTATGGCGAACCCGCGCCGGGCGAGCAGCGCCAGCGTCTCGTCGTACAGACCGGGCTCGCCGAGCGCCTTCTCCAGCTCGGCGTGGACCCGGGGCGCGCCCCGGTGCGGCACCAGCATGGACGCGGACTTGTCGCCGAGCAGGAACTCCATCCGCCGGTACATCGCCGACTGGAAACCGGAACCCTCGCCGAGGGCGGAGCGGTAGGAGTTGAACTGGGCGGGCGTGAGCTGGGCCAGCGGCGTCCAGGAGGCGTTGAGCGCCTCCAGCTCCCGCACCGACCGCTTCAGCGCGTCGCGGGCGACGTTCAGCCGGTCCTGGCGCAGGGCGTGCGCGGCGGTCTCCCACTCATGCACGATGACGGTGAACCACAGCTCCATGACCTGGGTGGTGACCAGGAAGACCATCTCGCCCGGATCGTCGGAGAGAGGGTGCTGGAGATGGGTCAGGACATCCGCCTGGACATAGTCCTCGTACGGAGTCGTACCCGCGAAGTCGAGGTGCGGGGTCTGCGCACCGGTGGCTTCGGGGTCGGGGTGGATCGTCGACATTGCTGTCTCCTCGACACAAGCTTCCGGGTAGCGGTCCGCCCCTTCCGTGAGGTGGTGGAGCTCCGGTCCCCTGTCGGCATCCTAAGCCGACGCCGGTAGAACGTGCAGGCCCCGCGGACGACCGTACGTCCGCGGGGCCCGGAACACCTTCTCGCCACCCTTGACCGGTCGGCCTCAGCCCAGCGTCTCGGCGGCGGTGGGCGAGGAGTCGCGCAGGAACGTCGAGCAGCGCTCGTACTCCTCCTGCTCACCGATCGCGCGGGCGGCCCGCGCCAGGGCGTGCAGGGCGCGCAGGAAGCCGCGGTTCGGCTCGTGCTCGAACGGCACCGGGCCGTGGCCCTTCCAGCCGGCCCTGCGCAGCGCGTCGAGGCCGCGGTGGTAGCCGGTGCGGGCGTAGGCGTACGACTCGACGACACGGCCGGCGTCGTACGCCTCGTCGGCGAGCTGCGCCCAGGCCAGGGACGAGGTCGGGTACTTCGCGGCGACGTCGGCGGGGGCCACGCCGTTCGCCAGCAGTTCGCGCGGCTCCGGGTCGTCGGGCAGGTGGGTCGGGGGCGGGCCCCCGAGCAGGTTCTCGTGGATCGACATGGGTTCCAGTGTGCCTGGCGTCCGCCCGCCGGGGGTACCCGGGCGTCGGCGTGCGCGGTCAGCGCGCGCCCGGGTTCTGCTCCTGCTCGCGCGCCGGGTTCTGGTCCTGCTCGTGCGCCGGTTCCAGGGGCGGTGCGGCGATCCCGCAGTGCACGGTGCACTCGGGCCGCGCCTGCTCCTTCTCGTCCGCCGTGACCAGGGGTCCGCGTACGGTCGCCCAGGCGATCGCCGCCCCCAGCACGAGCAGCCCGGCACACATCGGCATGGCCCGGCGGAAGGTCGCGGCGAACTCGTCGGCGTTCCGGTACGCCTCCGGTCCCATCCCGGCGAGCAGCGGCAGCGCGGCCACCGCGATCAGCCCGGCGGCGCGGGCGGCCGCGTTGTTGATCCCGCTGGCGAGGCCGGCCCGTGCGGTGTCCACGGAGGCCAGGACGGTCGCGGTGAGCGGTGCGACCAGGGTGACCAGTCCGACGCCGAGAACGGCGACCGCGGGCAGCACGTCGGTGAGGTAGCCGGACACGGTGTTCGACCCGGGCCCGACCCGCAGCATCAGCAGCATCCCCGCGGCGGCGACCAGCGGCCCCACCGTCAGCGGGATACGGGGCCCGATGCGCTGGCCCAGCTCGCCCGAGGCGGCCGAGAAGAGCAGCATCAGGACGGTCGACGGCAGCAGCGCCGTGCCCGCGCCGAGCGCCGAGTACCCGGCCACCACCTGGAGCTGGATCGCGGAGAGGAAGAAGTAACCGCCGAGCGCCGCGTACACGCAGAGAGTGATCACATTGACGGCGGTGAACTGCCGGGACGCGAAGACCGAGGGCGGCAGCATCGGTTCCGCCCGGGTCCGCTCCACCCGTACGAACAGCGCCCCGAGCAGCACCCCCGCGACGGCCGTCCCGATCACCGCCCCGGACGCCCCCTGCCCCGGCGCCTCGATCAGCGCGTACGTCACCAGGGCGAGGGCGAGCGCCGCGAGCACGGCGCCCAGCACGTCGAAGCGCCCGTGGGCGTGCGGGTCGCGTGATTCCGGTACGTGGCGCAGCGCCACCGGCACACAGACCGCGGCGAGCGGCACGTTGAGCAGGAACACCCACCGCCAGCCCGGCCCGTCGACCAGCCATCCGCCGACGAACGGCCCGACGGCGGCCCCGACCCCGCCCAGCCCCGACCACAGCCCGACCGCGCGGGCCCGGTCGTCGGGGTGGAAGCTCGCCTGGATCAGGGCCAGCGAGCCGGGCGTGAGCAGCGCCCCGCCGATGCCCTGGAGGGCACGGGCGGCGATCAGGACGGCGGCGTTCGGCGCCAGACCGCACAGCACCGACGCGGCGGCGAACCAGACGACGCCGACGACGAAGACCCGCCGCCGCCCGTACCGGTCGCCCAGGGCGCCGCCGAGGAGGATCAGCCCGGCGAGGGTCAGCATGTAGGCGTTGACGGTCCACTGGAGCGCGGCCAGGTCGGTGCCGAGGTCCTTGCCGATGCGGGGCAGCGCGACGTTGATGACGGTGGAGTCCAGCATGGCCATGCTGGAGCCGAGGACGGTGGTGAGGACGACCCAGCGTCCGGTGGCGGAGGCTACGCGGATGGCGCCCGGAGTTCCCGTCTCGGCTGCGTCAGGCATACGAGCAGCATCCCCGCTCCGGGCCGGAAGGGCCATCGGACGGCACGGGGCGGCACCAGGCAGCACTGAACAGCACCGGGCGGCACGATGCGGCACCGGACAGCACCGGGCGGCACCAGACCGCACCGGGCGGCACCGGACCGCACCGCACCGGACCGCACCGAACGGCACCAGGAAACCCGCGACGCCCTAAGACGCCCGCCCCGTCACCGCCCGCACGCCCCGGATCAGCGCGTCCACCCCGGCCGCCGCCTTGGCGCGCGGGCACCCCACGTTCAGCCGCACGAAGCCCTCCGCGCCGTACACCCCGCCCGGCATCACCGCGACCTTCTCCCGCTCGATCAGCACCCGCTGCAACGCCTCGTCGCCGTCGACACCGGCGGGCCGCAGATCGATCCACGCCAGGTACCCGGCCTGCGGCGGCCGCCACCCCAGCTCCGGGAACGCCTCGCCCAGCCGCTGCGCGACCAGCGCCAGATTCCCCGCGACGTACTCCCGCACCGAGTCCAGCCACTGCGCCGACTCCCGGTACGCGGCGATGTGCGCGGTCAGCGACAGCACCGCCGGGGAGGCCAGCCCCTCGGCCGTCTCCATCCGGCGCAGGAACTCCGTCCGGTCGGCCGGATCGCCGATCAGCCCGTACGAACCGGTCAGCGCCGGGAAGTTGAACGCCTTGGACGCGGAGGTGACCAGCGCCCAGCGCCCGTCGCCCGCGACTCGTGTCCACGGCACGTGGGTGTACCCCTCGTGCACGAAGTCCGCGTGTATCTCGTCGCTGATCACCGCGACCCCGTACCGCGCGGCGAGCGAGGCCGTCGCCTCCAGCTCGGCCGTCGTCCACACCCGGCCGGTCGGGTTGTGCGGGGAGCACAGGACCAGGACCTTGCTGTCGGGTCGGGCCAGCTCGCGTTCCAACGCGGCCGGGTCCCCCACCGGCACACCGCGCAGCTCCCGCCCGAGCCCGGTGATCGCCTTGCGAAAACCGTCGTACGTGGGGGTGTGGACGACCACGCCCTCGCCCGGCGCCGTCCACATCTGCAACAGCTGCGAGAGCTGGCTGAGCACGGAGGGCCCGTACACCAGCTGCCCGGTGTCCACCTCGGTGCCGTACCGGGTCGCGTACCAGTGGGCTATCGCCGAGCGGAAGTCGTCCTGCCGCCAGTCGGTGTAGCCGAACACCCCGTGGTCGAGACGGGAACGCAGCGCCCCCAGCACCTCCGGGGCCGTCTCGAAGTCCATGTCGGAGATGGTGAACGGCAGCAGCCCGTCCACCCCGAACCGGTCCGCGACCCCGTCCCACTGGACACACCAGGTGCCCCGGCGGTCGACGACGGTGTCGAAGTCATAGCGCGCACTGGAACCCACAACGACCCCTTACGTATACGTCTGTCCACGTATGCATCTGCCGGAAACGTGTTCCTCGGACATGCCGTGGGCCCGGCACCCCACGGGGTACCGGGCCCACGGCCACACTTCGTACCGGCTGCCGCTACTTCAGCTTGGTGCCGGTGGAGCGCAGGTTGGCGCAGGCCTCCGTGACGCGCTTGGCCATGCCCGCCTCGGCGGACTTGCCCCAGCTGCGCGGGTCGTAGACCTTCTTGTTGCCGACCTCGCCGTCGACCTTCAGCACACCGTCGTAGTTGCGGAACATGTGGTCCACGATCGGGCGGGTGAAGGCGTACTGGGTGTCGGTGTCGAGGTTCATCTTCACGACGCCGTTCTCCAGCGCGGTGGCGATCTCCTGCTCGGTGGAGCCGGAGCCGCCGTGGAAGACAAAATCGAAGGGGTGGCTACCAGCAGCCTTGCCGTACTTGGCGCCGACGCCCTCCTGGAGGTCCTTCAGCAGCTCGGGGCGGAGCACGACGTTGCCCGGCTTGTAGACGCCGTGGACGTTGCCGAAGGAGGCGGCCAGCAGGTAGCGGCCCTTCTCGCCCAGACCGAGCGCCTCGGCGGTGCGCAGCGCGTCGTCGACGGTGGTGTAGAGCTCGTCGTTGATCTCGTGCGTGACACCGTCCTCCTCGCCGCCGGTCGGGGTGATCTCGACCTCAAGAATGATCTTGGCGGCGGCGGCCTTGGCCAGCAGCTCCTGACCGATGGCCAGGTTGTCGGCCAGCGTCTCGGCCGAACCGTCCCACATGTGGCTTTGGAACAGCGGGTTCTCGCCCCGGGCGACGCGCTCGGCGGAGATGTCGAGCAGCGGACGCACGTAACCGTCCAGCTTGTCCTTGGGGCAGTGGTCGGTGTGCAGCGCGACCGTGACGTCGTACTTGGCGGCGACGATGTGCGCGAACTCGGCCAGGGCGACGGCGCCGGTGACCATGTCCTTGTTGTACTGGCCGCCCAGGAACTCCGCCCCACCGGTGGAGATCTGGACGATGCCGTCGCTCTCCGCCTCCGCGAAGCCGCGCAGTGCAGCGTGCAGGGTCTGGGTCGACGTCACATTGATGGCCGGGTAGGCGAACTTGCCTGCCTTCGCCCGGTCGAGCATCTCGGCGTAGACCTCGGGGGTTGCGATGGGCATCTGACCGCTCCTTGGGATATGCGGGTGTGCGTGCTGGTTCCCTGACCTGGGGGCGACGTCATCGTCGCCCCTATCTTCCCAGACTCTCGTTCCGGCTCCACCCGGCCCACCACCGGACCGGTCCGGCAGCCGCTCGTCAGGCATGCGGAAGGGGCGGGCCGTTTCACGTGAAACAGCCCGCCCCCGAAAAAAGCCGCAGGTCAAAGCCGGATGTCAGGCCAGGTCGAGATCGGCCACCGAGTAGACGTGGACATACGGCAGACCTGCCTCGGCGATGGCCGGAGCAGCGCCCCGCTCCACGATCACGGCCACGGCCACGACCTCGCCACCGGCCTCGCGCACCGCCTCGACGGCCGTCAGCGGCGAACCACCGGTGGTCGAGGTGTCCTCGACCACCAGGCAGCGGCGGCCCTTCACGTCCGTGCCCTCGATGCGGCGCTGCATCCCGTGCGCCTTCTGGGCCTTGCGGACGACGAACGCGTCCAGCTCCTGCCCGCGCGCGGCGGAGGCGTGCAGCATCGAGGTGGCGACCGGGTCGGCGCCCAGCGTCAGCCCGCCCACGCAGTCGTAGTCCAGCTCGGCGGTGGCGTCGAGCATGACCTGACCGACCATCGGAGCGGCCTTGCCGTCCAGCGTGATGCGGCGCAGGTCGATGTACCAGTCGGCCTCAAGACCCGAGGAGAGGGTCACTTTGCCGTGTACCACGGCCTTGTCCTTGATCTGCTGGAGCAGCTCAGCACGTACGTCACTCATGGCTACGAGCTTAGAGGCTGCCCGGCGGACCGCCGCCGGGGCCGATGCCTGGACCGCCGCCTGGGCCGGAGCCGATGCCTGGACCGGAGCCGATGCCGATGCCGGGGCCGATGTCGAGGCCGGTACCGGAGCCGGAGCCGGAGCCGAGGCCGGCATCCGCCCCGGCCGGGCCCGGCCCGTAACCGGTGCCCGGGTCAGAGCCAGCGCCAGCTCCACGTCGTCGCGATCTCCAGCGGATCGATCGGGGTGACGTAGCGGGGCGCGGTGTTCAGCCCGTTCGGCGGACCGGACTGCGGCTCCACGCAGACCGCCGCGTCCTGCTCGTCGTAGATCACGACCCACTCGGCCCGGCTCTTCACCGTCAGCTCCAGCTGCTCCGGCCAGGTGAGCGTCACCTCGACACCGTCCGGCATCCCGAAACAGTCGTCCCAGGGCCCCTCCAGGGGCGGGATGCGGCGGCCGGTCGGCAGATGGTCATCGCCCCGCTCCTCCTGCCAGGCCGCCTCGAAGGACACCTCGACGTCCTTGCCACCGCCGCCCAGGTTGCGCAGGAACCAGGGGTGCCAGCCGGCCTGCGCCGGGAACGAGTCCCCGTACGTCTCGATGCCGAAGGCGAGGGTGAGCGAGTCCTCGGACAGTTCGAAGGTCTGGGTCACCCGGCCCGGGTACGGCCAGGGGTCGGCGAGGTCGTAGTAGAACGACGCCTCCCGTTCGGCCAGCCGGGCGGTGCGCCAGGCGGTGTCCCGGCCGGTGCCGTGGATGGCGTGCGGCGGGGCGTTCAGCGGCAACCGGTGCGGGACGTCGCCGTTGTGGAACAGCCCGTTCCCGGTGCGCCCGCACCACGGCACCATCGGGAAGCAGCCGTACCGCTCCCCCTGCCGCAGCAGCTCGGTGCCACCGATCCGCAGGCTGTCGATGCGACAGCCGTTGGCGGGATTCACGGTCAACTCTGTGTCGCCGACGGACAGCCGGACGTCCTTCTCGCTGCTACTCACCCGCCCGACATTACTGGCGCGACCGCTACCGCCGCCGCCTCAGCGCCCTGGTCACCACCACGGCGGACGCCAGAGCGAGCGCGGCGGCCGGGGCGACCCAGCGGAGCGTGGCGCCCGCGGTGGTCGAATCGGGTGACGGGACGGGGGCGTACCGGCCGCGCGGCGGCGCGTGGTCGACCTCCTCGGCGCTGCGGCCGATCATGGTCCGCCTGGCGTGCGCGGCCTCCGCCGGGGGGTTCCCCGGGGCGGTGAACTCCGCCTCGGACACCGGGTCGAGCGACGGCGGGGGCACGGGCGCGTCGAAGACGGAGCCGGTGCCCGGGGGGTTCCGAGGAGTCCCCGGCTCCCCCGGCTGCCCTGCCGAGGGCGTCTCGTCCGCCGCGGCTTCATGGGTGGGCGGTACGTCATCGGTGTCGTCGATGTCATCGGTGCCGTCGGAGGCGTCGGTTTCCGGGGTGATGTCGCCGACGGTGACCGCACCCGTCGTGTCGGCCTCCTCGGCCGCCTCCTCGATGGCCTGCTCCACGGCCTCGCCGAGCGGCCCGTCGGGCTCACCGGCGGCCGCCAGCGTCTCCGTCACGAGCTGCTGGGCGAAGCGGTCCAGCAGCCGGCGGGCCGCCGCGAGCACCGCCGCCGCGTCCAGCTCCAGGAGCCGGCCGTCACCGCTCGCCGTCCCCGTGAACCCGATCGCCGTACCGCCGTCGCGCTCGGTCAGCCCGATCGTCAGGCTCAGCTGCACCGAGCCGCTGCCCCGGGCCTCGGTGCCCTCGCCCGTCACCAGGATCCCGGCATCGACGCCGGCCCCGGCCGCATCGGTGAGCCGCAGCGCGCCGCGGTAAGTGATCGTGTGGCCGTCGACCCGGACCTTGAGCCGGCCGGAGAGCGGGCCCGCGGACGAGTCGGCGTCCTGTTGCAGGCCCGGCACGCATCGCGCGACGCGGGCGGGATCACCCAGCGTCCGCCTCAGGGACGGGACCGGAACCGGAACGAACACCTCATGCTCCATGGGAACCGAGCCTACTCAGCCCCGACCGTCGCGTCAGCGGTTCCGCCTCCGGAAGCCGCCCACCACCCCGATCGCTCCACCCCCGTCCCCAGGACCAGGCCCCCGGACCAGGCCCCCGCTCACCGGTCCTCCCAGTACCGCGGATGCACCAGTGTCGACGGCGGCAGCCCCGGCAGCCGGGCGCCCTCCGTCCGCCGCCCCGCGTCGACCAGTCCGGGCTCCGTCAGCGACCGCAGCGCCGGGGCCTTCCGGGCGAGGCCGAGCTCCGGTCCGCGCCCCGCACCGGCGAGGACGAAGCCCCAGCCGTGCGCGCGCTGCTCCCGGTGCGTGGCCCGGTCGGGGCCGGCCGCGGAATCGGCGGCCGGGCCGCTGATCCGGTACGGGCGGGTCCCCAGGCCCGCCGCCCTCATCGACGCCTCGACCGTCCAGAACGTACGCGGCCGGGACGCCGGCTGGCCCCCGTGCACCACCACCCGGCCGCCGGGCGCGAGCACCTGGGCGACCAGGCCGTAGAACTCCGCCGAGTAGAGCTTCGTGCTGGTGGAGATCCCGGGATCGGGCAGATCGGAGATCACCACGTCATAGCTGCCGCGCGCCGCCCGCAGCCAGTTGAAGGCGTCGGCGGTGACGGCGGTGAGCCGGGGGTCGCGGAGCGCGTGGCCGTTGAGCTCCGAGAGCGCCGGGTCGGTCCGGGCCAACCGGGTGACGTCCCGGTCGAGCTCGACCACCGTGACGTCACGTACGTCCGGGTAGCGCAGCACCTCCCGGGCGGCGAGGCCGTCACCGCCGCCCAGGATCAGCACGTGGGCGTGCGGCCCGTTCATCGCCGGGTGCACCAGCGCCTCGTGGTAGCGGTACTCGTCGCGCGCGCTGACCCGCAGCCGGCCGTCCAGATACAGATCCAGGGAGTCGCGGCCCGACCCCGTCAGCACCACCTCCTGGACCTCGGTCTGCACCGCGACCCGCACCGCGTCCCCGTACACCGCGCGCCGCGCCGCCCCCTCGAAGTCGTCGACCATCGCGGTGGCGACGGCCAGCAGGGCGATCACCGCCACGTTGAACGCGATCAGCAGCCGGCGGGAGCGCGGGGTGAGGTCCCGCCGGAACACCCACAGCACCAGCGCCCCGCCCGCCACCGCGTTGACCGCGCCGGTGAGCAGCGCCCCGGTGAGCTGCCCGAGCATCGGCAGCAGCAGGAACGGGAACGCGAGCCCGCCGACCAGCGCACCCACGTAGTCGGCGGCGAAGAGATCCGCGACGGCACCACCCGCGTCCTGCCGGTCGACGCGCTGGATCAAGGTCATCAGCAACGGGATCTCCGCACCGATCAGGATCCCGATCGTGAGCGAGAACCCGACCAGGGCGTAGCGCGACTCCCCGATCCAGGCGAACGACGCGTACAGCACCAGCGCCGAGGAGCCGCCGACGAGCGCGAGCGCCGCCTCGATCAGCCCGAAGCCCACTGCGGCACGGCTGCGTAAACGTTTCGCGAGAAGCGAGCCGACGCCCATCGCGAAGACCATCACGGAGAGCACGACCGATGCCTGGGTGACGGAATCACCGATCAAGTAGGAGGCGAGCGCCACCAGTTCGAGCTCGTACACCAGACCGCAGGCTGCGCAGACGAAGACCGCGGCCAGCACGAGACACCGGCCGGTCCTCGGCCCTACGGGAAGACACGCCGCGCCCCCTCGCAGCGACACCTGCTGATCGATCATGATACGAACGCTACGTCACGATCACGTGGCAGCCTGTCACCCACAAGGGTGCAAGTGGCGTGCTCACAACGGAGTTGGGACTACTCAGAGCACTGCCGCCGACGTCCGCACTCCCACTCGGGTGCGCGTCACCACCAACTGCCCCTCCTGCGGATACGCGTGCCAGGTACGCCACCGCACCTGACCCTCGGTCCGCTGGGCGAGCATGGCGGTGAAGGCGTGCGGGCTGCCGGGGAACGTACCGGCGAGACCGTTCGGATGGTCGGCGACCAGCGCGAGGAGTTCCTGCGCGCGGCCCGCGAACGAGCCTTCCGAGAGCGTCTCGACGCGCGCCGCGAATTCGTACTCCCACACCCCGAGCCGCTTGGAGACCCCGAGCGGAAGCGGGGTGCTGCTCCCGGGGATACAGGCCACGGTCTCGGAACAGGTGCCGCGGTCCTCTTCGAGGAGCACCTGGTGGGAGGCGCCGAGCAGGCGCATCTGGAGTCCGGCACCCGCGAGATCGAGGTCGAGCACGGCCAGCGCGGGGAGCGGTTCGCGCCCCAGCGTCCAGGCCAGGTCGGCGGCGCGGGTATCGGAATAAGCCGTCTGGAGGGTCGTGAGCATGAGTCGGCTCCGCAAGCAAGCATGGACACATGGACAGGGGACGCCCCCGACGTGATGCACGTAGGAGGGGTAGCGCCCAATCAGGTCCAACTGGGGTCCGAGGGCTGAATGTTCTCTCAACCGAGGGAACCACGAATAAGTCGTATCCACAGCGTTTTTGCCCAACTTGCCGTGGTTTCCATCCCCTCGGGGGCCCCTCGGATCATCTGTTCACCGGCCACGCGCAAAATTCCCCAACAAAAAGGTGCCCGGCGGGAGTTCACCCGCCGGACACCTCCAGAACCAGCTGTCAGGATCAGCTTCCTCCGCCGCATCCGCCCCCGCCGCCACACGAGGATCCGCCACCGCACGAGGAGTGGCCGCCGCCGCACGAATGGCCTCCGGAGTGCCCGGAGCTCCCGGAACTCCCGCTTCCGCAGGACGAACCACCGCCACCGTCACCCCCCGCCCACCAGCCGCCCCCCGCATCGCTGCCGACGGTCCCCCGCCGCCCGCCCCGCCTGCCCGCCTTCGGCCGGCTTCCGGCCTTCACCAGGACCGAGACGAGCAGCACCATCAGACCGACCGCGATCACCACACCGACGAACACCTTCACCGACCTCACGCCCTTCCGTCCCCCGAAGCGAGGTCACCCGCTTCCACGCGCTTCCCGCGTGTGGGGGAAATGCCCCCGGCCCCGAACGGCCAAAGCAGACTTGAGCAACTCCAGAGCTTCCGCGCAGGATGACAGCCATGACACAGGGACGACCGCTGCTCAACCGCCGCCTCGACGGCTTCGGCACGACGATCTTCGCGGAGATGTCGGCACTCGCCGTACGGACCGGCGCCATCAACCTCGGCCAGGGCTTCCCCGACACCGACGGCCCCGAGGAGATCCGCGAGGCCGCGGTCCGGGCGCTGCGCGACGGGCACGGCAACCAGTACCCGCCGGGCCCCGGCATCCCCGAACTGCGCACCGCGATCGCCGACCACCAGCAGCGGCGCTACGGCATCCCCTACGACCCCGACACCGAGGTCCTGGTCGCCGCCGGAGCCACCGAGGCCATCGCCGCGGCCATGCTCGCGCTGCTGGAACCCGGCGACGAGGTCATCGCGTTCGAGCCCTTCTACGACTCGTACGCCGCCTGCATCGCCATGGCGGGCGGCGTCCGCGTACCGCTGACCCTGCGCGCCCCGGACTTCCGCCCCGACCTCGACGCCCTCCGGGACGCGATCACGCCCCGCACCCGGCTGCTGCTGCTGAACAGCCCGCACAACCCGACGGGCATGGTCCTCACCCGCGAGGAACTGACCACGATCGCCGAACTGGCGGTGGAGCACGACCTCCTCGTGGTCACCGACGAGGTCTACGAGCACCTGGTCTTCGAGGGCGAACACATCCCGCCGGCATCGCTGCCCGGCATGCGCGAGCGCACGGTCTCCATCTCGTCCGCCGGCAAGACCTTCTCGTACACCGGCTGGAAGGTCGGCTGGGTCACCGCGAGCGCCCCGCTGACCGCAGCCGTCCGGACGGCCAAGCAGTACCTGACCTACGTCAGCGCGGGCCCGTTCCAGTACGCGATCGCCGAGGCGCTGCGCCTGCCGGACTCCTACTTCGACGACTTCCGCGCCGGCCTGCGCCGCCGGCGCGACCTGCTCGGCGACGGACTGCGCGCGGCCGGGTTCGAGGTCTACCGGCCCGACGGCACGTACTTCATCACCACCGACATCGCCCCGTTCGGCGAGAAGGACGCCTACGCCTTCTGCCGCGCGCTCCCCGAACGCTGCGGCGTCGTCGCCGTCCCCAACTCCGTCTTCTACGACGACCCGGAAGCCGGCCGCGGCCAGGTCCGCTTCACCTTCTGCAAGCAGGACGACGTCCTGCACGACGCGGTCGCCCGGCTGCGGCGGCTGGCTTCCTGACTCGTCCCTTCTCTCGCCCCGGTGAAATTCGGTGCACATACCACCTGAACTGATCGCGTCTGCACCCCGCCGGAGGGGCTTGGGTCGCTCCGACGAGTCCGAGGGGAGTGCCGGGAGGAGATCACCCAGCGCTCCCCCACAGAGTCCAATCCCAGCATGGTGACGTCATAGAGCACCGAACATCGTGGCACGTTCCTCCCACGGAGGGCTCCAACAACGCGATCCCGCCATTCTTGCACCCGTCTTGCGGATGGCCACTTTTTCGCGTAGTAGCGACAGGTCGTCTTGACCTGCAGATATCCCGCGACCCTCGCTCCGCAAAGAAGGCCTTACACCTCCCCCGAGAGACAAGAAAATAGATGCAAATCGGGATCATTCCACGCAAACAGGCGAGGCATGGAGCAGATGGTCACCCCTGACGCGAGGTGGCCAATTCCCGCTCGTCGCCATCGCGAGAATCGCGGAGTCGGAGTCCACGATCACCAAACCCTGATAGACATGACTCGCCGATTAGCAAAGCGATAAATGCGTGAGATCGCGCGAGGCGCACCCCATGAAAGGGGGACGGGATACAACTCGGAATTACCTTGACACTGTCGCGCCACCGCACGACAGGTGGCACTCTGTGCAACACAAGGGATTCTTGCGTTCGCGCGAGAAGAGGCTGATAGGCGCCTTTTCATGCCTCTCCTGCAAAATGCATCTAATCCTGTTTCTGCAGGTAGTTAAGTCGGCATCCACATTCGGGGACATCACCCACGTTTAAAGATAGTGAGGGAAGGAGCCCCATGGGCGACGGCCGGCACGGCACGAGTAATCAGAGCGATGCGGTTGAGAGTCTCGCGCGGGACATCGGATGGTTCCGACGGAAGACCGGCGCTGTGGCGACTGCGGGAGCGGGATTCATGCTGGGGGTGGGGGTGATGCTGGTTACTCCTGGAGGGAGTGGCGGCGAGGCGATCACAGCCGAGCACGCCGGAGCCTCCTCCACCTGCCAGACCGCGGGAAACTAGCTCTGGCAGGTACGCCAACGTGGGCCCTACCGGGGGAGACGCGAGCTCTCGGTCGGGCCTTCGTGTCCGGCGCGCTGCGCCTCGGCGAGAGGGGCACCTGAGCAGGCGGCGCGCCGCCGTACGAAACATCATTCGAGAGCTGGCTCGTCGCGACTCGACAGCGGAAACAGATCGGAAAATAGTCGGAACGTGCACTCGCTACATGTGCTCACATCAGGCGAGCAGGACTGGGTTTTCAGTCCAGTTGACGCGCCGGGCATGCAGCTGGGTCGCACGCGTGCCGAATCGATGCGGTGGAGTGATCGAGGCGCAGCACCACTGCCATCTCGCAACCTTGCGTCATACCTGCAGACATGACTTGCGTACGGACGCTGGAGAGCTGGGCGGCACTCGTATTGCGCCGTACGGTCAGGACGCCTGAGCCGTCGTCCATCGTGAAGTTCCTGGACATGGGTGCCAGGCGGAGGCCCAGGTACCAGGTCAGCCACGAGTGCACGATAACCCCGCTACCGCGGAGGATTTCCCGGTCCACCCTCAGCCGTACACCGACGACCTGGCCAGTGTCGTCGGTCACCATATGGGAGAGCCTCTGCGGTTCCTTCTCCTCCATGGGCACCGCGCCCCTCTCGACGAGATCGATCCGGCCGTCCGAGGTCATGCCGATCCTGTCGCTGATAAGGCACTGCTGCAGCCGTGCGGCACTCACTGGATACGACCGTGCGGTCAGCGCGAACAGTTCCGACCGGTTCAGCGGGCCATGTTCGCCGAGCACTTCGAGCATCGCTTCCAAAGCATTGCTGTGACTGCCGGCCTGCGGAAGCGACCACTCGCTAAGCGCCCAGGTCCCCTCGGGCCGGAGAAGACGAAAGCGATCATCTCTCCTTAGCGCCTCCGCGACGACCCGTTCCCCCTTGCCGCCGATCGCCACACTGATCGTGTCGGCTCGGCGCGGCTCTCCTTCGTCGGCCAACCAGAGGTAGGCAGCATCGCGGCCCTTGGCTCGGCGGCGCACCCAGGCTCCTGCCGGCCCCCGGGTCAGAGGGCTGCGTGGATGCGTGAGAATGCTTTCCAAGGGCACGGAATCTGGGATGCCCTGTGCGGCTGCCAGCTCCTTGAGCTCCTCTTCTCGGAAGGGCGCCCGTGCGATCAGCTCTCTCACGTACGGCTCCAGCGCCGCCTCGTTCGAAGCCCACAGCCCGGCCACCGTACCGGCCCAGGTTCGGCACTCATGGAGCCCGATTCCCCGTAGGAGGATGGACCGCATGACCCCACTGGGGTCGTCCTTCAAGTCGTTGGCCAACGAACCCTCCGAGACGAACCCGCAGGAGGAACGTCGGGCAGCGATTTCCTCGCGCCACTCGCCCCCGATTAGATCAGCCTTGGACAACACCCGTTCCTCCGCGACCGCCATCACCTGACGGGCACGTTCTCGGGATACTCCGTGAGAGCGCCCGATCGGCTCCAGTGGCTCCCCGGCATGACGCCTCGTGAGCATGTCCCGTTCACGGCCATCCAAGCCGCTGTTCCAGATGCTCAGGAGCCATGATTCGCGGGTTGGCGTGACGGACACAGCCTTCACTCCCCTGTCGCGTGCGTGATCCGCAGGCCGCAGCGCTCCGCGAGGCGCAGGTTCGCTGTTTTCACCTCCTGCGGGATCGGGGCCACGAACGCGCTGACCACGCAGAGGGTCCAGGGGGTGGTATCTCCGTCAGCTTCCGCACGCAAGGCGGCCCACGCCAAGTGCTTCAGATCTCGCTGCGGCCCCCACGTGAAGTACATCTCCTCTGTCTCACCTTTGCGGAGTGTTACTCGGAGGGGCTTGATGCGGCGTGTCTCCAGATCCGGTGTCCATTCCGCTCCGAGCGCCTGCTTCACGAGCGTACTCACCCCAGCCGCTGGGTTCGGGACCAACTGGGCGTACTTCCCGATTCCGTAGACCGCCCGGGCGTACTCCTTCATGGGCCGGTCCTTGATCCAGTGGCGAACTCCCTCGGGGTCCTTGAGGTAGAGGGCTAGCCGTTCGCCGATCTCCGGCGACCTCGCCCACCGGTTGTATATCGGGGTCCGCTCACTGTCCGTGAGGAACGTCCAGTCTTTCTCGGCCGCCTCTGCGTAGAGCAAGCGGACGATCTCCATCTCGACGTCGCGCGGGATGGCCATATCAGTAGATCCCCCCTTGGGATGGGAACTGCAACTTCACTTCGTCCGCAGCTGTCTCGAGGTCCGCCGCGTCTTGGATCCAGTGGTCCAGCAGGCTGCCCGCAGTGGTGTCGTTGAACTCGATACTCGACGCCGACGCTGGCAGCCGCTCCATCACCTCGGTCTCCGCCGCTTCCAACGCTCGTCGCAGGTCCAGGGTCGCGGCGACGCGCCTGATGTCCGTCACGAAATCGAGCACTCTCAGGGCACGCTTCCCTGGACTCAGCCTGAGTCCGCGGCCGAGCTGCTGTACGAAGATGCGGCGACTGTGCGTGACACGCAAGAACCCGATCAGGTTCACGTCCGGGACGTCGACTCCTTCGTTGAACACGTCGACGCAGGTGATGATGGGTACGCGCCCAAGTCTGAACTCGTTCAGCAGCATCTGACGGCGCTGACGCGGCAGACCGCTGTGCAGGAAGGACGCGTTACCCCAAGCCTGGTCCGAGGCTGCTAGCAGGGATGCCATGCGCTCGGCGTGCTCAATTGTTTGGCAGAACAGAATCGCCCGCGGGTCGGCGGTCTCCCGCCATGCCTCCCGGAAATGCTCGACGATCTCCTCGTCGCGCTGCGGCAGGAAGAGGGCGCGGTTCAACTCCTTGATGGAATAACCGTGTTCGCTCGCCTCCCGAACGGCATCCCAGTTGATGTTGTCGACGAAGAGTCGGTAGTCGATGGCGGAGAGGTACCCCTCCGCCATTCCGCTCGCGATGCTCATGGTGAAGCTCGGGGGGCCGAATCGCGCGGTGATGTCGAACTTGTCACCGCGCCAGGGCGTCGCGGTGACACCGAACTTCGCCGCATCTCCGCACAGATCCAGCAACTCTGCAAATCGCCCGTTCTCCCCGACGTGGTGCGTCTCATCGATCATCACAAGATCCGGGCGCCACCCTGCACGCGTCAGACCGAGGACCGACTCGACGGTACCCACGAGGACTCCGTCGAGTGCGGTGGGCTTCGTGTCACCTGTGACGAGCCGCGTCGGTGTCGACTTGTCCAGGTGTCGCCATAGGGCCCGCTCCAGCTGTTCGACCAGGTCCTTCATGTGGGCAGCGACAAGGACGGGGGCGCCGGGATTCCTCGCTAGGTGCCGGTGGATGGTCTCCCCGCCCACCACCGTCTTACCAAGCCCTGTCGCGAGGATGAGCAGCGCCGTGCCATGGCGGGTCAGGTCCCTCTCGATCGCGTCCGCCGCCTCCCGCTGGTACGACCTCAGTTCGTACGTGGCCGGCACTCTTGGGGGCATGCGCTCCCAGATCTCCGCGAGAGTAGGGCCGTCCCACACGCCTACCTCGATACCCACGGAGGCCAATGCATCACGCCGGGAATCCGCAGTACGGTTCAGACCGGTGTTCGTGACGAGTACGGACCTATCCGCTCGGTAGCGCGTCCTGGCGCGTTCGATGTCGTCGATCCCCTCCCTGCCGACCGGCCCACGCGAGGACCACTTGCATTGGAATACCCATTGCTCTCGGTCCCTCACCGCGAGCAGGTCCGCCCCACCGTCGCCCGCCCCGTCGACCACCCTGACGTCGGAGAACCCGAGGTGCCACAGGGCCCTCTCGACAGCGTGGGTCAGCCCGTTCGGGCCTCCCGCGAGGAGTTCCTCGGCGGAGAGAAAGCCACCCTTGCTCATCCCTCGCCCGCCAGCTCGTCGGCCAAAAGCCTGACACTCAAGCGGGTGCGCTGGAGCTGGACCGGGTCCGTGACGCCGCTGCTGCTGAAGCCCGTCACTGTGGCCACGTCGGTCAGGTATCCAGCTGTCCGAGCGAGGCTCAACCTGCGGGCCGACGGTGACGAGACTGAGACGTACGGTCCGGAGAAGACATTCCCGTCCATAAACGCCTCCGGCCAGGATTCGAGCAGCTTGACGATGAACAGTGCCGGGGCGTGGATGATGAACTCGGCGTTCTCGCCGAGCAGCTGGGTGCTGGCCACGCGCCCGCTGGCGATCAACTCGTTCTCCGTCGCGGTGAGTTCGTCCGGGGAGAGCAGTTCGAAGGCGCGCGCGGGGTCTTGCTCGGCCTTCGCGGCCATCCGCTCCCGGATGTCGGACAGGAGTTCCCGCGCCTCCGCCCCGACCGTCTCGACACGGTTCACGCTGTCTGGGAGACACTCGGCGCGCAACCCGACGACGAGGCTGGAGAGGGTGAGGCGGCTGTCCGTCTTCACTTTGAGGACCGAGGCGATTTCCACGAGCAGCAGGTCCGACTCGTCGATTCCGTGACGCGCGAGACTCTCGTGCTCGGGGTCGATGAACGCGGTGGCCCGTCGCCCGTCCCGCTGAACCAGCAGGATCGGTGTCTCCTGACCGTGGTCGTCTTGGAGTCGTGTGCCGTGCAGACGACGCGCGTCGATACTCAAGAAGGCGCCAAGGCTTCGGAGCCCGAAGTCTTTCGAGAGGCGGGGTACCGACACCGAGTTGGCCGAGTAGCGGTCTATCCGCTCCTGACTGGTCTCCCTGGTCGGCCTCTTCGGCTCGGGGGTGGGTGGGGCGATGTCCGGCTGTCGATCCTCCGAGGACTTCGCGCCTAGGCCCAACGCCTCCAAGACCGCCTGCTCGTCTGGCTGGGCAGGTGTGTGCTGTTTCGCTCGGTCGACCTTGGCCTTCTTGCCCAGCCCATCGTGGCGGACGACCGCGTCCCACCAGATGGCATCCGTCTGGTATTCCTCATCCCCTCTGTGGAATCGGTCCGCCCACCGCCTGGTCTCCTCGTGGATGGGGCGCGACCCGTCTCCGGGCGTCAGGTAGCGGAGCCCCGCGTCGTTTCGACGGAATCCCTTCACGAGCTTCGCGAGGTGACTGTTGTTCTCCGGGTAGCCCGCGTCCCTCGCTTTGTTGGGCAGGAGGGGGCCCACCCCCCTCAGCAGCTGCACGGCTCCACGCCAGCTTCGGTCGCTGTACTCGAATGCGTCCTTCTGGTACGTGACTGGCACGTGGTCCAAGTGGATCTCCCCGATCAACCGTCCACCTTGGTTGGCCAGTTCGATCGGGTACTCGATGTCGAGAGCAGCGAGCGGGTTATCCGGATTCTTCCACTGGAAGAGGCTCTGATCCCACTGAAGGATCTTGCGGCCGTTCCTGAGGAAGTCGATTCCGAACTCCCTCTTGTGCAGGTGCCGCTGGACTCCCAACCATCCATGAATACGACGCTCTCTGGGCACCAGCCTGCTGCCGTCACACTGACCACAGACCTCGTCGCCAGGGTGCTGCCAGTTGCCGCAGTCCAGGCACGCTGCGGCGTCTTCGAGCCTCTCATCGATGGCGATATAGGCCGGGATCTTCTCCGCCTTGGCGCCTGTTCCGAACGTCACGTACCGATCGTCACCCCACCGGCAATGACGGCGCGGCTTGACCTTCTTGCCCTGCACCCACAGTTCGAACGGCCTGTTGTCGAGGATCCAGGAATAGACCCGTCCGAGGGTCTGTCGCAGGTTCGCTTCGTTCCGGCGCAACCAATCCGCGCGAGCCGGGTGCAGACGGCTGATCTCGATCCTCGTGCCGTGCTCGTTCGGGTCGACCTTCGGCTCGGTGATGTCATCCGCCTCGAAGTCGTCGCCGATCCTGTCCAGATCGATTTCGACGCCAATCCACTCAGGATCACCCGCACGCGTGGTGAGAACCCTGGTACGTCGCCCCAACCGGGCAGTCGAGACGTTGAACCCCATCCCGAACAGCCCGAGCTTGTCGAAGCGGTCGTTACTCGACCAACCCGCACGTACCGCGTGCTCGAGCGTCTCGTAGCTCATCCCCCGGCCGGTGTCCATGATCACGACCTGCGCCTCGCTGGACCTGATCGAGGAGCTGGGCAGGCTGACACTCACCCTGAAACCGCCGGCCCAGGGGATTCCCAGCCTCGTGATCTCCGTGAAGTCGTCGAAGGCATTGTCGAGCAGCTCCGCTACGCACTGCCACTCGTCGAACTCGATCTCGCCCAACATCCGAAGGATGCGTGCTGACGGGGTGATCTTCATTCCTGCTCCTCCCATGGTCACGCCCTCGGCGTGCCCCCCTCGGGCCATGTGCATTGAGGTCGACGGCTGCGGCGGCAACCCCGACGATCGTGACCGCTTCGATGGTAGAGGCGGTCACTGACAACCGTCTCGGGTTCGAGGACTCGTTCGCGCCACCCCCAGGACCGCGGGGGCGGTCCCGGTTCCACTCCCCGTGGCATCCGGGGAGGATGATTCGAGAGCCCGCTGAGGTGACCGTGGCGGGGGCGGGATCATCAAGATCCCGATGGATGTCTTGGTTGGGGCCGGCCTGCGCATCGGCGAGCGGTTGCTCGCTTTCAGCGACGGCGACGGCCGGATCACTCTGCGGCACGCTACAGACGTGGTCGAGGACCTGCTCCGCGACGGGACCCTGTAGCCCGCGTCACTGACCGCGTACCACCGCGATGACGCGCTGAGCGGCGTCGACGGGGTCCTCGTGCTCCCAGATACGGATAACCATCCACCCAGCTTCGGAGAGGCGACGGTTCGTCTCCTCGTCCCGCGAGCGATTGACCTCGATCTTGTCGCGCCAGAACTCAGGATTTCGAGTCGTCGCCGGCCTGTGATGCTCCGGGCACCCGTGCCAAAAACAGCCATCCACGAACACCGCCACGCGGGCCTTCGTGAACACAAGGTCCGCGGTACGACGCAGGTCGGGTAGCGGCCGCGCTGATACGCGGTACCGCAGCCCCTCACGATGGATGAGAGAGCGGAGTCTGAGCTCAGGACCGGTGTCTTTGCCCCTGTTGCCGCGCATCGACGCGCGAACCGCGTCCGATGAGGCCCACGAGCCCTGCGGCACGGGTCGGACACCCACAAGTCCCTTCTCCGCCGCCGCTTCCCACCCGGCGACGAGGTTCGCCGCTCGGGTGTCGTTGTCGACTTGCCCGAGGTACTTGGCGGGCGAACGGCCTTTGTCGGACCACCGCAAGTAGGCGCGAATACGTCGTGTGTGGGGCAGCACTTTGAGTTCGACGGAGGCGAGAGCGTAGCGATCGTCATCCAGACGGACGTAGCGCCCTTGGCGACCGCCGGCCGCGCGGTCCTGCTCGGCCGCCAGAGCTACTCGGCTTCGACCGGCTCGGCCTTTCCAGGCTCGCGTCGGCGGCGGTTGATCGTTCCAGCCACTCTGCCTGCCACGCTGCGAATCGGTCACGATCGCGATTCCACGTCATCCAGTGCTGCGTGAATAGCCTTCGCGAAGACCTCTCCCAGGCGTACCGGCACGGCGTTGCCCAGCTGACGCATCCGCTCCCCGCGCGGCCCCATGAGGTTCCACTTGTCGCCGAACGTCATGACGCGCGCGGTCTCCCGGACGGTCATGTATCGGTGGATGTAGTCCAGGCGCCCGGTCTCCTGGTTTCGCTCGCGCTTGTCCAGGAGCATCACGGACTCGCCGCCTGGGACACCATGCACGCCGGCCTTCACGGTCTTCGCTGGGTAATCCAGCATGTTCGGCGTGTGGCCCTGGTAGATCCTCGCGCCCGGCCACCCGATGTGGTCAGGGAAGCCCTGCGGCGTCTTCTTGTCCAACTGCTCCAAGTTGATCTCAGGCAGCCCGACCAAGGCGTCCCTCAGTGTCAGCCATGGGGCCAGGGACTCCCCTTCGTCGAGGTGGAGCTCTTCCTGTGGGTAGAGGCGCCCGACATCATCACGGACATGCTTCTCGACGGTTCGGTGCCGGTCCCAGTAGGTGTGATCGCGGAAGGACTGGACCAGAGACCGCTTGGAGTGTGTCTCCTTGACCGCCTCTCGGAACTTCTCCTGATCCACGCCGAGGTCGGCCCGGAAGGCTACAAGGATGACGCGGTTCCGGATCTGCGGCACCCCGTAATTGGCGGCGTTCACGGGGAATTCGAGAACGTCGTACCGCTGCGTCGGGTCCGTGTCCTCCGCCTTCAGCCGCTCCTGCAGCTGCCGATCGTGCTCCTGCCAAGTCGCGCCAGCGCGCTTCACGAAGGGCAGCTCCAGCTCGCGCTTGATGTAGTGGAAATACGGGGCGAAAGACTGACGCAGCAAGCCGCGGACGTTCTCACAGAGGACCGCCTTTGGCCTGATCTCCCTCACGGCCCGGAACATCTCGGGGAACATGTTCCGCTCGTCCTCGTCACCCTTGGCGACGCCGCCGAGACTGAACGGCTGGCACGGCGGGCCGCCGGCCAGGAGGTCGACCTCGCGCTCCCCCAGGTAGGTCATGTTCAGCTTGCGTACATCGCCCATGACCAGCGGCGTCTTGTGCTTGTCGGTCTTCTCCTCCCCGTCCTTCAGTTCCTCAGGGACGGGAGGACACGACCCTTCCGGGTAGGCCACGAAGTCGTTCTCCTTCAACGTCTCGCACGCCCACTTCGCGTACTCATTCACGAGGAGATGACGGAAGCCGACGTTCGTGCCAGCCTGCACCAGCCCACCACCTCCGGCGAACAGTTCGACCGACGTCCGTGCCATGTTTCACACTCCTAGCAGATCAGTACGGGTAAAACCATACCGCGGAGTGAGTGATCATGTCGCCATTCTGGCCAAAATCTTCACCATGTGGCGACTACAGTTCCTTCGATGACCCACGTCTCCCCGACCGTCGCGGACCGAGACAGAGGCAGACCGAGCCCAGCGAAGGAGCCGTCCCGTGACCGAGCCCAGCGAGCGCGGCCTTCGGGATCCATCCGCTGAGTCCGGGCGTGACCGCATCTACGACCCGCTCCGACGCGAGAACCTCGGGCGGAGCGTGCTCTGGGCCCTGGTGTCGTCGAAGCCTGTGTCCCTCGGTGACATCCCCAACTTCCGCGGCTCCGGCATTTACGCCATCTATTACGCGGGACCCAACAAGCTATATACGCGTATCTCCTCCGCGAAGTGCAACATACCCATCTACGTGGGCAAGGCCGATCCAGCGGGTAGCCGCAAGGGCCAGAACGTGGGCGCGGCGTGGGAAGGTACGAAACTGCGGGACCGACTCAGGCAGCACGCCCGCAAGATCGGCACTGCTCTAGACCTCGAACTCAGCGACTTCTTCGCGCGCTACCTTCCCGCCGACGATCTCTTCACGCCCATGGCTGAACGACTGATGATCAGCGACCTGCAACCCGTATGGAACGTGGTGCTGGAAGGGTTCGGAGTGAACCAGCAGGGGGCAGGGCGCGAGGACAAGCAGCTTCGGCCGAAGTGGCACGAGGTGCACCGCGGTATCGACTGGGCGGATGGCATGCCCGCACAGCCCGGGGGACCGGAGCCTTTGCGGACAGCGATCGTCGCTCACTTGGAGCGCCATGGCACAGCCCCTTCCTCATCCGACGGCGAACCAGGTCAACCCGGCCTGACAGATCTCAGCCCGATCTGACGGCACGATGCTCGCCCCGCCCGGCCATGGGCCTGATCCGCCTGTGCGCGGTCGCCTCCGAGCCCTTCACCCCGACCACGGCGGTTCTTCACGCTTGCGGATGCCCCGGCTGTGCAGGTTCTTCGCGATGGGTGCCGGGCCCTCGCCCTTCAGGTAGCGGTCGAACACCTCCTGGACGATCTCGGCCTCTCCTCGATGATCGTCATGCCGTCCTTGGCGTAGCGAACCGCCGCACGCCGCCCTGCGGCTTGCCCTCCCGCGCCCGGTCCTGCATCGCGGACTTCAGCCGCCGCGAGGTGTCGTCGGAGGAGCGGCAGGCGTGCGCGACCTCGATGCGGAGGATGAAGCGGTCCTCGGGGTCGGCGAGGTCACGACGGTTCGCCTCGCCGTGGAGGGTGATCGCGTGGTCGTCGGAGAGCTGGAGCAGCTCCTCCAGGTCCCGGGGCTGCCGCATGAGCCGGTCGGGATGGTAGGCGATGACGTGCCGGAAGCCACGGGTTCCGGGCCTCGTTCAGCAGGCGGTCCCAGCCGGGCCGCTTCCGCTTGCGGCTCCAGGCCGAGCGGCTGTTGTCGACGAAGACGTGGGCGGGGTTGATGACCAGGCCCCGGCGCTCGGCGATCTCGCGGCAGATGCGCTCCTGGCGGTCGAGGCCTGTCTGGTCGTCGTCGTCCGCCTGGGATATGCGGCAGTAGACCGCCGCCGGCTCACCGGCGACGCTGGCGCTGGGGTTGCCCCTGGTGGGCTTGCTGCGCGACACGCGAATGAGTGTACGAACGAGGTCTCGGCTGGGTCACCGCGAGCGCCCCGCCGACCGCAGCCGTCCGGACGCCAAGCAGTACCTGCCCTATGTCAGCGCGGGCCCGTTCCAGTACGCGATCGCCGAGGCACTGCGCCTGCCGGACTCCTACTTCGACGACTTCCGCGCCGGCCTGCGCCGCCGGCGCGACCTGCTCGGCGACGGACTGCGCGCGGCCGGGTTCGAGGTCTACCGGCCCGACGGCACGTACTTCATCACCACCGACATCGCCCCGTTCGGCGAGAAGGACGCCTACGCCTTCTGCCGCACTCTCCCCGAACGCTCCGGCGGCTGGCGCCCTGAAACGCCGCCACCCCGGGGCGGCGGTCACGAGGACCGCCGCCCCGGGGTGGGGTGTCACCGCCGTACGAGGGCTCAGGCGCTCGGGGGGACCGGGTCCCCGCCGTCCGCCTTCTCCTCGGCCGGGGTCAGGCCCAGGCGCTCCTGCAGCCACTTGTCGAACTCGATCGAGGCGCGCACCCAGCTGACCGTCGACGAGACGAAGTGCTCCAGGCTGACGCCCGTACCGATGAGCATCTGCGCCTCACCGATCAGACGGACCGAGACCTCGGTCTCCTCGGAGCCCTCCTCGGGCTCGTGGGTGTGCGTGTAGACCTTGGGCCACAGCGTGCGGCGGTTCCAGTCGTCGATCGCGTCGAGCAGGACGGGGCGCTGGTCCGCGGCGTGCGGGCGGTCGTAGAACGTACGGACCGAGAAGACCTGCTGCTCGTCCTCGCCCCGGAACATGAAGTACGTCCGGAAGTCCTCCCACGGCGCCGCGAGGTCGCCCTCGTCGTCGACGACGAACTTCAGCTCCATCTGTTCGAGGAGCTGCTTGACGAGGTCCTGGTCAGGGACAACGGGGCCCTCGGGTCCTGCCGCCTGCGGTTCGGGCTGGCCCCCGAAATTCGGAATCGAGGACGGATCGATAGACATCGCTGGGTACTCCTGTGGATCGCTCGTGGTTTCCTGCCGACGACCCTAGCCGCGTTTCGCCGCCAAGGGGGTCCAGGGACCGCCTATGCCTTCCGCGGAATCGTCTGCGTACCGGTCGCCCGCGCCCGTGACCAGGCGGCGGCGGCGAGGATCGCGCACAGCACCCCGAGGAGTCCGGACGCGCCGATGGTGTTCGCCGACGAGCCGGTCAGCTCCGTCGCCACACCCCCGAGGGCGACGCCGATCCCCTGCATGGCGGTCACCCCCGACCTGGCCAGCCCCAGCGCCTGGCCGCGCTGGTCGGCCGGTGTCAGGAGTACGAAGGTGGCCCCGGCGGTGATCTGGTAGGCGGAGCACACCCCGGCCACCAGCAGCAGGAACATGGCCGCGCCGACGCCGGGATCGAGCCAGTAGGCGACCAGCGGCAGATTCGCACCGATCGCCAGCGGCCCGAGCAGCCGGCGCCGCGTCTCGTCGCCGACCCCGGCCCGCCCCAGCAGGGCCGCTCCCAGCACCATCCCGGCCGGATGCGAGGCGAGCAGGAGTCCCACCGAGTACGCGCCACCGCCGGCCTCGTCCGCGAACGGGGCGGCCAGCCCTTCCGGCAGGACGACGAACCCCGCGAGCCACCCCAGGGCGAGCAGCGACCGGAGCCGGCGGTCCGACCAGATCAGCCCCGCCGCGCCCCCGACCTGTGCGCCGAGCCGCTTCTTGCGGGTGTCGGCACTCGCCGCGGGACGGGCCTTCACGCCGAACCGGACCAGGATCGCCGAGAGCAGGAAGGTCGACGCGTTCACGCCCAGCGAGAGGTTGCTGCCCAGCCACGCGGCCAGCAGACCTCCGCCGGCGAAGCCGACCAGCTGCCCGGTCTGGTGGGTGATCTGCATGACCCGCTGGCCGCGTTCGTACCGCTCGGCGCCGAGCACGGTGGGCAGCAGCGCGCCCTGGGCGGCGCCGAAGGGTGCCTCGGCCAGCTGCGCCAGCACCAGCAGCCCGGCGAGCAGCGGCAAGGGCATCCCGGGCAGGGCCATCAGCCCGACCAGCACCATCCGCACGAGGTCGCAGCTGATCATGACCGTACGCCGGGGGAACCGGTCCGCCAGGCCGGACAGGAGTACCCCGGACAGCAGCGCGGGCAAGGTGGTCAGCGCATATGTCGCCGCGGTCCACCCTGGCGAGTCGGTGCGTTCGAACACGAGCAACGACAGGGCCACGCGTGCCAGCTGGTCACCCAGGATCGACTGGGCGTAAGCAGCCCAGAGGGTACGGAATTCGCCAAGGTGAAAGAGATTGTCAGATCTGGGCTTTTTGGGCCCCGAATTGATCTCATCGCCTATCCGCTCGTTCATGCGGGCACGCTACCGACTGCCTAATTCGGCCCCTAACCGCACCTGCGAGTAGGTCACGACGGGCGCCGCGAGGTGTCCTGATTATTCGCGCGACGCCGGGCGGAAGCCGTCGGCGCCCGAACAGAAGTCCCTTGTCAGGGGCGGGTGATGCAGCCGGGGGCGGGGGCGGGCAGGAAGCTGCCGCGCATCGGTGCAGAGCGAGGCGTTTGGCTCAATATCGATGTTGAACGATGGATCATCGAAGGCGGTGGCTATTTTCGCTTTTCTCCCGAAAATGCTGTACTTCCTCGCCCCTTGCCCGGCGGCGCGAACGGCGGAGGGCCGGCAGCGTGAAACGACGGGGCCCCGGCCCGAGGACCGCGCGGCGGTTCCCGGGCCGGGGCCCGTCATCGGCGGGCCGTGCGCCGTCTACGCGGTCGCGGGCCCGACGAGCAGGTCGTCACCGACCCGGTCCACCCGGACGGTGTCGCCGTCCTGCACCTCGCCGGAGAGGATCTCCTTCGCCAGCCGGTCACCGATCGCCGTCTGGATGAGGCGGCGCAGCGGCCGAGCCCCGTACGCCGGGTCGTTGCCCTCCTCGGCCAGCCAGGCCAGGGCGGCCGGGGTGACGTCGAGCGTGAGCTGCCGGTCGGCCAGCCGCTTGGCGAGCCGGTCGATCTGGAGCTGAGCGATGTGCGCGAGCTCGTCACCGGACAGGGCGGAGAAGACCACCAGGTCGTCGAGCCGGTTGAGGAACTCCGGCTTGAACGAGGCCCGTACGACCTCCAGGACGCGTTCCTTCTTCTCCTCGGGCTTGGTCAGCGGGTCGACCAGGAACTGGCTGCCGAGGTTGGAGGTCAGGATCAGGATGGTGTTGCGGAAGTCCACCGTCCGGCCCTGTCCGTCGGTGAGCCGGCCGTCGTCGAGGACCTGGAGCAGGATGTCGAAGACCTCGGGGTGGGCCTTCTCGACCTCGTCCAGCAGCACGACGCTGTACGGGCGGCGGCGGACCGCCTCGGTGAGCTGGCCGCCCTCCTCGTAGCCGACGTATCCGGGCGGGGCTCCGACGAGCCGCGCCACGCTGTGCTTCTCGCTGTACTCGCTCATGTCGATGCGGACCATGGCCCGCTCGTCGTCGAACAGGAAATCGGCGAGCGCCTTCGCCAGCTCCGTCTTGCCGACACCGGTCGGGCCGAGGAAGAGGAACGAGCCGGTGGGCCGGTCGGGGTCGGCGATTCCGGCACGGGTGCGGCGTACCGCGTCCGACACCGCCCGCACGGCCTCGCTCTGCCCGATGAGCCGCCTGCCGAGCTCGTCCTCCATGCGCAGCAGCTTCTGGGTCTCGCCCTCCAGCAGGCGTCCGGCCGGGATGCCGGTCCAGGAGCCGACGACATCGGCGATGTCGTCCGGGCCGACCTCCTCCTTGACCATCGTGTCCTTCGCGGCCTCCTGCTCGGCCTCGCTCGCCTCCGCCAACTCCCGCTCCAGGCCGGGGATCTCCCCGTACAGCAGCTTGGAAGCGGTGTCGAAGTCGCCGTCGCGCTGGGCGCGTTCGGCCTGGCCGTGCAGCTCGTCGAGACGCTCCTTCAGCTCACCGACGCGGTTGAGGCCCTGCTTCTCCTTCTCCCAGCGGGCGTTGAGGCCGCGCAGCTCCTCCTCCTTGTCGGCGAGGTCGCGGCGGAGCTTCTCCAGGCGCTGCCGGGAGCCGGGGTCGGTCTCGTTCTTGAGGGCCAGCTCCTCCATGTGGAGGCGGTCGACGGCGCGCTGGAGCTCGTCGATCTCCACCGGCGAGGAGTCGATCTCCATGCGCAGCCGGGACGCCGCCTCGTCGACCAGGTCGATCGCTTTGTCGGGGAGGAAGCGGGAGGTGATGTAGCGGTCGGACAGGGTCGCGGCGGCCACCAGCGCGGAGTCCGCGATGGAGACCTTGTGGTGGGCCTCGTACCGGCCCTTGAGCCCGCGCAGGATCGCGATGGTGTCCTCGACGCTCGGCTCGGCCACCAGCACCTGCTGGAAGCGGCGCTCCAGGGCGGGGTCCTTCTCGATCCGTTCGCGGTACTCGTCGAGCGTCGTCGCGCCGACCATGCGGAGCTCGCCGCGGGCCAGCATGGGCTTGAGCATGTTGCCGGCGTCCATGGCGGAGTCGCCGCCGGCGCCCGCGCCCACGACGGTGTGCAGCTCGTCGATGAAGGTGATGATCTGCCCGTCGCTCTCCTTGATCTCGGAGAGGACGGTCTTCAGCCGCTCCTCGAACTCGCCCCGGTACTTGGCGCCCGCGACCATCGCGCCGAGGTCGAGCGAGACCAGCCGCTTGTTCTTCAGGGACTCGGGGACGTCGCCCTTGACGATGCGCTGGGCGAGGCCCTCGACGACGGCCGTCTTGCCGACGCCGGGCTCACCGATGAGCACGGGGTTGTTCTTGGTGCGGCGGGAGAGCACCTGGACGACGCGGCGGATCTCCTGGTCACGGCCGATGACCGGGTCGAGCTTGCCCTCGCGTGCGGCCGCGGTGAAGTCGGTACCGAACTTCTCCAGCGCCTTGTACTGGCCCTCCGGGTCGGGTGTGGTCACCCGGCGCCCTCCCCTGCTCTTCTCGAATGCGTCCAGCAGCCTCTTCGCACTGGCTCCCTGCCCACTGAGGATCTCACCGGCGCGGCCGCCCTCGGCCGCGATGCCGATCAGCAGGTGCTCGGTGGAGAGGTAGTCGTCGCCGAGCTCCTTCGCGCGCTGCGCGGCGTCGGCGATGACGGCGAGCAGCTCGCGGTTGGGCTGCGGCGGGGCGACCGTGGACCCGGTGACGCTGGGCTGGGCGCCCAGGAGCCGCTCGGTCTCGGTGCGTACGGCGATCTGGTCGGCCTCGACGGCGGCGAGCAGATCGGTGATGTTCTCGTTGTCCTCGCCCGCGAGCAGCGCGAGCAACAGGTGCCCGGGGGTCAGATCGGGGTGCCCGTCCTTCACGGCCCTGCTGGTGGCCGCATTGATGGCGTCCCGGCTCTTGTTGGTCAGCTCGGCGTCCACGTGCGCTTTCTCCTCCTTGCGGTGACTGGCCTCTCCACAGCACTGACTCTGACTATGTCGACGTGCGTAAAGTTGAGTCTACCCCACTCAAGGCAATATTGAGCGGCCTCCACTCAACTTGATACCGCGGGCCGCCGGGCCGTCCGCCGGCGCCGGGTTCCTTCGAGTGAACCGGCCGCACCGGCCCGCCGCCACCGGGGCGGAGGCTGCGGGCGGGGGCGGCACACCGGGGCCGCCCCCGCGCTGCCTACGCTGTGTCCATGGCAGTCGACGTGACGAATCCCGGCCCCGAGTACCTCGCCTTCTGGCGGGCACGGCATGTGTGCACCCTGACCACGCCCCGCCCCGACGGCACGCCACACGTGGTGCCGGTGGGCGTGACGTACGACCCCGAGACGAGGCTGGCGCGGGTCATCACCGGCAAGAACACCAGGAAGGCCGCCAACGTCCTGGCGGCCGGCCCGGACGGGGCACGGGTCGCCGTCTGTCAGATCGACGGGCGCCGCTGGGCGACGCTGGAGGGGCGCGCGACGGTGCGCACGGAGCCGGAGGTGGTGGCCGACGCGGTACGCCGCTACGCGGAGCGCTACGAGCGCACGCCGCGGCCCAACCCGGACCGGATCGTCATCGAGATCGCCGTGGACCGGGCGCTCGGCAAGGCCTGACCGGCCCGCGGTCCGGGGGCCGGACCCGGCCGGGAAGAGGACACCGGCCGGAAAAGGCACAACGGCGCCATCGTGTTCAGGTCACGATGGCGCCGTTGTGTGGGGGAGTGACTGAGCGACATGGAACGACGGGGGATCGCTCAGGCACTGCGGGGGGTGGCGGAGATAGTCTCTGGCTCGAACAGCTGGTGGTCCCGCCGGTCGAGGTTGACGAAGATCATGTCGTACCGGATCGCGCAGCGGACAGGCTGCGGGGCTCCACGCGGCTTGCGGAGGCAGCGGTACGCGCGTACTTCGTCGTCTTCTTCACGTGCGACAACGATGGGGTCGCCGAACAGAGTGACCATCAACGAGTCGCCACAGTGGGGGATGGCAGTGACGAGATCGATGAAATGCCAGCCTGATCGGTAGGCCGTGGCCATCTCTCGCCGGAAGGTCCGGTCGTCCGGCGGGATGGTCATGCGCTTGTGCGGGCCGTGGCGGAGCCGGTACCGGTGGGCGAGACCCAGCCGATGTCGGCGGGCGAGACCCAGCCGATGTCGGACGACTCGGCGGGCGAGGCCCAGCCGATGTCACCGTTGGCCGAGGCCTGGACGACCCACCCGATGTCGGACGACTTGGCGGGCGCGACCGGCCAGCCGATGTCACCGTCGGCTGCGGCCTCGACGGCCCACCCGATGTCGCCACCGGCAACGCTGTCCTCGCTCCAGCCAATGTCGCTGCCGCCCACCAGCCCGACCCCCAGGGCCGCGACGAACGAGACGGCAAGCGCCGAGCGATGCATTCGCTTATACATAGTCGGCTTCGTCCTCACTTGTGGATTCTTCTCCCCCGCACCTAAGACGATGTCTCACCTGGGCACGCAAGCACCACCGCGTAGATGCATCATGTTCTTGCATGTTCAGGAACCTGGGGGGTGACGATATGACCACAAGCAACACAAAGCCGACACATTCTCATGGGATCACCGAACTGTGCGACGCAGGAGCACGCCTTTACGCCAGTGCTTTGCGGCTGGGACGCATCGCCCGCACCGAAGTGGAACCGGCTCCCTGCCTGATGGAGTTCGCGCTGCTGCATCCCGATCCGGACGACCCGGCCTGGCTCCGGCCCGTTCCGCCGTCCACCGCACTCGCACAACATCTGCATCCCATCGAGCGCGAGATCCTGGACCGGCGCCGGCACTCGGTCGAACTGACGGAGTCGTTCGAGCCGTTCATGGACATCAGCACTCTGGGACCGCCCAGCACCCACGCCATCACGGTGCTGGAGGGTGTGAACCGGATCAACGCGGCCCTCGATCTCGCCACCGCAGAGTGCCGCACCGAAGTGCTCACCGTCCAGCCCGGCGGCGGCCGGAGCGAGGACCGTCTCAGCAAGTCGCTGGAGCGCGGCCTGTCCGTCGTCCACCGCGGCGTCGGTATCCGCACCCTCTACCAGCACACGGCGCGCCACAGCCCCAGCACGCTGGCGTACGCGGAACGCATGGCCGACGACAACATGGAGATACGCACCCTCGAAGAGCTCATCGGCCGCCTGATCGTGTTCGACCGGACCGTCGCCTTCATCCCGGCCAGCGACGACGACCAGGTCGCCCTGGAGCTCCGTCATCCCGGGCTGGTCGAGTACCTGGCCAACGTGTTCGAGCAGCTCTGGACCAGAGCGGCTCCGCTGCGGGAGGAGGTCAAGTACGAACCGACCTCCCTGGGCATCAGCGGGGTACAGCGCTCCATCGCCCAGCTCCTCGTGGAAGGCCATGTGGACGACTCCATCGCCCGCCGCCTCGGCATGAACGTCCGCACCTGCCGGGCCCATGTCGCCAAGCTCGCCGCCGCGCTCGGCAGCAACAGCCGGGCCCAGCTCGGCTATCTGATAGCGCGGTCGGGGATGCTGGAGGAGGAACAGCGCTGAGGGCCCTGCCCCACGAACGGCTTCACCGGTTCGCGGCGGCGTACGGCAAAGGGCCACGGCAAAGGGCCGGGGAACCGGCCCGTGAGCCGCCTCCCCGGCCCCAGGGCCGCGCTCAGTCCTTCGGCCGCTTGGGCCGCCAGACCACCAACGCGCTGGTCTGCTGGACGTCCTGATACGGCACCAGATCGCGCCGGTACGAGGCGTGCACCTGGGCCTCGCGCTGCTGCATCGCCTGTGCCGCGCCGTCCACCGCCGCCGAGAGCTCGGCGACGCGCTGCTGGAGGGCTGCGACCTGGTTCTCCAGCTCGATGATGCGCTTGATGCCGGCGAGGTTGATGCCCTCGTCCTGCGACAGCTGCTGCACGGTGCGCAACAGCTCGATGTCGCGGGCCGAGTAGCGCCTGCCGCGCCCGGCCGTGCGGTCGGGCGAGACGAGGCCGAGACGGTCGTACTGGCGCAGTGTCTGCGGGTGCAGGCCCGAGAGCTGGGCCGCGATCGAGATCACGTACACCGGGGATTCATCGGTCAGTTCGTACGGATTGCGTCGTCGGCCGTCCACCTCAAGCTCCCTTCGCTGCCTGGAACAGCTCCGCCCGCGGGTCCTGGCCCGCGGTCGCCTTCCGGTAGGCCTCCAGGGCGTCCCTGGCCTCGTTGCTGAGGTCGCCGGGCACCTTCACCT
Organism: Streptomyces sp. NPDC001890; assembly: GCF_042891445.1. Classification (NCBI taxonomy): domain Bacteria; kingdom Bacillati; phylum Actinomycetota; class Actinomycetes; order Kitasatosporales; family Streptomycetaceae; genus Streptomyces; species Streptomyces sp. NPDC001890. Next base: position 454,888 of record NZ_JBIATE010000003.1, on the reverse strand, counting down.
CGACGGTGACCAGCAGGTCGCCCCGGGTGCCGTCCTTGCGTACGGCGCCCTTGCCGCGGGCGCGCATCGTGCGCCCGTTGGGAGTGCCCGGGGGCAGCTTCAGCGTGACCGCCGGGCCGCCCAGCGTCGGCACCTTCACCTCGCCGCCGAGCGCCGCCTCCGTGAAGTCGACGGGCACGGTGACCGTGAGGTTGTCGCCCCTGCGGCCGAAGACCGGGTGGGCGTCGACGTGGACCACGACGTACAGATCGCCGGCCGGTCCACCGCGCTCGCCCGGACCGCCCTTGCCGCGCAGCCGGATCCGCTGGTTGTCCGAGACGCCCGCCGGAATCCTGACCTGCATGGTCTTGGAGGACTTCGCCCGTCCGCTGCCCTTGCAGACATCGCACGGGTCCTGGGCGATGAGGCCCCGGCCCTTGCAGTCCACGCAGGGGTCGGTGAGCGAGAAGCCGCCGCCGGTGCCGCGCGAGACCTGTCCGGTGCCGAGGCAGGTCTGGCAGACCCTGGGGGTGCCGTTCTTGTCGCCGGTGCCGGAGCACGCCTTGCAGGGCGCCTGGCTGGACATCCGCAGCGGGACCGTGGCCCCCTCGACGGCCTCGGTGAAGCTGAGCGTCACCTCGGACTCGATGTCCTGGCCGCGACGCGGCTGCACCCGTGTCCCCGCACCGCCCCGGTTGAACAGGCCGCCGAAGACGTCGCCCAGACCGCCGCCGCCGAAACCGCCGGCCGCGCCGCCCTGGCCCCCGCCCTGGCCGCCTCCGAAGAGGTCGCCGAGGTCGAAGTTGAAGTTGCCTCCCGCGCCGCCGGGTCCGGCCCGGAAGCCGCCGTTGCCGAAGAGGGCGCGTGCCTCGTCGTACTCCTTGCGCTTCTTGCTGTCTCCGAGGACGTCGTTCGCCTCGGAGATCTCCTTGAAGCGCTCCTCGGCCTTGTCGTCGCCCTTGTTGGCGTCCGGGTGGAACTCGCGGGCGAGCTTCCGGTACGCCTTCTTGATCTCGGCGTCGGTGGCGTCCTTGGGGACGCCGAGGACCTTGTAGTAGTCCTTCTCGACGAAGTCCTTCGTGCTCATCGACGTCCCTCCTTCCGGACGATCGGCCATGCGACCGGCCCGCTGGCCGGTCGCATGGCCGGGCGGTGCGCCGCGAGGTGGTCGGACGGAATGTCAGACCTCCTCGGTGCCACCGCTCTCCTCGTCGGTTGCCTTCTCTTCCTTCGATGCGGCCGGTGTCGCACCCGGCTGCGGTTCGGCCACCGCCACCCGCGCGGGGCGGATGGTGCGCTCGCCGATCCGATACCCCGGCTGCAGGATCGCCACGCAGGTCGTCTCGGTGACATCCGGCGCGTACGAGTGCATCAGGGCTTCGTGGATCGTCGGGTCGAAGGGCTCGCCCTCCTTGCCGAACTGCTGCAGGCCCAGCTTGGCGACGACCGTCTCCAGGGATTCGGCCACCGACTTGAACCCGCCCACGAGCTCGTTGTGGTCCCGGGCCCGGCCGACGTCGTCGAGCACGGGCAGGAGCTCGGACAGGAGACCCGCGACTGCGATCTCCTTGACCGTGGCCCGGTCCCGCTCGACGCGGCGGCGGTAGTTCTGGTACTCGGCCTGGAGCCGCTGGAGGTCGCCCGTGCGCTCGTTGAGCGCGGTGCGGACCTGGTCCAGCTGGGCCGTCAGGCCGACTGTCTGTACTGCGTCCCCGGCCGGGGCCGCCCCCTCCTCCGAAGAGGAAGAGGCGTCCTTCGGCTCAGCTCCGTCAGGGGTGGCGCCGGAGGGGACGTCGGGCTTCTCCTCGAAACCCGGAGTCTCCTCGGTCACACCGCACCGCCCTTGGCGTCCTTCTCGTCGTCCACGATCTCGGCGTCGACGACGTCGTCGTCGGCCTTGGCCTGGGCACCGGGCTGCGGGTCGCCCTGCGGGGCGCCGTCGGCCTGGGCGTTGGCGTACATCGCCTGGCCGAGCTTCTGCGAGACGGCCGCGACCTTCTCGGTGGCGGTACGGATCTCGGCGGTGTCCTCGCCCTTGAGCTTCTCCTTCAGCTCGGTGAGCGCGGTCTCCACCTCCGTCTTCACGTCAGCGGGGACCTTGTCCTCGTTGTCCTTGAGGAACTTCTCCGTCTGGTAGACGAGCTGCTCGCCCTGGTTGCGCGACTCGGCGGCCTCGCGGCGGCGGTGGTCCTCCTCCGCGTACTGCTCGGCCTCCTCACGCATCCGGTTGACCTCGTCCTTCGGCAGCGAGGAACCGCCGGTGACGGTCATCTTCTGCTCCTTGCCGGTGCCGAGGTCCTTGGCGGCGACGTGCATGATGCCGTTCGCGTCGATGTCGAACGCGACCTCGATCTGCGGGACGCCACGCGGGGCCGGCGGCAGGCCGGTCAGCTCGAACATGCCGAGCTTCTTGTTGTACGCCGCGATCTCGCGCTCGCCCTGGTAGACCTGGATCTGCACGGACGGCTGGTTGTCCTCGGCCGTCGTGAAGATCTCGGACCGCTTGGTCGGGATCGTGGTGTTGCGCTCGATGAGCTTGGTCATGATGCCGCCCTTGGTCTCGATACCGAGGGACAGCGGGGTGACGTCGAGGAGCAGGACGTCCTTGACCTCGCCCTTGAGGACACCGGCCTGGAGCGAGGCGCCGATGGCGACGACCTCGTCCGGGTTCACACCCTTGTTGGCCTCCTGGCCACCGGTCAGCTCCTTGACGAGCTCGGCGACGGCCGGCATACGGGTGGAGCCACCGACGAGAACGACGTGGTCGATCTCGGTGAGCTGGATGCCCGCGTCCTTGATGACGTTGTGGAACGGCGTCTTGCAGCGGTCCAGGAGGTCAGCGGTGAGCTGCTGGAACTGCGAGCGCGTGAGCTTCTCGTCCAGGTGCAGCGGGCCCTCGGCGGACGCCGTGATGTAAGGCAGGTTGATCGTGGTCTCGGTCGAGGACGAGAGCTCGATCTTCGCCTTCTCCGCGGCCTCGCGCAGACGCTGGAGCGCCATCTTGTCCTTGGACAGGTCCACGCCGTGCCCGTTGGCGAACTGCTTCACCAGGTAGTCGACGACGCGCTGGTCCCAGTCGTCACCACCGAGGTGGTTGTCACCGTTGGTGGCCTTCACCTCGACGACGCCGTCGCCGATCTCCAGGAGCGACACGTCGAAGGTGCCGCCACCGAGGTCGAAGACGAGGATCGTCTGGTCGTCCTTGTCGAGCCCGTACGCCAGCGCGGCGGCGGTCGGCTCGTTGACGATGCGCAGGACGTTCAGGCCCGCGATCTCGCCGGCCTCCTTGGTCGCCTGACGCTCGGAGTCGTTGAAGTACGCGGGGACGGTGATGACCGCGTCGGTCACCTTCTCGCCCAGGTACGACTCGGCGTCGCGCTTCAGCTTCTGCAGGACGAAGGCGCTCATCTGCTGCGGGTTGAAGCTCTTGCCGTCCAGGTCGATCTTCCAGTCGGTGCCCATGTGGCGCTTGACCGAGCGGATCGTCCTGTCGACGTTGGTCACTGCCTGGCGCTTGGCGACCTCGCCGACCAGCACCTCGCCGTTCTTCGCGAAGGCGACGACGGACGGCGTGGTCCTGGCGCCCTCTGCGTTGGTGATGACGGTGGGCTCGCCGCCTTCGAGAACGCTGACGACGGAGTTAGTCGTGCCCAGGTCGATGCCGACCGCACGTGCCATTTCAATTCCTCCAGCTTGACTACTTGAGTGGATCTGACTCAAGGATGCACGACCCCCGCCCCACTGTCAACAGACCTGAGTCGAGGCGACTCAACTATCGTGCACAGACCCCGCGCGGCACGAGATTTCCCCGCCCCCACGGCCGACCCGGTCACCCACGACACCCCCGACCCTCGGGCGGCGCAGCCCGCCCCCATCATCGCCCCATGGGATCGTTCTGTCACAAAATGCCGTGAGCCACGCAAAACCGGCATTCGATCCGCCGCGACCCCAGGCAGGTGCGAACGATGCAGACACGGAGACGGGGACGAGCACGGGCACAGGCACAGGCACAGGTACAGGTACGCGTACGACGGTGGCAGTACCCGCCGGCCAAACGCGTACTGGACGTGACCCTCGGCTCGGCCCTCCTGGCCCTGACCTCCCCCCTGCTCGCCGCGGGCGCCCTCGCCCTCGCGGCACGCAGACCCCCCGGCGGCGTACTGACCCGCTCCCCCCGGACCGGCCTGGGCGGCCACGTCTTCGTGCTGCGCTCGCTGCGCACCCGGCACCTGCGGCTGGACCTGCTCTCCCGACTGCCGTACGTGGTACGGGGAGACCTCTCCCTGGTCGGCCCGGAACCCCTGACCCCGGACGACGCCGGCCTCGCCGCGGCACACTGGCGACAGGAGCTGAAACCCGGCCTGACCGGCCTGGCGCAGGTGCACTCCCGCTCCGGAATGCCGTGGTACGAGCCGGACCTGCTCGACCAGCACTACGCCGAGCACCGTGGAATGGGGCTGGACCTGGCCATCCTGGCGAGGGCCGCGCGCCTTCCACTGCGCGAGGCGGCCCGCGGGCTCACACGGCACAAAAAGGCGCGCCCGAGCGACACAGATCACCGCCCGTCCGGCTACAGCACGGAGGAAGAAGTGGGTAGTGTCAGCACAGACTGATTAAGTTACTGCTTAGTAATCACTCTGATCACTGATAATCGCCAGTACTCGTCTCATTGACGCTGGATCCGACCCTCCCCACCCTCGCAGGCCCGAGGAGCCCCCAAATGCAACTCGCCGCGATCATCGTGTCGCTGGTTCTGATCGTGGTCGGCGTGGCCCTGTTCCTCCGCGCCCTCCTGCAGATCTACAACTTCATGCGGCTCGGCCAGAACGTGCCCGCCGGCACCCGCACGGACGAGCCCGCACAGCGCACCGTCACCGTGGTCAGGGAGTTCCTCGGCCATACCCGGATGAACCGCTGGGGCATCGTCGGTGTCGCGCACTGGTTCGTGGCGGTGGGCTTCTTCTCGCTGCTGCTGACGATCGTCAACGCCATCGGCCAGCTCTTCAAGGCCGACTGGCTCCTGCCGATCATCGGCGACTGGGCACCGTACAACGTCTTCGTCGAGTTCATCGGCACGATGACCGTGCTCGGCATCGTGACCCTGATCGTGATCCGGCAGCTGGCCCACCCGCGCAAGCCGGGCCGCAAGTCCCGCTTCGCCGGGTCCAACTTCGGCCAGGCGTACTTCGTCGAGGCCGTCATCCTCATCGTCGGCGTCTGCATCTTCATGCTGCACGCCCTCGAAGGCGCCCAGCACCACGTCGACGGCTACGAGGCCTCCTTCTTCATCTCGTACCCGGTCGTCAACTGGCTGGAGGGCCTGGACGTCTCCACCCTCCAGAACCTCACCTACTTCTTCGCCGGCCTGAAGATCGCGACCTCCTTCATCTGGATGATCACGGTCGCGCTGAAGCAGGACATGGGCGTCGCCTGGCACCGTTTCCTGGCCTTCCCGAACATCTGGTTCAAGCGCAACGCCAAGGGCGAGACCTCGCTCGGCGAGCTGCTGCCGATGACCTCCGGCGGCAAGGAGATCGACTTCGAGGACCCGGGCGAGGACGACGTCTACGGTGTCTCGCAGATCGAGCACTTCTCCTGGAAGGGCCTGCTGGACTTCTCCACCTGCACCGAGTGCGGCCGCTGCCAGTCGCAGTGCCCCGCCTGGAACACCGGGAAGCCGCTCTCCCCCAAGCTCCTGATCATGTCCCTGCGCGACCACGCGCACGCCAAGGCCCCGTATCTGCTGGCCGGCGGCGGCAAGGACATGGAGGGCAACGAGAAGGCGTCCGAGGAGCAGCTGAAGGACGTCCCGGCCGCCGCTCTCGCCGAGGCCGAGCGCCCGCTGATCGGCACGGTCGAGGAGAACGGCGTCATCGACCCGGACGTGCTGTGGTCCTGCACCACCTGCGGTGCGTGCGTGGAGCAGTGCCCGGTCGACATCGAGCACATCGACCACATCGTCGACATGCGCCGCTACCAGGTGATGATCGAGTCCGCGTTCCCGTCCGAGGCGGGCACGATGCTCAAGAACCTGGAGAAGAAGGGCAACCCCTGGGGCCTGGCGAAGAAGCAGCGCGTCGAGTGGACCAAGGAGGTCGACTTCGAGGTCCCGATCGTCGGCAAGGACGTCGAGGACCTCACGGAGGTCGACTACCTGTACTGGGTCGGCTGCGCGGGCGCCCTGGAGGACCGGGCCAAGAAGACCACCAAGGCCTTCGCGGAGCTGCTGCACATCGCGGGCGTCAAGTTCGCGATCATGGGCGGCGACGAGAAGTGCACCGGTGACTCCGCCCGCCGTCTGGGCAACGAGCCGCTGTTCCAGCAGCTCGGCCAGGAGAACGTCGCGATGCTGAATATGGCGTTCGGCGAGGACGACGAGGACGACTCGACCAAGAAGGCGAAGTCGCTCAAGAAGATCGTCGCGACCTGCCCGCACTGCTTCAACACCATCGCCAACGAGTACCCGCAGCTCGGCGGCGAGTACGAGGTCATCCACCACACCCAGCTGCTCCAGCACCTCATCGACGAGGGCAAGCTGATCCCGGTGACCCCGGTCGAGGGCCTGATCACGTACCACGACCCGTGCTACCTGGGCCGTCACAACAAGATCTACACCCCGCCGCGCGAGATCATCGCGAAGGTCCCGGGCCTCCGGAACGAGGAGATGCACCGCCACAAGGAGCGGGGCTTCTGCTGCGGTGCCGGTGGTGCCCGGATGTGGATGGAGGAGCGGATCGGCAAGCGCATCAACAACGAGCGCGTCGACGAGGCTCTGTCCCTCAACCCCGACATCGTCTCCACCGCCTGCCCGTTCTGCCTGGTCATGCTGACCGACTCGGTCAACGGCAAGAAGAACGACGGCAAGGCCAAGGAGTCGATCCAGGTGGTCGACGTGTCGCAGCTGCTGCTGGACTCCGTGAAGACCCCGGCCGACCCGGCCGGTGAGGCGGAGTCGGCCGACGCGCCGGAGCCGGAGCCGGTGAAGTAACCCGGCGAGCCGCACGACGGAAGCGGCCGGACCTGCCCAGAGGGCGGGACCGGCCGCTTCCGCTTTTCCGTACGCGACCGCGCGGCCGACCCGGCGTCCTGGGGCTGTCCCCCCGGGGTTCCCCTAGGGGATGTCACAGCTCGGCGGCAATGGCGGGCAGGTTCCCCAGGCCCCCTGACCGCACCGGCCCGGACCAGGTACGTTCGATGACGTGGCTGGATTCAGGATCGGACGCGGCCGGGACAACCGCACCCCGCAGCAAGCGCAACAGCAACCGCGGCAGCAGCCGTACGGCACACAGGCACCACCGCCGTACGGTCAACAGCCCTGGCCACCGGCAGGAGGCAACGCGGCCTCGCCGCCGTACAACAACGGCGGCTACAACGGCGGCGGTCAAGGCGGCGGCAATGGCGGCTACAACGGTGGCGGCCACGGCGGCGGCCACGGCGAGCCGGAGTACTTCGGCGACCCGTACCACCAGCCCCAGCACCCCCAGAGCCCCCACGGCTCCCCCCAGCACGGCGACCCGTACGCCAACTCCCCCGGCCATACCCAGGCGTTCAGCATCGGCGAGGACCCGTACGGCCCCGGCGACACCTACCGCGCCGGCCAGGCCCCCGCCCAGCCCGCAGGCCCCCGGCTGCCGTGGAAGGAGCTGCTCACCGGCATCGTGCTCCGCCCGGGACCGACGTTCTGGCAGATGCGCGACTACCCCGTCTGGGGTCCGGCGCTCGTCGTCACGTTCCTGTACGGCCTGCTCGCCCTCTTCGGCTTCGACCAGGCCCGGGACGACGCGATCCACGCGACGATCTCCACCGCGGTGCCCTACGTCGTCATCACGGGCATCGGCTTCGTCATCGGCGGCCTCGTCCTGGGCGCGGTCACGCACACCCTCGCCCGCCAGCTCGGCGGCGACGGCGCGTGGCAGCCGACGGTGGGCCTGTCCATGCTGATCATGTCGATCACGGACGCGCCCCGCCTGATATTCGCGCTCTTCCTCGGCGGCGAGAACTCCTTGGTCCAGATCCTCGGCTGGGTCACCTGGCTGGCCTCGGCCGCGCTCTTCACCTCAATGGTGAGCAAGTCGCACGACCTGCCGTGGCCGAAGGCGCTGGGCGCGTCCGCGATCCAGCTGATCGCGCTGCTGTCGATCATCAAGCTGGGCACGATCTGACCCGGCACCCGCCCGCTTCCGCACACCGAAACCCCCGGCACGTTCCGTCCGCCGGGGGTTTCTTCGTAAAGATTCGTAAAGAGGCGGACGCGGATGTCGAAAACCCGTGACCTGCTCCGTCCCAGCGGTGAACGCGACCAGAATGGGCCGCACCAGCACGAGGAGTACACGATGGCCAAGTACCTGATGCTCAAGCACTACCGCGGCGCTCCGGACGCGGTGAACTGCGTCCCCATGGACCAGTGGACGCCGGAGGAGATCACGGCGCACGTGCAGTACATGAACGACTTCGCGGCCCGGCTGGAGAAGACCGGCGAGTTCGTCGACGCCCAGGCGCTCGCCCCCGAGGGCACGTGGGTCCGGTACGACGGCGAGGGGCGCCCGCCGGTCACCGACGGCCCGTTCGCCGAGACCAAGGACCTCATCGCCGGCTGGATGGTGATCGACGTCGACAGTCACGAGCGCGCCGTGGAGCTGGCCGGGGAGCTGTCGGCCGCCCCCGGGGCGGGCGGGGAGCCGATCCACGAATGGCTGGAGCTGCGCCCGTTCCTGACCGAGCCGCCCACCATCTCCGAGTGACTGGACCGACTCGGCGATGAACGGCTCATCCATCGACGAGGCCCTCCTGCGGAGCCTCACGCCGAGTGTGCTCGGCATCCTCGTCCGCCGCGGAGCCGACTTCGCGGCGGCCGAGGACGCCGTGCAGGACGCGCTGGTCGAGGCGGTCCGCGTCTGGTCGGCCGGCCCTTCCCCAAGCTCTCGGCTGCGCTCGAACGGGGGAGACCCCATCCGCGACCCGAAGGCCTGGCTGATCACCGCGGCCTGGCGCAAGTTCCTCGACGCGACCCGGGCGGACACCGCCCGCCGCCGGCGCGAGGACCTGGCCGACGAGGAACCGGCGCCCGGACCCGCGCCCGCGGTGGACGACACGCTCCAGCTCTACTTCCTGTGCGCCCACCCGTCGTTGACCCCGTCGTCCGCGGTCGCCCTCACCCTGCGCGCCGTCGGCGGGCTCACCACCCGCCAGATCGCGCAGGCGTACCTCGTACCCGAGGCGACCATGGCGCAGCGCATCAGCCGCGCCAAGCGCACCGTCTCCGGCGTCCGGTTCGACCGGCCCGGGGACGTCGCCACCGTGCTGCGCGTCCTCTACCTGGTCTTCAACGAGGGCTACTCCGGCGACATCGACCTCGCCGCCGAGGCCATCCGGCTCACCCGGCAGCTGGCGGCCGTGATCGACCACCCCGAGGTGTCCGGGCTGCTCGCCCTCATGCTGCTCCACCACGCCCGGCGCGCCGGGCGGACCGCACCGGACGGCAGCCTCGTACCGCTCGCCGAGCAGGACCGCAGCCGGTGGGACACCGCGTTGATCGCCGAGGGCATCGGCATCCTCCAGGCGGCCCTCGCCCGCGACCGGCTGGGCGAGTTCCAGGCCCAGGCCGCCATCGCGGCCCTCCACGCCGACGCGCCCACCGCCGGGGAGACCGACTGGCCGCAGATCGTCGAGTGGTACGACGAGCTCGCCCGCCTGACCGACAACCCGGTCGTCCGCCTCAACCGCGCGGTGGCCATCGGCGAGGCCGACGGACCACGCGCCGGCCTGGCGGCACTCGCGGCGCTCGACGACTCGCTCCCCCGCCACACCGCGGTGGCGGCCTACCTCCACGAACGCGACGGCGACCTGTCGACAGCGGCACGCCTCTACGCCGAGGCCGCCCGGAAGGCACCCAGCCTCCCCGAACGCGACCACCTGACCCGTCAGGCGGCCCGCCTCAACACCCACCACCGCCACTGCCCCTGAGCAGCCCCGCTCCGGGCCCGGCAGGGGTCAGGCGTCGAGAACCTGCCCACTGCGCCGCACGACGGGCTTGTCCACACTCCACGGGAAGTTGATCCAGCGGTCGGTCTTCTTCCACACGTATTCGCACTTCACCAGCGAATGCGACTTCTCGTAGATGACCGCGCTGCGTACCTCGGCGACGTGATCGATACAGAAATCACGCACCAGCTTCAGCGTCTTCCCGGTATCGGCGACATCGTCGGCGATCAGGACCTTCTTGTCCGAGAAGTCGATGGCATTGGGAACGGGCGCCAGCATGACCGGCATTTCCAGGGTGGTGCCCACCCCGGTGTAGAACTCCACGTTCACCAGGTGAATGTTCTTGCAGTCCAGCGCATAGGCGAGCCCGCCGGCGACGAATACCCCGCCCCGCGCGATGCTGAGCACCACATCGGGCTCGAATCCGTCGTCCGCCACGGTCTGCGCCAGCTCACGCACGGCACGGCCGAACCCTTCGTAGGTCAGGTTCTCCCGCACGTCGTCCACGTTCACATCACCGCTCATGGGAATCACACCTGGGTCCGATGGAAATTCATGAAGGAACGCGACGCCGTCGGCCCGCGCTGGCCCTGGTACCGCGACCCGTACCGCTCGGAGCCGTACGGGAACTCCGAGGGCGAGCTCAGCCGGAACATGCACAGCTGCCCGATCTTCATTCCGGGCCACAGCTTTATCGGCAGCGTCGCGAGATTCGACAGCTCCAGCGTCACGTGCCCGGAGAATCCGGGGTCGATGAACCCGGCGGTCGAATGCGTGACGAGCCCGAGCCGCCCCAGCGAACTCTTGCCCTCCAGCCGCGACGCAAGATCGTCGGGCAACGAAATGACTTCGTACGTCGACGCGAGCACGAACTCACCGGGGTGAAGGATGAACGCCTCGTCCCCGTCGGGCTCGACCATGCGCGTCAGATCGGCCTGTTCGACGGCCGGGTCGATATGCGGATAGCGGTGGTTCTCGAACACCCGGAAGTAGCGGTCGAGCCGCACATCGATGCTCGATGGCTGCACCATCGACGCATCGAACGGATCAATGCGTACACGTCCGGCGTCGATCTCGGCCCGGATGTCCTTATCTGAGAGAAGCACGCCCCGAGGATACGCAGAACGCGCGGGCCCACCCCAATCCGGGACCACCCGCGCGCCTGCCACCGCCGCTACCGCCGCTCGAACACCACGGGCACGGCATGCCGCAACCGAGCACAACGCGGACAGCGAATGAGCCGCCCGGGACCGATCCGCCCGGCCCCGAGATGCTGCATCGGGAACGAAGCGGTAGCGAAAACGTGCCCTTCGGCACAGCGGACGACGGTGCGCTCCATGGAGTCCATCAAGTCCCTTCCCCAACAAGCCTTGGACGAGAACGCCACATTAGGGGATGAACAGGACGCCACTCCACACGGCACTCCGACCCCCCACGCTACGCCCCCAACTCCCGCCCACAGCACGCGCATCCACCCTCTCCGCACAGCGAAAAGGCCCCGCGGCTCAAACGCCGGGGACCTGGCATGGGGTACAGTGTGCAGCGGTAGCCGCCGGTCAGGCGGCATGCTTCGCGGGTGTAGTTTAATGGTAGAACATGAGCTTCCCAAGCTCAGAGCGCGAGTTCGATTCTCGTCACCCGCTCCATGAAAAGCCCCAGGCCAGCGGCCGGGGGCTTCTTTGTTGTCCGGACCAGTTCAGGCGTCCCGTGCCCGTTGCGTGCCCGATGGCTGATCGTCGGGCACCTGGCCGGCCTTCTCCGGCTCTGTCTGGACGCGGGCGTCGATCCCGTCGGTTACTTGCCTCTGCCGCTCCAGGCTCGAGTGCTGACAGACCAGCGCGGCCCGCTCCGAGGACTGCCCGGCACGCACCATCCGTGTCCTTAGGGGTGGCGCCCGACTGTGACGAGAGAGTGTGCCCGGTGTTACGAGGATCGTAGAACCGGAAGTTGTCCGGGAGTTCGACCTTGGCGCGAGCATGCCGCCACTTCCGTCCAGAGGACGACCGCCGGGACGGGGCACCCTTCTCCCCTGCGAACAGCAGTCTGTCCGGTGTCTTCTCCGCGTACCGGGCCAGGTGTCGCTTCAGGTCTTTCTCCATGAAGGCCGACAGGACCAGGAATCGCCTGCCCGCGTCCGTTTTGGTGTCGCCAGGTGCCCGGCGTCCGGCGGTGAGCTCCGGCTCAGCCGCACGCATCCAGATGCCGACGTTGTCCAGGTCGACATCGCAATGGGCTCAGGGGAGTTGAGCGAGCGTCGACTCGGGCCCCCTTGGAGCCGGTTCGCACCACCGGACAGCCTCCGGCAGCTGATCCATACGGAAGTTCACGTCATGGACAGAGCATGTTCGCGCCATGTTCGTCAGCTGTGACGTGCTCTCGGAGCCCGCCTGGAACACCTCGCGCGGGGGCAGGGGCGGGCGGCCTCGACCACGGCCTGCGAATCCGCGCCCATCGACAGCAGCCGCCCGCCCCCCGCCTGAGGTTCTCCGTGGGCAGAGGGCTTTTTCACACGGTCAGGGGGACTGGGTGGATCTCGTCGGCCCGGTGACCAGCGCGTTCGTGAATGCGCTGGACCGCTTCAGCCGAGGGGGCCTCGGAGAGGCAGTAGACAGTTCCAGACTCCGGATCCGCCCAGGCCTTCTCGAAGTGGACGCCTTCCTCCTTCTCGATGGCCAGGTCGGCCTTGTGGGTTTCCTTCAGCTGGTCGGCCGTGAGGCCCTTCATTCCGTGGTGGACGTCCATGAACTGGGTCATGGTGTCGTGCCTCCTTCCGACTGCCGCGTCCCGGCGGATGCTGAGTCGCTTGCCAGCTTCGTTACGTCCATCCTGTGCCTGTATGACCGTGATGGCGACCGTGCGGCACCCGCCAGCCGGATTCCAGCACATGCGACATCGGACGAGAGGCCGGGGCTACCGGCGCTACAGAAAGCCGTCCGTGCGTGCCCTCCACGTGCCCGATCCAGCAGTACCAAACGGGGAACTACAGCGACCGCCCCCGAAACGCGCAGGTCAGAGTCTCGGCAGTTCAGCCCCCATCCAGTTGCGCGATCTTCCGAGCTGGTGCTCTGGCGCGGTTGACGGAGGCCTGCCCATTGGGTCGGCTCCGACCATGACTGCGGACCCGAGCGAGTACGCGAAGGCCATGCCTGCGGTGTCGGCGTTCCTGAAGAAGATGGAACGAGGCGTCGACCGTACGCGAGCGACGCACACGGGGCAGCCTTACTCAACAGTCCGGCGGGCCCTTGTCCTCGCCCTGGAGGAAGAAGGGGCTCCCCCGATGGTGCCGCAAGTGGTCGACGAGCTGGCCCGGCAGATCTCCGAGGGGACCAACCGCTGACACAGGCTTCCCTGTTGGTGCACAGCCGCAGCAAGGGCGGAAGTGGTGCCACAAACCTACGATGGTTTGAGAAGGCGCCATCAAATCGAACCGGCGTTCCAGAGGGGGCCGCGATGGTGGAGCACTTTGTCTGGGTGACGACACGCCGCATCAAGCCGGGCGCGTTGGAGGAGTTCGAGAGGGCCTGGCGCCCGGACCCGTACCCGCAGGCGCTGCGCCGTGCCTACGCGTACTGGTCCGAGGACCGGCAAGAGATCACCGGGGTGTCGTTCTGGGAGACCAAGGAAGCGTGCGACTCCTGGCGGGCCTCCGCGGCGGAGACGCAACGGCGTGAGGCCATGGCCCCTTACGTCGTCGAGGAGCGAAAAGGCTTCTACCGCGGCCGCGAACTCGGGGTCGGGCACGCCTGAAGCCGTCGCGGTCCTTCTGCCCGCGTCCCGGAACGCCGAGGACAGGCAGCACCGGCCGCGGACACCGACTCCCGGCCCCCATCGATCCTCCGGGGACGATACTGGAGTCATGGCCCCATAAACGGTGAACCGAGTTTTGAGGTGGCCGATGAGCACTCTCGAAGAACAGATCGACGTTGCTGCTCCGATCGCTGTGGCCTGGGAGAACCTCCATGAGGTGGAGAACTATCCGCGATTCGTCGAAGGAGTACGCGAGGCTCGTTCCGAAGACGGGCACCGGGCGCACTTGGACGTCGACGCGGGCGGCCGGGCTCAGGAGTTCGAAGCCGAGATCACCGACCGCGGCAAGGGACACATGCTGGAGTGGCAGACCACGAGCGGTCCGGACCTGGCGGGAACCTTCTCACTGCTGCCCATCGACCGGGAGCACACCCGAGTCCAGGCCCGTATCGAATACGACCCGGGCACCGTCAAGGAGGCGTTCGGCGGGCCGAAGGGATTCGCCCAGGCGACCGCGATCGAACGGCTTGTACGGGACGACCTGGAGCACTTCAAGGAGTTGGTCGAACGGGAACGGTGAGGCGCCCCCACCGGTCGGGGTTGGCCTCACGCTTCGCGAGGTCGTATGACGGCAGGGTCCAGGGCCGCACAGAGCTGACTCACCGCCGCCGCAGGGCGGCACCGCACGGGGCCGGGACCGCGACGCACGGTCCGGGCCCTGCTGCCGTATCGGGGCTCTGCGGCCGTGGCGGGCGCGGCCGGTCCCGCTCAGCTCTCGGCCGACCACCCGGGGTGGGCGTGCCACTACGTGCCAGTCAGGACGGTAAACAGCGGTCGGCAGAGGCCCGCACGAAGCCACTGCGACACGCCCCCAGGGGAGCGTTTCCCCAGGTCAGAGGCAGGAAAGCCTACGCAGTACCAGGTGATTCCCAAGCTCAGAGCGCGAGTTCGATTCTCGTCACCCGCTCCACGTAAAGCCCCAGGCCAACGGCCCGGGGCTTCCTCTTTGACAGCTTCACCCCTGGCGGAACGGCACCGGTCGACCCCTCTGCCTGCCCGCGGGAGCGTACGTCCGCGGATCGCGGAGCCCGCCACTAGCTCTTCCTGGATAATCGAGCTATGGCAACACCGCCCGGTCTTTCCGATCTCCGCCGTGCCAAGTTTGCTCGGCGCCTGCCCGCAGCGCTGTCCGATCTTGTCGGCCCCGAGCACGGCACAGTGAGTCTGCCGCTCCGCCTGGCATGGTCGGGGCTCACTACGTTCGACCTCGATCAGCCTCGGCTGCGGATGAGCTACTACCGCATCGTCCTGGCCGAAGGGCAGCACGACGACCTGGTCCGGTATCTCGATCGCGACCTTCTCGTCGGCCTGTGGCCCACACTGCGCACACTGGTCAGCCGTGATGTCCGTGAGGTCTGGGAGAGCTCCTTCGACGAACTGGCTCACAGCGCCCGGGCCGCTGCGTGAACCTCACAGGACTGCACCGCCGCCTGCTCGCAGATGTGCTCGCCGTGGGCGGTGATTACCCTCTGGTGCTCACCGGTGGCTACGCGGTCCAAGCACACGGCCTGGTCGACCGGCTCAGCCAGGACCTCGATGTCGCGACCGAGAACCCAGATCCCATGGAAGACATCGCGACCGTCGTGCGCACCGGACTGGAGCGGCGCGGATGGCACGTAGAAGCCCTGGAGACAGACCCACTGTCCGCACGCCTGATTGTCACCGACCCTGCCAGCCGCGAAGAGTGCGAGGTCGACATCCTCAAGGAAGCGCTCTGGCGACCACCCGTACACACCGAACACGGCTTGGTGCTGTCCCTCGAAGATGTCGTCGGCACCAAGGTCCGCGCCCTGGCCGACCGCGGACTCGCCAGGGACCTGATCGACGTGCAGGCCGCCACGAGCCGCTGGAGCCCCGTCGAACTCGAAGAGCTCGGCCGACGCCATGCCCGCGACGCCTTCGACCTCAGCGAGCTTCAAGCGCGGCTGAGCGGAGCCGACTGGATCGACGACACGGAATTCGCCGCCTACGGACTCGACGCGCAGGCAATTGCCGGGCTGCGCCGGTGGGCACAGACCTGGGCCGACGACATCGGGGAACGGCTTCACGAGCTTGAGGCCCCGCACGAGGACTGATGGTCTGACGGATGCCGACCGTTCGACAGGAATGCGGTTCGCGACAGGGGCTGGCCGCCCCTCGGCCGCCGTGCCCCATCCGTGCCCTTCAGAGCGGACAACAGCGGTCACGTACGGCTCCCAGAGACCTCGCCGACCTCACCCGGTCCAGGCAAACATGCAGGCCAAGGCCCCTGCGGCAGTCCCAGCACCGTAGATTCCCAAGCTCAGAGCGCGAGTTCGATTCTCGTCACCCGCTCCATGATGAAGGCCCTGGTCGGAGACCAGGGCCTGTTTGTTGTCTGGACCTCTCGGGGCCCGCGCGCCATCCGCGTGCCATTGATGCCATAACGGGGGCGGCTACCTGGTCCCCCTTCATCGTCTTGGCCTCCCGGATGTCGACGCCCGACAGGCCAGGACCTCGTTCCGCTTCGTCCAGCGCACTCGGCGCCGGTGGCATGCGGCGTGGGAGCGGCCTCCGGCGGCACCCGTGTGGCGTGTCCTGCCTCCGAGGCGCATCCTGATGGCGAGATCGCCGGTAACGGGCCTGGCTCCCGTGCCCGACGGGCCGCGGCGCAGGCGCTGAACGGCCCCTCCGTCGCCCTGCGGAAGGGAACGGGATGACAGTCGGATCGCCCAGGGATCCGGATCACTCGGAGAGCTTCGGAGAGGGGCTGCTGGGCGGGCTCCTGGACCGGGCCCACGAGCTGCCGCCCCATCTGGTCGGGCCGATCCTGGCCAACACGGTGGCGCGGCTGGGGGGACGGGATCCGCAGATCCTGCTCCAGGACTACGGGCAGCAGAGGCTGGTCCCCCTGCCGGGCGAAGGGCTGGCGGGCGGCGAACCGCAGTCCGTCGACGGCTCCGAGGCCGGGCGGTGTTTCCTCACCTCGCGCCCGGTCGAACTCGCGCTGCCCGACGGCGTACGGGTCCTGCTGCCGTTGCCGGACGGGGGAGACCAGTCGGGTGTCCTGGCCGTCACGCTGGACGCCGTCGATGACGACGACCGCCGCCTCCTGCGCAGGATCGCCGGTCTGATCGCCGACATGATGCAGACCAAGAACGGCCACACCGATCTCTTCTCCCGCACCCGCCGCAGCGAACCGATGAGTGTCGCCGCCGAGATCCAGTGGTCGCTGCTGCCGCCTCTGTCGATGGTGACACCGCGCGTCACCGTCGCCGGCGTTCTGGAGCCCGCTTACGACGTGGCGGGCGACAGCTTCGACTACGCCCTGAACAGGGACACCTTCCACCTCGCCATGATCGACGCCATGGGTCACGGTCTGGACGCGGCCACGATGGCCACGGTGGCCATCGGTGCGTACCGGCACGCCCGCCGGATCAGCGTCGAACTGTCCGAGATCTACCTCTTCATGGACCGGGCCGTGGCCGAGCAGTTCGCGCCCGACCACTTCGTGACCGCGCAGATGATGCGGCTGGACACGAACACCGGCCGCCTCCAGTGGGTCAACGCCGGGCACCCCGCCCCCATACTGATCCGCCGGCACCGCGTCGTAGGCCGCCTGGACAGCCCCACGACCCTGCCCGTCGGCTTCGGAGGAGCACAGCCGCAGGTCAGCGAAGTGACGCTCGAACCGGGAGATCGCGTCCTCTGCTTCACCGACGGGCTGATCGAGGAACACGAGAGCGGACAGGAAGAGTTCGGCGAGGACCAGCTGATCGACTGGGTGAACCAACTGGAGAAGGCGGAACGGCAGGTCCGCGCGGTGGCACGGGATCTCTCCCACACCCTCAAGCGGGCACGCGGCAACGCCACTTCGGACGACGCCACGCTCGTCCTGGTCGAGTGGCGAGGATGACGGAGGGACGTGTCACGCCGGCTCCTGGCGGTGGGTCACCCGCTCGGGAAGCGTGGCGACGAGGATCTCGGCGGCCCGGGTGACGTTACCGGCGTCGACCGCAC
The DNA here is from genome assembly GCF_042891445.1 of Streptomyces sp. NPDC001890. NCBI lineage: Bacteria > Bacillati > Actinomycetota > Actinomycetes > Kitasatosporales > Streptomycetaceae > Streptomyces > Streptomyces sp. NPDC001890. The sequence continues at coordinate 437,143 of NZ_JBIATE010000003.1, read as the reverse complement.
GGGCCATGGCGTCACGTGCCGCATCGGGTGTCGTGTCCGGGGGCACCACCAGGAGGGCGAAGTGGTCGTTGTCGCCACGGGTGATGAGGACGGTGTCGTCACCGACGGGGAAGGAGTCGAGGTGTACGACCCGGTCGTCGACAACGACACGAGTCGGGACCTCCTCCCAGGCGTCCTTGTCCAGGCCGACCCGCGTGACGGGGCCGAGGTGCGTGGTGAGCGCCTGGATCAGGGCGGGCAGCTCGGCCGTGACGTCCCGGGAGCGGGGCCACCACGCGCCGTCGAGGACGCCCTCGCGGGAGTGCGTCGTCCGCAGCCGGAGCAGGGCCGTGCCGGGATTCACCGCTCGGTGGATCTCGTCCGGAAGGAGCTTGGGAGGGGTCGGGCTGTCGGATTCGGCCATGATGGTCCGCCTGCCTGCGCGGGGGCCGCCGACACCTCACGGCCGGCGAGATACCGCCGTGGTCACACGGTACTCCGCGTGCCGGTGATCATGCCCGCGGCTGTCGGCCGGACGGCGTGCCCGGTGGGAAATCACCTGGTCAGAGCGGCTCGTCCGACCGCTGGGCGGAGTACGCTGACAGTACCGGGAGTACCTCGTACACCCGCTCCCACGCGGACGTCGTTTCCGGCGATCAAGACACTGGGCCGCCCTGCAAGGCGGCCCTGAGACGGGTCCGCGATCATGGCCACGACCCTGGTACCCACGCTTTCGGCACGCCTGTCGCTGACACCGAAGAGCACCCTCGCCGGCCTCTTGGACGGCGCCTGGTGGCCTCGTTCGCGTGACCTCGCCACCGAGCTTCCGCCCCTGGTCGATGCACTCGAGGAGCGCTACGGACGCACCACGCGCGTCATGGTGAACCCCGCCCGCTGGCCCGTCGTCCCGCACAAGGTCGCCGTCACCGGGCACACCGTGCACGTCGGCTGGTTCACCGAACAGGATGCCGACAAGATGATTCTGCTCTCCTACGCCGTCGGCCGATGCGACCTGCTGGTGATCCCGCCCGGGACCGATCCCGCCGCGGCCGCCCGGCTCATGACCGCCGCCGCTGTCCCCGGCAGTGTCCTGGCCGCTGGTGTCCTGATGTCCGACGAGGCCGCGACCGGCCGCCGTGCGCGGGACGCCCGGAGCGACGAGGACACCTGGGAGACCGACGGCGGGTCCACCCTGCCACCCCCGCAACGCCCGATCGTCGGCGCGCGGATGATCCCGCTGCCGGGAAACCCATGGAGGTGACGTCATGGAGACCCTGGTCGCGATGGAGACCCTGGTCGCGCTCGTGGCAGTCACCCTGCTGATCGTTCTCGGCACGCGCCTGATCCACCGGCTCAACGCCCAGCACGACGCACGCATCGCGGTCCACCACTTCAGCGATCCCTTCCCGGCCATCAGCCGGCCCCCCGGCCACAGCCACGGCCACCACAGCTCGACAGGGCAGGCCTCCAGCCGCAGGCTCACGGGCATCCGGCCCTGACCTCAGACCACTCCTCCGACCGAAGGCCGCGGGTGGGGCGCCCGGCACCCGGGACGACCCACGCGTCGGCCTCTCGCTTCGCCCCGAAGGGAACACACCGCCTTGTACCCCGTCGAGAACGAGCCTCTGCCGCAGGCAGGACACGCCGAGATCCGGATCGTCGCCGCAACTCCCGAAGCCGCCCGCGCGGTCGCCGAAGTAATCCGCCGCTGCTTCGCCGGAACGGAGCAGCGCAGCTACCCCGCTCCCGGAGGCGGCACCCGGCTCCACCTCACCGTGGACACCGAATCCGCCGCAGGACCTGCCCTCTCCTGGCTCACCACCAGCAGACCGTCCGCGCACACCGGCGCCCACGGCGACGAAGTCTGAGGAGCACCGGACCCTCACATGCACGAAAGGACTCGATCACGACGCCCCTCCGCGAGCGGCAGATCTACCGCGAGCGGGTCCTGACCGCCCTCTACGAAGCCATCGAAGCAACCGTGTCTCGGAGTCCCGGGGCGGAGCTGCGGAACGACCTGCGCATCCCGGAGGAAGACCTGGCCGCCGCCTGCACCGACCTCGCCGGCGAAGGCCTGATCTGTCGACTGGGAACCGGGCAACACACCCGCGCTGGTCTCCCTGACCCACCGGGGAATCCGCCGCATGGAGGCCGAAGAAGAAGAACGCGACTGAGCCGGACTGTCCAAGGGCCGAGCCGTCCACCGCTCAGCCCGGCACGTGCGGCCCCTTGCGCGCAAACGAACGAGGGGGACGGGGCCTGCCCGATGGCCCGCTCTCCCCTCCCGGTCCGTCCGGCCCGCAGTCGTACAATTAAACGTGGATCGAGCACTCTCACGTGTGACGATCCGGAAGGGCGGCCCTGGCGGAGTGAATGCGCTGGGGCCGTTGCGACGACAGCCGCCATAAGGCCCACGCGCCCGACTTCATGTGGCCGCCTCACAGGCCCCGGATCGGTACCCCTCCGGAGCCAAGGCGTCCAGGAGCCCCGGGGCCAGGAGATGGGCACGGCCCGGGACGCCCCTCTCCCGGAGGCCGGCCGACCTGGCCCACATCGATGCGGACCCCGCCGACCGCGTCCTGTGCGGCGGTCCCGTACGCGTAGACGTGCACATCGGCAGCGGCGCAGGGTGTTCCGTTCAGATGGTGTCGCCCTGCCGGACTGCAGCCCAGAACTGGTTCGTGCACTTCCGGCACGGACGGCCCTGACAATCGGAGCGGGCTTCTGCTACGAGGTCGCGCAGGGCTCAGTCTGTCCCTCGGCCCCCCAGCGCGTGCTGCCGGGTCAGCCGTGAAATGTCCTTCGCGGTGACGATCCCCACCAGATGGTGCCCGTCCACGACGAGAATGCGCATGCCAGTACCCGGGCGGAGCTTGTCGAGAGCCTCACTCAGAAGATCACTCGGGGCGGCAACCGCGCACTGTGACAACGGGATCGACACCTCTCGCACGCGCAACGCCTCCCGGCGCGCTCCCGGTATCCGGGCAAGCTTGCGTATCGATACGATCCCGCTGGGACGGCCTTCGAAATCGAGCAGCGGCACGGCGGAATGGCGGGAGCTCACGGCCACCTCGTCGATGAAATGCCGGATGGTCAGCCAGTCGGCGCCGGTGGTCACCGGGCTGGACATGGCATCGGCGACCTTGATGCCCCGCAGCGCTGTGTTGATCACGGCGCGCTGCCGTTCGGCGCCGGCGACGACCGTGATGAAGAGACCGACGAAGACGAGCCACAGCCCGCCCGGCGCCCCGCGCAGGAAGGAGATCCAGCCGAAGGCCATCAGCAGCCCGCCCACGACCTGACCGCTTCGGGAGGCCGCCCGATCCGCACGTTCCCGGTCTCCGGTACGCCACCACAACAGCGCCTGCACCACCCTTCCGCCGTCGAGCGGCGCAGCGGGAAGGAGATTGAATGCGCCCAGGAACAGGTTCGCCCAGCCGAGCCACACCAGAACGGCGGCGGGCACCGCCCAGCCGGACATCGCGTGCAGCCCGATTCCCGCTCCGAGCGCGACGCTTCCGATGGCCAGGCTGGTGAGCGGCCCGCTGATCGCCACTGCGAAAGCCACCGCGGCCGTCGGCGGTCGCCCCATCCGGGTCATCCCGCCCAGCGCCCACAGCGTCACATCCTGTACCGCGATCTTCTTCCTGCGGGCAATCGCAGCGTGTGCCGTCTCGTGGAGCAGGAGGCTGCCCATGAGCAGCACGACCCCCACTGCACTGGCGAAGGTGTAAACCGCATCCGAGCGCCCTGGAGTCCATGCGGGGAGGGTCTGGCGGCCAAGGCCGTACGCGAACAGAACGACCAGTAGCGGCACGCTCCAGTGCATCCGCAGTGGTACCCCGACAACTTGTCCGACACGGACCGAGCCGTTCATCGTCGTCTCCCGCCGGCTCGGCACCCGGTCCACCGGACAGGACCCTCGCGACCCGACTCCATGGACCGACCAGCACGGCACCCACCCACAATTGTCGCTCTCGGAATCTCCCGCAGTCGCCCAGGGCCCGGAACGAGCTTGCTGACCGGCGAACTGCCCGAAAAGCCCGCCCGCCCATTCCGGGTCCGGGTACGCCAGCCACCCCTCGTCCTCTCCGAACCCAGACGCACGGTTCCAGCCGATCCGACACACCCCGCGTGCCACTACGTGCCATTCGCAGGGGGAAAAGCGGTCACCACAGGGCACCGTCCGGCCGTCGGCCAGCAACACACCTGTGCAGCGTTTCCGCTGCTCAGGAACATGTCTGGCGATCACGCGCTGGTTGATTCCCGAGCTCAGAGCGCGAGTTCGATTCTCGTCACCCGCTCCACTGCAAAGCCCCAGGTCACATGCCTGAGGCTTGTTCGCTGTCCATACCCCTCGGGGCCCGCGTGCCCTCGTGTGCCACAAGTGCCCTCGTGGCGCGTCGGGTTGGTTCTAAATGCTACTCAAAATTCCGAGTCGCTGCCGTCAGTGGCCCTCTGCTGTGAGGCCGACAGGCGGGGCGTCATCCGTGTGCCTCGCTTCGCAGTCGCCATCATGCGGACCTTCGCTGTGCGTGGCAGCGTGATCCGAGAGGAATCCGTACCCCCACGCATCAAGAGGAGCGCCGTCATGGACGGTACGCAGGACAAGCATCAGGAGCCGGGCAAGGACCGGGGCCGCGAGGCGCAGGAACACCATCGCCCCGGAGACCCCGCGCAGCCCCGACCGGGCAGGCAGGCCCGTGAACAGGGACGGAAGCCCGGGCAGAAGGAGAGCTCGCGCCGCCGCGAGGACGACCTGCTGCGCGAAGAGGACCTGCACGACGAGGGGCTCTGACCAGGGCACCGCACGCCCGGAGCCCGGTGGGTACGCAACACTCCGGCCGGGCTCTGTCGCATCCCGCCCGACGCCGAAGGAGACCGGGCCGCCCACCACGGTGGCGCCGCACTCTCGGCTCGGCCGCCGTGAATTCGGGGATCAGCCTTCCGCATCGGCGGCGCTGTCCTGAGGCACCCTCGACCGGACCGCGCCCGGCGACCTCGCCGCAGAGTTCCCGGCCCGCTTGTCCCTCACCCCGAAGGCCACGCTCGCCGGCCAGTTGGACGGGGCCTGGTGGCCCTACTCCCGCGACCTCGAAGCCGAGCTCCCACCGCTCGCCGCCGCCCTGGAGGAACCCTGGGGTCGCGTCACCCGCGTCACCGTGAATCCCACCCGCTGGCCCGTCGTACCGCACACGGTTGCCGTGTACGGGCGCGCGTTGCACGTGGGCTGGTTCACCGGTGGCACTCGACCTGTCCCACACGCTCAGACGGGCCTGCGGCGATGCCGCCTCCGACGACGCCACGCTCATCCTGACCGAGTGGCGTGGATGATCCGCCGTCGTGCCACAACGTGCCAGTAGGGCCGGTACGCGGCGGTGAACAAGGGGGCGGAAGAGACAGCCAAGAACGGGCCACTAGACATCGTTCCCGCAGGTCAGAGCCCTTTGCCGACCCAAGTGCCAAGTGATTCCCAAGCTCAGAGCACGAGTTCGATTCTCGTCACCCGCTCCACGCCGAAGGCCTTGATCGGAGACCAGGGCCTTGTTCGTTGTCCGGACCTCTCCGGGGTCCCTGCGCTGACCCGGCCGTCGCGACTGCCTTCTCCTTCGGCGTGATCCACAGCACGAGACGCATGAGGTTCTCCTCGCAGGGTCGCGGTCGGGTCAGGCACCCGCGGCCCCGCATCCGAACCGACAGTCCAATACGTCAGGTTCCGGTGGAGAGTGCGACGTGGCGCCATTGGTCGAGTTCATGTCGCACCAGATCCAGCTTCGCCTCGACGCGCTCGATCGCGTCCGCGCCCAGTTGCAGGCGCAGCGGCGGCTCGACGACCTCCGTGATGTCGACGATGGCTTTCGCCGCCTTCGCCGGATCGCCCGGCTGGCGGCCGTCGTTTCCAGCCAGTGCCTCGCGCACCGGCCCCGCGCCCGCGACGTAGTCGGCGATGGAGGCCGGTTCGACCTGCATGCTCGATGCGCTGAGGAAGTCGGTGCGAAACCCGCCCGGCTCCACGATCGTGACGCGGACACCGAGTGGGGCCAGCTCGCCGAGCAGTGCCTCGGAGATGCCCTCGACGGCGAACTTCGACGCGCCGTACAGACCCACCGCCGGCGCGGTGGCGAAGCCGCCCACGGAGCCGATGTTCAGGACGTGTCCGGAGCGTTGGGCACGCAACGTCGGCAGGGTCGCCCGCAACGTGTTGAGCACGCCGAAGACGTTGACATCGAACAATGCCCGGACGGCCTTGTCCGAGGTCTCCTCGATCGCGCCCGTGAGGCCGTAACCGGCGTTGTTGACCACAACGTCGATCCGGCCGAACTTTGCCAGGCCGGCCTCCACCGCGGCCGCCAGCTGCTCCGGTTCGGTCACGTCCGCGTCCACCGCCAGCAGTCCGTCCGGCTCGTGCGGGTACGCCCGGAGCACCGCTGACGCATCCCTCGCCGTGGCGATCACGCTGTGTCCTCGCTCCAGCGCCTCCCGGGTGATCTCCGCACCGAGCCCACGCGATGCCCCGGTGACAAACCAAACTGTCATGTTCTCCCCTGTTCCGATGGCCCGATGGGCCGACACCTCGACGCTAGAACCTAGAGTCGGGTCTAGATCAACAGCTGGGTGGGGGAGGGGCGCTCATGGACCTGAGCATTGGTGAGGTGACACAACGCAGTGGGCTGAGCGTGCACGCGTTGCGGTTCTACGAGCGGGAGGGCCTGTTCGCCAACCCGGTGCGCCGCCTGTCCAACGGCCGCCGGGTCTATCACGAAGAAGACCTGGAGTGGCTGGCCGTCTGCACGAAGCTACGCTCCTCCGGCATGCCCCTGGCGATGATCCGGCAGTACATCGAGCTGGTCCGTCATGGCCCGGGCAACGAACACGAGCGCCTTGAGCTGCTGCGCCGCCACGAGAACCACGTGGAGGCGCAGATTCGCGAGCTGCAGGACGCACTGGATGTGATGCGGCACAAGGTGCGGATCTACGAGGACCATGTCGCCCGCGGTGAGGCCGACCGGCTCTGGAATCCGTCCCACCCGGTTGCCGCACGGGCCAGCACCCACCAGGAGTGCCGTCCGCCAGAGGGCACGTGCTCCGGAGCACGGACTGGACTGCCATCGTGACCGTCGTCCTCGGTGCCACGACCGCCCGGACGCTGCCGCTGCGGAATCCAACTCACGCCCACGCAGAACGCTCGGCTGGGAAATTCCAGCCGAGCGTCTGACCGAACTGCTGACAACAGCCGCTTGAACGCGGGTTGCTACTACGCCCTGTTGAGTCCGTCACCGGGAGCGGTCCTGCGCATCCGGCGTGGCCTCCAGGCTGCCATCAGGTCAGATTGTCGGTGTGTCGTCGACGATCTCCTTGTGCGGTTCGACAATGAACTTCCAGCCCTCGCTGGGCTCCAGGAACCGCACTCGGGTCGGGTAGATGTCCAGGGCGCGGCGGTCGCGGTTCTGGTTGTTCGCGTTCTTCCGCGCCCGGGCCGGCTCCTCGTACAGGTCGACCTTGACGTCCGGCACCGCGACGACTTCCTCGCTCCAGCGCTGAACGACCCCCGCACCGAACGCGTCCCGCGCGGCGGAGTAGAGCGACTCCAGGGATTCCTTGCTCCCGCCGGGCACGAAGAGGGCAAGGTTCAGGAGGACGCCGGCACTCTGGAGAACCTCGATCTCCTCCCCCTCCTTGTCAGCAATCCAGATCCCGGCCTCTTCAGCATTGTCCGGGAGGACGTGAATCTCCTCACCGAAAACCGTTCTCGCAGCGAAGGACCCTCCATCGAAGTTTTTGCCCGGCTCCGTGAGAAAAGCCGGGGCATAGCAGTCGAGAGGAAGGCCACTCATCCCTGCCGAGACGAAGATTCCGTCCTGGGTACCCAAGCCCGAAATTTCCTCGGCCGTAAGACGTCGAGCCGTAACCTTCTCGGTATTCACGCCATTCCCCTTTTAATCGCGGCGTCCTGTGAATTCATTGAAACTCTACCACGAAAAGGATCATCCACCCCTCATTACGCATGACTTCGCACTCGCGGTGGCGCCGGCCAATCTGCGAGAAATCTCTTCCGGGAGAGCGGTGGACAAATCCTCCTGCATCACCGAAAAAGCGCAGCGCTCATAGAGGAATATGGAGGCGTCCAGGAGGCACCGTATAAAGCTTCTGCGATTGCGGATGTCAACAGCAGCCTCCGCCGGTTCCGGGATCGCATTCTCGGCACTGGCATGCAGAGGTGCGGACGAGAAGCAGAGAAGCCCTCCGCGGAGCACAGGTCCCGGCGCCCCTCCCGCACGCGAGGGTCGCCGGGCTCCGTGTCGAGGAGGGTGGTTTCCCCTTGTCCCGCTCGTTCCGCACACCGAATCGTTCACCCATGGCCACAAGGCGGGCGGGCGGGCGGCGCCAGGGCGCGCGGAAGACCGCACCCGGTGGTCTGTGGCATTGATCACAGAGAAAGTGCAGGCGGTGAACACAACTACACCCTTTTGTCTTTTCTGTCGGTCGCAGTTCTGTGGTAATGGCCGAAGCGGGTGAAGAACTCGTGGTGGCGAACCGTTGGCCCGGCCATACGATCCCCTCAAGTCGCGTCCGCGTGCCCCCCTCCCGCCGCGACCCCTTCTTCTTTTTCGGACACCGAAGGGCTCTTGTGAAGATTCGCCCGATTCTTGCCACAGCTGTTGCCGCCGCAGTGACCATGCCTGTTCTCCTGCTGTCGGTCACCCCCGCGTTCGCCGACGAGAAGCCGGCAGCGCAGACGCAGGACAAAACGCAGGACAAGCCGTCCATCGCGGAACTGGAAAAGGCCGCCGCCGCCGCGAAGGCGACGTACGACGAGGCCGTAAAGGCCGAGAGCGCCGCCAGGGCGGCTCTGGAAGCCACCCTGTCCGACACCAATCCTCTGGCCGTGGCCGCCAAGGCCGCCCAGGCCGCGGCGGCGGACGCCGCCGCCGCGAAGGTGGACGCCGACCAGGCGGTCATCGATGCCCAGGCCGTGGTCGACGCGCTCCCGGAGACGGCCACTGAGGAGGAGAAGGCCGCCGCCGCGACCAAGCTCACCGAAGCGAAGGCCGACGCCGAGACCGCCAAGGAGACCAAGGCCGCCGCCGATGCCGCGGTCGTGGAAGCCCTGGACGCGCGGGACGACGAGCGGGTCGCCGCGGCCCGGAAGCTGGACCAGGCGCAGAAGGCCACCAAGGCGGCCCTCGCTGACAAGACCGCCGCCGACGAGGCACTGGCCAAGGCGAAGGAGGAGGGTGGCGAGGACGGTGAGGACTGCGTCCCGGAGCCCAAGCTCACCACGGTCGTCACGGGTCTGCCGTCCACCGTCGTCGCCGGTACGAAGGTCGACTTCAACCTCCGGGTGACCAACGGCACCGACAAGACGATGGACGAGGTGCTTCCGTTCGCCTACGTCCACGCGACCGACCGGAGCGGGCTCAAGAGCATCGATGACCTGGTGCACCTGCAGTGGTCCTCCGCCTCGTCCTCGAAGTGGCAGACCGTCGACAACAAGCACTACATGGACGCCATCAGCCCGCTGAAGGCCGGTGCCCACGCCGACATCAAGATGCGCCTCAAGATCGACGCCTCGGCCCCCGCAGGCAACGGCGTCACCTTCGTCGCCGGTGACTACTTCAACGACAACGGCACCTGTGGCGGAAACCCGGACCTCGAAGGCTACGAGTTCCTGATCGCCGCCGCGGGCAGCAAGCCCGGCAAGGTCGACGACGCCAAGCCCAGCACCACCAAGCCGCACACCTCGGACGTCAAGACGCAGAGCAGCGCGTCCCGTCCGGTGAGCGGCAGCCTCGCCGCCACGGGCTCTTCCTCCGCGATGCCGCAGCTCGCCCTCGCGAGCGGCGCGGCCGTGGCGATGGGCGCAGGCGCGGTGTTCCTCGTACGCCGTCGCAAGGCCGGCACCCACGCCTGACGCATGAGGTGGGGTGCCGGCCAGGCACCCCGCCCCACGCGCCGGACGTCCAGCAGGCCCGACACCAAGCAGTTCCAAGGCCCAGGTCAGCGACCTGGGCCTTGTTCGTTGTCCAGACCTGTCCAAGCGTCCTGCACCACCTGCCCCGAGGTCCCTACCTGCCCACCGGGGCCGGGGCGGCCTTCAGCGTCTCCTGCATGATGCGCGAGCCTTGCTCGGCCATCTCGTCGATGGGGACGGCGAGTTCATCCGGTGTCACGTCGATCGTCCAGACGAAGCGGCTGCGCCCTTCGGTGTCGGCGAGGACCTGCATCGAGGCGTGATGGTGCTTCGGCGCCATCGAGCCGCCGACCACCGCGTAGGCCACCCGGCGGGCCGCCTCGTCGATGTCGACGATCAGCTCGTGCACGACCACGCCGTTCGCGAAGGTCACGATCCTGGTGTCCGCCTCCATGCGGGTGTCCGTGACGAAGCCCGGCACCAGGCGCTGGTGCACGGCTCCGACCTCGCGCAGGGCCTCCCAGACGTTTTCCGGGGAGTTGTCGATCAGGAATTCCTTGTTGATGTGAGCCATGTGCCCTTCTCCTGTCGGGGGACGTGTCGGGGGACGTGTCGGAGGATGCGTCAGGCGCCGGTGGTGAGGCAGAACGGATGCCCCTCGGGATCGATGAGGACGACCCACTGGTCCTTGCCGGGCTGGAACTCGGGCCTCGACGCTCCGAGGGCGAGGATCCGGCCGGCCGTGTCCTCCAGGTCGGCGACCGTGAAGTCGAGGTGGGCGTGGCCGGCTTCATCGGGCCAGCCCGGGGCCTGGTAGCCCTCGATGCGTACGAACGCCAGGCCGGGCTGCTCCACGCCGGCCAGGGAGGCGTAGTCCTCGCCGCTGCAGGTGATCTCCCAGCCGGTGACCCTGCTGTAGAACTCGGCGAGCCGAACCGGGTCATCACAATCGATGACCACGGTGCTGATCTGTGCGAGTACGGACATGACGGTGACTCCTCGAACGTGGTACGGGATGATGTGCGACGCCGCTCAGCCTGCTCTCCACGTCCCGTCCCGGTCTTGAACATCCTTGCGGCGGGGCCGATGTCGGACCCCCGGCGTAGCGTCGAGGAGTGCTCACCGCCACCGTCCTCGCCGCCCGGCCCGACTTCCGCATCACCGCGGTGAGTTGCCGGGACGATCACACCCGCTGGTCGCAGACGGAGGTGCGCGAGGACTACCGGGTGGTGCTCGTGCAGCGCGGCCGGTTCCGCAGGCAGGTGGCCGGCGCCCCGGCCGAGGTCGACCCGACGACGGCCTATCTCGGTGTACCGGGCGAGGAGGAGCGTTTCGCGCACCCGGCCGCCGGGGGCGACGAGTGCACCTCGATCAGCCTGACGCCCACGCTGTGGCGGGCCGTGGCGGGTGAGGACGCCCGCCCGGCCCGGCAGAGCGTGTACGTGGACGCCCGCCTCGACCTGGCCCACCGCCGCGTCCTCGCGTCCGCCCGTACCGGCGACGTGGACCACGCGGTGACCGAGGAACTCCTCGGGCTGCTCTCGGCCACCGTCGGACAGGCCGTCGACGGAGCCGTACCGGTCGGCGTGCGCCCCGGCCGCGACGAGGGGACACTCGTCGCTGCGGCCCGGCAGGCGATCGGCGAGGCCCACCCCGCCTCCGAGGGCCTGCTGCCGCTCGCGGAGTTCCTCGGGGTCTCGCCCTACCGTCTGAGCCGCGCCTTCACCCGCGTGCTGGGAGTCTCCTTGACCCGCTACCGCAACCGGGTCCGTGTCGGCCGCGCCCTCGACCGTCTGGACGCGGGCGAGGAAAGCCTCGCCGCCCTCGCCACAGACCTGGGCTTCTCCGACCAGGCCCACCTCACCCGGACCATGCGCCACTACCTCGGTCACACACCGACGACGCTGCGGCGCCTCCTGACTCCGGGGCACCCTGAGGGGGACATGGCCGGGTAGAGGGCCCCAGACCAGGGCCCGGCACGTGCCACCACGTTCCACCACGTGCCGCTGGGGGCGGTGAACAGCGGTCAGGAAGGCTCCGTTCCGCGTTGTGATGATCTCGGTGGTGACGATGAGGCCGAGGAGAACGGCGGTCGGCTAGCGGTCGGCCGGGGCGTCGGCCAGGCGGGCCGTCACCACGCTCAGCCACAGCAGGCCGAGGCCCGCGCCGGCGGTGAACGCCAGGACCGAGGCGGCCGAGGTCATGAAACCGGCGAGGACGGCCACGGGGACGACGCGGGACGCGAGGGCCCAGCGGCGGAGACCCCGGGCGGCAAGCGGACGGGCCAGGACGACGAACGCGGCGCACAGGGCGAGATAACCGATCATTCCGCCGAACATGTGGACGGCGCCGTGCCCGCTCATCACGGTCTCCTCGGGCGCCCCGACAGGAAAGCCCGCCCCGGCGTCGGCCGGGAAGGCCGCCGCGACCCAGAAGGAGACGCCGAAGACACCGATCAGAGCCGGGCCCCACGTCCCGCCGGGGCCACCGCGCAGCGCCCGCCGCAGGCCGGTCGCTCCGGCGAGCAACAGCGCACCGGTGAGCAGAAAGCTCACCGTCTGGATCCAGCCCGCCTCGCCGAGGGAGAGCTGGCTGATCGCGTTCCGCGTGAAGTCGAAGCCATCACGGATGAGCCCCTGGGCGAGTCCGGCCACCAGGAACAGCGGACCGGCCACCACGCCGCCGGCCACGGTCCACCGCGCAGCGGATCGCGGCACGGACGCGGCGGGAAGAACGTGGCGGGGCGCGGTGAGCATGTCGGTCATGGCGGGGCCTTCCTTGCTTCGATGTTGTCGCTCATATGACCGACGGCAAGAAGCGGAGTCATCGCTCCCGCCGATGTGTACTGGATCACACGTCGGACCGGGCGGCCCCAGCTCGTGCACACCGCTCGAAGGGGCGTGCCTCTGCGTCCGGCCTCGACCGCGCGCACATCGCCTGCAGCAGTACGCGGCCCACGGGCGCCACCCGGGAGGGCCGGGCGGCCTCGATGGCGAGGCGGGCGCGGGTGCCCAGGGCGAGCCGGCGGCGGATCTTCTGCTCGTTGCCGGTCACCACCTGCTGGGTGGCCCACTGCGCGGTCTCTCGGTCGGGGCAGGTGGCCGAGCGGGTCCGTACGGTCATGTCTTTCCGCTTCAGCTCGCGTCGAACGACCAGATGAGACCGACTTCCTCGTGGGACACCGCGAGGAGGCCGAAGTCCCAGGCGTACCGGGTCATCGGCCAGCAGCCGGTGACCCGTTCGTAGAAGTCGGGGTGGTCACCACCCTGGCGGGTGTTCGTGAAGAACCGCGAGCCCTCCGAGAAGCGCGACAGGATCACCCGCGCGTGTTCCTCCATGCCCGGCCTGCGGTCGGCGAAGCCGTACTGCCGTGACACGTCCATGGCATCCGTCGCCAGCATCACGAGCAGCCGTACGACGGCGGAACGCGGAATCTCGAACAGCCGGCTGCGCCACTGCGCGGCCCCGGGCTCGTCCGTCGGCGGAACCCGGAACGGAAAGGCGGGGTCCTCCTCCAGCTCCTCGTCACCCTGCTCGGGATCCCTGCCGCGCCAGTCGCGGGGATCGGCGACCTCGCGGCGCATCACCGCGGCCACGTCGGACAGCCAGTCCTCGTGAGCGCGTGGGCCGACCGCGATGAAGGAATACCGGTTGCGGTACATCTCCACCGCCATCGCCCATGTACCGGCATCGGGACCCGGCTGCGGACCGCTCTGCCGGGCGGGCTCGATCTCGCTGTTCATCCGGGTCCTTCTCACTCGGGCATCGAGCTGAAGACGACGAAGGGCGGGTCGAGGTCCGGCTCGTAGATGAGACGCACAGCAATTCCCCCGCCCCGACTGCTATCTGCCGCTGCGGGCCTGGGAGCCGCTGCTCGCGGTGGTGACGGTGGCCTACCACCGCCGCCGGGTTCGGGCAGGGCTCGGGGGCCGGGGGCGGGGGTCCGAGGTCGGGGCCGGGTGCGGGGCTTTCGCTGCGTACTGGTGTCCCGGCCCCGCTCGGGCAGTGCTCATACGGTTCCAGCCGGCTCCAGCCGGCTCAAGCCGGTTCCAGCCGGCTCAAGTCGACTCAAGTCGGCTCAGGCCGGTTCGGGTTGCGATTCCGGTTGCCGCGTCGGTGCGGTCCTCGGTTCCCACCGTGCGACGGTTCTTGCGTACACGTAGATCACCGAGACCATCGCCAGTACGAGAAGCGGTCCGGCCAGCCACGGGTACTTCGCCATCTCCAGCGGCAGATAGCGGTAGGACACCAGGAGCGCGGCGAATACGGCCGCACCGTAGACGACCACCCGGATCCCCGATCGGTCCCAGCCGCGGTCGTAGGTGCGCAGGGCCGCCTCGATGGTGAGCGTGAACACCACGCCGGCGAGGAGGTCCGCGCCGTAGTGGTAGCCGAATCCCAGCGTTGCGGTCAGCGTGGCTATGAGCCAGAAGGTTCCCGCGTACCGCAGGAACCGTGGGCCCTTCCGGGAATGGATGAAGATCGCGGTGGCCCATGCCGTGTGCAGGCTGGGCATGCAGTTCCGTGGGGTGATGCCGTCGAACGGCATGTGGTGCGGGGTGCTGACCGGCGGCAGCGTCTCCGGCCACAGGTTGGCCACCGCCCATTGCCCGGTGGGCGGCGATTGCGACCACCACAGGCTGACGGATGTCCAGTGCTCGGTGCCGGTGCCGTAGGCGTAGAGCGGTCCGACGACCGGGAAGATCATGTAGAAGGCGGGCCCGAGGAGGCCGATCACCAGGAAGGTGCGCACCAGGTGGTGGCCCGGGAAGCGGCGCTCGTTCGCCACGTTGCGGAGTTGGTACAGGGCGACCAGGACCGCGGCCACCGCGAGCTGGCCGTAGACGATGTCGAGGAAGTTGAAGCCGATCGGGCCGGTGGCCGTGACGAGCCGGCCCACCAGCCACGACGGGTTGCCCAGCGCGTGATCGGCGGTCGCCACGTACTGGTCGAGCACTTCCGGGCGGGTCTTGGAGGTGATGAGCAGCCAGGTGTCACCGGTCTTGCGGCCGGCCACCAGCAGCAGGCCCAGCCCGACGCCCTTCAGCAGCAGGAAACGTTCCGAGCCGGTACGGCGGGTGACGGCGATGACCGCACAGCCCAGGATCACCCACAGCGCACCGTTTCCGAAGGGGTGGCCTTCGGTCACCTCGGCATCCGCCAGCCACCGGACCACCCAGAAGGCGACATCGATACCGACCGCGGCTCCGAGCGCGATGAACCGTTCCCGCCAGGTGAGCACCAGCATCATCAACGCCATGCCGGCGTACAGCAGCGGGCCTGACTTGGGGGCGACCACCACCTCCTTCGCCTGGCTGGCGAGCGGCCCCGGCAGGCCGTAGTGATGAGCGGCGATCTCCAGCGCGATGAGGAAACCCAGGGTCACGACGCCTGCCACGGCCCAGAGTCGTGCCCGTGGTCGACGCCAGACGGAGAGCGCGGTTCTGTAATTTATTCGCGGATAAGACCGCGATGTTATGTTTCTCAATTTTCGGCCGATTTTCTATATTTTGGTCAGGCGTAAGGGCGGGTTCGTTCGCCACCTTCCGATCGGGTCGAAAAGATTACCGTCCGGGTTCGAACACGAAGCCGACAGGCCGGGTCAGGGTGGTGGCAGGAAGTTCGGGATACCGCCGCGCACTTCATCGGATTCCCGTTGCGCCCGGCCGCGGCTTCACGCGCGTTCCCCGCAGATCGCCGGAGCTGTCGCAGAAAAAAGGGCCGGCGCCCGCTCCCCTCTGCGAGCGCCGACCATGTAGTCGTACATCCGGTTCCGGGCGCGGACCCCGTACTTCTACGTGGTTCCACGCGGATTCCCGCGGCTTTCCCGCGGTCGCTCCGCAGGGTGCGGGGCAAGAGGTGCGTCATGATGACCGCCATGACCGATGGAACAGCCTGGCTCGCCGCCCCCCGATCGATCACCTTCGGGGGCTACAGCGTGCTGCTGGCCCGGGGGCTGGGTTCCGAGGAGCTCGTGGCCCGATTCGCGACGACCGTCCTCGGGCCGGCGCGCACCGTGTACCCGGTGGGGGAGCTCACGGGCACGGAACTGGTCGAGCTGCTGGAGGAAGAGTACGGAGACCTCTGCGAGGAGATCGCGCTGCGCCACGAGGAGCACGGCGGATGGGCGTACGCGGTCATGTACGGCGGCTGGCAGGGCGAGATCGACGATCTGCGGCCGGTCTCCCGGGGCGGCGCACACGTCTTCCACCTGGAGTTCGAGGAGGAGAACGGCAAGCCGGTGCCGCCGCATTTCAGCTACCTCCACGACGAGCGCGTCATGTGCGCCTTCAACCTCCACCTCGACCGCTCATGGGGCTACGACGGCGTGGCCGGGGACCCCGAAACGGCGGCGCCCCTGGAGCGGCTGCTGAACGCGGCCGGCCTGCCCGACGAGGACCTGCCGAGGCGCGACGCGCACCGCATCGCCCTCGGTGTCCTCGAAGCGCACTTCGCCCTCACGCTGCCCCGCACGCGGATCCTGGAAGCCCCGCTCCCCGCCGTCGTCCTGGAGACCGCGTGATCGCGCACTGTCACCCGCTGACGGTGGCGCAGTAGGCGAGGAACCCGCCTCCCGCTCCCAGGACGACCAGCTGCACGATGCCGGTGATCCGCCGGCGCAGGAGAAGGAGACCGCCGCCCGTGACGACCGCGCCGCCGAACAGGATCCACATTCCCCGCAGCGCCTCCCCGGGCGCGTCGGGCGGGTTGCCGCTGTCGTAGGCGTCGGCCCAGCCGGTCATTCCGTAGCTGAACACCAGCCAGGCGATGACTGCCAGGTCCATGAGGAACAGTGCCGCGCCGGCCGCGATCTGCCGACCGGCCGATGGCCTGCCGTGCTCCGTGCCCATCAGTGCTCCGTCCGTGGGAGACGGCCTGTCGGCCGCTTGCCGACCAACATGCCGGTCGGGCCGGGCGCCGCACATGAGTACGAATGCTCAAACTGTCAGATGTCCGCGGTACCGGCGTGGCTCGTGGGTGGCGTGGCGGCGTCCGTGTCCTTCATGAAGTCCAGCATCCGGGCGTTGATCAGGTCGGGGTGGTCGATCTGCGGGCCGTGGCCGGTCGCG
This sequence comes from Streptomyces sp. NPDC001890, assembly GCF_042891445.1. Classification (NCBI taxonomy): domain Bacteria; kingdom Bacillati; phylum Actinomycetota; class Actinomycetes; order Kitasatosporales; family Streptomycetaceae; genus Streptomyces; species Streptomyces sp. NPDC001890. The sequence continues at coordinate 420,181 of NZ_JBIATE010000003.1, read as the reverse complement.
GCGATGATCTCGGCCCGGGCTCCGGGGATCAGGCGCGGTACGCGTTCCAGTTGCCGTTGCGGGTGCACCAGGAGGCTGCGCTTGCCCATGATCAGGTGGAACGGGGTGCGGATCGTGGCCAGTTGGTCGTCGGACAGGGGTAGGGGCGCGGGGCGGCGGATGCGGAAGGCCCTTACGCCCGAGCGGATCATCGTGCGCAACTCCGGGACGATCAGGACCGGTTGTTCCAGCCAGGCCGCCAGACGGGGGCGCAGCGCCTTGGGGGCGGAGGTGGCGAAGAGGCTGGCGAAGATCCAGACGAAGAAGCGCAGGCCGACCTTCTCCAGGCCGCCCGGGTCGAGGGCGGTGACCGAGGCGAGCCGTCCGGGGCGCAGATGCGCCTGGTTGATGACGAGCCACCCTCCGTAGGAGGAGCCGACGAGGTGGACCCGGTCCAGGCCCAGCGCGTCCAGGGCCTCGTCCATCCACTGGGCGGCGCGCTCGGGCTGCCACATGGGTTCCCGGTGCACGCTGCGGCCGGGGTCGCCGGGGGTGTCCAGGGCGTAGACGGGGCGCTCGGCGGCGAGCGCACGGGTGTTGGGGTACCACTGCGCGGAACAGCCGCCGGAGCCGTGGATCAGGACGACCGGGGTGCGGGACTCGGCGGCCGGGTCGGTGGGGCCGTAGCGGTAGACGTGGGTCGTGCCGAAGGCGGTCTCGACGTCCGTCTCGGAACGGGCCGGGGCGCCGAGCGCGTAGACGGCGTCGCAGGCGGCGAAGTACCGGTCGCGCAGGGTGTCGTTGACGTATCGGCCGATGTCACGGCGTACGCGGGTCGTGTTCTCGGGCACGGCGGCACCTCCGGTGCGGATCTCGTCCTTCGTGCTTGGTAATACGACCGTACCACTACGTTGGTACGGCGGTACCATGAAGGCGTCCGGGCAGCCGGACCGGGCAGGCGCGACCGACGGGCGGAGACACGAGAGCATGCCGAAACGCGTGGACCACGAGGAACGGCGGGGCCAGATCGCCGAGGCGCTCGTCCGGGTCGCCGGGCGGCGCGGGCTGCACGCGGTCGGCATGCGGGACGTGGCGGCCGAGGCCGGTGTGTCGCTGCGGCTCGTGCAGTACTACTTCGGGACCAAGGAGAAGCTGCTGCTCTACGGGCTCCAGCATCTGACCGACCGGTTCACCGCGCGGGTGGGTGCCCGCCTGCGGGCCGGCGGTACGGCCCCGGGCCCGCGCGCGACCGCCGAGGCGCTGCTGCTGACCTCCCTCCCGACCGACGAGGAGAGCCGGACCTTCCACCTCCTCTACAGCTCGTACGCGATCCTGTCCGTGACCGACGAGGCGTTGGCTGCCCAGCCGTTCATCGAGAACCCGGACGCCGCCGAGGACGCCCTGGCCGGCCTGTTGCGGCAGGCGCAGGAGGCCGGTCTCGCCGATCCCGGGGTGGACGCCCGCACGGAGGCCATCAGCCTGCTCGCCATGGCGGCCGGCATGGGCACCAGCGTCCTGGTGGGCCAGCGGCCACCGGAATCGGCCGCCGAGGTGCTGCGCCACCACCTGGACCGCATCTTCACCCTGCCGGCGCCGCCCCCGGCAAAGGGCGGTCAGGGCCACTGACCCGGGCAAAGGCCGGTCAGGGCCGCCGACCCCGGCAAAGGCCGGTCAGGGCCGCTGACCCGGGCCCGTCGGGTGGGTGCCGGTGACGCTCATGACCACCGAATAGAGGCTGGTCTCAGCAGTGATGAAGAGACGGTTGCGCTTGGCGCCGCCCCAGGAGATGTTGGCCACCGCCTCGGGGATGTTCAGCCGCCCGATCAGGGTGCCGTCCGGGTCGTAGCAGTGCACTCCGTCGTTCAGCGCGGCGGCCCAGAGCCGTCCGTCGTCGTCGAAGCGGAGGTTGTCGAAGCGGGCCGCCGGACGGGCCTTGGCCGCGGCGAAGATCTCCCCGTCCGACAGCGTGCCGTCCTCACGCACCTCGAAGACCCGGATGACGCCCGCCCTGGTGTCGGAGACGAACAGCCGCTGCTCGTCGGCCGAGAAGACCAGGCCGTTCGGTGCGCCGAAACAGTCGGCGACCAGGCGCACTTCGCCGCTGGACGGGTCGATGCGGTAGACGTTGTTGGAGCCGATCTCGCTCTCGGCACGATGGCCCTCGTAGTCGCTGGTGATACCGAAGTCCGGGTCGGAGAACCAGATCGAGCCGTCGGACTTCACCGTCGCGTCGTTCGGGCTGTTGAGGCGTTTGCCCTGCCAGCGGGAGGCCAGCACGGTGATCGTGCCGTCGTGCTCGGTACGGGTCACCCGGCGGTTGCCCTGCTCGCAGGTGACGAGCCGGCCCTCGCGGTCCAGGGTGTTGCCGTTCGTGTGCCCCGCCGAACGGCGGAAGACAGCGACGGCTCCGGTCTCCTCGTCCCAGCGCAGCATCCGGTCGTTGGGGATGTCGCTCCAGACCAGCTGCCGCCAGGCGGGTACGTAGAGCGGCCCCTCGGCCCAGCGGCAGCCGGTGTACAGGACCTCAAGCCCCGCATCGCCGTTCATGCACCCCCCGGTGAAGAACCGGTCGTCGAAGGCCTCGTACAGCAAAGGGCGTTCGCTGGTCATGATGTCCATCCCTCCCAGAAGGTGCCGAATAATCTACGGCATCCAGCAGTGACTGCAAGATGTCATATGGTTCGAGCGCATGTCTGCCGAACAAGGAATGGAGAGTCGTGGATCACATCGATCGCGTCCTGCTGGCGCAGCTCCAGCAGGACGCCACCCGGTCCTACGCCGCGCTGAGCAAGTCCGTCGGGCTCTCGGCCGGGGCCACTCATGAACGCGTCCGGAAACTGCGGGAGCGCGGCGTGATCCGGCGCACCTCGGTCGAGGTCGATCCGGCGGCGGTGGGGCACGGCGTACTGGCGTACGTGACGGTCGCCTCCACGTCCTGGATGGGCGATTCGGCGGAGCACTTCGCCGCGCTCCCCGAGATCGTCGAGGCCCATGTCATCGCCGGCAGCGCATCGGTGCTGGTGAAGGTCAGGACCGCGACCACCGAGCAGTTGCAGGACGTCCTGCGCCGGATACACGCGATCGAAGGGGTCAACGGGACGCGGGCCACGGTGGTCCTGGAGACCCTCTTCGAGCGGCCGGTCTCCCCGTACGCCGATGGCGGCGCCAACAGTGGTGCCGACGGTGGTGCCGACGGTCAGGAGTGAGTCCTCGGGCCGTTGAGTGCGGGGATCACGAAACAGGCCGCGACGGCCAGCGCTCCGGCCAGCAGGAAGCCCCGCGCGTACCCGGCCGAGGCGATGAGCCCGCCCAGCAGCGGCGGCGTGAGCGACGCGGCAAGGTTCTGGCCGGTGTTCTGGACGCCCATGGCCCGTCCCGACCAGGCACTTCCGGCGAGTTCGGCGGTGGCGGTGAAGGCCAGGCCGTTGGTGCTCGCGGTGATGCCGCAGGCGAGGACCATGGCGAGATCCGTCAGCGGCGAGGGCCACAGCGCCCCCAGCGCGGTGGCGCCCATGACGACGGCGATGCACACCGACAGCTGCCGCATCGGCCGCACCCGGCTGCCGACCCGGTCGGACCAGCGTCCCGCCACCACTCGCGAGAGGGCCCCCAACACCTGGGACAGCACCAGCAGTTGGCCCGCGTGCACGGCGCTCCAGCCCCGTACGTCGATCAGGAACACCATCGCGAAGGCGTTCGTCGCGAACTGCGGTACGCACAGCAGCGCGCTGGAGGCGTGAATGCGCCACAGACCGGAGTGGCGGTAGGGGTTGGCGGCCGGTTCCCCTCCCGCCGGCCGCGCGGCGCGGGGCGGGTCCGTGGTCAGCGAGCCGACGAGCACGGCGACGACACCGCACAGCGCCGCGCAGAACAGCACGGTCCCCTCGATTCCGTCGCGCGCGGCGAGCGTGGGGACCACCAGGGCGGCGATGCCCATGCCCAGCGGGGTCGACGTCTGCCGTATCCCCATGGCGAGACCGCGCTCCCGGGCGGAGAACCAGCCGACGACGAGCCGGCCGCTGGCCGCGGAGACGGAGGCGCTCGCCGCCCCGGCCAGTGCCAGGAACACCCCCAGGGGGACCAGGCCGTTCACCGTGGCCCCCAGGGACAGGAGTGCGGCGGTCATGGCCAGACCGGAAGTGATGACGACCCGCTCGCCGAACCGGTCGGCCAGGGCTCCCCAGGCTATGAGTGTCAGCAGGAGGCCGAAGGTGGGGCAGGCGACCAGCAGTCCCACTTCACCGAGGGTCAGCCCGTTGTCCCGCCTCAGGGTCTGCGAGGTGTACGGAAGTCCGTAGAGGAAGGTGCAGGCGACGGTCTGCGCCGCGGTCCCGAGAGCGAGCATCATCCAACGGCGCACGGCAGCCTCCCCGGCAGATGTGTATGCAGGGTGCAACCATGACACCGCATCCACCATTCAAGACAGCTCGTCTCTCATTGTGGCCGGATTGGGATGGGGGTCCGGCCCGACACCTGCGTCGACGGAGCTCGCGGAGATCACGGGGATCGCGGGGATCGCGGGGATCGCGGGGATCGCGGGGATCGCGGGGATCGCGGGGATCGCGGGGATCTTCGCGAGAGCAACACACCGGCCACGCACAACCTCCCGTGTGTGCCGTTACGTTGTTGCCTGATCGGTCAGGAGTGCGCACTCGAACAGGTCGCCGGAGTGCCTGATGGCGCGGTCGGCACAGAAGGATCGCGGATGGACTACTGCTCCTCGTGCCGCCGGACCCTCAACGGGGCCCTGGTGTGCCCCGGCTGCGGCGCGTACGCACCGGACATCGCCCTTCCCGCCCCTTCCACCTCTTCTGGCCATCACCACCGCAGCGCGGCCCCGGCGACCGTCGCGTCGGCGGGGGTGGTCCGGCCCGCGCAGGAGTTCCCGGAGCAGGGGGCCTATCCGGACTCGGCGCACTGCTTCGACTTCGACGACGCCCCTTTCCGCCTGGGCGCCGAGCCGACCACTCCGGACGCCGCCGACACCCCGGACGCCCCGGCCACTTCCCCGCTGCCCACCACTCAGGGCCGTGCCGCCCGGCGCCGCCAACTGGCGCGCTGGAAGAAGCACCGGCGCCGGGCCGTGCTCGCGTCGACCGTCGCGCTCGTCGGGGGCGGTCTCACCCTCGCCGTACTGCCGTCCTCCCGGCCGTCCACCGGCCACGACGCGCAGGCGGCCGCCTTGACACCCGAGCCGGGCGCCACCGCCCCGGACCGGGCCGACGCCCCCAATACCGGCACCGACGACGCCACCGAGACCGACTCGTCGCCCACCCGGCCGAGCACCCGCGCTAAGCAGCCCTCCCGCACCGGCACCCACCCGGCCGCCGCGAGCGGCTCATCGCAGAGGATCACCGTCGCGGTGTCCACCGCCGGGCCGAAGCGCACCCGGCTGCCCGTCGTCGCGGCCCGCCCCGCCTCGGCATCGGCCCCGGAGCCACGCACCACGCCCGCGACGGCCGAAGCGCCCGCCACCAGTGCCCCGGCCCCGCGCACGACCACCCCTCCGGCCGCCCCCGCGGCGGACGCCCCGCCCCAGAGCCCCGCACCCACGGCGACCCCGCCGGACCAGCTCTGCCTGCTCGTCATCTGCATCGGCTGACCGCATCCGCACCGGCGCTGTCAGTGGGCACTGTTAGCTTCCTGCCTGCGTCACCGAGGAGATCGAAGCCGCCCCCCTCCGCCCGGCTTGACCGGCACTGTCATTCGGTGACGCGTGTGCATCCCCGTTCCGGCTCACCGGAACGGGCAACGCTCCCGCAGGAGGAAGAACCTTGATGAAGAGCAGCACGACCGGACGCGGGGCGGCCCGCGCGGTGGCCGTCCTCACGGCGGCGATGGCCATGGCAGTGGCGGCGGCTCCGCTGTCCGGCACCGCACAGGCCAACGAAGCGGTCTCGGGTTCGCTCGCGTTCAGCGGCGAGACGGGGGAGTTCGTCTCCGACGGTCAGTCCCAGGAGTTCACGGCCGGGTCGGTCGAGATGTTCGACCTCACGGGGCCCACCACCGAGGACGCCGTAGGCGTCACGATCGTCACCCCCGAGGGCAAGCGCTGGTCCCTCCACCTCCAGGCCCCCGAGGGCGAGAAGCTGACCGATGGCGCCACCTACACCGGGGCCTCCCGCTGGCCCGACGCCCAACCGGAGGATCCGAAGCTGGAGTTCGGGGCCGACGACCGCTGGTGCACCACCAGCACCGGTTCGTTCACCGTCTCCCACATCTCCTACGGCCCCTACGGCTACGTCCGTGAGCTCGACGCCACCTTCGAGCAGTACTGCAACGGCTCCACGCTCCCCCTGCGCGGCGAGGTGCACGCCCGCACCGCCGAACCGCCGGCCGAACTGGCCATCGGGCTCGGCCTGAACCCCGAGGGCAAGGTCGACACCAAGACCGGAGCGGTCACCGTCGGCGGCACCGCCACCTGCAACAAGCCGGCCCGCATTGCGATCTCGGGCCTGGTCGCCCAGACCCAGAAGACCGGCGAGGCGGTCGGCAGGTACGAGGGCGGAGTGGTCGACTGCACCCCCGGCGCCCCGGTTCCGTGGAACGTCACCATTCCCACCACCGCGATGGAGCCCGGGTTCACCTTCCGCCCCGGCACCGCACTGTTCCGCGGCTTCGGCTCGGCGGACGACCGGGACTACCCGGCGACCGTGAACGCCGGCGACAACACCACCCAGATCACCCTGGTCAAGTCCTGACCCGTTGACACCTGACGCGTCGCATCGCGGGTGGGCCCGCCCGCGATGCGACGCGTCCCGCCTCTCCCGTCCCAGCACTACGATTGGTCCTCATCCGACGGGGGGAAAGGCTGAACAGTGAACGAAGAAACGGGCGTTGAGGAATCCGGGGACATCACCCTCGTCCCGGTGGACGTGGACGGCCAGACCGTACACTTCTCGATCGCTCCCGGCGAGGGAAAGAAGCAGCCCGATCTCGGCGAGGAGCAGGAGATCAGCTGGCGCCGCCCAACTCTCACGCCGGTGCTCGACGGACTCACCAACGTGGCAAGGGCCATGGGCACGCGGCTCCAGCAGACCGGGGCCTCGAAGGCGACGGTCGAGTTCGGGTGCGACGTCTCCTTCGACACCGGTCAGCTGTTCGCCGTATTCGGCAAGGCCACGTCCAAGTCGACGTGGAAGGTGACGCTCGAATGGACCGCCCCCGGGGAACCGCCGGCTCCGCCCACAGCCCCCACCCCGGTTCCGGGTACGCCGCCCGCTCCCGCGCCGGGGACTCCCGGAGCGTAGGCGTGGACGGCTGGAAGAAGCTGCTGGAGGCGGCCACCGTCGCCCTCGATCTTCCGGACGACCGGGGCTGCGGCACCGGGTTCGTACTCACTCCGGGCACGGTCGTCACCTGCGCCCACGTCGTGTCGGGGGCAACACGGGTACGGGGACGGATCGCCGCCACGGGGCACGATCTGACCCTGACCGTCTCCGCCGACGACTGCTACCGCGCGGAGAACGGCCTCGATCTCGCCTTTCTCCACTACGAGTCGGACGAGGAAGCCCCCTCCGCCCACGTACTTGCCTCGCCCCACACCGAGTTGGGCGATCGCATGTCGGTCTACGGGCATCCGCGCGGGGACTTCCGGGCCGGGCAGTGGGCCGCCCTGGAGTACCTGGGCGATTCGCGGCTCTCCTTCGACGACCCCATGGCGATGCCCCGCGGGTACGGGACACCGGTGGGCGAGGGCTTCAGCGGCAGCCCGGTGGTCAACCGGCGTACGGGCGCGGTGTGCGGAATGCTCGTACGGTCCAACAAGGCCGGCAGCACCCACATGATCCCGCTCGCCGAGATCCTGGCCCGCCATCCGCTCCCCGAAGCGCCCGATGCCTGGCTGGACCTGCTCACCGACGAGCAGTTGCGGGCCGGGGAGTTCAGCCACCCGGGCCCGCAGCTGCGCGACTACCTGGCAGCTGCGCGGGACGCCGCCGACGAACACCCTTACGCGGCGCTGCTGACCGATGTACGGGACATTCCGCTCTCCTCGGTGTACGTACGGCAGGACGCCTCGCAGACCGGCGACCACACCGGCGACCACACCGACGGCGACATCGGCGACGGGGACCGCTATCCGAACGCGAAGCGCCCGAGGGCCGAGAGCGTGCTCGACTCCGACCGCCATGTGCTGTTCACCGGCGGCGCGGGGTCGGGGAAGTCGAGCCTGCTGCGGCGCCTCACGTTCACCGCCGCCTCCGACTGGCTCTCGGACCCGGCGCGGGCACCCCGGTACATACCGGTACGGATCACCGCCGAACAGCTGCTGAACCTTCCCTTCCTGGAGGCGCTGGCGTACGCGGTCGGCCGGGACCTGCCCGGACTGCGGCGCTCGCCGCTGCCCGAGTTCTTCGAGACGGCGCCCATGCCGTCCGTGGACTGGCTGGTCTGCGTGGACGGCCTCGACGAGGTGCTCGATCCGGACGGCCGCGGCAAGGTGATCCGGATGATCCAGCGCTGGTCCCAGGAGCCGCACCTGCGGTTCGCGGTGGCCACCCGGTCGTTGATCACCACCGACATGGACCGGCTGCGGGTGCTGAAGCGGTACTCGCTCCTCAACTTCGGCGACCCGCAGATCTCGGAGGTGGCCAAGGCCTGGTTCGAGGCGCTGAAGGTCCCGGACGCCGAGCGGCGGGCCCAGGAGCTGGTGGCGGAGCTCCGGCACGGGCGGCTGGGCGAGGTGGCCCGTATTCCGCTCTACATCACCATGATCTGCGTGGTCGCGGCTTTCACCGAGCTGCCCCGCAACCCGGCGGAACTGTACGCACGGTTCGTCCGGATCCTGCGTGAGAAGGGGTCGCAACGGCTCGCCCGCACCGAGGCGGGCGTCCACGGCGTCACCGAGGAACTGCTGAACAGCGTGCACGACGTGCTGCGCCCGGTGGCCGAACAGCGGCAGGGCGGGGAGACGCGCCCGCTGCTCGACCTGGTCGCCGAGCAGCTCGGCGGGCACGCGTCCGACGCCGCTCCCCCGAAGGAACTGGTCTCCCGCGCGCTCCTGTTCACCGGCCTGGTCACACAGATCGGCAAGGACCTCCGGTTCCCGCACCAGACCATCCAGGAGTACCTCGCCGGATGCGCGATGGCCGACCGGCTGACCCCGAAGGACCCGGAGGCCCTCAGGACCGTACGCCGGGCGATCGCCGCCGAGCAGCCCAACATCGTGCTGTTCATCTCCGCACGCTGGCACGAACGGGGCATGCCCCTCGAAGAGTTCCTGGGCACGGTCGTGGACGGCGGCGGCTGGCAGGACCTGCTGCTCTGCGCCACGGTCCTGAGCGACGGGCTGGTGATCAACAAGGACATGGCGGCCCGGTTCACCCGGGCGGTGCTCAAGCTGTCCGACCGGTACGTCTCGGTCGGTGATCTCAACCCCGAGGACGTTCTCTCCCGGCTGTACGCGGTGCTCGATCCGGCGGGTGTCGCAGCGGTCGTCCGTGACCCGGCCGTTCCCCACCAGGCACGGTTCGAGGCCCTCCAGCACTGCGTACGGCGGGACGGCGAAGCCGCGGCGGAGCTCGCCGCCGGACTCGCCGACGAGCCGGATCTCCCCGCCGCCCTGCGCGCGTCGGCGGCGAAACTGCTCGCCGACGCGGGTGATCCCACGGGAGCCCGGCTCCGCCTCACCGGACTGGCCCGGGACCCCGGCCAGCTGCCGGAGGCCAGGTTCGACGCGGCGGTCGCGCTCCTGTCCGTCGATCTCCCCACCGGCACACCGGTGCTCGGCGAGGTTCTCGCGACCGCCGACTTCCCGCAGCAGCGCATCGAATCACGACTGAGGAAGATCCACTCCGCGACGACCCCTGCCGCACGCGCCGCGCTGGCGGACGCGCTGGCCACCAACCCGGGGCTGGCCGACGGCGACCCGCACGTCCTGCGCTACCTCAGGTGCCTCCTGCTCTCCCCCGACCGGCCGGAACTCACGAAGGACCTGTCCACGGACTCGTCGGTCCCCTTGCACCTGCGGTACATGGCGAGAGAGGCCCAGTCGGACGGTGAGGAACGACTCGCCGAATCCGAGGAGGACGTCTTCTTCTCCGGCATCCTCCGTGACCCGGATTCCTCCGACGCCGCCGTCCGTACGGCCCTTCCGGGGTGTTCCGACGCGGAACTGATCGAGCTTGCCGCACAGAACGCCCGGCTGAGCCAGTACACCCGCACCAGGGCGGCGATGAGGCTCGTCCGGCTCGGCAGGCCCGCAGCGGCGGCGCAGTGCGCGGAGGACATCCTGGCCGGCTGCACGGACCCCTGGATCGTCCCCCGGGTGACCGAGGTTCTGTGCGAGCTGGGACAACGGGCCAGGAGCCGGGAGATCCTCGCCGGCGTCCTGTCCGACAGCCGGTTGCCCGTCTTCCAGCGCGTCCGCTGCGTTCCCCCGCTGGTCGACCTGGGTGCCCAGGACGTGGCCGTCGACGTGCTGACCCGTCTGGCGGTGGATTCCGGCGCGGCGGCCGAGGACCGGTTGGACGCCATCAAGCGACTCCGCGAGATGGAGTCGACGGAGGCGGGCGCGTCGCTCACCGCCGTCGCGGCCGATGCCACGCTCCCCGGCAGCGTTCGCCGCGACGCGGCCGCGCAGCTCCTGAGCAGCGGGGACCGGGACACCGCCGCGGGGCTGCTGCGTCGCACGGCCGAGGACCGGCACACCGGCACGGGCCACCGGATCGACGCTCTCACCACACTGGCCAACATCGACCACCGCGCGGCCTCGGGCGCACTGCACCGGATGCTCGACGAATCCGGGCTGCTGGACGAGCACCTGTGGCGGCTTCTCGACCTCGCCGACGCCCTCACCCCGGACGCGGCGCTTCAGGAGCGCCTGCACCTCCTGCTGGCGGACCCGGCCGTTCCCACGGCGTCCTTCCTGGAGATCGAGAAGCGCTGCGAGCAGTACCGGGCGGACATCGTTCCGCTGCTCAGGGAGGGCGTACTCCGGGCGGCGGACACCGCCACCGATCCGCAGACCCGGGCCAACGCCGTGGCCCGTTCCTTCGGGTGGATTCCCTACCCGAGGTGGAAGGCCCTGGTCGCCGGGCTCGACCCGGATCCGATGGTCGCCCTCAGCCTGTACGCCGTTCCCGCGAGCCTGTCCTCGCAGGGAATCCACGGCGGGATCTGGGAGCGCCAGGACCTCTACCGGGACGCCGAGCGAACCTCGGCCCCGACCGGAGCCCTCCAGGGGCTCGACGCGCACACGGCCCTCGCACGGTGGTTCCGGCTTCTGGAGCAGCGGCGTCCGGAGACCGTCACGAGCATGCGTCGTCTCTACGGGCTGTCCGGCGAGCCCCGTGACCAGGAGCGCGCGGACGAACTGCTGCGGGCTTGGGCCGCGGACCCCGAAGCCCGTACGGCGGACCGGATCGCAGCGGCCGAGACCGCTTACCTGAGTTCGGACGGCCCCTGGCACGCCCTCGCGCTGGACGCGGGAACGCCGCCCGAGCTCCGCGTCACCATCTGCAAGTGCCTCCCCACGAGCGGGGCGCACAACCGCATCCCGATCATCCGCGCCCTCGCCACCGACCCCGCCGTCCCCGTGATCGTGCGGGCCACCGCGTCCGCGCTGCTCGCCGATGACCTCGGCGAGGAGGGCCGACGCCTGCTGCGGGAACTGTCGGGCCCGCACACCACCGACCCCGAGGCGCACCTCGCCGTGGCAGCCGCCTGGGAGGAGCTCGACGTCGGGCGGGAGGCGGTGGCCGCCTGCCTGCGGGTGCTCGACGACGAGCGGGCCGGCGAGCCGTCCTACGCGCACCACCGCCTCGCCGCGGCGGCGAAGCTCACGCGGTGGCGGTCCTCGCGCGGCCGGGCCGTCCGGGCCCTGAAGGATGTGCTGGCGGACGGGGCCGCGCCCGTCGCCGTACGCATCGACGCGGCCCGGCGGCTGATCTCCGTGCCGGAGACGGCCGAGGCCCATCTGGGGCTGCTGCGGCTGGCGGTGGGGGCGGAGCCCGATGCCGAGGAGCGCGCCCGCATCCTGGAGCTGCTTCCGGCGGATCTGCGCCGGCTCGCCGGTCCCGGCGCGGAGCCGGGGGCCGGTCACCCGGCCCCGTAGCAAGGGCGCCACGGCGCCTGCTTGTGAACATTCCGCGTCGGTAGTGCAACTGGCGTGTCGGTCTTGACAATTGCCCGCCTGACCGATGTTAAGATCATCTTACTTCCAGTGGGCTGATGGCGTATGGGGGCATTCCGGGAGGGATGGACTCCTCGGCCCCACATCCGGAGGGGCCTCCCCTGGGTGGCGCAAGCCTTGGCTCGACCGGCCCGGCGCCTGCGGCACATGAGGGAGCGTCAAGCCGTATCCATAGCCATGGCACTTGAAGTGAGTCTCATGACATTTGCACAGGGCCCTCTTCTGTGGGCGCTGGTTGTCGTCGCGCTGATCGCCGTAGGTGCCGTTCTGCGGGCTCGCAAGACCAACATCGGGCTGCGCAGACAGAACTCCGAACTACACCAGCAACGCGACATGTTGCAGCGTCAGCGTGACGAACTCCATGTCGCGCACACAGGTCTGACGCATCAGCACTCCACCGAGCTGGCCGAGGTCCGCAGGGACGCCGAGGAGGAGACCAAGGCGGTCCTGAAGGCCGCCGTGCGTACCCTCCAGGGGCTCGCGGACGAGCAGCAGGTGGTCATCGAAAACGCTCAGCAGAAGTACGGCGACGACCCCGGCATGCTCGCCGACCTGATGGCCATCGACCACGCCAACAGCCAGTTCGGCCGCCGGGCGCAGGGCATCGCGGTGCTGTGCGGCGGCTGGCTCGGGCGCCGGGAGACCGTCGCCTCCGTCTTCGACGTGGCCCGCAGCGCCCAGGGCCGTATCCGGCAGTTCGACCGCGTCCGGATCAACGGGCAGGTGAACTTCTCGGTCGTCAGCAAGGCCGTGGAGCCCGTCGCGGTCGTCCTGGCCGAGCTGCTGGCCAACGCCACCAACTACTCCGCCCCCGGCACTCCGGTGGAGATCAACATCCAGGCCGTTCCGACGGGCGTCTGTCTCATCGTCGACGACGCCGGTCTCGGCATGGGCCAGGAGGAGAAGGATCGCGCGGCGGCCCTCCTCGCGCCGCAGGCCGCGATCAGCGTCTCCAGCCTGGGCATCCCTCCGCAGTTCGGGTTCGCCGTCTCCGGCGTGCTCGCCGCCCGCTACGGGTTCCGGGTATCGGTGGACTCCGTATCGCCCTATGGAGGTGTACGCGCGGTGGTCCTGCTGCCCGACGAGCTGCTCACCGGCGATGTCCCCGCACCGCCCCCGGTCGTCGCCCACCACGAAGCGGAAGTGGCGGCGCTCCCCCGGCGTCAGGCCCCCGCACCGTCCCCGACTCCGCCGTCCCCGACACCGCTGTTCCCGCCGGTCGCGCAGCCGATCGCCGCTCCACTGCCCACCGGGCCCGTCGCCACCACCGCCGGTGGTCTGCCCAAGCGTCGTCGCAAGAGCCCGGTGTCGGTGGTGCCGTCGGCCGAGCCCCAGCCGGTGCGCAGCAACGAGGAGACCGCTTCCCGACTGGGCGCGTTCCAGCGCGGAACACGGTCCGGGCGTGACATGACGACGATGGAAGGACCCGAGTTCCAGTGAACCCCGATCTGTCCTGGGTGCTCAACGATGTGCTCCAGGTACCCGGCGCGCGGCACGCGATCCTCGTCTCCGCCGACGGTCTCCTGCTGGCCAGCTCCAGTGAGATCGGCCGGGACGACGCCGAGACCGTGGCGGCCGCGATGAGTTCCATGCAGTCGCTGAGCCGGGCCGTCGCCCCCTTCATCGGGGCCCAGGCCCCGGGCCGCTGGCGGCAGACGCTGCTGGAGTACGACCACGGCTGGATCTTCCTGATCGCGGCGGGCACCGGCGCCTACCTGGCGGCGGCCGCCGCGGCCGATGTCGACATGGAGGCCATGTCCTTCCGCATGCAGCAACAGGTCGCCGCGCTGGGGAAGGCGATGACCACACCTCCCCGCCAGGACGCGGGAATGAACGCATGACGACGCCGGGCGAGGAGCAGGCGGTCAACAGCGGGTTCGTCCGGTCCTACGTCATCACCGGCGGGCGCGGCCTGCCCGATGCGGAGGGCCTCTCCCTCGTCACCCTGGTCACCATCGCGCCCGACCGGCAGCCGCCCCCGAACCCGAGCCCGGAGGTCCGGGCCATCTGGGAGCTGTGCTCGGGCGGCTATCTGTCGGTGGCCGAGGTGGCGGGCCACCTCGGCCAGCCGGTCGGGGTGGCGAGGCTGCTGCTGAACGACTTAGCGGAACAGGGTCATCTGATGCGCCGCAAGGCGCCACCGCCGGCTCAGCTCGTTGACAGGAAGATCCTCGAAGAGGTGTTGCATGGACTCCACGTCCGGTTCGGCTGACAGCATCTATGTGCCGGACGCGGTGCGGCGTGCGGCGAAGATACTCGTCGTCGGACACTTCGCCGTGGGCAAGACCACGCTCATCGGCACCCTCTCCGAGATCACTCCGCTGCGCACCGAGGAGCGGATGACGCAGGCCGGCGCGCACATCGACGATCTGCGGGGCGCGCCCGACAAGGTGACCACCACGGTGGCGCTGGACTTCGGCCGTCTGACGCTCAGCGACGAACTGGTGCTGTACCTGTTCGGAACGCCGGGCCAGCAGCGCTTCGTCGAGCTGTGGGAGGACATGGCCCGCGGCTCGCTCGGCGCGCTGCTCCTGGTCGACCCGGCCCGTCTCGCCGACACCTTCCCGGTGATCGACCTGGTCGAGACGTACGGGCTGGAGTACGCGGTCGCGGTCAACAGCTTCGATCCGTACTCCCGGCATGCCGAGGAGGAGTTGCGCGAGGCGCTCGATCTGCTGCCGGACACCCCGGTGGTGTACTGCGACGCCCGGGACGAGAAGTCGTCCGCGCAGGCCCTGATCACCCTGGTCCAGCACCTTCTGGCACGCGTGGCCTGAGAGGCTGTCACCGACCGCCGTGCGTACGACCGTCGTACGCACGGGCCGGGTCGGGCCAGCGCTTCCGGGGCCCCGTTCACCTTCCGCCGTCCGGGCCCTTCGGGTCCGCGTTCACACCGAGGAATCACACATGGACTCGTCGCCGGGATCCACCCCGTACAGCGCACCCACCGGGTGCCCGATGCGCGGTGAACGCCAGACGTCGCTCTACGGGCCGGAGTTCGCCGCCGACCCGCAGCGCGTGTACGACGAATTCCGGGCGCACGGACTCGCCGCTCCGATCGAGCTGGCCCCCGGCGTGGAGGCCACCCTGATCGTGCAGCACGAGGCCGCGCTCCGGGTGCTGCAGAACCCGTCCTACTTCGCCCGGGACTCGCGGCGGTGGGCGGCCCTGCGGGAGGGCCGGGTGCCGCTGGACAGCCCGGTGCTGCCGATGATGGCGTACCGGCCCAACTGCCTTTTCACGGACGGCACCGAGCACCTCCGGCTCCGCAAGGCGGTCACCGAGAGCCTCGGCCGGCTCAACACCACCCGGCTCAGCCGGGACGTGGAGCGGATCGCCGACTACCTCATCGACCAGTTCATCGAGCGCGGCAGCGCGGACCTGCTGGGCGACTACGCCAAGCTGCTGCCGCTGCTGCTGTTCAACCAGCTCTTCGGCTGCCCCGGCGACATCGGCGACCGGCTGACCCGCAGCATGTCCGCGATCTTCGACGGCGAGGACGTGCTCCGGGCCAACGCCGAGCTGACCGAGTGCCTGATGGAGCTCGTCGCGCTCAAGCGGCGCCAGCCCGGCGAGGACATCACTTCCTGGCTCATCCAGCACCCGGCGGGGCTGCGGGACGAGGAGCTCAAGGACCAGCTCGTCATGCTGATGGGCGCGGGCGTCGAGCCGGAGCGCAACCTCATCGCCAACGCGCTGCTCCTCATGCTGTCCAGCGACACCGGGGTCTCGCACCGACGGGGTACCGGGATGCTGGTCGAGGACGCCCTCGACGACGTGCTGTGGAACAACCCGCCGATAGCCAACTACGCGACGCACTACCCGGTCCAGGACATCGACCTGGGCGGGGTGACGCTGAAGGCGGACACCCCGGTACTGATCAGTTTCGCCGCCGCGAACAGCGACCCCGCGCTCACCGACGCCCGCCAGACCCTGAGCAAGGGCGCCCACCTGGCCTGGGGCGCGGGCCCGCACGTCTGCCCGGCGAAGTCCCCCGCGCAGCTCATCGCCCTCACCGCGATCGAGAAGATCCTCAACTCCGTGCCCGACCTCGCCCTCGCCGTGCAGCCCTCCGCGGTCGAATGGCGTCCGGGGCCCTTCCACCGTGCCCTGGTGTCGCTGCCCGTGCACTTCACCGCCGCCCCGGCCCGCCGGACCACCACGGCATCGGTGACGCAGTCGCCCGTTCCGTCCCGGAATGTCACCCCGGACGAGACGCCGTCCGCGCACCACGACCACGCCCACGCGGAGCCGCAGAAGAAGGCCAAGGGCTGGTGGAGCTCCTTCCTGGACGTCTTCAGGGTGTGACGCACCGGACATGATCATGGTGCGCCGGACGACTTGTACGCATAACCCGGCCTATCGCACACGCAACTGGAGTGA
The DNA here is from genome assembly GCF_042891445.1 of Streptomyces sp. NPDC001890. NCBI lineage: Bacteria > Bacillati > Actinomycetota > Actinomycetes > Kitasatosporales > Streptomycetaceae > Streptomyces > Streptomyces sp. NPDC001890. The sequence goes on along the minus strand of NZ_JBIATE010000003.1, from coordinate 403,686 downwards.
CGCAGGAGGAAGTTGGGGCACGAGGGGTCGATGGCAAGGGGCCGGATCAGGGTTTCTCTGTGATACGGGCAACAAAGATCCACGCATGGCCTGCATATGCGGAGGGGTAGGTTCTGCCGGTAACCATGAGCCCAGGTCAAGGAACTCTGCGTGAGCGCTATATGTGGCACAGACAGGCCCCCCGTAGACCGCCGTGCCCTCATCTCCCTCCTGAGACGTCTCAAATCGCCCGAAGGGCAGGCTGATCCCTACCCTTTGCTGGCCGATCTGAGGAACATGGGCGACGTCGTACGCGCCCCCTGGGACGCGTACTTCGTCACCGGTTTCGACACATGCAGCGAGGTGCTGCGCGGGCGCAACTGGCTGGCGCCCGACTTCGCCTGGCAGGAACGCCAGGCGGACACCGAGCGCTGGGAAGCCGTCGCCACGCAGGAGATGACCAAGACGCTCTCCCGGCTCAACGCACCCGAGCACACCTGCCAGCGCCGCAGCCTCGGCAACCTCTTCGACCGGTCGACCATCGAGCGGCTGACCCCGCAGGTCGAGGAGCACGTCACCCGGCTCCTGGACGAACTGGCCGACAAAATGCGCTGGGGGGAGGCCGACCTCGTCAGTACGGTCAGCGAGCAGCTCCCGATCAGCACCATCGGCTCCTGGCTGGGGATACCGCCCGAGGACTACGCCCACATCCTGGAGATCACCCACAACCAGGTGCACGCCCAGGAGCTGCTGCCCACCAAGAGCCAGCTCGCCGTCTCGGCCGAGGCGACCCTCCAACTGCGCAGCTACTTCACCGAGCTCGTGAAGCAGCGCCGGGCCAACCCCGGCAACGACGTCCTCACCGGCTGGATCCACACCTGGGACGCGCGGGAGCCCGACCGCGCCACGGCGGACGAGATCCTCTACCGGCTCACCATGTTCGTCACCATCGCCTCCCTGGAGACCACCGCCACGCTGCTGTCGGCCATGGTGGACCTGATCCTGCGGGAACCCGGCCGGTGGGAGTGGCTCGCGGAGAACCCCGGGTACATCGACGCCGCCGTCGACGAGGTCCTGCGGTACGACCCGCCGATCCACATCAATACCCGGATCGCGGCCGAGGACACCGTGCTGGCGGGCGTCCCGATCGCCAAGGACAGCATGGTCCACGTCCTGTACGGCGCCGCCAACCACGACCCGCGACGCAACGAGGACCCCGACGCCTTCGACGTCCGGCGCACCGGCGGAACGCATCTGACCTTCGGCGGCGGGGTGCACTACTGCCTCGGCGCGGCCCTCGCCCGCCTGGAGGCACGCACCCTCCTGACGCAGCTGCTGAAACGCTTCCCCACCCTGCGCTCCGTCTCGCCGGCCGGTTACGCCTCCCGGCTGGTCTTCCGGCGGATCACCTCACTGGGCGTGGCGATATGAAGCTCTCGCTCCCGCAGTACCTGACCCCGTTCCGGCGGCCGAGCACGGTACGCGCCGAACGCGAGGGCGCCGTCCTGCGCGTGGAGCTGGACGCCCCGGAGACCGGCAACGCGGTCACCGAGGCGATGCTGGACGATCTGTTGACGGTCCTGGCCGTGCCGGACCCCGACGTCCGGGTGCTGGTGCTCAGCGGGGCCGGTGACGACTTCTGCCTGGGCGGCGACCGGAACGAGTTCGCCGACTGGCTCGACGACGACCCCACCGGCCGGGGCATCCGGATCGCCGGTGACAAGGCCCGCCGGGTCTGCGAGGCGATCTCCGGCAACCCGGCCGTCACCATCGCCCGGATCCAGGGCAAGGCGATCGGCGCGGGCCTCGCGCTGGCCCTCGCCTGCGATCTGCGCGTGGGCGCCGACACCGCCGCTTTCCGGCTGCCGGAGCTGGCGCTCGGGCTGCCCACCGCCTGGGGCGGCGTACTGCCCCGGCTCATCCACGAGGTCGGCGCCGCCCGCGCCCGCGAGCTCATCCTCACCGGGCGCGCCTTCGACTCCATCGAGGCGCACGAGCTGTCGGTCCTGCAGCGCATCGTGCCCGAGCGCGAACTCGACGCGGCCGTCACCGCCTGGGTCAAGCCCATCGTGCGCCGCCCCGAGGCCGCCCTGCGCGTCACGAAGGCGCTGCTCAACTCGTACGCCGCCCCGACCCGGCTGGCCGACCCGTCCGTACTGGACGCGGAACTCATGGCCACCGTCGCGGCGGCGACCCGGCGGCGGTAGGTCCACGGACGGTGGTGGCGGGGCGCCCCGCCACCACCGGCGGCGTCGGACCGTGCGGCTCCGTGTCGGCCCCATGCGGATCCACGTCGGACCCATGCGGCTCCGCGGCCCGGGGTAGTACTCCCCCTGGTTGCCCCGCTTCGGGGGGATTCCGACCATGACGACCGCAAGGCGCCTTCGAAACCGGGCACAGGAACTGCGCGGAGCCGACCGCGCAGAGCCGGCTCCGCGAACATCGAGCGAGGTCACATACATGAGGACGCACGGCAGGAAGACGCCCCACCGGACGATGACCGTCGCGATCGTCGCAGCGGCGGCCGTGACCATCCCCACCGCCACCGCCATGGCCGGCAGCCACGCCCCGCCCGCGAAGCCCGCCGCCTACACGAGCGCCCCGACGGCCTCCGGCGCCGCCGCCCGCGTGCTGAAGCTCGTCAACAGAGAGCGCCGCAAGGCGGGTTGCCCGCCACTGAGGATGAACTCCGAGCTGAAGAAGATCGCCCAGGCCCACAGCACGGACATGGCATCGAGCAGGAAGATGTCCCACACGGGCTCCGACGGCTCGGCCCCGGACGACCGGATCTCGCGCTCCGGTTACGACTGGCACGCGTACGGGGAGAACGTCGCCCGCGGTTACGCCACCCCCAAGAGCGTCGTGGCGGGCTGGATGAAGAGCCCCGGGCACCGGCGCAACATCCTCAACTGCGCGTTCAAGGAGATCGGCGTGGGCCACGCCCGGTCCGGCAACTACTGGACGCAGGACTTCGGGACGGCGTCGCGCTGATGCTCCGGCCGCGGATCACCACTGACCGGTGGACGGGCCGGCGAGCGTGAGTGCGGTCCACCGCTCCAGCTCCTCGGCGTGGCTGCCGTCCGCGGTCGCCCGGACGACCGCGGCGGTCTCCTCCGGCGTGGGCTCGCCACCGCGGAACAGCAGAGCGAGCGGCCAGGCCGGGGCGCCGGCCCGTGCTCCGTCGAAAGGGTGCCAGTCCCAGGCAGCGTCGAACCGCCAGGCGCGCCCGTCCCGGTCGGCGACCTCATCACCCGGTTCGAGGAAGGCGTAGGGGCGGAAGAGCAGTCGGGCGCGGATCGGTTCACCGCCCGCCGGATCGAACGCGCGGGCCTGGTCCTCGTATTCCGGATCATAGGTCTCGCCCTGCGGCAGGACGTCCAGGTAGCACGCGGGCCGCGGCAGCAGCCCGGTCACCCGGGGCGGATCGAAGTGATGGACCTCCGCGACGTGCACCACGGTCGGGGGGATCCCCACCCGGCAGGTGTCGCCGGGCTTCAGCGCGGTCTCCACCGGTTCGGACCGGAAGAGCTCGTATTCACGCGCCTCGGGCTTCGGAAGCGCCCGCTGCCCGTTCCACCTGAAGCCTTCCGCCCGCGGGTCCGGCTCCAGCCACGGCCACCGTACGGTGACGTGGAAGCGGGAGACGTCGGTGACCGTGGTCTCGGTGAACGGACACTCCAGCTCCAGCACATCATCCGCCCGGAACCGGGAACTCGGCGTCGGCGTCGGCTTCGGCGTCATCGGGGCGCCACCACGCCTTCGTCCATGGGGGTCGCGCCGTCGGCCACAGCCAGGCCCCGGGCCTCCCGTCGTTCCCGTACGGAGCGCTCAGCACGGTGGGGATCTGCCGATGTCACGTCTGGCCTCCATGGACCGCCGCCAACTGAAATATCGAACACTCTAGCGATACATGGTCAGTCGGCAGCCCTTTTCACCGGACCGGACCGGACCCGCCTGTTCGCCTGGCGGTGATCGGCGCGGTGTGCCCGAACACGAGAGTGCTCCACCGGACACCGTCCCGGCCATGGAGATCGGCACGCTCGCTGCTCAGGACCGTCCGCAGGCGGTGCGCGGCAGCCAGCCCGACCGTCTCGGCGGCCGACACGTCGAACATGCGGCGGCCTTCGGGCACGGGTCCGTGGCGGAGGTTGACGAAGAACCGGCCGCCGGGCATCAGCAGGGCGGCGATCCTGGCCATCGCCTGTCCGCGCTCCTCCGCGTCCAGATGCATCCACACCGCGGTGGCGAAGATCGCCTCGAACCGGCCCGAACGGCGGCACTGACGCAGCGCCAGCTCAGGAAGAGCGTCGTCGACCCAGTCGATCGCGCTGCCCGCGTGGATCCGCTGTCCGTGCGCCCGCAGCTCCGCCGTCGGCTCGACAGCCACGACCTCGTGTCCCAGGGCCGCCAGCGCGGCGGCGTCGCGCCCCGTACCCGCGCCGATGTCGAGGATCCGAACAGGCTCTGCGGGTACGAGGCCGAGCACGTCACGGTGGACCTCGTCGAAGGTGACTTCCTCGTACTGGACCGCCAGCGCGTCCGCCGCCCCGGCATACCCCGTCGTTCCCCTGACCCGGCCGATGCCGTCGTCGCCGGCGTCCCATGGATCGCTCATGGCGGAAGGCTACTGGCCCGCGTGTCCGTGGGCCCGCCCTGTTCCGTGGGCCCGCCCTATTCGGGAATGACCGCCACCGCGTCGATCTCCACGAGCACGCCCGGCCGGGCGTGTCCCGCGGTGGTGACGACCGTGATGGCCGTGCGGTGAGCGCCCCACACCGACAGCGACGCCGCGTACGCCGCCTGCGCGTCGACTCCATGGACGAGGTAGATGTTGAGTTTGGCGACATGTTCGGGACCGGTGCCCGCGGCGGCGAGCACGGTCAGCACGTTCCGCATGGCCTGAGTGGACTGCGCCTCGATGCCGTCCAGCAGCCTTCCGGTGCTGTCGGTGCCGAGCTGGCCACCGACATGGACCGTGCGGGCGGCGGCGGGTGTGATCACGCCCTGTGTGAAGGCGGGGTTGTTGTGGAGTTCTTCGGGGTCGAGGTGTGTCGTCCTTGCGGTCATGTGTCGCTCCCCGGAGGTGCCGGGCTTCGTGTGCAGGTAGAGGTCGCGCAGCAGGCAGACCTCGGACAGGTGGTGGATCAGTTCGCGGTTGATGTGCAGCACCAGGTCGGCCATGGTCAGCCCGGGGAAGGGCTCGTTCTCGCCGACCGGGGCCCGGAGCCCGGCTTCGTCGAGGCCGCGCACCCCTTCCAGCCAGACGTCGAGCTGGGTCCGGAGCTGCTCCAGCGCGGTGGCCGCGTCACCGGCGTACTCCCAGGTCTCGTACGACGCCGCCGGTGCGCCGAAGTGCGCCGCGTTGCGTGCGGCGAGCGGGCCGACGATGACGTGGCCGAGGCGCCAGGCGATCGTGGTGAAGGGCGCGGGGACCGGCTGGGGCAAGGCGTAGTCGATGGTGAAGTCCCCGGTGCCGGCCTGCACGGGCGCCGTCGAGCTGCCGCGCGGCCGCACGCTCCAGGCGTCGTCCGCCACCGGCTCCGGCGACCAGAAGTACTCGTCGTCGGTCAAGCCCTCCAGCCTGGCTCGGAGTTGGTGGTTCCAGTGGAACTCCAACTGCTCGCACAGCGCCCGGTTCAAGTCGAGTTCGTTCGCGTCCATGGAGACACCTTGACAGCCATGGCGGACAGGATCGGTCCGCTATTTCTGGCAGGGTGTGTCGGCATGAACGCGGCTAACGGTGACGAGCGGGGTACGACGGAGCGGGTGCTCACGCTGCTCGGGCTGCTCCAGCAGCGCCAGGTCTGGACGGGCCCCGAGCTCGCCGAACGGCTCCGGGTCACGCCACGCACGGTGCGGCGCGATGTCGAGCGGTTGCGCGCCCTCGGCTATCCGGTGCATGCCGCCCAGGGCGTCGGCGGCGGCTACCGGCTCGGCGCGGGGCAGGAGCTGCCGCCGCTGCTTCTCGACGACCAGGAGGCCATCGCCACCGCGGTCTCGCTGCTCGTCGGCGCGGGCGGCGCGGTCGCCGGGGCCGGTGACGCCACGCTGCGGGCGCTCACCAAGCTCGACCAGGTGCTGCCCGCCCGGCTGCGGCACGAGGTGCGTGCGCTCTCCGGCTCGGTGGAGTCCTTCGTCTCAGGCCGCACGCCGGTCGCCCCCGAGGTGCTCATGACGCTGGCCAGGGCGTGCCGCGACGAGGTCGAGGCGGGCTTCGCCTACCCGTCCGGGGGCGAGGTGCGACAGCGGCGGGTCGAGCCCTACCGCCTGGTCGCCTCCGACCGGCGCTGGTACCTCTTCGCGTACGACCTCGATCGCGCCGACTGGCGCACCTTCCGCGTCGACCGGATGACCGAGGTCTCCGCACGGACCTGGTGCTTTTGCCCACGCGCGGCACCCGACGCGGCGACGTACGTGCAGGAGGGCGTGGCGAGCCGGGCCTACCCGCAGCGGGCGCGCTTCCTCGTGCACGCGTCGGCCGACACGGTGCGCGCGCAGGTTCCGGCGTCGGCGGCCGTCGTACGGGAGCGCGGGAGCGATCGCTGCGAGGTGCTCAGTGGTGCCGAACGCCTCGACGCCATGCTCATGCACGTACTCCTGCTGGGACACGACTTCGAGGTACTCGACCCGCCGGAACTCAGGGCGCGCTGCCACGCGCTGGCGCAGCAGCTGGCGTCGGCCGGCGCGGCGAGCTCACCGGCGCCGGACGCTCAGGAGCGATGAGCCGCGACCGCGCCGTCCGTCCCCTTCTGCGGCGGCGGCGCGTCGGCAGGCACGGGTTCATTCGTCCTCGGTGTCCTCGGCCTCCCAGCGGAGCAGGTCGCCCGGCTGGCACTCAAGTACCTCGCAGAGCGCGGCGAGCGTCGCGAAGCGCACCGCCTTGGCGCGGCCGTTCTTGAGTACCGCCAGGTTGGCGGGCGTGATCCCCACGCGGTCCGCGAGTTCGCCCACGGACATCTTCCGCCTGGCCAGCATCACGTCGATGTCGACGGCGATCGGCATCAGATCACCTCGTCCAACTCGGCCTGCATCCGGGCTGCTTCGACATCGCGGGCGACGGCCTGGGCGAGCAGCGCCCGCAGTACGAGCACGATGAGCGCGACTCCCAGGATGGCCAGGCCCACCCCGCCCATGATGAGGGTGACGCCCGGGTCGTCCCGCTGGCCGGGCGCGTTCAGGGCCGTGACCGTGAACCACACGAGAGCAGCCGCGACGATCGCGCCGATGATGCCGTCCACGTACCGGAAGGCGGCGTGGGAGAACACGGTTCCGCGTCGCACCATCGTCACCAGTCGCCATACACAGACCAGGGCGACCTGGGCCGTCCCGATGCCCAGGATCGTGATCAGGCGCAGCGGGGTCAGCGGGAGCGACCCGTCCTCCGGGTCACTGCCGCTGGCCAGCGCCCACACCATCAATGCCTGTACGCACACGGTGCCGGTGAGCACCACCACGAGCACGGCGCGCAGCGCGCGCACTGTCAGCTTTCCCACGCCTCATCCTCCCATCGAGCTACGATAAGAATCTATCGAATCTCGATAGGTGAGGCAAGGGTCAGGTCTCAACCCGTGCAGCCGCCGGTGTGCCGTTGATCCTGGCGACGCGTTCGCGCCAGGAGATGGGTTCGGGCTCGGGTTCGTGTTCTGCGGCGGCAGCGATGCGGCAGGAGGGGCATTCGGTTTCGTCGAACAGGGGGCGGAAGGTGTGCGGGTCGCCGGGGCCCGTGCATTCGACGAGTTCGGGGAGGGGCGGGCGTTCGTGGGGCCGGTGCCGGACCGGAGGTTCGGGGAGCTTGTGCACGAGGCGGTAGCGCAGGAAGCCGACGGCCGATCGGACACCGTCCTGGGGGCGTTCGGCGAGCAGGGCATGGCGGAGGTCCGATTCACTCAGGCCGCGTTCGAGCCACTTGACGGCCTCCACGGCGAGGGAGCGGGCCTCGCGTACACCCAGGTGCAGTTCGCGGCGGGCGTGGCGCAGGGAGAGCAGGACCCGTTCGGCGCGGGCGAGTCGGGCGGAGTCCGCCTCGCTGACCACCCCGCCGACCGTCCCGCCGGCCACCTCGCGACCTGTCTCGGCCTCAGCTTCGGGGGGTGGGTGGGGAGTTGTCTTATCACTGAGATCTTCTGCGGGTTTATAGCCACCGACCGTCCGAGGGGCCGGTTGGCCGACCGCCGGAAACCGCGTACTCGGCGGCGGGGTTACGGGCGGGGCTCCGCGTAAGTGACCTGCCTGCTCACCCGTCAGCGGGTTGTTCGCGACGAGCTGCTCGGTCAGCCAGCGGCCGCCCTCGCCCTGGCTCCGCCACTCGTGCACGTAGCCGTTCTCGACCAGTTGCCCCTTCGCCTTCTGGTACGCGCGGCCCTTGATGCCCGCCTTGCGGGCGAGTTCGCTCAACGGCTTGCACACGGCATCGCCCGGGAGGCTCTGGACGTAGAGAAGCAGGATCTTCGCGTCGCTGTTCAGACGCGGATGGCGGATGACATCGTTCGATGCCTTCGTATAGCGCACGGACGGCGCGATAACATGACGCAACATTTCCGGTGGTGCCTTCCGGTGAGCCACTGGTGGTGTAGGCCCTCGGAGTTGGTGTTGACGGCACCGCCGAGGGCCGCCCCATGCGCGCGTGAACACACGGAGCGTGATGACGCGGTCACGGTAGCGCACTTTCTTCATCTCCCGCCACGCGAACGGAACTTCACCCCGGCCGCAGGATTGAAACGTATCAATCACTCACTGCGGCGACCGAGGCGCGAGGAATTCATCCATGACCGGGGGACGGACGTCACCACCCCGGCGGCAAAAACCCGTTGGCGGACCACGGCGGCCACCTGCTAGCTTTCTGGCGGCCGTGCGAGAGAACGAGGAGGTGGTACCCGTGAACGCAGTATCGACATGGGTGCTCCCCTCCGGGGTCACGGTCGGGCGATAGGCAGGTCGTCCGGGAGCGCCGTCCACGCGCACTCCCGAAAGGCACGACCATGCACTTCACTTCCGAACAGCGCCTCGACGACAACAACGTCCTCGAACGCGAATTCACCCTCGGTGAGATCCCCGGCATCCTCTGGACGCCTGAATCCGCTTCCTCATCCGCACCGGCGCCGCTGATCCTGCTCGGCCACCCTCCCCTCGGGCTGGGCAAGATGTACCCCCGGCTGGTGGCCCGGGCCCTGCACTCCGCGGCGGACGGCTTCGCCGCGGCCACCATCGAACTCCCCGGAAGCGGTGACCGGCCCCGTTTGCCCGTCGTCGATCAGGCCCGCGCCGACCTGCGCCGGGCGCTGGAGGCGGGCGAGCCGGTCGGCGACGAGATCGTGGACCGGCTCGTCCTCCCGCTGGTCGACAAGGCGGTCCCGGAATGGCAGGCCGCCCTGGACGCCCTCCTCGCGCTGCCCGAGATCGTCGGCCCGGTCGGGTACTCGGGGGGACTGATCTCCATCGGGACCCGGCTGGCGGTGGTCGAGCCGCGCATCTCGGCCGCCGTTCTGTTCGCCGGGAGTCTCGTGCCTCGCACCATCTTCGACGAGGCCCGGCAGGTCACCATTCCGCTGCACGTCCTGTTGCAGTGGGACGACGAGGGGAACGAGCGACAGCAGGCCCTGGACCTGTTCGACGCCTTCGGCTCCGAGGAGAAGACGCTGCACGCCAACATGGGTGGGCACACCGGCGTCCCGCAGTTCGCGGGTGAGGCCGCGGCCCGGTTCTTCACCCGGCATCTGAGCTAGCGCGCGAAGGGGCGGCACCCTCGCAGGAGTGCCGCCCCTTCGTTCATGTGCCCCGGCTGCGTCAGGGAGTGTGGACCACGTTGAGCTCGGTCACCTTCGCGCAGATCGCGAACGCCTGGAGCGTGCCCCGGACACGAGGCCGAGGCCGCCTGCTCACCGGCGCGCGCCGCTTCGTCGTCGTTTTCATCCTTGCGGCTCCGAGGTCCTGTTCAGGGGGCAGGCGGGACCGGCCGCGTACTGCAGCGGCAGTACGTACGACTCCATGCAGCCGCACGACGACGATGACGCCCCCGTTCGCGAAGGATCGAGGCATTCCTCCGAGAGATCCGAGAGACCCGGGGGATCCAAGAGACCCGAGAAACTGGAGCGCCTCCTCGTGGCTGTTTTCCTTTACCGGCTGGGCCGCTTCTCCTTCCGGAGACGCCGGCTCGTCGCCCTGCTCTGGGTGGTGGTCCTGGCCGCGTGCGCCTTCGCCGCGGCCAAGGCCCCGGCCGCCCCCGAGGACGGGTTCTCGATGCCCGGGACGGAGTCGCAGAAGGCGTTCGACCTGCTGGACGAGCGCTTCCCCGGCGGCAACTCCAACGCCGCCGACGCCCGGATCGTCTTCGTCGCACCCGAGGGCCAGAAGGTCACGGCGGGCCCGAACAAGGCGGCCATCGAGGAGATCGTCGCGGACGTGGCGGGCGGCGACCAGGTCAAGGGCGCCCTCGACCCGTTCAAGATGGCCGGGGCGGTGAGCAAGGACGGCACCACCGCGTACTCCACCGTCTCGTACGACGTACAGAGCATCGATCTCACCGATGCCACCACCGAGGCGCTGGAGGACGCCGCCGAGAAGGGGCGGGACGCGGGGCTGACCGTGGAGCTCGGCGGATCGGCCCTGGTGCCGGAGGGCGAGCTGGGCGGTACGACGGAACTCGTCGGCGTCGCCGCCGCCGCGCTCGTCCTGCTCATCACCTTCGGTTCGCTCGCCGCGGCGGGCCTCCCGCTGCTCACCGCGATCGTCGGCATCGGCATCGGGGTGGCCTCGATCGTCGCCATCGGGATGTCCACGACGACGACCACGCTGGCCCTGATGCTGGGGCTCGCGGTCGGCATCGACTACGCCCTGTTCATCGTCTCGCGCTACCGGACCGAGCGCGCCGAGGGCCACGACGCCGAGGAGGCCGTGGCACGGGCCGTGGGCACGGCGGGCTCCGCCGTCGTCTTCGCCGGTCTCACCGTCGTCATCGCGCTGGCGGGCCTGTCCGTGGTCGGCATCCCTGTCCTGACCAAGATGGGTCTCGCGGCGGCGTCCACCGTCGTGATCGCCGTCCTGGTCGCGATGACCCTGCTGCCCGCGCTGCTCGGCTTCTTCCGCGATGCCGTCCTGCCGCGCACCCGGCGCAAGGGGCTCAAGGCTCGCGGCGGGCGGCGTGCCGGGGACGGCCGTCCCCAGCTCGGCACCCGCTGGGCGCGCTTCGTGATCCGCCGGCCGCTCGCGGTCCTGGTGCTCGGCGTCCTCGGCCTCGGCCTGATCTCCGTACCGATGCTCGATCTCCAGCTCGGCATGCCGGGCGACGAGTCGAAGTCCACCTCGACCACCCAGCGCCGCGCCTACGACGCCCTGGCCGACGGCTTCGGCCCCGGCTTCAACGGACCGCTGACCGTCGTCGTCGACGCGAAGACCGCCGAGGACCCGAAGGCCGCCGCGGCACGGGCCGCGAAGCAGCTCACCGCCACCGACGGCATCGTCGCCACGACTCCCCCCGCCTTCAACGAGGCCGGCGACACCGCGGTGCTCACCGCCGTACCCACCACCGGGCCGAGCTCCGCGAAGACCACGGACCTCGTCCACACCATCCGCGACGAGGCCCGCGGCCTGAAGTCCGAGACCGGCGCGAAGCTGCTCGTCACCGGCGCGACCGCGGTGAACATCGACGTGTCGCAGAAGGTCAACGACGCGCTGCTGCCCTATCTCGCGCTCGTCGTCGGCCTGGCGTTCCTGCTCCTGATGGTCGTCTTCCGCTCGCTGCTGGTCCCGCTCAAGGCGGCGCTCGGCTTCCTGCTGTCGGTGGCGGCGGCCTTCGGCACGATCGTCGCGGTCTTCCAGTGGGGCTGGCTCGCCGATGCCCTCGGCGTCGAGCAGACCGGGCCGGTGATGAGCATGACGCCGATCCTCCTGATCGGTGTGGTCTTCGGCCTGGCCATGGACTACGAGGTCTTCCTCGTGACCCGGATGCGGGAGGCGTACGTCCACGGGGCGCGGCCCGGCGAGGCGATCGTCACCGGGTTCCGGCACAGCGCCCGGGTGGTCGGCGCCGCGGCCGTCATCATGATCGCGGTGTTCGCCGGGTTCATCGGGATGAGCGAGTCGATGATCAAGATGATGGGTCTCGGCCTCGCCTCGGCCGTCTTCTTCGACGCCTTCGTCGTCCGGATGACGATCGTCCCGGCCGTGCTCGCCCTGCTGGGCGACCGGGCGTGGTGGCTGCCGAAGTGGCTGGCGCGGGTCGTGCCCCAGGTGGACGTCGAGGGCGAGAGGCTGAACCACGGCGGGCCGTCGGCGCCGGAGCCCGCGCCCGATCCCGTACGCGCGTGAGTCGCGCGCAGGACTCATGCGCGCGACTCACGGGGCGGGGGTCCCCCCTACTGGTTGAGGACCTGCTCGACCCTGTCGGCCACCTGCTCGGCCTGGATGTCGCGGCCCTTCTCATTGGGGTGCGCGTACCAGGGGAGCTTGTAGTCGCCGAGCTTGACCTGGGATTCCTCCAGCAGGCCGCCGATGCCCCGGTCGGCGCCGTCGCACGCGGTGTTGCTGCCGGTGCTGGCGTAGAGGTCCACGAAGTCGGCGCCGCCGTCGGCGTCGGCGACGGCCTTCTTCATGACGTCGTCCAGCCGCTTCTGGACCTGGTCCAGGACCGGCAGGGCGTCCTGCGGGATGTCGGCGAGCGGCAGCTCCGTCTGACCGGGCGCCGCGGTCAGGCACTTGGTGGTGTCCTCGGGCACGAGCCGGGGGTAGCCGACCAGGACGCGCTTGGCGTCGGGGGCGAAGTAGCCGATGCGGTCGAGCAGCTCCTCCAGTTCCCAGCCGACCTGCTCGAACTGACCGTCCAGCCACGCCTTGCCGTCCCCGGACTCGAAGAACTCACCGCACTTGGCGGCCGGCTCGTCCCCGTCCACCGGCTCTCCCGGCAGCAGAGCGCCCTCCGTCCGGAGCTTGTCGGAACACTGCTTCAGGATGCGGTTGAAGCCCACCGTGTTGCCGCCCATGCTTCCCACGGTCAGCTGGGTGTCCTGCTTGAGCGCGTCCTGCTGCGGCGGGAGCTTGCCGAGGCCGAAGGGAAGCTCCTGTTCCTGCCAGAAGTGGTGGGTGAGTGCGCCGCCGCAGGAGACGTCCGACTGGACGTCGAGCGTGATGCCCTTGTCCGCGAGGCGCCGGGTGGCGACGGCGGGATAGTTCTCCTTCGCCTGGAAGCAGAAGAACTTTTCGCTGCCTTCGTGGTTGACGGGAGCGATACCGAAGTTGGCGGTGTAGGAGTCGCCGAAGAAGACGGTCGGCACGGGGTCGGTGGGCGCCGCGACGACGCTTCCCGCCGGGCCGGCGAGCGCCAGGCAGCTGCCCAGCGCGATGGCCGCGGCGGCCAGCCGCCGTGCCACCGGAGTTTTCGTCGTCTTGCGCATGGCCGAAGACATGGCTGTGCCCTTTCGTCGAGGCCCGCGAGGAGAGGTGAGCGAGCTGGAACGCTCCGTATTCACTCACACACGGAACGTAATGTTCCAGTTGACGTGAGCCTCAACCGGGCGGTTTTGGACAGCACCCAGGGACCATGGATGGCAGGACCGAGACTTTTCGGAAGTGTCGGAAGCGCCGGAAGAGTCGAAGAGGAAGAGAGACCCCGTGTTCGCCGACTGGTGGCAGTGGGCCCGACGCCACCCCAGGGCCGTCGACGTGGCGATCGCCGTGGTGCTGTGGGCCGCCGCGGTCTTCTCCAGCACCCTGACCGGCGCCCGGATCGTCCGCGTCCCGACGCTCGACTTCTCCCTGGTCGCCGTCGTGCCCTCCGCCGTTCTGCTGCTGGGGCAGCGCAGGTTCCCGCGCACGGTGGTCGCGGTGACGACGGTGTGCGGTGGCGTCCTGGGCGTCATGGGTGGCCGCATCGGGTTCGACCCCAGCCCCAGCGTCGTCGGCGCCGCCCTGGTCGCCCTCTACCTCCTGGCCCTGCACACAGACCTGCGCACGACCATCACGTACACGGCCGGGATGGCCGTCGCCCTCACCTTCGTCTCCGTCGGCTGGGGCCACGGCGCGCTGCTGCGGCCCGACCAGATCGGCACCCTCTCGTGCGTGCTGCTGGCAGGCGCCGTCGGTGAGTCGGTACGGAACCGGCGCGACCATCTCGCCGCCGTGGAGGCACGGGCCGAACTGGCGGAACACACCCGCGAGGAAGAAGCGCGCCGCCGGGTGAGCGAGGAACGGACCAGGATCGCCCGCGAGCTCCACGACATCGTCGCGCATCACATCGCCCTCGCCCACGCCCAGGCGGCCACCGCCGCGTACCTGCTGCGCAGCCGCCCCGAGCAGGCGCAGGACATGATGGACCAGCTCGCCGGAACCACCTCCTCCGCCCTGCGCGAGCTCAAGGCGACCGTGGGCCTGCTGCGCCGCGAGGGCGACCCCGAGACGCCGCTGGAGCCCTCCCCCGGCCTGGCCCAGCTCCCGGAGCTGGTCGCCTCGTTCGAGCGGACGGGGCTCGTCGTCTCGGTGTCGGTGGAGGGGGAGGAGCGGGCCCTGTCGTCGGGCACGGACCTGACCGCGTACCGGATCGTGCAGGAGGCACTGACCAATGTCACCAAACACGCGGGCTCCGCGACGGCCTCGGTCCGGCTCCGCTACACCCGCCGGCTGCTCTCCCTCACCATCACCGACGACGGACACCAGCCGCGCACGGCGGGCGAGCCGGGCTACGGCCTCATCGGCATGCGCGAACGGGCCCTGTCCGCGGGCGGCTGGCTGGCCGCCGGGCACCGGGCGAGCGGCGGTTTCGAAGTGACCACGGAACTTCCCCTGGAGACCCCGGGGACGGCGGAACCCGACCCCCACCAGGCCGGACCCGACTCCCACCAGGACGACGAGGAGAGGACGGCGCGGTGACCATCCGGGTACTGCTGGCCGATGACCAGGCGCTGCTGGCCGGGACCTTCCGGCTGCTGATCGACTCGAACGACGACATGGAGGTGGTCGGTGTCGCGGCGGACGGCCGGGAGGCGGTGGAGCAGGCCCGCGCCACCGCGCCGGACGTGGTCGTGATGGACATCCGCATGCCGGGCATGGACGGGCTGGCGGCCACCAAGGCGATCTGCCGCGACGAGGCACTGCAGCAGACCCGCATCCTCATCCTCACCACGTTCGAGATCGACGACTACGTGGCCGGCGCCCTGCGCGCGGGCGCCAGCGGCTTCCTCGGCAAGGACGTCGGCCCGCAGGAGCTCCTGGACGCGATCCGGACGGTGGCCGCGGGCGACACGCTCCTGTCCCCGACCGCCACCCGGGCCCTCATCACCCGCTACCTGGCCCGCCCGGAGGGCGGTGTCGCCGCGCCCGAGTCCCTGGACGTGCTGACCGCCCGCGAGCGCGAGGTCATGGCGCAGGCCGCCGAGGGTCTGTCGAACGACGAGATCGCCGCCCGGATGCACGTCAGCCCGCTGACCGTACGCACCCACGTGGGCCGTGCGATGACGAAGCTGGGCGCCCGGCACCGGGCCCAGCTGGTCGCCATGGCCTACCAGTCGGGCCTGGTACGGGTGGACCCGCCGCAGGGCCGGGGCACACCCGGGTAGCCCCGGGGCGCATGTGCCTGAGCAGCCGGCCGGGCTGCTCAGGCAGAAGAACGTATGGCCCTTGTGGTCACTGCGGGTGGTGGTCGGAGCCCTGCCACGGGAACGGTGCGAGGTCGGGTTCGACCCAGCCGGTTCTCGCCTGTGAGCCGGCCAGCGTGGCCGGACGGTAGAAGCGGGTCAGAAGGCGCTTGTCGAGCAGGACGGGGTTGCGGTCGGCGAACGCGGTGAAGTCCTCGTCGCCGCCACCGCGTTCGGCCGCGTGGTGGCCCACCAGTTCCACCCACGCCCGGCTGACCGTCGCGTGGTACTTCTGGGGCGCTCCCGCATAGCGGGCGGTGCGCTGGATGCCGTCGCTGACCAGACCGACCGCCGCATGCGTGCCGAACCGTCGCACGGCCAGCCACGTCAGGTGCACGTGCTCCCGGTGGCCGAACTTCCCTGCGGCGGCGGTCACTTCGGCCATCAGTGCGTCGAAGTCGGTGGGCTGGGTGGTCACGAGGACACCTCGGTCAGGGCCTGCAGGGCGGCTCGCAGGCCGGCGATCGCATCGGCCGGCAGGCCGTCGAGTGCACGGTGTTCCAGGTCGGTGATGGCCTGGCGGATCGTGGCGGCGGCCACTCGGCCGGAGGCGGTGAGTTCGATGAGCACCGCGCGGCGGTCTCCCGGACGGGTGCCGCGGGTGATGTGACCGCGGCGTTCCAGGCGGTCCAGCACGCTCGTCAGCGTGGTGGGGCGGGTGCCCACGGCCACGCCGAGCTCGGACACGGTCCGGCCTTGGCCGTCGGCGAGGTTGGCCAGCGCGTTGATCTCGGAGGGGGTCAGGTCCAGGTCGACGAGCTCTGCGGCGAGCACTTGCAGGGTGGCGTGGGTGGCCCGCTGCAGTGCGAGCAGGGCCGACCACTCAGATGGAACGGATTCGGACTTCACGGATTCGGACTTCACGATTTCGGACTATACGGTTTCGTATGACCTCCGGCAAATCGCACCCACCGCAGCCGGCTCGATCGATCGTTCCCCGGGTCGCCGCCCCCGGGCCCGCGTTCCCGGCGCGCGGGAAGGCTGTCCGCTGGCTAGCGTGAAAAGCCGGACCACCCCCCACCGAGCGCGAAGGAGTCAGGGTCATGGCTGTACAACCGGAGGGCACACCGTGCTGGGCCGACGCGATGTTCGCCGACCTGGAGGGCGCGAAGAGCTTCTACGGTGATGTGCTGGGCTGGACGTTCGGCGAGTCCGCGGCCGAGTTCGGCAACTACACGCAGGCGTACGCCGACGGCAAGGCGGTCGCCGCGGTGGTGCCCCCGATGCCCGGCCAGGAGGGCCACTCGGCCTGGTGTCTGTACCTGGCCTCGCCGGACGCCGAGGCCACCGCCGCGAAGATCCGCGACAACGGCGGCCAGACCCTGATGGACCCGATGCAGGTCGGCGACTTCGGCACGATGCTGCTGGCCCGCGACCCCAGCGGCGTCACCTTCGGCGTGTGGCAGGCCGGCACCCACGAGGGCTTCGAGGCGCAGGCGGTGCCCGGCGCGTTCTGCTGGGCCGAGGTGTTCACCCGGGAGCCCGAGAAGTCCGACGCGTTCTTCCCCGCCGTCTTCCCGTACTCGATGGTGGAGATGGCGGACGAGCACGTCGACTTCCGGATGTACAACCTCGGCGACAAGACCGTCATGGGGCGGATGAAGATGGGCGACGAGTTCCCGCCCGAGGTCCCGCCGCACCTGAACGTGTACTTCACCGTCGCCGACTGCGACGCGGCGGTCGCGAAGGCCACCGAGCGCGGCGGCGTCCTGCGGTTCGGGCCGATGACCATGCCGTTCGGCCGGTTCGCCGCACTGACGGACCCGCAGGGTGCGGCGTTCTCCGTCATCGACGTCAACACGACCGAGGGCGAGATCCCCAAGACGAAGCCGGTTTCCTGAGCCCTCAGGTCCGCTGCTCCAGCAACTCGGGCAGGTCGGCGAAGGAGTCGATCACGTGGTCCGGGGTGCCCTCGGCCGCGCGGTGCGTCTCGGGGAGGTACTTGCCGGTCCTGACGAGTACGCCGGTGAGCCCCGCGGCCTGGGCCGCCAGCACGTCGGAATCGATGTCGTCTCCCACCATCAGGGCCTCGGACGCGGTGACGCCGAGGTGGGCCAGGGCCGCGGCGAAGAACGATCCGGCCGGTTTGCCGGTGATCTCCGCCTCGGTCCGGGCCGCCCGCTCCAGCCCCAGCAGGAAGGCCCCGGTGTCCAGGTCGAGCCCGGTGGCCGTGCGCCAGTACAGATTCCGGTGCATGGCCACGAGCCGGGCGCCGCGCTGCAGATGGCGGAAGGCGCGGTTCAGCTCGGCGTAGCCGAAGGCGTCCCCGGCCCCGCCGATGACGACGACATCCGGCGCCTCCCCCTCGCCGCCATCCGCGCCCTCATCGACCAGGGTCACGCCCGGCAGATCGTCCCGGATGTCCCCGGAGTTGATCAGCAGACAGCGGGCGCCGGGGTGGTGTTCGCGCAGGTGCGCCGCGGTGGCGGCGGGGGCGGTGAGGATGTCCTCGGCCGTGACGGGGAAGCCCTGGCCCGCCAGTTTCGCGGCGATCGAGGCGCGGGTGCGGGAGGTCGTGTTGGTGACCAGGACCAGCGGGACACCCGCCTCGCGCAGGCGCCGCATCGCCGCGACGGTGCCGGGCAGCGGTTTCCACGCCACCGTGAGCACTCCGTCGATGTCGATCAGAACCGCTCCGATTCGTCTCATACAACCGACCTTGCCCGAGTTGCGGAGGTGCCGCACATGGGGTTGTTTCGAAGGTAGGGAAGCCTGCTTGGGGGTGAAACCACCGTGCTGTTCGCCGACCGCGAGGACGCGGGCCAGCAGCTGGCCGAGGCACTGCGCCACCTCGAACGGGAGAACCCCGTCGTACTGGGACTGCCCCGTGGCGGAGTCCCGGTGGCCTTCCAGGTGGCCCAGACGCTCGGTGCCGAGCTCGATGTGATCGTCGTCCGCAAGCTCGGCGTGCCGCACCACGAGGAGGTGGCGTTCGGCGCCATCGGCGAGGGCGGGGTCCGGGTCATCAACGACGACATCGCCTTCCGGCTGCGGTCCGGGAAGCAGGACCTCGCGGCGGTCGAACGGGTCGAGGAGGCGGAGCTCGTACGGCGGGCGCAGGTGTACCGGGCCGGCCGGGCACGTACCCCGCTCGCCGGCCGGACGGTGATCGTCGTGGACGACGGCATCGCGACCGGCGCCACCGCCGAGGCGGCCTGCCTGGTGGTACGGGCACAGCAGCCGGCGCGGGTGGTGGCGGCCGTTCCGGTGGCACCGCCGGACGCGGTCGTGCGGCTGCGCCGGAGCGCGGACGAGGTGGTGTGCCTGTCGGTGCCGCGCCTGTTCTACGCGGTCGGCGAGTGGTACCGGGACTTCACGCAGACCTCCGACGAGGAGGTCGTCTCCCTGCTGGCGCAGGCCAGGAACAGCGGACATGTGACACCGGGCTGCGACTGAGCGGGGGCACTCGCTCGGCCTGCCGCAACCCGGCATCGCGGTCAGTCCGCGCAGTACGCGTCCCGCTCCGGCCGGATCCCGGTGTTCAGGAACGTGGTGACCGCGCCGTCGCCGCAGGCGTTCCCGTTGCCCAGGTACATGCCGTGCCCACCGTGGTCGACGGCGACCATACGGGCCCGGTCCCCGAAGGCCGCCCGCATCTTCAGCGCGCCGGAGTACGGCGTCGACGGGTCGCGCAGGCCCTGGATCATCAGGACGTTGGACGGTCCCTGGTCCGTGATCCTGGTCGGCTCCTCGGCGGGGGCGTCCTTCCAGAAGGCGCACGGGGTGACGTTCACCGGAATCCCGGCGGTCAGCGGATGCTTGGCGCGGTCGGCGGCGACGGCGCGCCGGTACGAGGGGACGGTGCCCTGCCAGCGCACGTCGTTGCAGACCACGGCCATCGAGACCGCCGCGTCCGCGTCCGGCAGCGGCCCGGCCAGGGCGGCAGGCAGCACGGGCTTCGCCGAGGTGCTCCGGGCCGCCTGGACGAGCCCGGCAAACTCGGCGAAGGCGTCGTCGCTGTACATGGCCATCTGGAGCGCCTGACGCAGCCGGTTGCCGGTCAACGGGCGGCCCGGTGTGGTGGACTCCCTCGGTGCCCGGTCCAGCCGCGCCGCCAGCTCCAGCACCAGCGGCCGCACGTCCTCGGCCCGCTCCGCGAGCCGCAGCCCCGCCGCCTCCCTGGCCGGATCCGAGGCCCACCGCGCGAAGTCCGGGAAACGGTCCTCCGCCGCCACCGCCATGTTCGCCATCCAGCCCTGCGCGACGCGCGAAGGATCCGGGTCGCCGCTGCTGTCCAGCACCCAACGGTCCGTGTGCTGCGGGTACTTCTGCGCGTACACGGCGCCGACGTAGGTGCCGTACGAGATCCCCCAGGCCGACAGCTTCTCCTCGCCGAGCGCCTGCCGGAAGCGGTCGATGTCGCGCACCTCGTTGGCCGTGGTGAGGCTCCGCAGCACCGCTCCGCCGTTGCGCGCGCAGGCCGCGGCGATGCGCCGGGAGCGCGTCACGTTCTCGGTGATCGAGCCGTCGGCGTCGGGCCAGGACCGCATGTTCACCAGCTCCCGGTCCTCCGGGTCGAGCCCGCAGCCCGCCTTCGTGCTGCCGCCGACCCCGCGCGGGTCGAGGCTCACGATGTCGTACCGCCCCTGCGTCGCCTGCCGCAGCCGCTCCCCCTTCTCCGTCACCCGCTGCACCCCGGAGGTCCCCGGACCCCCGGCGATCACCACGAGCGTCCCGCGCCGCGCGGCGGGCCGGTCGCTGCGGACCCGGGTCACCGCGAGCGAGAGCTGCGGGCCGTCCGGGTCCCGGTAGTCCAGCGGCACGGGCAACTCGGCACACTCCCGCCCGACGGGCCCGCCGGCCGTGTCGCAGGGCCGCCAGGAGAGCACGGGCGCGGTGTTGGCCGACGCGGCGGCTCGCGGGGTCGCGGCCCCGGTGAGAACGGTGGCGACGGCGGTGACGGACAGGGCGACGAAGGCGGCGGATTTTCCGTAAGTCCTCATGCCACAAGGCTGGTTGAGCGCGCCCTCTCAACCCATCCGGGAGGCATGACGGTGTGCGGTGGGGTTAGCCCCCGGCGAACTCTCCGGCTTTCACGCCCGCCACGAAGGAGGAGAACGAGGCGGCGGAGGCGTTCAGCACCGGGCCGCCGGGGTTCTTCGAGTCACGGACGGGGACCACGCCGCGCGAGACGACGAGGTTGGCGGCGACCTCGATGCAGTTGCCGCCGTTGGAGCTGTACGAAGACTTGAACCAGCGGGGAGACTCGGTCGTGGTCGTCACGGGGTGCCCTTTCGCGCTTCGTTGATCATGGCCACTGATGCCGCCTGGGACAGCGCTTCGGCCTGTAGCTGATGGTAGGACGCCAGCAGGGGGAGCACCAAGGTCGTATCGCGTTCCAGATGGCCCCGCATCTGGGACTCCGCGTACGCGACGGCGGACAGGTCCGACAGCGTCAACAGGTTGATCGGGAGGTTGAACGGGCGGCGCTCCACCATGTCGAACGGGGCAACCTGGAGCACGGTGTTCGGCAGCGCGGCAAACTCCAGCAGCCGGTCGAGCTGAGCAGCCATGACCCCGTCCCCGCCGACCCGCCTGCGGATGCAGCTCTCGTCCATCACCACCAGCATCGTGGGAGGCCGGAACCGCACCAGCATTGCTTGACGCTCCGCCAGGAACGAGACACGGTCGCCTGCTTGCTCGGGCGTGATCGAACCGCGCCACACATCGCCTTCCGCCAACGCCCGTGCGTACTCCGGTGTCTGCAACAGCCCGGGAATGATCCCGACTTCGTACAGTCGGATCTCAGCCGCGCGCCCTTCGTAGCCCACGTACTGCGGGAAGCCCTCCAACAGCGATCCGTGCCGGATCTCGCGGTACTGGCGTTCGAACGTGTCTGCTGTTTCTCCGGTGCCGAAAATCTGATCCGCACTGCGCGAGAACCGAAGAGTCGGAAGCTTGCGACCAGTTTCGACGGCGGAGATGTGTGTGCCGGAGTAGCCCATTCGTTCGGCCAACTCCTCCTGCTTCCATCCGCGTTCCTCCCGCAGGCTGCGGATGCGCGCGCCGAAGGCTGCTTCCGGACTGCTCTCGGGGTCCAACTCCTTGCGGTTCAACGGCTGTCACCTGACTTTTCGCTCGCGCCCAACAAGTTGAAGCACCCCTGACTCTAAGCCAATCTGAACTCGCTTGGTAGCGGAACGACTACGGAGAGGAGTTATCTGTGTTCGCCGAGAACAGGCGGGAAACAGAAGGCTGTTGTCCCGAGTGCCAGAAGCTCCGGCTGGCCGAGGCCCTCGCCAATGATCAGTGCGACTACAGCGGGGCGACCGACTGCCGGGTACTGCTCCGGCGCCACCGCGAGGCGGCGGACTGCACGGAACCGGGGTCGGCATGAGCGAGCAAGTGCCGGCGCCCGAACCCGACTTGCCCGAGCTCAACCCGCTGCGCTGGCCACCCTGCGAGTGCGCGCGGTGCCGCGCCGGCGGGGGCGGCGAGGCTGCGGACTCCGGACTGATACGGCAGCTCCGGGCCAAGGTGACCGAGGAGAACGGGCTGCGCAGCTCGCTCCGGCGGGCGCGGTGAGGACACCCCCCGATGTAGTGAATTTTCTGGGCCTCCCATGACGCACCGCTTGGAGTGTGCCCTCCAGGCGTCCGGGTGTTCTTGTTGATCGTTCTCGCAGCTCCGCGCCGCCCTCGCCCTGGAGCGGTCGGCCCGTCCCGGGGAGCGCGAGGCCGCAGTACACGGCGCGGACGGAACAGGAAGGACCTTCAGCGGAACGAAGATGGGGCGTTGCGGCAGCGAGGCCGGGCAGCGGCCCCGTCACCTGCCAAGACGTCATTCCCCCGGTACACGAACTGCAGGAGGACCAAGTGGGCAAGATGACCGAGGCCGAGGCCGAGGCCGTGTTCGCGGAGATCGACACGGACGGGAGCGGAGAGATCCGACTGCGCGAATTGAGGGACTACGGCATGGCCAACGACGGCACCCTCGACGGAGTGAAGCTCGCGGACTTCGTCCGAGAGGCCGACACCGACGGCGACAGGCGCATCAGCCGCGCCGAGTTCAAGAAGTACTTCGCCTGACCCTCCACCCCGCCGCACCCGGCGCCGACGGGCGGCGCATCCACTCCGCCTCCGGGCACCAGTGGCACCGCCCGCCGGCAGCCTGGCTTTCAGGCGGGTTCCGGATACTGCTGACGATCTCGTCACGGCCGGTTGGCGTGGCGGTGTTGCGCCCTGTGTGACCAGCGGCTCTTCGAAGACGACGGCGGCCCCGCAGTGGCCGGCACGGCCGGAGCCCCTCGGTACCGCACCCTCGAACGGGCTGCGCAGCTCGCTCCGGCGGGCGCGGTGAGAATCCCGGACGCCGCTCCCGTCACACTTCCGCTCCGCCATCCGTCAGTGCAGTGAGGGCGCGGCGCGAACGCCACCGCGACCGTGACGGACAGCGAAGGAGAGACATCATGCAGGCACGCATCGAGAACCCGGCCGAGATCATCCCCGAGGCCCTGCCGCCCGTACTGGGCCTGGTCAAGGCCATCAGCAAGGGCGGGGTGCCGGAGACCACGCTCGAACTGGTCGGACTTCGGGTCAGCCAGATCAACGGCTGCACCTTCTGCGTCGACGGGCACGTACGCAACGCCAGGAAGGCCGGGGAGAGCGACGAGCGGCTGTTCGCCGTGTCGGCCTGGAGCGACGCGCCGTACTTCACCGACGCCGAGCGGGCCGCGCTGGCGCTCGCGGAGCACGCGACCCGGCTCAGCGACCGCTCCGACCCGGTGCCGGACGCCGTCTGGGACGAGGCCGCCCGCCACTTCAGCGAGAAGCAGCTCTCCGCGCTGGTCCTCGCGATCGGTCTGACGAACCTGTTCAACCGCATCAACGTCACCACCAAGCAGCCCCCGGGCAAGACCTGGTAGGCCACGCCTCGGCACCCCCGGAGCAATGACCGGCGATAGCCTGGGGGTGCAGCAGGCAGGAGAGAAGTGCCCATGGGAACCCCGAACCCCCAAGGTTCCGTCGTCGCGGTGGTCGCGCTCGGCGGTGCGATCGGGGCGTCCGCCCGCTACGGGGCCGCGCTGATCTGGCCCACCGCCCCGGGCGGCTTCCCGTGGACGACGCTGGTCGTGAACGCCGTCGGATGTGCGGTGATCGGCGTCTTCATGGTGGTGATCAGCGAGGCGTGGACCGCACACCGGCTGGTGCGGCCGTTCTTCGGTACGGGGGTGCTCGGCGGGTTCACCACGTTCTCGACGTACGCGGTGGACATCCAGCGCCTGCTCGACGGCGGCCGGCTCCGTGCCGGTCTGGGGTATCTGGGACTGACGCTGTTCGCGGCTCTCGCGGCGGTGTGGAGTGCGGTGTGGGCGACCCGCCGCGTGCTGGCCTGGAGGCAGTCATGACGACGCCGGGGACGGAACGGGGCCTGCGCCTCACGGTTCTCGTGGGCGAGTCCGACGGGTGGCACCACCGGCCGGTCTTCACGGAGATCGTGCACCGGGCACACCTGGCCGGGCTGTCCGGCGCCAGTGTGTTCCGGGGCATCGAGGGCTTCGGCACCTCGTCGATGATCCACACGCAGCGGCTGCTCTCGCTGAGCGAGGACCTTCCGGTGGCGGTCGTGATCGTGGACACCGAGGCACGGATCAGGGCGTTCCTGCCGCTCATCGGGGAACTGGTCGCGGGTGGCGGAGTGGCCTTCCTGGACGAGTGCGAGATCGTGCGCTTCGGCGACGAAGGGGAGCAGGGGCGGGAGCGGGGCCGTTGAACTGGCTGCTGGTGATCGTCGGGGCGGCGGTCGGGGCGCCGCTGCGGTATCTGACCGACCGGGCGGTGCAGTCCCGGCACGACAGCGTCTTCCCGTGGGGGACGTTCACGATCAATGTCTCGGGTTCGCTGATCCTGGGCCTGCTGACCGGCGCGGTGGCGGCCGGCGCCGCCTCCTCGCATCTGCAGCTGCTGATCGGCACGGGGCTGTGCGGGGCGCTCACCACGTACTCGACGTTCAGCTACGAGACGCTGCGGCTGGCGGAGGACGGTGCGAAGTCCTACGCGGTGGCCAATGTCGTGGGGAGTGTGGCGGCGGGGCTGGGCGCGGCGTTCGCCGGGGTCGCGCTGGCGCGGGCGCTCTGGGCGTAACGGCGCTGGGCGCGGCGTTCGCCGGGGCCGTACTGGCGCGGGCGCTCTGGTCGTAACGGCCGTGGCCTGCGGCCGGCGTCCCCTGCCACCGCAATGCGAGACGGTGGCAGGGGAACGCCGTTGGGGAGGAACCGTCACCGAGCGCCGGGCGATTCAACCCGTTCCGCGCCGACAGCGGCCCGTCAGACGCCGACGCTAGGCAACCGCCGGCGCCCCGCGCCGGGCACCACGCCGGTGCCGGCACCCGGCGCCACTCCAACAGCAGGCACCGCGCCGCACCCCGGCCCCGACAACGCCCTTGATCCACCGGCGCCCTCGGTGATTCGCTGCGTGAAGCACCGCATGATCCGCGAGCGAAGTGAGAGGCCCTCCCGTGCCGGACAGCAGCACCACCGTTCCGCCTCGCCCCGTCACCGTCGTCACCGGCGGCAGCCGGGGGATCGGCGCCGCGACCTGTATCCGTCTGGCGAGGGACGGGCACGACCTCGCCCTGGGCTTCCTGAGCAACGCCGAGGCCGCCGAGCGGACCGCAACGGCGGTACGGGCCGCGGGGGCGCGCTGCGTCACCGTGCGGGTGGACACCGCCGAGGAGGCCGGGGTGGAACGGCTCTTCGACACGGCGGCCGAGCAGCTGGGACCCGTGACCGGGCTGGTCAACAACGCGGGGGTGACGGGCCCGCTCGGGCGGCTCGCCGACACCTCCGCCGAGACGCTGCGCCGCGTCGTGGACGTGAACCTCCTCGGCTACCTGCTGTGCTGCCGCCGGGCCGCGAAGGACATGGCGGCCGGCGGGGCGGGCGCGATCGTCAATGTCTCCTCGGTCGCCGCCACCCTCGGCTCCCCCGGTGACTTCGTCCACTACGCCGCCACGAAGGCGGCGACGGACGCGCTGACGGTCGGGCTCTCCAAGGAGCTGGGGCCCGACGGCATCCGGGTCAACGCGGTCGCCCCCGGCATGATCGACACCGATATGCACGCCACGGCGGGCGATCCCGGCCGCGCCGAGGCGGCCGTGCCCGGGATCCCGCTCGGCCGCGTCGGCTCCGCCCCGGAGATCGCGGCCGCCATCGCCTGGCTGCTGTCGGGCGAGGCGTCCTACGTGACCGGGACGGTCCTGCGGGTCTCGGGCGGCCGGTAGCGGGGCGCGGGGCGGGACGCGGGCGGCCGGTAGCAGGACGCGGGGCGGGACGCGGGCGGCCGGTAGCAGGACGCGGGGCGGGACGCGGGCGGCCGGTAGCGGGGCGCCCGGGGCATCGCGCGTTGCCCGCCGCCCCGGGCGCCCCGGACGTCCCGGCCGGCGCGCTATCCGCCGCGGTTGGCGCGGCGCTGCTTCGCGGCGGCGCGTGCCTGCGCGTCGGGCAGGTCGGAGCGGCGGGACCGGCCTGCCTTCGAGGGGGCGCTGCCCCGGCCCCGGAAGGGCACACTCCGCGGGCGCTCCGTCGCCGTCGGCGCGCTGCCGTCGACGGGCACGCCCGAGGGCTTCCGCGCGCCGGTGATCCGGCTCAGTTCGGCCTCGCCCGAGCGGACCTGGGCGATCTTCGGGGTGATCCCGGCGTCGGCCATCAGCCGGGTCATCTCCCGGCGCTGGCCCGGCAGCACCAGCGTGACGACGCTGCCGGACTCCCCGGCACGGGCGGTACGGCCGCCGCGGTGCAGGTAGTCCTTGTGGTCGCTCGGCGGATCGACGTTGACGACCAGGTCCAGGTCGTCGATGTGGATGCCGCGCGCCGCGACGTTTGTCGCGACCAGCACCGTGACCTGCCCGCTCTTGAACCGGTCCAGGGTGCGGGTGCGCTGCGGCTGGGACTTTCCGCCGTGCAGCGCGGCGGCCCGCACCCCGCTGCCGAGCAGGTGGTCGGTGAGCTTGTCCACGGCGTGCTTGGTGTCCAGGAACATGAGCACCCGGCCGTCGCGGGCCGCGATCTCGGTCGTGGTGGCGTACTTGTCCGCGCCCTGCACGTAGAGGACGTGATGCTCCATCGTCGTCACGGCACCGGCCGCCGGGTCGACCGAGTGGACGACCGGGTCGTGCAGGTAGTTGCGTACGAGCAGGTCGACGTTGCGGTCCAGGGTCGCCGAGAAAAGCATCCGCTGGCCCTGCGGCAGCACCTGGTCGAGCAGTTCGGTGACCTGCGGCATGAACCCCATGTCGCACATCTGGTCGGCCTCGTCGAGAACGGTGACGGAGACCCGGTCCAGCTTGCAGTCGCGGCGCTCGACGAGATCCTTGAGCCGGCCCGGGGTGGCGACGACGACCTCGGCGCCGCCGCGCAGCGCGGTGGCCTGCCGGCCGATCGACATGCCGCCGACGACGGTGGCCATCCGCAGCTTCAGCGCGCGGGCGTACGGGGTGAGCGCGTCGGTGACCTGCTGGGCCAGTTCCCGGGTGGGGACGAGGACCAGGGCCAGCGGGCGGCGGGCGTCGGCCCGGTTGCCCGCGATCCGGGCCAGCAGGGCCAGGCCGAAGGCGAGCGTCTTGCCGGAGCCGGTCCGGCCGCGGCCCAGCACGTCGCGCCCCGCGAGGGAATTCGGCAGGGTGGCCGCCTGGATCGGGAACGGCGTGGTGACGCCCTCGGCGGCGAGCGCCGACCGCAGTGCCTCGGGCAGGTCCAGCTCGGCGAAGGCCGAAATTGCGGGCAGCGCCGGGGTGATGGTCTTCGGCGCCGCGAACTCCCCCTGCACGGGGGCGGGCCTGCGGCTGCCGGAACGGGGACGGGAATTTCGGTCGTTCGAACGTGCTGTGCGGTTGCGGTCCATACGGTACGGAACCCTTCCTCGACGGGGCGCGTATCGAGGAATTCGCTGCGGCGTCGGGTGGCGCAGGAATCGCAAGAACGGGCCATTGACAAGCCTGGACGAAGCCCGGACGGATCCCGGCTGCGAAAAACGAGCCGCGGCGGAGTGGCCCGGACGGCTCGGGCGGGCGCCGGACGGCGCGACGACAGCGAACCGGGGCCCGCACCCTCAGGTGCGGGCCCCGATCGTGCAAGTCGTCACAGCGCGTCGGCGCCGGAGCGGCGGGATCAGGCCGGGGTGATGTTCTCCGCCTGCGGGCCCTTCTGGCCCTGCGTGACATCGAAGTTGACCCGCTGGCCTTCCTGGAGCTCACGGAAACCGGTGGCCGCGATGTTCGAGTAGTGGGCGAAGACATCGGGGCCTCCGCCGTCCTGCTCGATGAAACCGAAGCCCTTTTCCGCGTTGAACCACTTGACGGTGCCAGTAGCCATATTTTGTCTCCTTCATGGGGGGCAGTTCTCGGGGATCCGCGTGGCGCGGACCCCACGTCGCCGCGATGATTACCCCATCCGGAAAAAGCACCGGAAAACACAGCAGGACAACCCTCGGCACATTGAGCCGAGGGTTGCACTTGGAGTCTTCGGGAACCACAACTGCAACTGCTTCCAGAATAACACGGCGGCAGCAGGCGCACAGAAAAAGTAATTCCGATCCGCCAGTTCGAATTAAATTTGAATCAAACTCGCGTGAAATTCTTTTCCGCCTCGAATCGGAATTCACGCGACCGGCCCGGAATCCCGCGATCCCGCCGCCGGACACCCCGCACCGACCCCTCCCCCGGCCCCGCTCCCACCCCCTGCCCCGACCCCTGTCCTGGACACGCCGCTCCGGAGGACAGTTGATGACGGCCTGACCAGCAGTCATAATGCACGGGTAGCCCTTCACGCATCCCCCGTCGTGAAGGGCTACACCTATGTCCGCACATCATGTATGTGCGTCATGCACCTTTTGTCCGTGGTGAATTCACACGGAACCCGTCGATTTCACGAGCAGGGGACTCCCCTCGTGGTCCCCTGCTCGTGTTTTTTCGAGTTAACAGTGACGTTGCGTGTTTACGCAAGCCCGTTCCCGTACCGCGCCCACCGCACTGAGAACGACGCGTCAGGGTTCGTTACAGTACGAGCCCGTTGACCGAATCGACGACCGTGAAGAACCTCGATCGCACGGGGAGCGGATACGTGGGGGGCCGGATGGACAGCGCCGAGGAACGCACGCCGGAGCTGCGGACGTTGCAGCAGAAGGTCGAGTACATGGTGGAGAAGACCTTCCCCGGCCAGAAGATCTCGGGGCGTTTCTTTGCCGACCTGGTCAAGGAACGCGGCGGCTCCCTCTCGCACAGCTACTTCTCCAACATCCTGGCCGGCAAGGTCACCCAGCCCTCCGAGGACATCCTCAAGGCGCTCGGTCTGGGCTTCGGCGTGGACTGGCGGTTCTTCAAGGAGGAGTCCGAGGTGGTCGACGACGTGGTCGCCGGGCTCCAGTTCCTCGCGATGCGGCGTACGGGGGAGATCAGCGGAGTGGCCGGGCGCGGCCTCGACGAGGACGGTCTCCCGCCGGAGCTGCTGCAGTTCGCGCTCTCGCTGCTGGAGGACGCCAAGGGCCGCCAGGGTGCGGCCGAAGGCGGCGGCGTCCATGGCGAGCCGGAGAAGTAGATCTCCATGTCGCTGCGCGAACTACGGAAGGAGTGCGAGGCCGGGCTGGCCGACCTGCCCATCCCCGCGCCCTTCTCCATCGACGCACTGGTGGCCAACATGGAGGCGGCCCGCGGCCGCACCATCGTGCTGCACGAGATGCCCGACCGGCTGGCCCGCGTCAACGCCGCCTGCGGGCTGCGGCTGAAGACCGGCGGGACCAGCTTCGTGCTCTACCGCCGCCGGCCGACCGCGTACCAGACCCAGCACGTCATCCTGCACGAGCTGTGCCACGAGTGGTTCGACCACGGCACCTCCCTGGACGCGGAGCAACTGCGGCGGCTGCTGCCGGTCTTCGACACCTCGCTGATCACCCGGGTCCTCGGGACCGAGCCCCCGCCGCCCCCGCCGTCACCGGTCGCCGCCGAGATCGTGGACGCGCTCCGGTCGGGGGACGGCACCGTGCAGGCCCGCGCGCAGTACGACACCCACGACGAGCGCATGGCCGAGTTCGGCGCCTCGCTCATTCCCCGCATGGCCATGGACGTGACGAGCGACGACATGGTGGGCCGGCTGGCCAACTCCCTGTCCCGCCCGGTCGCCACCAACCGCCGTCGCGGCCTGTTCCGCCGTTCCTGAACACCGCGCACTCCCCGTCCCTCTCCCCCACCCCCCACCCCGAGGAATCCGCCGTGACCCCGCTCGACCTCGCCGGCTATCTCGTGGCCGTCCTGATGACGGCCGTCGCCCTGTGGCGCATGCCCGCCGCCCTGTGGGGCGACGAAGAAGACAAGCGCCGCCGGGCCCTGTGGGGCTGCTACGCCGGCTTCGCCGCCGCCCTGTGGACCAAGACCCGGGCCGTACGCATCGCGCTCAACGACAGCGCCGTCACCGACCTCGCCGTCCTGATCAAGCACTACACGGCGACGATCGCGATCCTGGCGATCCTCAGCTACATCGTCGCGATCTACGGCCAGTACCCCGAAGGCGGGACCGTCCCGCGCCACGTACGGTTCGCCCGCGCCATCCAGCAGGTGGCGGCCAAGGCGTCGATCGCCACGCTGATCCTGCTGACGGTGCTGTTCTTCACGGTCGTCGACCGCTCCGTCCCCTCGGACCGCTTCGTCGCCGACCACGCGGGACAGTGGGGGGCCACGCTGTACATGAGCGTGTTCTACCTCTACCTCGGTGCCGCGTCCGCAGTCTGCGCGTACCAGTGGGCGCTGGCCACCGCCAATGCCGGGCTGCGCCATCTGCGGGTGGGCCTCGGGATGATGACGTTCGCCATGTTCATCGGGGTCGGCTACACCGTCAGCCGAACCCTGTTCCTGTGGGTCAGCGTCATCGACACCCCGAGCGAGTCCTTCGCGCTCCGCTTCGACCAGATCACCGAGGCCGCGCAGGTGGTGCTGTTCGCCTTCTTCGCCGTGGGCGCCTCCATCCCCGCCCTCAGCAAGGGGCAGCGCCGCGCGAAGCTCTGGCGGGCCCAGGTCAAGCTGCACGGCCTCTGGCGCGAGCTGATGACCGCGTTCCCCGAGCAGCCCTTCGACCCCCCGGCCTCACTGGCCCGCGAACTCACCCGCTTCGGCACCCCCGCGGACCTGCGCATCGACCGCTGGGCCGCCGACATCGCGGACGCGGTGGAGAAGCTGCGCCACTACGTGCCCGACGCCCTGCTCCCGGCCGCGAAGGACGCCGCCGCCGCGGACGGCGGCACGGACGCGGAGCGGGCGGGACCGCTCGCCGAGGCGTACTGGATCAAGGCGGCGCTCACCGCGAAGAACGGCGGGGCGACCGCCTCCACCGCCGCGGCGGTCGAGACCCAGCACGCCACCGACCAGGACGGCGAGGTGGCCTGGCTGGTCCGGGTCGCCACCGCCTACCGGACGGTCCCGCAGGACCGGGCCGCACGGGTACTGGCCGCCGCCCTGCCCGCCGCCGTAACCGGCCCGTCCACCGCGACCGCAGCACGCCGCACGGCCTCCACCGAGGAGACAGCATGACCGCCACCGACACCACCCCCGGCACCCCCGCGACACCGGACAACACCGCCGCGCGCACCGTCACCGACGTCTTCCAGCCCCGCAACGTCCTGCTGATCGGCATGCTCGGCATCGGTCTGGCCGCCGCCGGACACTGGACCGGCCTGCTCTGGGGATTCCTCGGCGCCCTGTGCGCGGGCCTCATACCCGCCGGATACATCGAATGGGAGCGCGGACGCGGCACCTGGGGCGACCGCCATGTCGTCGACCGCACCAAGCGGGCCCCGATCTTCTTCGTCATCCTCGGCTCCATCGGCACCGGTTCGCTGGTGATGGTGCTCGGCAACGCCCCCACCGGGATCCTCGCGGCGATGCTCGCCCTCTGGGCGATGACCGTGGTCCTGCTGGCCGTCAACACGGTCTGGAAGATCTCGGTGGACGCCGCGGTCGCCTCGGCCGTCGTCGCGCTGCTCGCCGCGGTCCACTCGCCGTGGTGGCTGCTCGGCTACGTGATGACGGTCGCCGTGTGCTGGTCGCGGGTCGCGCTCGGGTACCACTCGGTGGCCCAGACGGTCGCCGGGGGGTCGCTGGGGGCCGCGACGGCGTGCGCGTTCCTGTTTGTCTGATTCCTCCGTTGGAACGGTGGATCAGGCGGGTACAGGTGCCCCGTGCCGAACTTCGAGATCACCCACGCAAGCGCCGACGACCTCACGATGCTGGCCGAATGGGCCCACGAGGAGAGCTGGAACCCCGGGCTGACCGACCGTCACGCCTTCTTCGCCGCCGATCCGCGCGGCTTCCTGATCGGCCGGCTCGACGGGGAACCGGTCTCCTGCGTCTCCGTGGTCCGTTACGGCACCGGCTTCGGCTTCCTCGGCTTCTACCTCACCCGCCCGCACCTGCGCGGCCAGGGGTACGGCATCCGGCTCTGGCGGGCCGGTATGGCACGGCTGGAGGGGCGCAACGTCGGCCTCGACGGGGTGGTGGCCCAGCAGCCCAACTACCGCAAGTCCGGCTTCCGTTCCGTGTGGACGAACATGCGCTACGAGGGCCTGCCGCCCGCCGGTCTGCCCGCCCCGGCCGGTACGGAGCTCGTCGACGGCCGCTCCGTACCCTTCGACCGGCTCGCCGCCTACGACCGCCGCTTCTTCCCGGCCGACCGCGACAGTTTCCTCGCGCCGTGGATCGCCCACCCCACCCGTGTCTCGCTCGCCGCCGTCCGCGACGGGGAGCTGTGCGGCCTGGCCGTGCTGCGGCCCTGCCGTACGTCGTCCCGGATCGGCCCCGTGTACGCCACATCGCCCGAGGTGGCCGGAGCCCTGGTCAGCGCGCTGGCGGCGGCCGACCCCGGTGTGCCGGTCGCGATCGACGTGCCGGACGTCAACCCGGCGGCCGTGCGCCTGGCCGAACAGCTGGGCCTCACCCCGTCGTTCGAGACCGCCCGGATGTACACGGGAGCGGCGCCGGACATCGACCACGGCGGACTCTTCGGCATCACCAGCCTGGAACTGGGCTGACCGCGGCCCGTCCGAACGGCGTCAGGAGGTACCGAGCAGATCCGGCTCCGGTTCCGGACCCGGTTCCGCTTCCGGCTTCCGGTCCGGGCCGGTGCCGGATGCTTGCGGCCTCGACCTCCGGTCCGGGGCCGGGTCCGGCTCCGGCTTCGAGGGCCGGGAGCGGGAGGCCAGTACCGCTATGTCGTCCTCGGCCCCCGGACCGAACCGTTCGAGGACCTCGTCCAGCAGGTCCTCCAGGCTGCCGCCGACCGGCAGGGTCAGCTCCTTGAGGCGGCCGACCGAGGCGTCGATGTCCTCCCCGCGCCGCTCGACCAGCCCGTCCGTGTACAGGAACAGCACCGTGCCCGGATCGAACTCCACCTGCGTCGTCCGGTACCCGCCGAACCCGGTGCCGAGCGGCGGCCCCACCGTCATCTCGTCGCACACCCTGGTGCCCGCCCGCGGATCGATCAGCACCGGCGGCAGATGCCCGGCGCTGGCCACCTCGCACGCCCCGCCGAACCGGTCGACGACGGCCAGCAGACAGGTCGCCGCCCGGTCCAGACCGGACCGCTCGACCAGCCGGTCCAGGCGTTCCAGGAGGCGGTGCGGCGGCAGATCGTCGTCGGCGAACATCCGCAGCAGGGAGCGGTAGTGGCTCATGGCGACCGCCGCCTCCACCCCGTGCCCCATCACGTCGCCCATCGCCTTGAGATGCCGCCCGTCCCGCAGCGGGATGACGTCGAACCAGTCGCCGCCGACCATCACGCTCCGGTCGGCCGGCAGGTAGCGGGTGGCGATCTCGATGTGCGGGTGCGGCGGGCGCGGCTCGGACAGCAGGGAGCGCTGGAGCTCCAGGGCGATGGTGTGTTCATGGGCGTACCGGCGGGCGTGGTCGAGATCGACGGCGGCCCGGCCGGCGAGCTCCCGGGCGATCACCACGTCCTCGTCCGTGAAGACCGGTGAGTCGCCCGCCCGGATCAGGCCGAGGATGCCGAGCGGGCCGCTGCGCACGGTGACGGGCACGATGACCGCCGAGTGCATCCCGAGGGCCCGGTAGGCGGCGAGCCGTTCCGGGCCGGGGGCCGAGCGGACGAGCTGTTCGTCGGTGGTGAGGTTCTCCACCACCGGCTGGTTGGTCGCCAGGCAGCGCTGTACGGCCGCACCCTCCTGGTAGTCGATGTACTCGCCGCTCAGCCCGAAACCGTCCAGCTCGTCGCGGAGCGCGGGCACGGACCGCTGCGCCGCCCGCCGCAGCCTCAGCACACCGGGCGGTGCGGGCCGGACCGGCGCGGCGACATCGGGCGGGAACACCTCGACCGTCGCGATGTCCGCCAGCCCCGGCACGACGAGTTCGGCCAGTTCGGCACAGGTGGTGTCCATGTCGAGCGTGGTGCCGATCCGGGCCGCGGCGGTGTCGAGCATCGTCAGATGGCGCCGGGCCTGCTCCAGCTCGCGCTGCTCCTGGTCCGAGGCCAGTACCTCCAGCAGGATCCCGGCCAGCCCCACGACCCGCCCGTCGGACTCCAGCCGGTGGAACGCCCCGCGCCAGTGGCGCCGGGCCATGGCGTCCCCGGCGGTGACTCCGCTGATGGTGATCTCGCGGGATTTCCCGTCGGCGAGCACCGCCCGCATCATGTCCTCGCGCGCGTCGACCCCGGGCAGCACCTCGGAGACGGTGCGCCCGAGGTGCTCGGCGGCCGGGATGCCGTTGATCCGTTCGAGGGCAGGGTTGACGTAGAGGTAGCGCAGCCCGGTGTCGAGCACGCCCACCCCGGCCATCGTGCCGTCGACCAGGGCGGCCAGGGCCCGGGAGTCGAACGGCGCGGGGCCGTCGGCGTACGTATCGGCCTGCACGTCAACCTCCTGGACGGGCGCGGAACACCCGCGGCCCGGCCCTCAATCGTCGGCCGCCCGGCCGCGCCGCGCATCCGCAGTCCGGGGCCGACGGCCCCGCGTCAGGTGAGCGGGTGCGAGATCCGGCCGGAAGCCTCGTCGATCTCGTCGTGCGCCTTCGTCAGCATCTTCATCGCCAGTTCGTTGAGCGCTCTGGCTCCCGCGATCTCCTCGCCCACTCTCGGCTGGTTCTTGTCGGAAGGATGGCGGCTCGCGTATCCGTGGGCCCGCACCTCGGTCCCGTCCGGAAGCCGCACCATGGCGGCCGCGCGGGTGCGGTGGGTGTCCTCGTCGAATTCGAGCTCGATGTGCCACCCGACGGTTGTCATCACCATGACGATCACCTCCCTACCAGGGTGCGCCCGTTCCCCCGCCCTTGCACCACGGCGCCGCGGACGTGTCCGCGGGCAGGCCCCGTCACGCCCCCAGCAGGTCCAGATCGAGGGTGCCGTCCACCGCCGGGGCGTCCGGCGGCAGCGCGAGGGCGGCCCCGACCGGCACGGGGAGCGGGCCCAGCTCCAGCAGCCCGGCGACGATCCGGGCCGTCAGCGCGTGCCACTGCCCGGCGCGCCGGAGCATCGCGTGGTCGCTGCCCCGGATCGCGACCAGGCAGGAGCGGGCACCGGCCGGCCGGGCGCGGGCGGTGAGGCGCTGGGAGGCGCGGGGGCTGGTGATCCGGTCCCGGGTGCTGTGCAGCAGGACGACGTCGCGGCCCGCCAGCTGGTCGACCGGGTCGTCGTCCGGACACCACGGGGCGAGGCCGACCACCCCGCGCACCAGCGGATGACCGGCCGCGCGGAGGGCGGCGCGGGCACCCATCGAGTGGCCGACCAGGACCACCGGGATCTCCCCCGCCTCGCGGCGCAGCGCTTCCAGGGCGCGTACGGCGTCGTGCAGCGGGTCCTCGCGGGGTCCGTTCCACCCGCGGTGGGCGTAGCGGGCGGTACGTACGAGAACGCCGCCATCGCCGCTGCCCGTCGCCCCGGCGATGGACCGGGCGAACGGGCGCATCCGTACGGCGGGCAGGTTCAGCGGACCGGGCGGCGGCGCGGCCAGGCCCGTCTCCGCCCCACCGTGCAGCAGGAGCACGGCCGCGGACGGACGGCGCGCGGACGACGGTCGTGCCATTTCCTACCTCCTGGTGCGGGAGCCGGCCCCGTACCGAGCATGCTGTACGGAGACACTCACGGAAAAACCCGGCAGCGCCGGACCACGGAGGAAACGACATGGGATCGTCACCACAACTCGGACTGCCCGCCCCGGACTTCACCCTTCCGGGCGGCCTGCTCACCGGTGCGGAGGGCACGGGGAGCGAGGATTTCGAACGCCGCGACTACACCCTCTCCGAGGCACGCGGCCGGTCCGTGGTCCTCGCGTTCTACCCGGGCGACAACACGGCCGTCTGCACCAAGCAGCTCTGCTCGTACTCCTCGGGCCTGGAGGCCTTCGGCGAGCTCGACGCGGAGGTCTGGGCAATCAGTCCACAGGGTGTGGACAGTCATGAGTCGTTCGCCCGCGCCCACGGTCTGCGGATGCCGCTGCTCGCGGACACCGGACGGGAGACCGCCCGCGCGTACGGCGTCGCGGCGCCCGGGATCGGGGTGCGCCGCTCGGTGTTCCTCATCGGGCCCGACGGGGTGCTGCGCTGGAAGCACGTCGCGCTGCTCGGCGCCACGTTCCAGTCGGCGGCCAAGCTGACCGAACAGCTCTCCGGCATCAAGAGCGCGTAAAGATTGCCGGAACCCGGCAGTGTCCGTGGGCCGGTATGTATGGGACCATCCAGCCAGTTCGACGGAAATGTTCGGGGCATTTCGAGCATCGGGGATCGGGATCTCGGAGATCTCAGGGATCTCAGGGATCGGGGAGGGTGACCAGGTGACCTTGTTTCTCGGTCTCGGCATCGCGGGAATCGTTCTGCTCGCACTGTCCCTGATCTTCGACGGCGTCCTCGAAGGCCTCTTCGGCGGCGTGCTGGACGGCCTCTTCGACGGCCTGCTGTCCCTCCCGGTCATCGCCGGGTTCCTCTCGATGCTCGGCTTCGGCGGAGCGATCGTGCTCGGCACCACCGGCGCCGGAACGGTCGTCGCGACCGCCGCAGGAGTGCTGGCCGGGCTCGTCGCGGCCTGGCTGACCTGGAAGTTCAGCCGGGCCCTGATGCGGGACCAGACCAGCGTCACCCCGCGCAGCGACGATCTCGTCGGCACCTCCGGGTCGGTCGTCACGGCCATCCCGGCCGGCGGATACGGCGAGGTCCTGCTGCAACTCGCGGGCCAGAACGTGAAGTTGGCGGCGAAGAGCGCGGCGCCGGTCGAACGCGGCACCGAGATCTGGGTGGAGGCCGCGCTGTCGGCCACCTCGGTCGCGGTCCGCCCCGTCGAACGCTGACCACCGCCCGAGCCAGGGCGCCGTGCCGCGTGGCGACACGGCGCCCGAAAAACAAACTGCCGTCCCCGCAGGGAGGCAGGGGGGACACTCCATGAGCCCAGTCGTGACCGCAGTCGCCGGAGTAGTCGTACTCCTGGTGCTGCTCGCACTCGTCGTCATCACCCGCTACAAGGTCGCCGGGCCCAGCGAGGCGTTCATCATCACCGGCCGCCGCGGCAAGAAGTCCACCGACCCGGTGACCGGCCGCACCAGCATCGACAACAGTGGCCAGAAGGTCGTGGTCGGCGGCGGCGTCTTCGTCGTCCCGTTCGTCCAGCAGAAGTTCACCCTGGACCTCTCCAGCCGGCACATCCCGGTCGCGGTGCGCGGCGCCGTCACCCTGCGCGGCGTGAAGTCCAACCTGGAGGGCGTCGCGATCGTCAAGGTCGGCGGCAGCGAGGAAGCGATCCGGGCCGCGGCCCAGCGCTTCCTCCAGCAGCAGGACGGCATCGTCGGCTTCACCCAGGAAGTGCTCTCCGGCGCGCTGCGCGCCATCGTCGGCCGGATGTCGGTCGAGGACATCATCCGGGACCGGGCCGCGTTCGCCGGCCAGGTCGCGGAGGAGGCGGAGGCCAGCCTCTCCGGCCAGGGCCTGATCCTGGACGCCTTCCAGATCCAGGACATCACCACCGAGGGCTCCTACCTGGAGGACCTCGGCCGCCCGGAGGCCGCCCGCGCCAAGCAGGAGGCGGACATCGCCGAGGCGATCGCCAAGCGGGCCTCCGAGCAGGCCCGGCTGAAGGCCGCCGAGGAGATCGCCATCGCCGAGCGGACCTTCTACCTCAAGCAGGCCGAGATCAAGGCCGAGACGGAAGCCGCCGCGGCCAAGGCCAACGCGGCGGGCCCGCTCGCCGAGGCGGCCCGCCAGCAGGAAGTCCTCGCCGAGCAGGAGAAGGTCGCCGAGCGCCAGGCCGCGCTGACCGACCGCGAGCTCGACACCAAGGTCCGCAAGCCCGCCGACGCCGCCCGCTACCAGGCCGAGCAGGAGGCCGAGGCCCGCCGGATCGCCCAGGTCAAGGAGGCCGAGGCGGACGCCGAGCGCTCCCGGCTGACCGGTCAGGGCGAGAAGCTGCACCGCTCGGCGCTCGCCGACGCCGTACGCATCGAGGGCGAGGCGGAGGCCGCGGCCATCGCGGCGAAGGGTGCGGCCGAGGCCGAGGCCATGCAGAAGAAGGCGGACGCCTTCGCGCAGTACGGCGACGCGGCCGTGCTCCAGATGCTGGTCGAGGTGCTGCCGCAGGTCGTCGCCAAGGCGTCCGAGCCGCTGAGCGCCGTCGACAAGATGACCGTGATCTCGACGGACGGCGCGAGCCGGCTGTCGCGTACGGTCACCGACAACGTCGCCCAGGGCATGGAACTCCTCAGCTCCACCACGGGCGTCGACCTCGCCGCCCTGCTGAAGAACCTGAAGGGCTCGGTCCCCGGGGCGGAGGTCCCCGCCCAGCCGGAGCCCACCGCCGCGAACACCGCCGCGAACACCGCCGCGAACACCTCCGCGAACACCTCTCCGGGCAGCGACCGGAACGGCAGGATCGAGATCACCGACTGATCCGACAGCCCGCCTTCGCGTGCCCGGATGGTTCATGGCCACCCGGGCACGCGAGGGGCTCAGCCCTCAAGATCCACCCGCACCGTCAGCAACTCCGCACCCACCGCCCGCACGACGGCGCTGTTGTAACGCGGCAGCGTCCTGAGCCGGGCGCGGGCGTCGTCCTGGGGCAGCGGATGCGCGATCCCGTCGTACCAGCGCCCCGCGAGGCGGACCCGGACCCGGGGGTCGGCCCGGATGTTGCGGATGTACTGCGACTTCTCGCCGAACTCCGAGACCAGCCAGAACTCCTGCCCCACCCGCCGCCCGCCGACCGGCGTACGGCGCGGCAGCCCGGAGGTCCGCCCCGTCGTCTCCAGCAGGATCTGCGACCTCGACCGTCTCGCGAGCGGGTTCACGACATGCCGCTGGAGCGACGTGACCGCCCGGAACTTCAGATCTCGAAAGCCCGCCACCGCGCGCCCCTTCCGCCCGTAGCCGCTGACGACGATGCCCGCGACCCTACGAAGCTACGCCCCCGCTTCCCCGCTGGCCCTCGTTCCCGCCCCGACCCGCTCCCGGTGATCGCCACGATCCGACCCTGACTCCGGCACTGTCTCGCGCCCGTTGCACCCCCCTCCATCTGTCGCCGATCTTCTGCGGAATCGTCCGCGATCAGTAACAGAGGCATCCCGTACGGGCGTTCGTATGTCTGAATGGATGCACGGCATCGACGGAGACAGCAAAAAAAGGGGCGGGCGGACATGGCGAAGCACAAGGGAAGGGGATGGCACAGCCGACTCATGGGGGCTGCGCTCGGGGTGACGGCGCTGGCCGCTGCCACCTCCGTGTGGACCGCGCAGGCCGACACCGCCGCAGGCCAGAAGCCGCAAGCCTCCGCCTCGGTGCCCGACGCCCGGCATCAGGAACAGCCCGTGACCAAGGTGGCGGAGGAGATCGCCCACGCCTCGGACCGCGGCGCCCGCGGCGTCAACATCACCATCGACGACGGACCGGACCCGAACTGGACGCCGCAGGTGCTGCAGCTGCTGAAGGACAACGGCGTGAAGGCCACGTTCTGCATGGTGGGCACGCAGGCCCAGGCATACCCCGACCTCGTCAAGGCGGTCGTGGCGGACGGGCACCGGCTGTGCAACCACACGGTCTCGCACGACACCGCCATGGACTCCAAGTCCGAGGCGTACCAGCGTCAGCAGATCCTGGACGCCGAACGCATGATCACCAAGGCATCCGGCGGCGTCCGTCCCCAGTACTACCGCGCCCCGGGCGGCGCCTTCACCCCGTACAGCCGCCACCTCGCCGCGTCCCGGGGGATGCGCCCGCTGGGCTGGAACGTCGACTCCAGGGACTTCGA
This sequence comes from Streptomyces sp. NPDC001890, assembly GCF_042891445.1. Taxonomy (NCBI): domain Bacteria; kingdom Bacillati; phylum Actinomycetota; class Actinomycetes; order Kitasatosporales; family Streptomycetaceae; genus Streptomyces; species Streptomyces sp. NPDC001890. The sequence continues at coordinate 363,876 of NZ_JBIATE010000003.1, read as the reverse complement.
GCGCCCCGGTGTGGACACCATGGTCGCCACCGTCAAGCGCGAGATCCCCAACGGCCCGACCGTCCTCTTCCACGACGCGGGCGGCGACCGCTCCCAGACCCTGGCCACCCTGCGCGAGATCCTGCCCTGGCTGAAGCAGGAGGGATACTCCTACGGCTTCCCGGTGCGGTGAGCGGGGCTCGTCCGCAGGTGATCGGCTTCTCTGCGAACGAGCGGTGTGCGTGGCGAAATGCCACACGGAAAAAGGGGCATTCACGGCGTACCCCTGCGGGCCCCGGCGGTTGTCGAGTATGCCGACGGCGGTGTCCGCTGCCCTTGCCGCGCTCCGCGAATCCCACCCGGCCCCACCCCAAGGAGCACCTCCATGCGCAAAACCTCCCGCACCTTCGCCACCATGGCGATCGCCACCATGGCACTCGGCGCCACCACCCTCGCCACAGCGGGCACGGCCTCCGCCGACACCAGCTATCACTGCAGGACCAGCAGCCACTCCGTGGACAACCCCACCTACGGCGGCATATACGGCGACAACTTCGACTTCGACGTCAAACTGTGCGCCAAGCGGTCCGGTGGCTACATCTCGACCTACGCCTCCGTGAAGTGGGACGGGCCCGCCTGGTTCGTGGACGGGCCGGAGGAGTTCGACGCCGCTCGCTTCCACCTCCAGGTGAAGAAGTCCAAGAGCGGCGCCGACCCGGTGGTGAAGTGGGCCAACTACACGGGCATCAAGAGCAAGCTCGAACACGGCAACATCAACGGCAACGGCAGCTACACCACCGGAGTCCTCAAGTACAAGGCGGGCAGCGGCCGATACCTCGCCGACGGCTTCATCCAGCTGGACTGGGACGGGGACGGCAAGGGCTACCGGAACACCTACTTCGCCGCCTCCCCGACGGTCTGACCCGACCCACCGGTCCGACCCGACCCACCGGTCCGACCCGACCCGCCGGTCCCCGCGCAGCGCGGCAGCCGCACGGCCGCCCAGGCGCCCGGACCCCGGTGGCGCGCACAACGTGAAACAACGACTGACGCCGGTACCGAGAGCACTCTCGGTACCGGCGTCAGTCCGTTGAGATGCCCGCCGGGGATTCGGTGGTCGTGCTGCGCAGCGGTGGACCGAGGGCCGCCGCCCACGGCGTCCATGGCGGCGTTCTCGTCACCCGTCACTCACAGCAGGGCGGACGGGACCTGATCCGGCGTCATACGCCGGTGGTGCCGTCGACGCGCTCCCGGACCAGGTCGGCGTGGCCGTTGTGGCGGGCGTACTCCTCGATCATGTGGACGTAGATCCAGCGGAGATTGACGTCCTGCTCCATGAAGCGGCCCGTGTCGGTCAGAGCACGGCCGGCGCAGAGCTCGCGGGCGCGGGCGATCTCCGCCTGCCAGGTGGCGAGGGCGTCGTGCAGTGTGGCGCCCTCGGCCAGTTCGAAGCCGCCGTCGGGAGCGGACGGGTCGGCCTGCGGGTCGTGGATGGGCGGGGCCTGCTCTCCGGCGAACACTCGGCGGAACCAGTTCCGCTCCACCTCTGCCATGTGCTGGACGAGGCCGGTCAAGGTGAAGCCGGACGGTGGCACGGACGCGACGGCGGCCTGCCCGTCGTCCAGGCCCTCGCACTTCATGGCGAGGGTGGCGCGGTGGAAGTCGAGCCAGCTTTCGAGGGTGGTGCGCTCGTCGGCGTTCAGGGGCGGCAAAGGACGTTCGATGGCGCTCATCGGTCGATTATCGCCAGCGGCCGAAGCCCTCGACCGGCAGGGCCTTCGACAGTGCGCCTCGTGCGCGCGGAGTCCGACGGGTCGGCGCCGCCGTGGTCCCCGGCGGGATCACGGCGATCCGGGAGTGCCGGATGCGAGGCCGGAAGCCCGCACACCAAAGGCGGCGGAACCCTCCCGATAAGGTAATGCGCAGATAAAGAGATCACCAAGTGCGTCAAGAGCCGCCGCACCCTCGGGAGGAAGTCATGGGAACCCACCGCACCACGCTGCCCGGAGTCGGTGTGCAGTACGACTACACGACCGAGTCGGGCCAGCACATCTCCGTCGTCGTCCACCACGACGGGCGGCGGTTCATCGGCTTCTACGACCAGGACGACCCTGATTCGTGCCGGCTCTCGGTACCCCTGACACCGCAGGAGGCCACCGGCCTCGCGCACCTCATCGACTCGGCGCCCATCGACGCCGTACGCACCGATGGCATCGACCTGGTCACCGAGCACATCCCGCTCGGGAGCCGCTCCCCGTACGGCGGACGGCTGCTCGGGGACACGAAGGCGCGGACCCGGACGGGGGCCTCGATCGTGGCGGTGCTGCGGACGCACAGTGCGCATCCGTCCCCGGGGCCGGACTTCCGGCTGGCCATCGGCGACACCCTGGTCGCCGTCGGAACGCGTGAGGGCGTCGACACGCTCTCCGAGATCATCGCGGAGGGCTGACCGTGCACGACACGACCGCACTGCTGGTGGAGCTCGGCTCCGTCATTCTGGGACTGGGCATCATCGGCCGCTTCGCCGGGCGCATAGGGCTCTCGCCGATCCCGCTGTACCTGCTGGCCGGGCTCGCGTTCGGCGAGGGCGGGCTGCTACCGCTCGGGGCCAGTGAGGAATTCACCGCCGTCGGCGCCGAGATCGGCGTCATCCTGCTGCTGCTCCTGCTCGGACTGGAGTACAGCGCCTCGGAACTGGTGACCAGCCTCAAGACCCAATACCCCTCCGGAGCCGTGGACTTCGTACTCAACGCGACCCCGGGAGCCGTCGCCGCACTGCTGCTCGGCTGGGGGCCCGTGGGAGCGGTCGCGCTGGCCGGGGTCACCTGGATCTCCTCGTCCGGGGTCATCGCGAAGGTGCTCACCGACCTCGGACGGCTGGGCAACCGGGAGACACCCGTCATCCTCGGCGTACTCGTCATCGAGGACCTCTCGATGGCCGTCTACCTGCCGCTGCTCACCGCGATGCTCGCGGGCGTCGGCCTCGCCGGGGGCAGCATGGCCCTGCTCATCGCGCTCGGCACCGTCGGGTTCGTCCTCTACCTGGCGCTGCGGCACGGCCGGCTGATCAGCCGGGCCGTTTCCTCGGACAACCCGGAGATGCTGCTCCTGGTCGTCCTCGGGCTGACCGTCCTGGTGGCGGGCGTGGCCCAGGAACTGCAGGTCTCCGCCGCCGTCGGCGCGTTCCTGGTCGGGATCGCGCTCTCGGGCGAGGTCGCCGAGGGTGCGCGCAAGCTGCTGACGCCGCTGCGGGACCTGTTCGCCGCCGTCTTCTTCGTGTTCTTCGGGCTCTCCACCAACCCGGCCGAGATCCCGCCGGTGCTGCTCCCCGCGGCGCTGCTGGCGATCGTCACCGTCTTCACCAAGATAGCCACCGGCTGGTACGCGGCCCGGCGCGCCGGAATCGGTTCGCGCGGGCGGTGGCGGGCCGGTGGGACGCTCGTCGCACGCGGCGAGTTCTCCATCGTCATCGCCGGACTGGCCGTGGCGACCGAGCCCCGGATCGGGCCGATCGCCACCGCGTACGTCCTCATCCTCGTCATCGTCGGACCGCTCACCGCCCGCTGGACCCAGCCCGTCGTCGCCAGGATCCAGGCGTGGCGCGGCCGGGACGGCAAGGGCGGCGGCGGCAAGGGTGGCAGCGGTGAGGTTCCCGCGGCGCGTACGGAGTCCGTGGCGCCCGCCGATCCCGCGGCGCCCGCCGCTCAGGAGGAGTTCGCCTCCTCCGCCGACTGAGGCGCGGTCAGGGAAGTTCCGGCTTCCAGCCCAGCGGGTACGCGTCCGTGCCGTCCTCCGGCACGGACCCGTACCCGGGGTGCCCCGCAGCGCCGGACGGTGGCGCAAATGTTTGGTCTATGCAACGTTTGCATGGTGACACCTCAGCTCCCCGACCCTGCCGAACCGCACCGCCCACTCCTGCCGACAGGCTGGCGGCGCACGGCCGCCCGGCTGCCGTCGCATCTCTTCCGGATGGGGCTCGGACCGCTGTTCCGGGGGCGGCGGCTGCTGCTCGTCCACACCGGCCGGGTCACCGGGCTCGCCCGGCGCACCACGGTCGAGGTCGTCGAGTCGGCGGTGGCGGACGGGCGGCGCTGCTGGACCGTCGCGTCCGGGTTCGGCCCCGGGGCCGACTGGTACCGGAACCTGGTCCGTACCCCACAGGCCACCGTGCAGGCGGGCCGCCGGTTCCACGTGGTGACCGCGCAGTTCGTGGCGGCCGAGGAGGGCGGCGAGCTGATGGCACGGTACGCGGCACGGCACCCCGCTCCCGCGCACCGGCTCTGCGCGCACCTGGGGCACGAGCCCGACGGGAGCGCGGACGGCTACCGGCGGGCCGGCGAGTCCATCCCCTTCGTACGGCTCATAGCGGGGTCGTCGCGCGCAGGATCCCCACCAGCGTCACGGCCGCGTTGAGCGACGACAGCGCCGAGGCCGCCGTGCCCACCGCTGCGACCAACGCCGCGAAGGCGACGTGCGCCGACGACGGCGGCCACAGCCGGACCGTGGGCACCGGGGCGAGCAGCGCCGCGACCCTGCGCGGCACGGGGCCCGCCGGGGCCGCGAAGGCCGCGAGACCGGCCGAGACGTCCGGCGCCCGGTGCGAGTACAGCGCCGCCTTGCCGACCGCGACCGCCACCACCCGCCGGTCGCCGACCGCGCACGCGGCCTCCTCGTCCGCCCACCGCTCGGTGCTGAACGACACCGCGGTACGCAGCGGCAGCAGGAACGGGTTGGCACGCGCCGCGAGTTGGGCGGCCAGCAGGTAGCGGTGGTGCCGGCCGGCCAGATGGGCCCGCTCATGGGCGATCAGGGCCCGCCGCTCACGGGCGTCCAGACACTCGGTCATCGCGGTCGAGACGACGACCCGGCCCGGACTTCCGGGCAGCGCGTAGGCGTACGGCTCCGGATCCGGGAGCAACGCGACGTCGCCGGAGACGACGGAAGGCGCGGCGGCCAGCGCACGGCCCGCGCGGACCCGCAGCCGGACGTGGCGGAACACCGTCCAGCCGCACGCCCCGAGCACCGCCGCCAGCGCCCCGATCGCGACGATGCCCGCCTTCACCTCGTACGGCACCGCGTCCCGTACCTCCGGGTCCGACCAGCTGTCCGGCAGCGGGTTGCCGGGGAGTTGTGCGGTGCCCACCACCATCAGCAGGCCCAGGCAGAGCGTGCTGCACAGGGCGAGCAGCGCGCCGACGACGGCGAGCAGCCGGGTCGCGCTGCGGGGGTGCAGATGCTGTTCGGCCAGGCGCGCGATCGGCAGCGCGGTCAGCGGCAGCACGAGCGGCAGACAGACGAAGACACCCATCGGCGGGCTACAGGCCTTCCGTGTCGCGGGGGTCGACCGGATCGTCCGGGGCGTCGGCACGTGCCAGCAGGGCGCGCAGGCGTTCCTCGTCACCGGGGGAGAGGGCCGAGATGAAGCGGGCGAGCACGGCGTCCCGGTCGCGTTCGCCGTCCAGCACCCGGCGCATCCGCAGGGCGGCGAGACCCGCCTCGTCGGAGGCCGAGGTCCAGGTGTAGGAGCGGCCTTCGCGGGTGCGGGTCACGGCCTTCTTCGCGTAGAGACGGGAGAGGATCGTGATGACGGTGGTGTACGCGAGGTCGCCTTCGAGGTGCTCCTGGACCCAGCCGGCCGTCGCGGGGCCGTTCGCCGAGCGCAGCACGGCGAGGACCTGGGCCTCCAGTTCGCCCTGCCCGCGCCTGCGCAGCCGCGGGCTTTCCGCGGGGGCGGGCACTCCGCCGCGCGGTGGTTCGTTGTCCGGGTGGTGGCCGGGCCTGGCCGAGACCATCGGGGGTCCGCCCTTCTGCGATGCCGCGTCGGCCGCGGCGTCGCAGCATCCTACTTACCGCCGTTTCCGGAACACAGCGGGCGCCCCTGCTGCTAACTTCTACACGTCTGTAGAGTTGGGCTTCATCCGGCAACGCAAGGCAAGCACGCAAGCAACGTATGGAGACGTCATGGCACTGTGGGATCGGATCAAGGAATCCGCCTCGTCGATGCAGTCGCAGCTGGAAGCCAAGAAGAACGACCTGAAGAGCGGGGCGTTCCGCGACGCGAGCATGGCGATGTGCGCCCTGGTCGCCGCCGCCGACGGTTCCATCGACCCGTCCGAGCGCCAGCGCGTCGCCTCGCTGATCGCCTCCAACGACGTCCTGCAGAACTTCCCGGCGGACGACCTCCAGCGCCGCTTCAACGACTACGTGAACAAGCTCACCGCCGACTTCGCCTTCGGCAAGGTCAGCGTGCTCCAGGAGATCGGCAAGGCGAAGAAGAAGCCCGCCGAGGCGCGTGCCGTCATCCAGATCGGCATCGTCATCGGCGGCGCCGACGGCGACTTCGACAAGTCGGAGCAGGCCGTCGTGCGCGAGGCGTGCTTCGCGCTCGACCTCCCGCCGCACGAGTTCGACCTGTAGAACCGTTTGAAACCGCTCGAACGTTCGTCCTGCGGGACCATTCGAGCGTCCGCCGCACCGGCTCGCCCGGTACGGCGCCCCGAACCGCCGGAACAAGCGCTGCCGACTGACCACCGGTGGCGCCCGGCAGGCCGGGGGTGCGCGACTCCCCCTTGCGCACCCCCGGCCACTTTGTTCCCCGGCCACCCTTTCCCCGGCCGCCCCTTTTCCCGGCCACCCCTTTTCCCGGGCCCCACAGCTCTCCGGCCCGCGCGGCCGGGTCAGATCTCCTTGGCCGGCCAGTCCAGCAGCTGTGCGCCTATGACCGCCGTCTGCAGGGTGTAGCGGTGCATCGGGTCGGACGGATCGGAACCGGTCAGCTGATGGATCCGCTCCAGCCGGTAGGTCAGCGCCCGCACGCTCAGCGACAGCCGGCGGGCCGTCTCCGCGGCCACACAGCCCGCGTCGAAGTAGGCGGCGAGTGTCTTCAGCAGGGGTTCGGCGCCACCGCGGGCCTGCTGGAGCGGGCCCAGCTGGCTGCGGACCAGATCGGCCATCGCCTGCCGGTCACGGGTCAGCACCGGATAGACCAGCAGATCGGCCGCGTACAGCACCGGATCGTCCAGATCCATCCGCTCCGCCAGGTCCAGCGCCTCCAGCGCCTCGTCGTAGGAGTGGACCACGCCGCCGGGCCCGTGGTGCGGCCGGCCCACCGCGACGCGGCCGCCGTCCGTCGCCGCGTGCGCCTGCTTGGCGAAGTACCGCAGGACGTCGGGCTGGCTGCCGGGGGCGATGCAGACGAGCCGCCCGTCCTTCGTCGTGAGCAGGATCTTCCGGCCGCTGAACCGGGCGAGCAGCGCCGCCTCGACCGTGCGCGGCACGGAGTCGGTCTCCGTGTACGCCTCCGGGCCCGTCGCCACCGCGACCGCGTGCGCGCGGGAGAGCCGCAGCCCGAACCGGGTGGCTCGCTCGGCGAGCCGGCCCAGATCGCTGCGCCCGTACAGCAGGTCGTCGATGAACTCGCGGCGCGCCGCCTCCTCGCGGCGCACGGTCATCCGCTGGGCCCGTTCGAAGCCGTCCGCGAAGGCGTCCACGGCCTGCTCGACGGCGGCCAGCACCGAATCCGTGGCCGCACCGTCGGCCACGGCGCCGAGCGGCCAGGCGGCACGGGTCTCCGCGATGTGCCGGACGACCAGGGCACGCAGCTGGAACCCGGACTCGGCGGCCTCCCGGCCCAGGAGGCGGCGGTCGTCCAGCTCATCACGGGTGAGCCGGCGGCCGGTGGCGGCCACATCGGTCAGAATGCGGTCGTATCCCGCCAGAAGCTCATCGGGGATCTCCGGCTCCGACACACGTTCTCCTCACAGTCCTGGCAATCCTGACGCGACGTTGACACTCACCCAACGCTTACCGGCCGATGCCGGTGCCCGGCATCAAGGACGGGTAAAGATTGCCGGATTCCGGCAGTGCGGCGTCATGCCCCTTAATGACACGATCCGGGCAGCACCAACCGGGGGAAACACGGGGGGACACGGGGGAACGACCCGGCTGCTGCGGCACCGCGCCACGCGGTGCCGCAGTACCGGAGTCACCACCGTCCGCCCAGCAGGGGAAAGGGCGGACGGATGCAGGAGTTCCTGAGCGCAGCGACCGCCTTTCCCGCCGTTCTCTTCGGCGCGGCGCTGGCCGTCGTCGTCCTCTTCTGGCTCCTGGTGCTGGTCGGTGCGGCCGACCACCACTCCTTCGACGGCGACCTCGACACCGACCTGGCCGGGATCGGCGGGGTGCCGGTCACCGTCTCGGTGTCCGTGATGGTCGTCGTCGGCTGGTTCACCAGCCTCACCGGTACGGTCCTGGTGCACCGAAGCGGTACCACCGGCCTCACCCGGGCCGCGTTGGCCTGCGCCGTGTTCGCCGGGGCACTGCTGCTCGGCCGATTCGTGCTGCGGGTCCTGGTGCGCTGCTTCCGCCACCGCTTCCCGGACGAGCCGCCTCCGTCGCGGCAGGACTTCCTGGGCCGGGTCTGCACGGTCCGTACCGGTTCCGTCAGCTCCGACTTCGGCCAGGCCGAGGTCACCGCGGACGACGGTTCCACCGCGATCGTCCAGGTCAGGCTGCTCGCTCCGGCGGACGGCCCGGTCCTCACCGCGGGCAGTGCGGGGCTCCTGTACGCGTACGACGACGAGGGCGAGTTCTTCTGGGTCTCGCCCTACGACAAGGCGCTGGACCCGGGCCCGCCGACGCCACGACCACGCACGGGTGCGCGCCGCACCCCACGCCGCACCGGCTGACCACACCCGGACCGCTCGGACTGCTCGGACGGGCCAGCGCCACCGGACCGTCCGGACCGCCCGTCGCGTCGCTGCCGTGCGACGTGCCGCCCGCCCTCGGGTCACCCGCTGCCGGAACCGCCGCACCCTCCTCTTCCTTCACCACCTTCCTCACCAGCCGCAAGGACTGTCATGGATGCCATCACCCTGGGCTTCGGTGTGCTCGTAGCCGTTGTTCTGCTCATCGCCGTCGCCCTGCTCCTCGTCATCAGCCGGCTCTTCCGCAAGGTCGAGCAGGGCAAGGCGCTGATCATCTCCAAGACCAAGAAGGTCGATGTCACCTTCACCGGGGCCGTCGTCCTGCCGGTCCTGCACAAGGCCGAGACCATGGACATCTCGGTGAAGACCATCGAGATCCGCCGTACCGGGCGCGAGGGCCTGATCTGCCAGGACAACATCCGCGCCGACATCCACATCAACTTCTTCGTGCGGGTCAACAAGACCGTCGAGGACGTCATCAAGGTCGCCCAGTCCATCGGGACCGAGCGGGCCAGCGACAAGGTGGCGATCCAGGAGTTCTTCGGCGCGAAGTTCGCCGAGGCGCTCAAGACCGTCGGCAAGCAGCTGGACTTCGTCGACCTGTACACCAAGCGCGAGGAGTTCCGGGACCGGATCATCCGGGTCATCGGCACCGACCTGAACGGCTACCACCTCGACGACGCCGCGATCGACTTCCTTGAGCAGACGCCGATGACGCAGCTCGACGGCGCCAACATCCTCGACGCGCAGGGCATCCGCAAGATCACCGAGCTGACGGCGATCGAGCACGTACGCACCAACGAGTTCCAGCGCACCGAGCAGAAGGAGATCACCCGGCAGGACGTCGACGCCCGGGAGACCATCCTGGAGCTGGAGCGCCGGCAGGCCGAGGCCGAGATCAAGCAGCGCCGCGAGGTCGAGACGCTGCGGGCCCGCGAGGAGGCCGCCACCGCCAAGGTCCAGGAGGAGGAGCGGCTCGGCGCCCAGGCCGCGTTCATCCGTACCGAGGAGCAGCTCGGCATCCAGCGCGAGAACCAGGCCCGGGAGATCGCCGTCGCGCAGAAGAACCGTGAGCGGGTCATCGCGGTGGAGAACGAGCGCATCGAGAAGGACCGGCTGATCGAGGTCATCGGGCGCGAGCGGCAGACCGAGCTGAACCGGATCGCCGCGACGAAGGAGGTCGAGGCCGAGCGCCGCGAGGTCGCCGACGTGATCCGGGAGCGGATCGCGGTGGACCGTACGGTCGCCGAGCAGGAGGAATCGATCAAGACGCTGCGAGCAGTCGAAGAGTCGGAGCGCACCCGCAGGTCGGTCATCATCGCCGCCGAGGCGGAGGCCCAGGAGAAGCTGGTCAAGGACATCAAGGCCGCCGAGGCGGCCGAGGCCGCGGCCACCCACCTGGCCGCCGAGCAGCTGACCCTCGCCGAGGCCCGGCTGAAGACCGCGGACCTGGACGCCCAGGCGAAGCTGCGGCTGGCCGAGGGCATCCAGGCGGAGTCCGCGGCGCCCGGCCTCGCGGAGGTCCAGGTGCAGGACGCGGAGGCCGACGTCATCGAGAAGAAGGGCCGCGCCGAGGCCGAGGCCGCTTCCGCCCGGCTCAGGGCCGAGGCGGAGGGGGCCAGGCTCAAGGCGCTCGCCACGGCGGAGGGCACCCAGGCCCAGGCGACGGCCGACGCGGCGATGATCGGCGAGAAGCTGAAGGCCGAGGCGGCGGGCCTCACCGAGAAGGCGGCCGCGATGGCGGCGCTGGACGACGCCTCGCGCGGACACGAGGAGTACCGGCTGCGGCTCGCCGCGGAGAAGGAGATCCGGCTGGCCGGTCTCGACGTGCAGCGGCAGGTCGCCGAGGCGCAGGCCACGGTGCTGGCCACCGGCCTGGAGAACGCCGACATCGACATCGTCGGCGGGGAGTCGGCCTTCTTCGACCGGCTGGTCTCGGCCGTCTCCATGGGCAAGAGCTTCGACGGGTTCGTGCAGAACTCGCACACCGCGCAGGCACTGGCGGGTCCGTGGCTGAACGGCACCTCGTCGTTCACGGAGGACCTGACCCGGGTGCTCGGGTCGGTGTCCACCGGCGATGTGCAGAACCTGACGGTGTCCGCGCTGCTGATGCGGATGATGAAGGCACCGGGAGCCGGGATCTCCTCGGGGCAGATCCAGCAGCTGCTGGCCGCCGCGAAGGAACTGGGCCTCGCCGACCAGCCGGTCTCCGTCCTGACCGGGCCGAGCGTCCCCGCGGCGACGGGGGCGGATGTCTCCTCGGCGACGGGGGCGGTGGCGGACGCCACCGCCGTACCCGTCTCGCGGAACGGGTCCGCGCCGGTCGCGTAGGACGCAACCGGACCGTCCGGCGACAGCCCCACCACCCGCCGGACGGTCCGCACCATCCGCACCACCGCCCCGTAACACCTCGCAGAGAGAGTCGTACGCATGGACACCGACACCACGACCGCAGCGCCCACCGGCGGCCCCGTGGACGCGGGGACGTACGACGAAGGGACTTACGACGCGGGGACGTACGACGTGCTGCGCCGTCGGCTCGGCGACCGGGCCGCCGAACTCGCGCGCCGCGCCGAGGAGCTGAACGCGCGCCGCACCGAGGAGTTCGGTTCGACCGAGCTCCGGCTCACCGGCACCGAGCAGATCCGCACCGGCCACGCGGCGGTCCCCCGCGACCTGGTGGCCGTCGGCGGGCAGCTGCTGTTCGGCTTCGAGCGGGGCCCGGGGGCGGCGGACCCGGCCGAGCTGTCCGACGTACTCGCCCTGTACGGGCCGGAGTTGGGGGACCCCGTCGCGGGCGGCCTGCTGGCCGACGAGGAGTTCGTACGCGAGTTCACCGCGCTGCACCGCTACTACCGCGACGCCCGGCTGCTGCGGCTGCGCCTGGTGGACGGGAAGCTGCTCGCCGTCTTCCGTACCGGCGAGAGCGCGGACGGCATCCGGGTGCTGCGCTGGGCGCTCGCCCCGGACGGGTTGCCGGGCGCGTTCCTCGACGCGCGCGGCGACCGCGACCACGTCTTCCCGCCCTCGCACGACTTCACCTGGACCGCCGCCGGGCGCGAGTCGCACGTGCTGGGCCGGCACCCGCACATCGCGGTGGGCGGGGACGGGCCGGACAACGCCGCGCTCTACGTCGACACGCTCGGCGGCACCCTCACCGTCAAGACGGTCAACGACACCGACACCCCGGACGGGATCTACCGGGAGCCGGTCGCCGAACCCCTCCAGTCGCTCGCCGACGCGGAGGTCGAGCACGCCGCGATCGGGCCACTGGTCCTGCTCCGCGTCCGCCCTTACAACGAGGAGTCCTGGCGGTACCTGGTCTTCAACTCGCTGCTCGGCAGCGTGCTGCGGCTCGACGGCATCGGACCGGCCTGCCACCGGCTCCCGGAGGACCAGGGGATCATCTTCCCCGGCGGCTACTACCTCACCACCGGCACCGCCAAGACCTTCGACATCGCCGAGCCGCTGACCGGCCCGGTCTTCGAGGGCGCGGTCCGCTCCCCGAACGGCGAGGACGTCCTCTACGTCTTCCGCTCCCCCGACGACGGCCGCGCACTGCTCCTGCCCTACAACCTGATCCGGCAGGAGGTCGCCACCCCGCTCCAGGGCCGGGGCCACGCCCTGCTCGACGACGGCACCCTCGTCCTGCTGCGCACCACCGCCACCGGCGACGAACCGGCCCGGGTCCACCCCCTGCAGCGTTGGCGGACCCCGTACGTCTCCGACACCCACGCGGCCTCCCGCCCGGTCGGCACCGGCCCGCTGGCCCGGGTCGGCAACGCCGATCTGGTACGCGGGATCTCCGACTGCCTGGCGCTCGCGCACAGCGCCGCCGAGACCACCCCGACCGCCGCCGTGTACGCGCAGCTGGTCGCGGACTGCACCCGGGCCACCGACCGCTACCACTGGCTCACCGACACCGAACTCGGCGAACTCGCCGCCCCGCTGGCGGAACTGAAGGCCACCGCCGAGCAGGTCCTGACCGAGTTCGAGACCGTGCGGGAGCTGACCCGGCAGGCCGCCGAAGCGCTCGACGGGACGGCCGACCGGCTCACCGCGCTCGTCCGCCGCATCCGTGGCGAGGCCCCCCGCTCGGCCGCCGCCTGGGTGGACCAGCTCACCGAACTGCGCCGCGCCCACGGCCACTTGGCGACGCTGGCCGAGATGCGGTACGCGGACACCGAGCGGATCGCCGAACTCTCCGCCGCGACCACCGCCGACCTCGAATCGGCCGCCCAGCGCGCCGTCGCCTTCCTCGGCCGGGACGACGCCTTCACCGGCTACCACGAGTCCATCGCCGCCCTCACCACCGCCTCGTCCGAACTCGCCACCGTCGCGGACGCGGCGGCGCTCGGCGAGCGGCTGACCGGGATGACGGACGGGCTGAGCACCGTCACGGACGTCGTCGCCGGTCTCGACATCGGGGACACGACGGTCCGCACCTCGATCCTGGAGCGGATCGCCGAGGTCCTCGGCGGGGTCAACCGGGCCCGCGCCACGCTCGAAGCCCGCCGCCGCGAACTCCTCGACCACGAGGGACGCGCCGAGTTCGCCGCCGAGTTCGCCCTGCTCGGCCAGGCCGTCACGGGGGCGATCGCCGCCGCGGACACCCCGGACGCCTGCGACGATCAACTTGCCAAGTTGTTGCTCCAGCTGGAAAACCTGGAGTCGCGGTTCGCGGAGTTCGACGACTTCCTCGCCGAGCTGGCCGAGCGCCGGACGGAGGTGTACGAGGCGTTCTCGGCCCGCAAGCAGACCCTCCAGGACGCCCGCGCCCGGCGCGCCGAGCGGCTGGCCCAGTCGGCGGCCCGGGTCCTGGAGACGGTGTCCCGGCGGCTGACCGCACTGCCGGACCTGGACGCCGTGAACACCTTCCTGGCCTCCGACCCGATGGCCGCGAAAATCCGCCGCACCGCCGATGAGCTGCGCGAACTCGGCGATCCGGTACGCGCCGAGGAGCTCGACGGGCAGTTGCTGGCCGCCCGCCAGGAGGCCGGACGGGCGCTGCGCGACCGCAGTGAGCTGTACGCGGACGGCGGCGCGGTGATCCGGCTGGGCCGGCACCGCTTCGCGGTGAACACCCAGCCCTTCGACCTGACGCTCGTCCCGCACGGCGACCGCCTCGCCTTCGCGCTCACCGGCACGGACTACCGGGCACCGGTCACCGACCCGGAGTTCGAGGCGACCCGCCCGTACTGGGAGCAGACCCTCCCCTCCGAGTCCCCGCAGGTCTACCGGGCCGAGCACCTGGCCGCCCGGCTTCTCGACGAGCGCGGCGCGGACGCCCTGACCGCCCTGGATCCCGCCGAACTCGCCACACTGGTCCGGGAGTCGGCCGCCGCCGCATACGACGAGGGCCACCAGCGCGGCGTCCACGACGAGGACGCCACCGCGATCCTCACCGCCCTGCTGCGGCTGCACGCCGGGGCCGGCCTGCTGCGCTGCCCGCCCACCGTCCGGGCAACCGCTCAACTCTTCTGGGCGTACGGCACGGACGAGGCACGGCGCACCTCGTGGACCCGACGGGCCCGCTCACTGGCCCGCGCCCGCGAGACCTTCGGCCTCTCCCCGGCCGTCGACGCCCTTCAGGAGGAGTGGGCGGCCGTCATCGGCGGCGAGGCTTCGGCGGACACGGCCGTCATCGGCGGCGAGGCCGCGGCGGACGCGACCGCGACCCCGTCCGCCGTCGCCGCGTACCTCTTCGAGGAGCTGACCAGCGGCCCGGCCGGCTTCGTGACCAGCGCCGCCGTCCGCACGTTCCTGGACAAGTTCCGCCGTACGACCGGGACTTCGGCGTACGACGAGGATCTCGCCGCCCTGTCCGACGACCTGCCGGCCCGCCGCCAGCTCGTCGAGGGCTGGCTCACCTCCTACGCCGCCGCGAGCGGCACCGTGATCGACGCCGGCGATCTCGCGGAGGCCGTCGCCGTGGAGCTCTGCCCGGAGCCGGTGCTCGACCGGTACGACTGCGAGGCCCCGCCGGCCGCACGGGTGGACGGCCTGCTCGGCACCCACCCGCGCGTCGAGAGGGGCACGCTGACCGTCCGGATCGACGAACTCCTGGCCCGCACGGCCCGGTTCCGTACCGCGACCGTCCCCGGCTTCCGCGCCTACCAGCGCCGGCGAACGGCACTGGTGAACGCCGAACGGGCCCGGCTGCGGCTGGACGACCACCGGCCGCGCGTCATGTCGGCGTTCGTCCGCAACCGGCTGCTCGACGAGGTGTACCTGCCGCTGATCGGGGACAGCCTCGCCAAGCAGCTCGGCACCGCCGACGCCGACCGGCGCACCGACTCGCAGGGCCTGCTGCTGCTCGTGTCGCCGCCCGGCTACGGCAAGACGACGCTGATGGAGTACGTCGCCGACCGGCTCGGCCTGGTCCTCGTCAAGATCAGCGGCCCGAACCTCGGCCACGACGTGATCTCGCTCGACCCGGCCCAGGCCCGCACCGCGACCGCCCGCCAGGAGATCGAAAAGATCAACTTCGCGCTGGAGTCCGGCAACAACACGCTCCTCTACCTCGACGACATCCAGCACACCTCGCCCGAACTGCTCCAGAAGTTCATCCCGCTCTGCGACGCCACCCGCCGCGTCGAGGGCGTGCGGGACGGCGAGCCGCGCAGCCACGATCTGCGGGGCAAGCGGTTCGCGGTGTGCATGGCGGGCAACCCGTACACCGAGTCGGGCGAGCGGTTCCGGATCCCCGACATGCTCGCCAACCGGGCCGACGTGTGGAACCTCGGCGAGGTGCTGAGCGGCCGCGAGGACGTCTTCGCCCTGAGCTTCGTCGAGAACGCGCTGACCGCCAACCCGGTGCTGGCCCCGCTCGCCGGGCGCTCCCGCGAGGATCTCGCCCTGTTCGTACGGCTCGCCTCCGGCGACGGCGCGGCGCGCGCGGACCGGCTGGAGCACCCGTACGCCCCCGCCGAGGTGGACCGGATCGTCGCGGTCCTGCGCCATCTGCTGACCGCCCGCGACACCGTGCTGGCCGTGAACGCCGCGTACATCGCGTCGGCCGCGCAGACCGACGCGACGCGCACCGAGCCGCCGTTCCGGCTCCAGGGCTCGTACCGCAACATGAACAAGATCGCCGAGCGGATCGTGCCGGTGATGAACGACGCGGAACTGTCCGACGTCATCGACGACCACTACACGGGCGAGGCCCAGACGCTGACCACCGGCGCGGAGTCGAACCTGCTCAAGCTCGCCGCGCTGCGCGGCCGGCTCACCCCCGAACAGTCCGCGCGCTGGTCCGCGATCACCGCCTCCTACGTCCGCACCCAGGCCCTCGGCGGCCCGGACGGCGACCCGATGACCCGGGCCGTCGCCGCGCTGGGGCTGCTCGCGGACCGGGTCGCGGCGGTCGAATCGGCGATCGTCCGGGTCGCGGACCCGCGCCACCCGCTCACCAACCCGCAGGCCCGCCACGCGGCACCCCCGCCGACCGGACCAACGGAAGATCACTGACCGCGCTCCCGGAAGAGAGGAACAAGGCATGCTGGGTCACGTGCCCCCACTTCCCCAGCAGCCCCAACGTTCCCCGTTCAGCGGACACATGGTCGTCTGCGGCGACGACGCACTGGCCCGGCGCCTCGCCGTCGAACTGCGCTACGTGTACGGGGAGCGGGTAACCCTCGTACTGCCGCCCGGCCGTGACGCACGTCGCCCCGAACTCCCGCTGACCGGGCGCGGGTTGGCGTCCGCACTGTTCGGCCGCATGTCATCGGCGATGAACCGTAACGGCGGCAACGGCGGCGGGGCCGACGCGCTCGGGGACGACACCAACGCCGGGGTCGACCCGGTCCGCATCCAGGAGGCGGCGGAGCCCTCCGACGAGGCGTTCGAGGAGGCGGGCGTCGCCTCGGCCGCCGCCCTGGCCCTGGTGTACGACGACGACGAGCGCAACATCCGCGCCGCGCTGACCGCCCGCCGCCTCAACCCCCGCCTCCGGCTGGTCATCCGGCTCTACAACCGCAAGCTGGGCCAGCACCTGGAGACGCTGCTCGACCAGGCCGCCGCCCTCGCCACCCCCGGCCTGGACCGGGCCGCCCTGGACGCCTCCACCACCGTCCTCTCCGACGCCGACACCGCCGCCCCCGCCCTCGCGGCCACCGTCCTCACCGGCTCCAGCAAGGTCATCCAGGCGGAGGGCCTGCTGCTGCGCGCCGCCGAGCGCACCCCGCCCGGGGGCGGCCAGATCGCCGACCCCGGCCTGTGCACCCTCGCCCTGCTCTCCTCCACCACCCATGACCCGGCGGGCACCGAGGGCTCCGACAGCAGCGGCGACGAGGGCCCCCGGCTGCTGCCCGACGAACGGCAGGTGGCCGCCGCGACGGGCCGGGGCACGGTGGTCCTGGAGGCGGTCAGCCAGGCCGGCCCGACCGGGCCGCCGCCCCGGATGGGCGGCCGGGGCGCACCGCTCGGCCAGGTCTTCTCGCGGCGGCTGCGCTGGTCGGCGCTGGGCGTCGGCCTGGCCGTGCTGGGCCTCGCCATCGCCTCCACGGTCACCACCGGCGACGACCCCCTGCACGCCACCTACCTGACCCTGCTCGACCTGTTCGCGATGGGCGACCCGGCGATCGGCGACAAGACGGCCCGCCAAGTCATCCAGCTCCTCTCCGGAGTGGCCGGTCTGATGCTGCTCCCGCTCCTGGTCGCGGGTGTCCTGGAGGCCTTCGGCTCGCTCCGCACGGCCTCCTCCCTGCGCCGCCCGCCGCGCGGCCTGTCCGGCCATGTGGTGCTGCTCGGCCTCGGCAAGATCGGTACCCGGGTCCTGGTCCGGCTGCGGGAACTCGGCATACCGGTGGTGTGCGTGGAGGACGACCCGGACGCGCGCGGCATCGCGGTCGCCCGCCGGCTGCACGTGCCGGTGGTCCTCGGCGACGTCACCCAGGAGGGCGTCCTGGAGGCGGCGAAGATCCAGCGCTCCCGCGCCCTCCTCGCCCTGACCAGCGCCGACACCACCAACCTGGAGGCGGCCCTCTACGCCCGCTCGGTCAAGCCCGACCTGCGGGTGGCGCTGCGGCTGTACGACGACGAGTTCGCCACCGCCGTCTACCGCACCCTGCGCACCGCCCACCCCCAGGCGGTCACCCGCTCCCGCTCCGTCTCCCACCTGGCCGCCCCCGCCTTCGCGGTCGCCATGATGGGCCGCCAGATCCTGGGCGCGATCCCGGTCGAGCGCAAGGTGATGCTGTTCGCGGCGGTCGAGGTGGCGGGCCACTGGCAGCTGGAGGGCCACACGGTGGAGCAGGCGTTCCGGGCGGGCGCCTGGCGGGTCCTCGCCCTGGACGCCACCCCGCCCGGCGACCGCCGCCCGGACCTGGCCCCGTCCTCCCCGTCCTCCCCGGACAGCCCGTCCGGCCTGGTCTGGGACCTGCACCCCGGGTACGTACTGCGCCCCGAGGACCGCGTGGTCATCGCCGCGACCCGCCGGGGCCTGGCCGAACTGCTCCGGGGACGCCGCCGGGTGGCGCCGGGGCCGTGAGGCCCCCGCACGGGCTCACGGGAAGGCGACGGCACTCCAACCGTCCGCGGGCAGGACAAATCCAACCCCACCCACGAGTTCCGCCGTCTCCGCCCCCTCCTGGCCGTACAGCTGCTCGAACTCCTCGTTCGACATGACGACGGTATGACCCTGCGGCTCCTCTCCCGCATCGTTGCCCACCGCCTGCACGGAGGGGGCAAGGCCCAGAACGCCGCCGGCCGCGAGGCAGGCACCGGCAAGAAGAACGTGACGCATGAGGGATCTCCAAGTCTCGTCGGAGCCAGGCACGTTAGGCCGTCGCCCCGCCCCCGGTGCCGCGCCACACCACGGCCCGCCCGCCCTTCACCCGACCGTGCGGGCACCGGCCCGGCCGACGACCGAAATCCGCATGCCCCGCGCCCTCTCCGCCCCTACCCTGCCCCCATGGACACCGACGCCCCCGACCTCCTCAACGTGATCGACATCGAGGCGACCTGCTGGGACGGGCAGCCGCCCCCGGGTGCGGTGAGCGAGATCATCGAGATCGGCCTGACGGTCGTCGACCTGCGCGCGGCCGGCGGGGTCTCCCCTGCTCGAACGGAGTTGAGGGCTCGGGGAAGGCTCGCCCGCCACCGGATCCTGGTCCGGCCCGCCCGGTCCACGGTCAGCGCCTTCTGCACCGAGCTGACCGGCCTCACCCAGGCCGAGGTGGACACGGGCGTGTCCTTCGCCGAGGCCTGCCGCCTGCTGGCGTCCGAGCACGCGTCGGGCACCCGCCCCTGGGCCAGCTGGGGCGACTACGACCGCAACCAGTTCACCCGCCAGTGCCGGGTCACCGGCACCCGGTACCCCTTCGGCCACCGCCACACCAACGCCAAGCTCCCCTTCACCGCCGCCCACGGCCTGCGCAAACGCCCCGGCATGGCCCAGGCCCTGAAGGTGGCGGGCCTCCCCCTGGAGGGCCGCCACCACAGCGGCGCGGACGACGCCTGGAACATCGCGGCGCTGATCCTGGACCTGGTGGCCCGAGGCGCCTGGCCCGAAACCCCCTGACGGAACGAGGGGCGAGGGGGCGAATCCCTCCGCGCCCTCCGCGTCCGCCGCGCCCCGCAGGAATGCGGACGACCGCGCCGGCGGGTGCGTGGCATCAGCCGGCGTCGAGACCGTCGATCAGGCGGCCCAGGAACCGGGCGAAGGTGGCTTCGGCGGTGAGCGGGCGTCCGGGGGCGGTGAGGACTTCGGCGAGTTCCGGGTGGCGGCCGTCGGCGGCGACAGCGGCGAGGTAGCGGGCCTCGGCCGCGACCCGGTCCGGAGACTGTGCGGCTGCGGCCTGCGTGATCTCGTGAGCGACGTGCCCGGCCACGAATGCGGTCAGCTGGGCGAAGACCTCCAGTTTGGCCGCGCCGTCCAGCCCGGTGGGCCGCAGGGCGGCGAGCGCATGCTCCAAGAAGGCCAGCGTGTTGGGTCCCGGAACGCGACGGGTGGACAGTGCGGCGGGCAGCCAGGGGTGCCGCAGCATGTGGGCGCGCTGCAGATGGGCGATCGTCTTCAGATCGGTGCGCCAGTCACCGCTGGGCGGGTCCGTGGCCGTGAGTTCGCCGGTGACGTGGTCGACCATCAGCTCCAGCAGGGTCTCCTTGTCGGGGGCGTAGCTGTAGAGCGACATGACACCGGCTCCGACCTGGGCCGCCACCCGCCGCATGGTGACCGCTTCGATGCCTTCGGCGTCCGCCATGGTGACGGCCGCCGCGACGATCCCCTCCCGACTGAAGGAGGGCTTGCGGCCCCGGCGGGGCTCGGTGGGACGCAACCAGAGCTGTTCGGGATCGACGCCCGCGGCTGCTGGCCTTTCGTCATGAGGCACGGCCTCCCGCTCCTTCCCGGCGCTGTCGAGGCGGCCCCGCTGTCGAGGCGGCTCCTGCGGGGATCATCCAAGCATCCCCTATTCTCGTACACTGTACGGAATAGAGGAGGAGCGATGCCACCACGCATGCCCGACGCCGCGGCCGGACCCGCCTGGGTGCCACCCGCCGGAAAGCCCTCGCTGTCCTCACGGATGATGAGGGCGACCTGGCGAGGACTGCCGACGAAACAGCACGAGGTCGGATGGGAACCGGGGCTGACGGTGCCGGCCGCCGACGGAAGCCCGCTGATCACGGACCACTACTTCCCGCGTGCGGAGGGCGACTTCCCCACTCTCCTGGTCCGCTCTCCTTATGGCCGTGGTCTGCCGTGGTCTCCCCAGTACGGCCTGCTCTTCGCCGAACAGGGCTTTCACGTGGTCCTGCAGAGCTGCCGCGGCACCGGTGGATCGGGAGGCGCGTTCGACCTGTGGCACAACGAGGCCGCCGACGGGCAGGCCACGGTGTCGTGGCTGCGCGAGCAGCCCTGGTTCAACGGAACACTGGGCACCGTCGGGCCAAGCTATCTGGGCTACACACAGTGGGCCCTCGCCCTGGATCCGCCGCCGGAGCTGAAGGCAATGGTGGTGCAGGTGGGCCTGCACGATCCCTACGCCCTGTTCCACACGGACGGTGTGCCACACCTGGAGAACGCCCTCGCCGTCGGTACGGGCATGACCTACCAGCACCAGGGCATGGGGCCGTTCCTCAAGGCGACGCTGCGCCTTCAGCGCCGCCTGCGCGACGTCACCACCGCACGGCCCCTGCGCGGGGCGTACGTGTCCGCCCTCGGGGGCGAGGTGCCCTGGCTGGATGCCGTGATGACGCACTCCGACCCCAAGGACACGTTCTGGCACGGCGCGTCGGCGGCGGAGTCGGCAGAGCGGCTCGGCGTGCCCACGGCCCTGATCACCGGATGGCACGACGTACTGGCCGACCAGACCTTCGAGCAGTACGACCGGCTGCGTCGGGGCGGATGCGAGACCGCCCTGCTCGTCGGCCCCTGGACCCACACCTCCGCACTGCAACAGGGCTGGCCCGAGGTGTTCGCCGAGAGCCTCGCCTGGCTGCGCGCCCACCTGTGCGCCGACCCCGCCGGCCTGCGCCCGACCTCGGTGCGCGTGCACATCGGCGGCGAGACCGCCTGGCGGGATCTCGACCAATGGCCACCGGCCGCAGCCGCAGCCTCGTGGTGCCCCGCCCCGGGCGGGCATCTCACCCGGCAGGCCCCCACGGACTCCGCGCCCCTGGCGTCATTCCGCTACGACCCGGACGACCCCACACCGTCCCTCGGCGGCCCGCTGCTCTCCCGCACCGCCGGCCCACGCGACAACAGCGCCCTGGAAGCCCGGGACGACGTCCTGACATTCACCGGCCCCCCACTGACCGAGCCGCTGGACGTCCTGGGCCCGGTCTCCGCCCGGCTGAGCGTCTCCACGGACACCGGACACGCCGATGTCTTCACCCGTCTGTGCGACGTGGACCCACAGGGCCGCTCCATCAACATCTGTGACGGACTGGGCCGGCTCCGGACGACCGAAGACGCTCCCTCGCAGGTCACAGTGGCGATGAGCACCACCGCCCATCGCTTCGCCGCCGGTCACCGCATACGCTGGCAGATCAGCGGGGGCGCCCATCCGCGCTATGCCCGGAATCCCGGCACCGGGGAGCCGCCCATGGACGCCACCGCCTTCGCGCCGGTGCGCATCACCCTCCACACGGACTCGGCGCTGACGCTTCCCCACAGCTCCGGGCCCGTGTGATTCCGCAGGGGTGACGGGCCGGGCCGCCAGGCCCGGCCCGCTCGCCCGGACTCCGAGATCAAGGACCGGTCCTGATCACGTCCCCGTCACCCCATCACCCCATCACCCCATCACCCCACGCACCTCGTCCAGCGTCGCCGACGCGATCTCGTTGGCGCGCTCGTTCCCGGCCCGGAGCACCGACCGTACGTACCCCAGGTCCCGCGCGTACTCCGCCCGCCGGGCCCGGATCGGCGCCAGCCGGCTGTTGACCGCCTCGGTCACGGTCCGCTTGAGCGCGGCCGCACCGCCCCCGCCGATCTCCTCCGCCACGGCGTGCGGTTCCCGGTCCAGGCAGAGCGCCGCCAGCAGCACCAGCGAGGACACCCCGGGCCGGTTCTCCGGGTCGTACGTGATGTGCCGCTCGGCATCCGTCTTCGCCCCCTTGATCAGCCGGGCGGTCTCATCGGCATCGGCGCCCAGCGCGATGGAGTTCCCCCGGCTCTTGCTCATCTTGGTGCCGTCGGTGCCGAGGAGGAGCGGCGCGTCGGAGAGCAGCGCTTCCGGTTCCGGGAAGACCGCCCCGTACCGCTCGTTGAAGCGCCGGGCGACGATCCGCGTGACTTCGAGGTGCGGCAGCTGGTCCTGCCCGACCGGCACCAGGTTCCCCTTGCAGAACAGGATGTCGGCGGCCTGGTGCACGGGGTACGTGAACATCAGCCCGCTGACGGCCGACTGCCGGGAGTGGGCGATCTCGTCCTTGACGGTGGGGTTGCGGTTCAGCTCCGCGACCGAGACCAGGCTCAGGAACGGCAGCATCAGCTGGTTGAGCGCGGGCACGGCGCTGTGGTTGAAGACCGTCGAGCGTGCCGGATCGATCCCGACGGCCAGGTAGTCCAGCAGCATCCCCTCCATGTACTCGCCGAGCCGGTCGGCGACGTCCCGGTCGGTGAGCACCTGGTAGTCGGCGATGATCACGAACACGTCCACCCCGAGCTCCTGGAGCCGGACCCGGTTGTGGAGGGTGCCGAAGTAGTGCCCCAGGTGCAGGGGCCCGGTGGGCCGGTCCCCGGTCATCACCCGGAATGTCTGCGGCGCCTGCCGGATCCGCGCCTCCAGCTCGGCGGTGCTTGCGGCGATCGTGGCTGTGGCTGTTGCTGTACCCATCGGTCTTCTCTCCTCGCGAGTGCTGGTTGCGTGGAGGACGACCCGCCGTGATCACCGGCATCCGTACCCGTACGAGGGCAGAGAAAAGGGCCGTCCATATCGAACGGCCCTGATTCCGTGCAGAAGGGAGGCGGCCGCTCCTAGAAGGAGCGCCACCAGTTTCGGCACGGTACGGAGGTCATGACCCGAGCGTAACCGAACCGAACTCCGCCCACACGACCTTTCCGGGCACATATCCATTATCAGGGTGCGGGGAGGCGCCTGTCACCGTTCTCCGGAATGATCTTTACACCCGATATGCACCCTTAGGGTTGCGGTCTACGAAGCACAACGGACCCGCGTATCAAGGGAGTCGAGAGTGGCGCACGATGTTGCCGCACTGGCGGTGGAACTCGCGGACATGGCTGCGGCCGATCAGCGGTGCTCGATCAACGCGAACAGCGACGACCCGGCCGAGCAGTTGGCGTGGCGTCGGCTGACCGCACGGCACGGCGACCGGCTCGGCGAGATCATGGACGAGTACGGCTGGCCGACGGCGGAACTGGTCGGTGAGGAGGCCGCAAGCGCGGCGTGGCTGATCGCCCAGCACGCCGACCGGCAGCTCGACGTCCAACGGCGCGCCCTCCGGTTGATGGAGCGGGCGGTGGCGGCGGGTTCGGCAGGTCCGCGCGAACTGGCCTTTCTGCGTGACCGCACGCTGGTCAACGAGGGCCGCAAGCAGGTCTACGGCACTCAGATCGCCGGCGTGAAGGACGGGGCACCCGTTCCGTGGCCCTGCGAAGAGCCCGAGCGCATGGACGAACTCCGCGTGGAAGTCGGCATCGAGCCCTTCGACGAGTACGTCGCCAAGTTCACGATGCCCTGACGTCCCGCCTCGCCCCGCGCCGCGCCGTACCGCATCCAGCCGCGAGATGCGTCACGAGTACTGGATAGCGGTTCCGTACCCCTGATAGACCGTTTGGGTCTCGACCGACTCGTCGGACAGAAAACGCACCCTCGTGTGCGTGTCGGAGGCCGCGACGAACCGCACCGCGATGACCGCGTCGGCCCCCTGGCTCGCGGCTATTGCCTCAAGGTTGGAATAGGCCTCGGTGAGGTTCCGGGCCTCAGCCCCCCAGACGATCCAACTCAGCGCTATCTCACGCCCCGTCATCGGCGAATCCGTAGTGGTCATAGGAATTGGTTGGCGCTGTCTCCCCATCGGGTCAGTGTGGCGGGCAGCGCAACGGGTGCCAACCCATCCGCATCCGGGAAGACGGCGGTCGCCCCGGGGCCGGAGCGGCGGAAAGGGGCGCTATACCTCCGGTGGCGGGGCCCTGCCACACCGTATTTCTCACCCTCGGCAATGGGTACTGCCCGCGGAAGCGCAAGCTACGGTCGAATCGATTCGGAAAGCAGCGGACGAAGAGCGAACAAGGACGGTGAACGTCGTGAGCCGCACCATGCAGGCGTATCGCATTCCTGAATGGGAGCACCCCGCCGAAGTCGTCGAGGTTCCCGTACCGACGCCGGGGCCCGGCCAGGTCCTGGTCAAGGTGGCCGGGTGCGGGCTGTGCCACTCCGACTTCACCATGCTGGCCATGCCCGCCGAGACCGGCCGCGCCATCGGCTGGAGCATGCCCTTCACCCTCGGCCACGAGACCGCCGGCCACATCGCCGAACTCGGTCCCGGCGTCACCGGCTTCGCCCCCGGGGACGCGGTGGCACTGGTCTCTCCCGCCTCCTGCGGCACGTGTTCCTTCTGCGTCCGCGGCCAGGACAACAACTGCCCCGCCGCACCCGCCGGACGCGGCTTCGGACGCGACGGCGGTCTCGCCGAGTACGTCCTCGTCGAAGACCTGCGCGCGCTCCTGCCGCTGCACGGCCTCGACCCGCGCACCGCGGGCCCGCTCACCGACGCCGGAGCCACCTCCTACCACGCCGTGCGCCGCGCGGCGCCGCGCATCCGCCCCGGTGGCACCGCCGTCGTCATCGGCGCGGGCGGCCTCGGCGCATTCGCGGTGCAGTACCTCCGCCTGCTCACCGGCGCCGACGTGATCGCCGTCGACGCCGACGAGGCCCGTCTGAAGGTGGCCCAGGAGCTGGGTGCGCACCACACGCTGGTCGGCACCGACGAGCAGACCGCCGATCGGATCCGCGCGCTCACGGACGGGTACGGAGCCGACGCGGTGCTGGACTTCGTCGGTGTGGACGCCACCATCGCCACCGGCACGGCCGCCGTCCGCCCCGCAGGCGCGTACGGCCTCATCGGCGCCGCCATGGGCCGCCTCCAAGCCCCCTGGTACGGCGGACTGCCCCGCGACGGCGAGGTCTTCAGCTTCCAGGGCAGCAGCATCGCCGATGTCCAGGAGGTGCTGACGCTCGCCGAAAGCGGACGCATCCGGAACAACGTGGAACTCTTCCCCTTCGCCAAGGTCGAGGAGGCGTACAAGGCACTGCACGACGGCACCCTCCGCGGCCGTGCCGTCGTCACCTTCGACGCCTGAACCGCCCGCCTGTTCAGGCGGCACCCTCGTCCAGGGAGCGCAGGCAGCGGTCCATGAGGTCGGTGATCTCGGCCCGGTCGGTCAGGGCGCGCAACTGTCGCTGCACCTCTGCGATGTCCCTGCCTGCGATGTTCATGTCTACGGTGTTCATGTCTGCGGTGTTCATGGCAGAAGACTTCTGCCTGAAGCGCACTTGAGGTCAAGCCGCTTGCCCCTGCCGTCGCCCGCGGTGGTGAGCCCCGCCCAAGGGGTTCACGATGGAGAGAGCGGCGGATGGCGGACGCGCGCCGAGTGTGCCCCTGCGGGTCGAGGTAGATCCTGATGGTTACAGAGGCTGAACTGCTCAAGACCGACGATCAGCGGCTCGACGAGCTGTTTCGCAAGAGTCCGGCCGGTGACATCCCCAGGGGCCCGATGGAGGGCCTGGCCGTCTTCCCGCAGGCAGGTCCGGCGGGGGCGCGGCTGCTGGCCGGCCTGGTGCGTCTGACCGTGTGGCGGGGCAAGGTCTTCAGCGCGGATGGCTACCTCAGCAATCGGCTCTCCCCGATGGACGTCCTGTCCATCGTCGCCATGGTCGGGCTCGGGCCGAGCCGTCTGGACGACCAGGAGTGCGTCGTCATCGACTACTCCCACACGTCCCTGGTGTGCGCAGGCGTACGCGACGAGCTCCGCCAGGTCGGCCCTCATCTGTACTTGGGCCTGATCTGGCTGGCCGGCCACAAGATCGGATGGTTCACGCTGCGCACCCCGGACAACGGCAACGCGCAGGACCCGTCGCCCGGGAACGCATGACGAAAGGGCCGCGATCTTGTTTTCCCCCGCCACTCCCCCCACCATGCGGCCGGCCACGCGCCTCCGCGGAGCAACGTCCCGGACCTCGCGCGGCACGTTCCGTACCCGAATCTCCCAGCATCGCCCAGGCACCGCCCTCGCCGCATCGGCCACCATGGCGCTGGCCCTGACGGGGCTGCCCCCGGCCACTCCCCCCGGCACACCGGCCCCGTTGCACGGAACGGTCACCAGCGCGGGAAAGCCGCTGCCCCACGCCGACGTCACCCTCCTCACCGGAGACCGGCAGGGCGTCCGGGAACTGGGACACGCCACGACCGACGCCGACGGGGCCTTCCGGATCCAGCCCGGCCGGTCCGCGGGCTCCGTGCTGTACGTCGATGCCACGCCCACGGGCGACCGGTCGCTGCATCTGCGCTCCGTCGCGGGATTCGGCCCCGGCGGCGGCGTGCAGCAGCGCTCCGAATCCGCGGTCACGGTCAACGAGTTCACCACCGTCGCCGCCACCTACGCACTGGCCCAGTTCACCGACCAGCAGGGCGTAACCGGGCCGAGCCCCGGCCTGGAGAACGCCGCGGCCACGTCCTACAACCTCGCCGACCCGGTCTCGGGACAGCCCGGCAAGGTCCTCACCGACCAGAACAACGGCAGCAAGAACGACACCCAAGCCACCCTCAACACCCTGGCCAACCTCGTCTCGCTCTGCGCACCGGGAGCGGACACCGGGCTGTGCCACGACATGCTGCGCCTGGCCACACCGCAGCACGGCAGCGCTCCGGCGGACACGGCGCAAGCAGTGCTCAACCTCGCCCGCAACCCGGAACTGGCCACCGGCAGCCTGCATGCCCTTGCCGGGCAGGCACGCACCTACAGCCCCGCACTCACCACGGCACCGACGGCCTGGATCCTGGCCCTGCACTACGCCGCCCCCGAGGTCTACGCCCCCGGACGTGTCGCCATCGATGCCAGGGGCAAGGTCTGGGCCACCAACAACTGGCTGCCCGGGACCCGGGCCCCGAGCCCCTACGTCACCGTGCAGGACCCGGTCGGCAACCCCGCCCTGAACAGTCCCATCAGCGGCGGCGGCATGAAGGCGGGCGCCTGGGGCATCGCCATCGACCACCAGGGATCCGTCTGGGCACCCAGCTACGGCGGCGATGCCATGGCGAAGTACTCCGCGGCCGGAAAGCCGCTGTCGCCCGGTACAGGATTCAAGGACGGCGGCCTGAACCACCCGCAGGGCACGGCCGTCGACCAGAAGGGCAATGTCTGGATCGCGAACTTCTACGGCCTGAAAGGCAACCGCGGCGAGGGAAGCGTGATCGTCTACCCCCAGGGCGACCCCTCGAATGCGATCACCATCACCGGCGGCGGCCTGGACCACCCGTTCGCCATCCAGATCGACGGATACGGCCGGGCCTGGGTCTCCAACGCCCGCTTCAACGGGGCCGAACTCATGGAGACCCGCGCACCCGAGGGGCATGCGGGCGGCAGCGTCACCGTGATCGGCCCCGACTTCAGGCCGACCTCCTTCTCCCCCATCAAGGACGCCTCGCTGGACTGGCCGCTCGGACTCGCCGTCGACTCCCGGAACAACGTCTGGGTACCCAGTTTCGTCAGCAACTCGATCACCGAGATCGGGCCGGACGGAACCATCACCGGCGTATACGAACTCCCCACGGCCGTCGCCCCCTGGTCCATAGCCATCGACGGATCCGACCGTGTGTGGGTCGCCGGCTTCGGTGCCCCCTCCGTCTCCGTCCTGTGCGGCGTGAACACCGGGGCGTGCCCGCCCGGCTCCTCCACCGGTTCCGTGCTGTCACCGCCCGACGGCTACCGCAGCGAATCCATCCAGCACCTCACCGCCGTCCAGCTCGACCAGTCCGGCAACGTCTGGCTGGCCAACAACTGGTCCAGGCTCGTCCCGCCCACCGGCGGCACCGGCCTGGTCGAACTCATCGGAGCCGCCACCCCCGTCTGCACCCCCCTGCAGCCTCTGCCGACCCGCCCGGCAACCACCGGCGCAACCGCCTGCCCCATCCAGACCGGCACGCAGAGCAAGTGACGGAGGTCCGGGCGGCCCCGCCGCTTCGTCAGGCGTTGCTCCACCCGCGCCGGCACAGGACGAGGCGGTACCCGTCCGGGTCCGCCACGGTGACGCCCCACTCGTTCCAGTACGGATTCGGCGACGGGACCCGCTTGCCGCCGTGCTCCGCCAGGCGGTCCACCATCTCCTCCGGCACCGGACCGTCGAGGTAGAGGACGAGCAGGTCCTCGTCGGTGGGGCGGGGGTCGGTGGGGTGGTCGCCGCCGTGCACGAGTTCGAGGTGCCAGGGGGCGTCCGGGTGGCCCAGCATCAGGAGGTCGTGGGTGCCGGGTTCCCGTTCCGCGTCGGCGCGGTACAGGACGTTCAGCCCGAGGCCGTCCGCCCAGAAGCGTTCGGCTGCGGCCAGGTCCCGGGACGGGCGGGCGATGCGGATGTGGGTCTGTCCGGTGAACGGCACGGCGGGGCTCCTGCCTGGCGGCGGCACGCCCTGCGCGTGCCCGGCCCGCAGCGTAGGCGTACGGGGTGCCGGCCGGCATCGGCCCCGGGGCGGGGCGGGCCTCCGCCGGCTGTCCTGCGCCCGCAGTCCTACAACTGCTCCAGCACCTCGTCGAACGCCTTGCTCCAGCCCGTCTCCGGGCCCCAGTTGTCCTCCGCCCTCGACAGGAGCAGGACCCTGGCGGGCACGCCGGCGGCCGCGTAGGCGGCGAGCTTGTGGTGGCCGTCCAGGACGGCGGCCACCAGGAAGCGTTCGGGGTACTCGGCCTGCACGTAGACGTCCTCGACCCAGGCGAGGGCCAGGGCGGCGGGGCGGTGTCCCGCCGTGATGGCCGAGGTGTACCGGGTCACCGTGTCCGCGTCGAGTGCGTCCAGCGGCTGGGACGGGAGCAGTACGCCGTACGTCGGGGTCTCGCCGGGGATGCGGTCGCGCAGCTGGAAGTGGGCGGTGCCCGGCCAGTCGTCGTCGAGGGGGTCGTCCGTGACGTACGGCTCGGCGTCCTCGCGCACCGCGCGGCGCCGGACCCACCACGACGCCGCCGGGTCGGTCACCCGCTCCAGGGCGAGATCGGCCAGGTGGGCGCGGTAGTGGCCGGTCGGGAGCTCCTCGATGAGGGGAGCGGCCGCGTCGAGTGCGCCGGAGCCCAGGCCGTCGATGTCGGCGAGTGCGGTGCGCAGGCGGTCCGCGCCCTCCCGGGCCGTCCGGGGCGGCCAGCCGAGAAGCGTCATCATCGTCTCGCACGTACCGCAGTCCGAGCCGACGTGATAGACCCGCTCCCCGTCGATCCGGAGGGACTTGTCCCAGCGGGGCCAGGAAGAGCCGGGCGTGGGCGGGTCGTAGTCGATACGGATCCTGCCCCGGCCGTCCTCGACGGTGAAGCGCGCGTGGCGCGGGGAGTCGAGTGCGAACGGGCCGACCGACGGCGGGACCGGGACGTCGAGCCGGCGCTCGGACCAGATGCCGTGCAACAGCCTGCCGTGGTCGCCGTCCGGAGGAGTCAGGGGGATCAGCGGGTGCCGGCCGGTCAGGGCGACCAGGGCGTGGTGCACGTCGCCCGCGGGCTCCCGGTTCGCCTCCAGCTCCCGCAGGAGGTGGGGTATCGCCGCCGGGTCGTCCAGCAGTTCCAGGGCCACGACGAAGGCGCCGCGCTGCAGTCCGGTCAGGCCGGGCAGACGTTCCGCGACCGGCACCGTCCACTCCCGGGCGCCGAGCCGCCCCAGCGCCATGGCCGCGCGCCCGCGCAGGCGCTCGTGGTCCAGCAGCCCGCCGAGGAACGGTGCGAAGCCCGCGTCCTCGGACAGCCCCATCGCGTCCACCATCGGCTCCACCGCGCCGAGCTCCGCGCCGAGCTCCGCGCCGAGCTCCGCGCCGAGCTCCGCGGCGAGCCGGTGCAGCTCGGCCGCCGGAACGCGCAGCCTCCGCTGCACCGCCGTGCCCAGCAGCTCCGCCGCGATGTCGCCGCCACTCTCGGCCAGCAGGCGCAGGAACACCGGGGCGGCCGGTTCGCCCAGGGCCCCGAGCAGCCAGGTGAGGTGGCGCCGCTCGGCCTGCGCCGCCTCGCCGTAGCGGGCCCCGATCGCCTCGGGCAGGCCGGCCGGGGCGTCCTCGGCCAGCGCGGACAGCGCGCTCCAGATGTGGTCCGCCGCGAGCGCCGCCTCCAGGCGCGCCCCCGCCGCGCCCTCCGCACTGCCCGTGCCGTCCGTGCCGCCCGCGGCGTTCATGTCCCCCACCCCTGCCCCGCCCACTCCACTGCTTCTTCTACTTCTTCGCGTGCTCGCCGACGTAGAACAGGATCCAGATGAAGCCCGCGAAGAGATGCGTGGCGAATACGTAGACGAAGACGCGCAGGGCCACGCCGCGCTCCTTCCAGCGCTCGCTCTCGCCGCCGCTCCCGCTCACAGTTCCCGCCTCCGTCCGGGCGCGGTCCGTGCCTGGTCCGCGCGCCCCGTCCAGGGTACGCACCGGTCCGGGACTCCCTCGCGGACCGCGGAATAGGTCAGGGGGGTGCTCCGTTGTAGGGTGTGTTCACATAGTTCAACGTTCAACAAACCTAGTTCTGGAGGCGGGCGCCATGCAGTTCGGGATCTTCACCGTCGGAGACGTCACCACCGACCCCACGACCGGCCGGACGCCGAGCGAGAACGAGCGGATCAAGGCGACCCTCGCCATCGCGCAGAAGGCGGAAGAGGTCGGCCTGGACGTCTTCGCGACCGGCGAGCACCACAACCCGCCGTTCGTCCCGTCCTCGCCGACGACCACGCTCGGCTACATCGCCGCCCGCACCGAGAACCTGATCCTGTCCACGTCCACGACGCTGATCACCACCAACGACCCGGTGAAGATCGCCGAGGACTACGCGACGCTCCAGCACCTCGCGGACGGCCGCGTCGACCTGATGATGGGCCGCGGCAACACCGGCCCGGTCTACCCCTGGTTCGGCAAGGACATCCGGCAGGGCATCCCGCTCGCCATCGAGAACTACGCCCTGCTGCACAAGCTGTGGCGCGAGGACGTCGTCGACTGGGAGGGCAAGTTCCGTACGCCGCTGCAGTCCTTCACCGCGACCCCGCGCCCGCTGGACGGCGTCCCGCCGTTCGTCTGGCACGGCTCGATCCGCTCGCCGGAGATTGCCGAGCAGGCCGCGTACTACGGCGACGGCTTCTTCCACAACAACATCTTCTGGCCCATCGAGCACACCGCGAAGATGGTGAACCTCTACCGCCAGCGGTACGCGCACTACGGGCACGGCACCGCCGAGCAGGCGATCGTCGGCCTCGGCGGCCAGGTGTTCATGCGGAAGAACTCGCAGGACGCGGTACGGGAGTTCCGGCCGTACTTCGACAACGCGCCGGTCTACGGGCACGGGCCCTCGATGGAGGACTTCACCCGGCAGACCCCGCTGACCGTCGGCTCCCCGCAGGAGGTCATCGAGCGCACCCTGTCCTTCCGGGACGCCGTCGGTGACTACCAGCGCCAGCTGTTCCTGATGGACCACGCGGGGCTGCCGCTCAAGACGGTCCTGGAGCAGCTCGACATCCTCGGCGAGGAGGTCGTCCCGGTGCTGCGCAAGGAGTTCGCCGCGCTGCGCCCGGCCGGGGTCCCGGACTCCGCGCCCGTCCACCCGGCCGTCGCCGCCCGCACCGCCGACGCCGCCACCGCCACTGCCGCCACGAAGGAGGCCTGACCACCGTGTCCACCGCATCCGGCGTCTTCGCCACCGAGCCCCTGCGCATCGTCGCCGTATCGGCCGGGCTGAGCAGCCCGTCCTCGACCCGGCTGCTGGCCGAGCGGCTGGCCGGCGCCGCCCGCGAGCGGCTGCTGACCGAGCAGGACCGCACGGTCGAGGTCCGGGTGATCGAACTGCGCGACCTGGCCGTCGACATCGCCAACCACCTGGTCACCGGCTTCCCGCCGGCCGCCCTGGACGAAGCGATCAAGGAGGTGACGCAGGCGGACGGACTGATCGCCGTCTCGCCCGTGTTCACCGCCTCGTACAGCGGGCTGTTCAAGTCGTTCTTCGACCTGATCGACAACACGGCGCTGACCGGCAAGCCGGTCGTCATAGCGGCGACCGGCGGCACCGCCCGCCACTCGCTGGTCCTGGAACACGCGATGCGCCCGCTCTTCGCCTACCTGCGGGCCACCGTCGTACCGACGTCCGTGTACGCGGCGTCGGAGGACTGGGGCTCCTCCGGCGACGAGTACACCGACGGGCTGCCGTCCCGCATCCGGCGGGCGGGCGGCGAACTCGCGGCCATGATCACGGGCGGCCGGGCGGCGTCCGGGGCGCGGCGGGCCCTCGGGCTGGACGACGAGGTCGTGCCGTTCGAGCAGCAGCTCGCCGACCTCCGCCTGGACTGAGACCCCACCACCTGCACAACTGTCCGGTTTGATTAGAGTTGGCACGAAAGATGCGCCGTGCGGGATTTCCGGTACGTACGCACGGCGCCTCTGCGCACTGAGCCGAACCGAGCTGGAGGCAGGGATGGGCAGGATCGTGGTGGGCGTGGACGGCTCCGAGTCGTCGATCAAGGCGCTGCACTGGGCCGTACGCCAGGCGGAGCTGACCGGCGACACGGTGGAGGCGGTCAACAGCTGGGAGTACCCCGCGACGAGCTGGGCGTCGATGATGCCCGGCATGCCGGAGGACTTCGACCCGCAGGCCCTGGCGACCGTGGCCCTCAACGAGACACTGGAGGAGGCCCTGGGCGCCGAGGGCGCGGCGGCGGTCAGCAAGATCGTGGTGATCGGCAACCCGGCCCAGTCCCTGCTGGACCGCGCCAAGGGCGCGAACCTGCTGGTCGTCGGGGCGCGCGGCTACAGCGGCTTCAAGGCGACCCTGCTCGGCTCGGTCAGCCTCCATGTCACCCAGCACGCACCGTGCCCGGTGACGGTCGTACGCGACGCGTGACCGACCAGGCATGACACGAGGGCGGGCCCGCACGAATCGTGTGCGGGCCCGCCCTCGTGTCCGTACGCGACCGTACGGACTCACGTCTTCTCGTGCGTGTAGTAGATGTAGAAGGTGCTGATGAACATCCCGAGGCCGACCGAAAGCCCCAGCGCCGCGGACCGCAGCACACTCGAATCGGTCAGCCCGACCAGCAGGCCGATCGCCGCCGCGGTCAGCGCTCCGTAGGCCGCCGCCCGCACCAGGGGCAGCATGGTGTGCTGGATCCGGCCCAGCACGAAGCAGAGGGCGGCGAGCGCCACCGCGGTGATCAGGCCGTACCAGAACTGCCGGCCGGCGCTTGCGCCGTTGTTGCGGAGGATGAACGAGGCGTAGAGACCGTACGCCGCGCCCAGCGTCACGGGGACGGCCCAGGAGCTCCTGCTGCGCCCGCGTGCGTGTGCCCTCGGCCGGGTCCGTCCGCGGGCCGGCATTGCCGCGTGTGTGGACATGCGGGGTTCTCCTTCCGTGGCTCCTTTTCCTTCCAGGGCACACCCGGCCGCGCCACCCGGCAACTCGGATGGCGTACGGCCCGGGGCGCGCCGCCCCCGCACGGGATTCCCTTGACGGGTGCGGACGTATCTCTCGGCGTATCTCCCGGCGGCGCTCTCGGTGGTACTGGTGGTGCTGCTCGCCGTCCTGGTGCCGGTCGGCGCGCTGTCCGCCTGGGTGGACCTGGAGATCGACAACACGGACCGCTACGTCGACGCGGTGGCCCCGCTCGCCTCCGACCCCGATGTGCAGAGCACCGTCACCGACCTCATCACCGACGGGGCGATGAAACAGATCGACGCCGGGCCGCTCCAGGACACCGTGCGGGAGTTCCTGCGCCAGGCGGTGCTCTCCTTCACCACCACCGACGCCTTCCAGGACGCCTGGAACGCCGCCAACCGCACCGCCCACGAGGCCGTCACCGCCGCCCTGAACGGCAACACCGGCGAGGCCGTGACCATCGATCTGGCCCCCGTGACCGAGCGGGTCAAGCAGAACCTGGAGGAGAACGGGGTGCCGTTCGCCGACCGGATCCCCGTCCAGCACACCGACATCACGCTCATCTCCGCCGACCGCGCCGACCAGCTGCGCCAGACCTTCCGCCTGCTGCGGACCGGCAGCATCTGGCCGGCCGTGGCCACACTCGTGGTCGCCGTCCTGGCCGTGGCCGTGGCCTGGCTGCGCGGCGGCGGACCGGGGCACCGGCGCTCCTGGCCCGCCGCTCTCTCGGCCACCGCCGTGGCCGGGCTCGGCTTCGCGCTCGGCGCGCTGGTGCTGCGCGCGGTGCTCGCGTACACCCGGGACCGGGTGCTGTACGAGGTGCCGGACAGCGAGACGGCGGGGGCCGCGGCGGTGTACGACGCGCTGACGGCCTCGCTGCGCACGACGGTGTGGACCGTGTTCGCCGTGGGGCTGGCCCTGGCCCTGTGCGCGGGGGTGGCGCGGGCGGGAGCGGGGAGGCGGTCGCGGGCGGGCCGGGAAGGGGAGAGACGGCCGGAGCAGCCGGTTCCGGGCACGGAATGACCCGGTCCGCAGGAGCTCCGCAGGGCCTGCGCCGGGCCTTCTCCGCTCGACGTGCGGCCGGGGACGGGCCGGGGAAGAGTGGTTCTCATGACTGCCGGATCGGGGGCGACTGAGAGGTCTTCCGCATGCGAGCCATAGCCGTCGGCGCGTTCCGGGCCGACCCCGCACTGGTGGAGATGCCCAAGCCCGAACCGGAGGCCGGGGAGGTACGGGTCAGGATCGAGTACGCCGCGCTCAACCCGTCCGACTGGCAGGCCTCGCAGGGCTCCCCGGACGACGGACCGGCACCGCGCGTGTTCCCGATGGTCATCGGGGTGGACTTCGCGGGCCGGGTCGACATGATCGGCAGCGGCGAGAACCGGTTCCGGGTCGGCGACCAGGTCTTCGGCCGGGTCGCCCGGCCGAACGCGGCGGGCAGCGGCACGTACTGCGACTACGTGTCCGTGCCGCAGGACTCCGCCATCACCGTCGTGCCGCCCGGCCTCCCCCTGCGGGCCGCGGCCGCGCTTCCCTCCGCCGGGATGGCGGCCGCCCAGATCCTGGAGATCGCGGTGTTCCGGGGCCACGAGACCCTGCTGGTCATCGGTGCGGCGGGCGGCGTCGGCAGCTATCTGACCCAGCTCGCCTCCGCCCGCGACATACGGGTGATCGCCGCGGTGCGCGGCGACGAACACACCCGGATGACGGAGCTGGGCGCCGCCGTCACGATCGACATCACCGACCGGCCGCTGGCGGCGGCGGTACGGGAGAGCTGCCCGGACGGCGTCGACGCACTGGTCGACCTGGTCTCCACCACCCCGGACTCCTTCGCCGGACACGCCGCCCTGGTCCACGGCGGCGGCATCGCCCTCACCACGCGGGGCATCGCCGCCGGGGCCGCCCTGCCCCCCGGCGTGACCGGGATCGACTTCCGGCTCGAACCCACCCCGGTCCTGCTCGACGTCCTGGCCGCGGGCGCCGCCGAAGGCGTGCTGCGGGTGCCCGTCGACATCGAGCTCCCACTGGAAAAAGCCCCGCAGGCCCTCGACCGGAACCGGACGGGCGGCGCACGCGGCAAGACCGTCATCGTGCTCTGAGCCCCTGCGCTCCCTCTCTCTTCCTCCCTCCTGCCACGAAGGACACGCCATGGACGACCGGGAACACGACATCATCGACGAGATCGGCGGACTCATCTCCGAGGAACGGAGCCTGCGCGACCGCTCCACCCGCGAAATGGGCCTCAGCGAGGAAGAGAGAGCACGGCTGCGTACCGTTGAAGTACGGCTCGACCAGTGCTGGGATCTCATGCGACAGCGCCGGGCACTGAGCGAGTACGGCGAAGATCCGTCCGAGGCGCGGGTCCGGCCCGCCGACGAGGTCGAGGGCTACCGGAGCTGAACGCACGACTCAGGGGGACGCGTTGACCGACACGCAGACCGGATCCGGACGGCGGCGGACCGCGCCACCCCCCTGGCTGGCGCCACCCCCCTGGCTGCTGAGCGGACTGCGCCCGAAACCGTCCGCGCCCATCCCCTGGGCGGCGGTCGCCCGCGCCTCCGTCTCCCTGGCCACACCGCTCGCCGTCGGCTTCGCACTGGACCGCCCCGCGTACGGCGCGCTCGTCTCCATGGGCGCGCTCTCCGGCGTCATCGGTGACACCGCCGACGCGTACCGGATGCGGATACTCAACATCGCCGTACCGCAGCTCTTCGGCGCGCTCGGCATCATGCTCGGCACCCTGGTGTACGGAACCGGCTGGGGGGCCGTCGCCGCGCTGACCCTGGTCGGCCTGGTCTCCGGGATGATGTCGACGATCGGCGCCGTCGCCTCGGTGTCCGGGCTGCTGCTCCTGCTCAACGCGGTGGTCGGGGCCGGGCTCCCGATGCCGCAGCCCTGGTGGGTGGCGCCGCTGCTGCTCACCGTCGGCGGCCTGTTCGTACTCACCCTGACCCTGCTGGCCTGGCCGCTGCGCGGGAAACTCCCGGAGCGGGTCGCGGTCGCGGGCACCTACCTCGCGGTCGCCGACCTGCTCGCCGCCGCGGGCACCGACGCGTACGAGGAGCGGCGCCAGGCCGTCACCCAGTCCCTCAACACGTCCTACGACCTGATCCTGGCCCGCCGGGCCCGTTACCACGGCCGCAGCAACGCCGGGGTGCGGCTGCTCGCCCAGCTCAACGTCGTCATCCCGCTCGTCGAGGCGGCCCCCGCCGTCCATGTGCGCCGGCTCAGGCTCCCGGACGAGATCCCGGCCGCGGTACGCGAACTGGCCGCCGCCGTGGAGGAGAGCCGCACCGGCCGCCCCGCACTCACCCTGCCCGCACCGGACTCACCCGCCACCCGGGCGGTGGACAGCGCCCTTCGGCACGCGGCGGCCGTGGTGCACAAGGCCGACCCCGACCCGTACAACGTCGACGACCGGCTCGGCCGCCCCGCCGTGCTCGGGGTACGGATCCGGCGGGCCACCCGCGACGTGCTGCTCTCCGGGGCCTCCTGGCGGTACGGGCTGCGCCTCGCCCTCTGCATCGGCCTGGCCCAGGCACTGACCTCGCTGATCCCGGTACCGCGCTCGTACTGGGTGGCGCTGACCGTCACATTCGTCCTCAAGCCGGACTTCGGCTCGGTGTTCTCCCGGGCCGTGCTGCGTTCGGTGGGCACCGCGGCCGGGCTCGTGATCGCCGCCCCGATTCTCGCCGCGGTGCCGGTCGGCTGGTGGGACGTGCCGGTGATGGTGGTGCTCGCCGCGCTGATCCCGGCGCTCACCGCGAAGGGCTACGCCTTCCAGACCGCGGCCATCACCCCGGTCATCCTGCTCCTGTCCGACCTGCTGAACCACCAGGGCTTCGACCTGGTCTGGCCGCGCTTCCTGGACAGCCTGATCGGCTGCGCGATCGTGCTGGTGGCGGGCTACCTGCTGTGGCCGGAGAGCTGGCACGTACGGGTCGGCCACCGGCTCGCGGACGCGGTGGCGGACATCGCCGACTACGTGGCGTGCGCGTTCGAGCCGGGCAGCACCGGCGACCGGGCGGAACGGGTGCGGGCCCGGCGCCGGATCTACCGCGACCTGTCGGTCGTACGTTCCGAATTCCAGCGCGCCCTGACCGAACCACCCCCGGTCGGCACCCGGGCCGCCGCCTGGTGGCCGCTGGTCGTCGCGGTCGAACGCATCGTGGACGCGACGACCGCGGCCCGGGTCCGGGTCAACCACGGAGCACCCGAGCCACCGCCGGCCGAGGTCGCGGAGGTCCAGCGGCAGCTGCGGGAGCTGGCCGAGGGGATACGGGCCAGCGAGGTCCTGGTGGAGGTGCGCACCGAACTTCCGGGCGACGAGGAAGGCGTACTCGCTCCGCTGCGCCAGGAGGTGGCGGCGGCCCGGGCGATCGCCTCGCCCCAGCCGTAGCGGCTGCCCCGCGGCGGGGCGGTCAGCCCGTGGTGGGGCCTGCCCCCCGCAGCCGTTCCATCTCGCGCCGGTCCCGCTTCGTCGGCCGGCCCGCGCCCCGGTCCCGTACCGGAACCTGGATCGCCGCCTCGCGCGGCGGCGGGGGCGGGCTGTTGTCGATGAAGCACTCCGCCGCCACCGGCGGGCCGACCCGCTTCTTGACGATCTTCGACACCACCACGATCCGGTCGCGCCCGGCATGCCGGAGCCGTACCTCGTCGCCGACGCGCAGCGCCTGGGCGGGCTTGGCGCGCTCGCCGGCGACCTTCACATGACCCGCGCGGCAGGCGGCAGCGGCCTGCGAACGGGTCTTCGTCAGCCGGACCGACCAGATCCAGACGTCGACCCGAACGCTGCCCTCCGCCTGCGGCGCCTCACCGGAAACCATGTGTCCGACTGTAGGGCCTGTCATGGGGTCGTGGGGGTCGCAAGGGTTGCGAGGGCGCAAGGACTGCGCGCAGTCGTGGGGATCAGCCGAAGTCGCTGATCACTTCCGACATGTTGTAGCTGTACAGCTCGCGCTTGCACGACCCGCACTTGCTCGGCGCGTGCTCGCTCAGCGACCACAGCTGCGGCGCGAAGCCGTCGCCGCGCCCGTGCGCGAGGTAGAGGTCCTCGGGCCCGAACGCCGACTCCAGCGTCTTCGCGTTG
The DNA here is from genome assembly GCF_042891445.1 of Streptomyces sp. NPDC001890. NCBI lineage: Bacteria > Bacillati > Actinomycetota > Actinomycetes > Kitasatosporales > Streptomycetaceae > Streptomyces > Streptomyces sp. NPDC001890. Next base: position 325,064 of record NZ_JBIATE010000003.1, on the reverse strand, counting down.
CCGACGAGCTGGGACGCGCCGTCGACGGTGCCCGGCGTGGCCTGGAGCAGCCGGCCGTTGTCGTAGCCGTTGCTGCGGTGGAAGTACCACTTGCCCTCGTACCGCGTGACACCCTGGATCTTGTGCCACAGCGCCTCGTTGTTGAACGTGGCGCCGGTCGGCAGTCCGTAGGCCAGGTCGGCGGAGGCGGTCGTGCCGGTGGCACCCTCGACGGCGGCGGTCAGCTCGGTCATCGGGTACGTGCCGACGCGGCCGGGGCTCGTGCCGCCGTTGTTGGTGTTGCAGTACTCACCGAGGACCATGTGGTCGGTGTCGGTCCGGTCCAGCGAGATGTACGAGGCCTTCGGGCGGCCGGTGGCGTAGCACTGGTTGCCGCTGGTGGTCCCGCCGTTCTTCGCCGTGGTGAACTTCAGCGTGGCGACCTGCGGCATGACATAGCGGTAGCCGTAGCCGTACCAGACGTTGCTCTGCCGGCCGATCCGCTTCTTGTCCACGACGTTGCTGGTCAGCCCGTCCGGCGTCGGGTCGTCGACGTCGGCCTTGTTGTCCGGGTTGAGGTCCATGATCTTGCGCAGGTCGAAGACCCGCATGCCGTTGGCGGTGTCGGCGACGTACAGGTAATTGCCGTACCAGACCATGCCACCGGCGTGGATGCCGTTCTGCGCGGCGCAGGAGGACGTCACCTCGGTGGTGCACTTGCCCTCGCTCGCGTGCAGCGCGTCGAAGGAGATGTGGTCCTTGGAGTTCATGTACGGCCAGACCAGCAGCACATGGCGGTACATCTGGGTCGCCTGGTTGAAGAAACTGACCCGGATGCCCTTCTCGTTGCAGGCGTCCGACGCGGAGTCCTGGACGCAGTTGTCCCGGTCCTTGGCGTAGTTGCTGCGGCCCGGGTTCTCCGCGTCGTAACCGGCCACGGCGATCGGCTCGGCGTTGGACGTTCCCCAGTCCTCGTCCTCCTGCGCGTCCGAGACACCGGTGATGGCCTGCGGCACCCACTCCGAGGAGGTGCCGTCGTCGCTCTGCCAGCAGACACGGTGGTTGACCGCCAGGTCGGAACCATAAATTCCAGCAGTTCCGCAGGCGTCTTCCCACTTGGAGGGCCGATTGGCCTGCTCCATCAGTTCGGTGAGGCCCTGCTTGGGCAGCGCGGCGTCCAGTTTCGTGACGAGACCGGAGATATCGGTACTCTTCGCCAGCTTGAAGTCGGCGGCCCGGCCGGGGACGGGGGCGGCGAGAGCGGAGACGCCCGGCGCGGCGGAAGCCGAGGCCGCTGCGGATCCGGTTCCGGTTCCGGCGAAGTCGTCCTGCTCACCCTCGGATTCGTCCTCGAACCCGTCATCCGGCATTCCCTCGTTGCCCGGTACGGGATCGTCGACGGCCCGCACCGAGGACGGCGGGGCGGACGCCGGAGCGGCGGCGGCACCGACCGCCGGGACGAGGCCGGAAAGCATCGCACCCGCCGCAACGGCGCAGGCGGCAAAACGTGTTCTGCGGATTGGTTTCCCCATGTGGAAGCCCTTCTTGGTAACACTGTCGGACAACGGACAACGGTGTGCCTGACTTTGCGTCAGACACACCGTCCGTTCACGTTAACAAGGCAACTCGGGACCGGGTGCGCACATTTGAACTACGCACATGAGGCCCGCACGGCATCGGCACAGGACTCGTTCGGGGATCGGTTGCAGCTCAGTTCTCACACGGGCGGGCCGCACCACCGAAGGGCCGGATCCGGCCGCTAACCTTACGTATCCGTCCTGGCCAGGGATCATTTCCCGCAGGTCGGACATTTCTCGCACCCAACTCACGCGAAAGGCCTCGCCCATGGGCATTCGGAGCTTGCTGCGCAAGGTGTTCGGCCGTGACCGCGCGGAGCAGGACGCGCCGACGGCCACGGTCCCGCCCCAGACCGAGCGCACCGCGCCCACGGAGCCGGAGCCGGCCACGACGACGGAGACCACCTCCACCACGGCGGACGAGCCGGTCGCGGAGCCGGCCCCGGTACTCGAAACCACCCCGCCCACCAAGGCTTCGGTACCGGCGCCCGCCTCCCCCCGGTCCGCCGGCGAGAACACCGGCCTGGCCTCCGACCTGGTGGCCGCCGCCTTCGACAAGGCCTCCGTCCCCACGGTCCCGGCCCAGAGCCCGGCCCCGAAGTCGGAGTCGACGGCGCCGGAGGTGGAGGCAGCGGCGCCGGAGGTGTCGGAGCCGGAGGTGGTCGAGGCGACGGAGGCGGCCGAGGCGGAGGTATCGGAGCCGGAGGCGATCAAGGCCGAGGCGCCGGAGGCGGAGGCTGAGGCGATCGAGGCGACGGAGGCGGACGAAGTCAAGGCCGAGATCGCCAGCGAGCCGGAGGCGGAGCCCGCCGTCGAGGCCGCTGCGGAGCCCGCCGTCGAGGCCAAGGCCGAGGCCGAGGCGGCCGTTGAGGCCGAGGCGGAGCCGGAGGTCGAGACGAAGCCGGAGGCGGAGGCCGAGGCGCAGCCCACCGCCGCCGAGCCGGAGGCGGAGGCGCAGCCGGAGCCCGCGACCGAGCCCGCCCCGGAGCCCGAGGCCGAGGCCCCCGTCGCGGAGACCGAGCCCGAGCCCGCCCCCGTAACCGAGGCAGCCCCCGCCCCCGCACCCGAGACGGCCCCCGCGGCCACCTCCACCCCCAAGCCCGCGCTCACCCTCGCCAAGGTCAAGTCGCGGGCCCCCGGGCTCGTCGCCCCGTACAAGGCGGCCCAGGCCGGGCTGAAAGCGCACGGGCTGACCGGGCTGCGCGCCACCGTCTACCTGGTCCTCGACCGCTCCGGCTCCATGCGGCCGTTCTACAAGGACGGCAGCGCCCAGCACCTGGGCGACCGCACCGTCGCGCTCGCCGCGCACCTGGACGAGAACGCGACCGTCCCCGTCGTCTTCTTCTCGACGGAGATCGACGGCACCGGCACGGTCGGCCTCGCCGACCACGAGGGCCGCATCGACGAACTGAACGCGGGCCTCGGCCGCCTCGGCCGTACGAACTACCAGAGCGCCGTCGAAGAGGTCGTCGCGCACTACGAGAAGTCGGAGGCGACCGGCCCCGCCCTGGTGATCTTCCAGACGGACGGCCCGCCGGACGCCAAGCAGGCCGCCAAGCAGGCGCTGGCCGACGCGGCGCGGCTGCCGCTGTTCTTCCAGTTCGTCGCGTTCGGCGAGGAAGACGCCAAGGGCTTCGACTTCCTGCGCAAGCTGGACGCCCCGAACGCCGGGTTCTTCCACGCGGGCCCCGCGCCCCGGGAGGTCGCGGACACCACGTTCTACCGCGAGGTCCTCGCCGCGCTCCCCACCTGGATCGCGGCCCGCGAGACGGTGACCGCCGACTGATCCACCGGCAGCCGTACGGTCACGGCGAGCCCGCCCCCGGGCCCCGGCACCGCCGTGACCGTACCGCCGTGCGCCACCGCGATGGAGCGCACGATCGACAGGCCGAGGCCCGACCCGCGCCCCATCCGGTCCTTGCCCTCACCCCGCCGGAACGGCTCGAACAGCCCGGGAATGTCCGCCGCGTCCACCACCGGCCCGGTGTTGCGGACCTTCAGCAGCGCCCCGCCGCCGGCCGTCACCAGTGACACGTCCACCGTCCCGTCCGGCACGTTGTACGTGACGGCGTTGGCCAGCAGATTCGCCACCAGCTGCGCGAGCAGCATCCGGTTCCCCCGCACCGTGCAGAAGTGGGTGTCGGCCCGCACGCCGGGATGCCGGGCCGACTCCTCCGCCACCACCTGCGCGAGATCCACCGTCTCCCGCTCGCCCTCGGCGAGCCCGCGCTCGCTGCGCGCCAGGACCAGCAGCCCCTCTATGAGCCGCTCGCTGCGCCGGTTGTTGTCCAGGAGCGTCTGCCTGGTCCGTACGAGATCCTCCGGGGTCGGGTCGTCCAGGCCGATCTGGATCGCGGCCCGCTGCGTGGCGAGCGGGGTCCGCAGCTCGTGGGAGGCGTTGGCGATGAACCGCCGCTGGCTGTCGAAGGCCTTCTCCAGCCGGGCCAGCAGCGCGTCGAGCGTGTCGCCGAGCTCCTTCAGCTCGTCGTCGGGGCCACTGGAGGCGATCCGCTCGTGCAGATTGTGCTCGGAGAGCCGGCGCGCCTTCGCGGTCATGGCATGGACCGGGCGCAGCACCCGCCCCGCGGTCCACCAGCCGACCCCGACCGCGCAGGCCGTCATGACGAGCAGCGCGGCCACGGACCAGATCAGCAGCTGATGACCGGCCGCGTCACTGACGTTGTCGGTGAGGTCGTAGACGGTGGGTGGCCCGAGGCTCCGCCGGGTGACGAGAGGACCGTTCACCGCGTAGCCGGGCTGCACGACGGCCGCCATGCGGGCGATGTCGCGCGCCTGGGAGTCCGTACCGGCGCGGGAGGCGAGGTTGACGGTGGCGAGCAGCGCCGTACCGAGGACCAGGAACACCCCGCCGTACACGAACGCGATCCGGGCCCGGATCCTGGAGTGCGGCACAGCGGACAGCCGCCTCACAGGGCGTACCCCACGCCCTGCACCGTACGGATCAGCGCCGGTTCCCCGAGCTTCCCGCGCAGCTTGCTCATGCAGACACGTACGGCGCCGGTGAACGGGTCGGCGTTGGCGTCCCAGGCCCGCTCCAGCAGCTCCTCCGCGCTGACGGCCCCGCCGTCCGCCTCCAGCAGCAGCTGGAGCACCGAGAACTCCTTCGGCGAGAGGTCCAGCTCCCGCCCGTCCCGCAAAGCCGTGCGCCGTACGGTGTCGAGCCGGATGCCGTGCCGTTCCAGCTGCGGTGGCACGGGGCGGGCGCTGCGGCGGCGCAGGGCCCGTACCCGCGACACCAGCTCGGGGAACTCGAACGGCTTGCCCAGGTAGTCGTCGGCGCCGAGGTCGAGCCCGGCGACCCGGTCCTCCATGGAACCGGCGGCGGTGAGCATCAGGATCCTGGTCCGGGAGCCGGAGGCGACGAGGCCGCGCGCCACGTCGTCGCCGTGCACCCGGGGCAGGTCGCGGTCCAGGACGACGACGTCGTAGTCGTGCAGCCCCAGGTAGGCGAGGGCGGCGTCACCGCTGTACACGGTGTCGACGGCGAAGCCGGCCCGCCGCAGCCCCGTGGCGACCAGCTCCGCCAGGATCTCCTCGTCCTCCGCGACCAGTACCCGCATCGTGTTGTCCCCTGCCTCGTACACGCGTGTCCGCTCCCTCCCAGGATGCGCCTTTGCTACCGGAAGGGATGTTTCGCAAAGGTCTCCACGCCCCTGGTCCGGGGGTGACCGGCCGTAATCGGTGTGAGTCGGTCTCCCCCGGGCCGTTAGGATTTCGACCATGGCGGCCACTGGATCCGAGAAGCAAGGGGGCGACGGCGTGAAGAATTTCTACGTATCGACCCCCATCTACTACGTCAACGACGCTCCTCACCTGGGCCACGCCTACACGACCGTCGCAGGCGACGTGCTCACCCGCTGGCACCGCCAGCGTGGCGAGAAGGTGTGGTACCTCACCGGCACGGACGAGCACGGTCAGAAGATCATGCGCACTGCCGAGGCGAACAAGGTCACCCCGCAGGAGTGGTGCGACAAGCTCGTGGAGGAGGCGTGGAAGCCCCTCTGGAAGCACCTGGACATCGCGAACGACGACTTCATCCGTACGACGGAGAAGCGCCACACCGACCGGGTGCAGGAGTTCGTCCAGGACCTGTACGACAAGGGTGAGATCTACAAGGGCGGCTACGAGGGCCCTTACTGCGTGGGCTGCGAGGAGTACAAGCTCCCCGGCGACCTCATCGAGGACGAGGCCGGCGTCAAGCTGTGCCCGATCCACAAGAAGCCGGTGGAGATCCTCAAGGAGGAGAACTACTTCTTCAAGCTGAGCGCCTACGGGCCGAAGCTGATGGAGTTCTACGCGAACAACCCGGGCTTCATCCAGCCCGAGTCCGCCCGCAACGAGGTCGTGAACTTCGTCAAGCAGGGCCTCCAGGACCTCTCCATCTCCCGCTCGACCTTCGACTGGGGCGTCCCGGTGCCGTGGGACGAGAAGCACGTCATCTACGTGTGGGTCGACGCCCTGCTGAACTACGCCACGGCGGTCGGCTACGGCGCCAACCAGGAGAAGTTCGACGGGACGTTCCCCGCCAATGTCCACCTGGTCGGCAAGGACATCCTGCGCTTCCACGCGGTGATCTGGCCCGCGATGCTGATGGCGCAGGGGCTGCCGCTGCCCGGAAGGATCGCGGCCAACGGCTGGCTGATGGTCGGCGGCGAGAAGATGTCGAAGTCGAACCTGACGGGCATCAAGCCGCAGGACCTGACCTCGCACTTCGGCGTGGACGCGTACCGCTGGTACTTCCTGCGGGCGATCGCGTTCGGCAGCGACGGCTCGTTCTCCTGGGAGGACTTCTCCGCCCGCTACACCTCCGAGCTCGCCAACGACTACGGCAACCTCGCCTCGCGCGTCGCGGCCATGGTCGGCAAGTACTTCGGCGGCGCGCTCCCGGAGGCCGCCGCCTCGGGCGACGCCGAGAAGGCGGTCCAGGAGGGTCTGGCCAAGGCCGTCGCCACGGCCGACGAGAAGATCGGCGAGGAGCTGGACTTCCAGGCCGGCATCCTGGCGATCTTCGACTTCGTGAAGCAGGTCAACGGCTACATCACGGAGCAGGAGCCCTGGAAGGTCGCCAAGGACGACTCCCCCGAGGGCCGGGCCCGCCTCGCGACGATCCTCTACACGGCCGCCGAGTCGCTGCGCGGTGTCGCGGTGCTGCTGAACGCCGTGATGCCGGAGACCTCGCAGAAGCTGTGGGAGTCGCTGGGCGCCGAGGAGTCCCTGGGCGCGCTGGCCGACCAGCGCGTGCAGGACGCGGGCACCTGGGGCCGGCTCCCGGCGGGCGCCACGGTGACGAAGGGCGCGGTGCTGTTCCCGCGCCTGGAGGAGAAGCCGGCGTAACGGAGTACGTGCACGGCGAAGGGCGGGACCGGTGGTAGCGGTCCCGCCCTTCGCCGTACTGCCGCGCGTGCCTTGCCCCGGGTCAGCGGACCCAGTTCTTCAGCGGCTCGGTGTCCAGTTCGATGCCCACCGGGTCGGGCAGCTCGACGGTCTTCCCGTACGGAACCGTCACCACCTGCTCGTACCGCACTCCGTCGGGCTGCGAGTGCACCTTGACCTCACAGGTTTCGCGGTCGACGAGCAGATAGACGGGAATCCCTGTCTCGGCGTAGGCGCGCGGCTTCTCGACCCGGTCCCGTCGGTCGGTGTCCTCGTCGTACGAGGTGACTTCGACGACCATCAGGACGCCGCTGGGGTCGGCCCATTCGCCCTGGCCTACGAACGCACCACTGAGAGCGAGTGCCCCATCGGGCCGGGCGTTCCCCTTGCGGTACGTCTCGATGCGCAGCCCCTGTTCGGCATAGAGCCAGCGGCCGGGATCGGCCTGCATGCATTGCCGGGTGAGCCACTCGATGATCCGCCCGTGGTCCCCGTCCGGCACAGCCTTGACCCCCATTTTCCCGTTCACGAACTCCAGACGCAGCGCTTCTTCCGCGCGTATGGCGTGACGGGCAAGGTCCTCGAAGACCTCCTGTGTCAGCACACCCTCGTCAGTCACGGTCATCACTGCCTCCTGGTAAGGAAACGGGCTTTCCCCAGCATAAGGGCCGGCCCACCTCCCGCCCCCTGCCCCGTTCACTCCTCCAGTGCCTGGGCGTCACCCATCACGACGACCGGCTTCTTCGCCGGGTCGAGGGTGCTCAGGAGTTCCCGCATCCGGTCCAGGGGGAGCGAGATGCAGCCCTGGGTCGGGCCGCCGTGGTCGACGTGGATCCAGATGCCGCCGCCGCGCTCCTGGCCGAGGGGGCGTTCCGGGTCCAGCGGGGTGACGCCGGGGGTGCGGTTGTAGTCGATGGCGACGACGTAGTCGAAGGACCCTTCGAGCGGCTCCCCGTCGAAGCCCTCGCCGCTCACCACGAACGCCGGGTTCTGGTCGTAGGGGAACGCCGTGTCGGGAGGGTCGAACAGGCCGCCCGCGTGCGTCAGACCGTAGACCCCGACCGGGGAGCGCAGGTCGCCCTCCAAGTGCTCGTCGGTCCAGCCGTTCAGGGCGTTGTGGGCCGGCCAGCGGGTCGTGACGGGCATCCAGCCCAGGGCCGGGTTGTCGCGGGCGTAGAGGACCGCGGTGGACAGGCTGGAGTCGTAGTCGTCGCCGGTGACGACGAAGACCTGTTTGGCGGACGCCGGGATCGCGGCCCGGGTCTTCGGTCCCAGCGCGGGGATCTCGCGCGGCCGGACGACCGGCGCGTGCGGCCCGGGGGCGGCCCGTTTGCGCACCCCGTCGGCCTGTGGGCCCGCGACACCGGCGCTGGCCGTGGCGCCCGCCCGGACGGCGGGGTCCTTGGTGACGGCGGTCTCGGGGGTGCCGCCGCAGGCGGTGAGCAGCAGCAGCGCGGCGGCACAGGTGCCGACGTGGACGGCGTACGGGGGACGCCGGACGGCCGACGGGCGGAACACGGACACGGGAACTCCTCAGCACTCGCGGGGTGACGGCGGCGCAGACGGGCTCCCCGTCACGTCTCTTACCGCCGAACCCAGTTAACGCCGCGTCGTGCGAGCGCGAACCCGTACGGGGTCCATACGGCCGTATCCCCCGCCGGTAAGTCAGCCGTTGAGGAACTCCGGGCACCGGTACGGGCCCAGCGCCTCGCCCTCGGACGGTCGCAGGGTGACCTCGACGTCGTCGGTCCTCACCTTCGGCTCCAGTACGGACTGGGCGCGCGCCAGCGTGCACACCAGCTGGCCGGTGGCCTGGTCGCGTCCCGACTCCCCGTAGAGGCCCTCCAGCCGCACCGTGACCCGGGCGCCCGAACCCGTCGCCGAGTAGCCGCCGAGGTGGACGAGGGAGGTGAGTCCGCCCTGGTCGGCGGGCGGCGTCCGCGCGCCGAGCAGCTTCAGTACGCCGTTGAGGTCCTCGACCTCGACGTCGATGAGCGGCACCGCGCGCAGCCCGGCGGCGGAGGCGTAGTACAGCCGCATCCCGCGCGTCGGCCCGGACGCGGGCTCGCCCGCGCCTATCACCCCGGTCGGCTGGACGCCGCAGCCCATGAGGGCGAGCCCCAGCGCGGCGACCGCAACCACGACCGTGATGCCCTGTCGGTCCCTCACTCCGTGTCCTCTCCCGTACGTCGCAGGGGCAGCCGCAGCGTGAACACCGCGCCGCGCGCCGGTCCGTCCGCCACGTCGGCCACGTCCGCCGCATCCGCCGCGTCGGCCACCTCGATCGTGCCGCCGTGCAGCCGGGCGTTCTCCAGCGCGATCGCCGTGCCGAGGCCGCTGCCCTGTCCGCTGTCGTCGGCAGCGCCACGGGTGCGGGCCGCGTCCGCCTTGTAGAACCGGTCGAAGACCCGCTCCCGTGCCTCCGGCGGCAGCCCCGGTCCGTGGTCGGCGACGGACAGGACCACCCACTCGCCGTCCGCCGCATCGGCCGCCGCACCGGCCGTTCCGAGCGTCACGGTGACCGGCGGGGCGCCGTGCCGCAGCGCGTTGCCCACCAGGTTCGCGACGATCACGTCGATCCGGCGCCGGTCGACCACCGCCCGCAACCCCTCGGGAAGCTCGGTCCGCACCCGGTCCGTCCAGCCGCGCAGCGCCAGCGAGGCCCGTACGGTGTCGGCGAGATCCGCCTCGGCCGCGTTCAGCCGTACCGCCTTCGCGTCGAAGCGGGAGATCTCCATCAGGTCCTCGACCAGCCGGGACAGCCGCGCAGTCTCCGCGCCGACGGTACGGGCCGCCCGCGCCGCGTCCGGCGGCAACTGGTCGGCGTCCTCCTCCAGGACGGTGGCCACCATCGTCATCGCGGCGAGGGGCGTGCGCAGCTCGTGCGACACGTCCGCCACGAAGCGGCGCGCCTTCGCCTCCTGCTCGCGCAGCTCCGTGTCGGAGGACTGGAGCGCGTCGGCGGTCTCGTTGAACGTCCGGGCCAGTTCGGCGAGTTCGTCGTGCCCGGAGACGGCGACCCGGGTGCCGAGGTCCCCGGCCGCCAGCTCACGGGTGGCCCGGCCCAGCTTCCGCACCGGCCGCAGCACCGTGCCCGCGGCCAGCAGTGCCAGGACTGCGGCCAGCAGCACCACCGGCACCATGCCGGCCCGTACGGAGTCCAGCAGGGCGGCGGTGTCGTCGCGTTCGGCCCGCAGATCGGTGATCGCGTAGACCTCCAGGCCGGAGGTACGGCGGTCCCCGTCGTCGAACCGGACGGGCGTGCCGACCACCAGATAGGGATCGCCCCGCCACCGCACCCGCTGGAACCCGGCCTGGTCGCCGGTCATGACGGCGGTGCGCAGCTCGGTGGTGATCCTGGACGTGGTGTCGGCGAGCGAGTCGGAGACGGCGGAGAGGTCCTGGTAGCGGGCGACGACGATGTTTCCGCCGAGCCCCTCCGACACCCTCGCCGCGAACCGGGACAGCGACTGCTGGTCGGGCGGTACGTCGAGGTCGGCGGCGACCGCGGTGACCCGCTCCCGGAGGTCGTCCACGGCGGCGTTCTGGGTGCGCTGGAGGACGGCGGTGCGGGCGTCCCGGTAGGCGAGGGCGGTCGCGGTCACCGCGCTGACCAGCGCGACGACGACGAAGGTGACGACGAGCCGGACGCGCAGCCCGCCGACCAGGCGTCGCGAGCGCCTGGTCGGGGCGGCGTCGCGCCTGCCCTTGTCCGTACGGTCAACGGCTTTGCCCGTACGGTTCACAGCGGCCCGAAGCGGTAGCCGAAGCCCCGCACCGTCTGGACGTACCGCGGCTTGGCCGGGACGTCCTCCAGCTTGGCCCGCAGCCGGCCGACCGCCGCGTCCACCAGCCGGGAGTCGCCCAGGAAGGTGTGGTCCCAGACGGATTCGAGGAGCTGCTCGCGGCTGAGCACCCGGCCGGGGGCCGCCGACAGCTCCAGCAGCAGCCGCAGTTCGGTGGGCGGCAGCGGGACCGGTGTGCCGTGCTTGGTGACGGTCAGCCCGGCGCGGTCGATCACCAGCCCGGCGAGGTCGGCGGCGGCCCCGCGCACCGGCCCGGACGGTTCCGCCCGCCGCAGCGCGGCCCGGATGCGGGCCTCCAGGACGGGCGCGGTGACCGGCTTGACGACGTAGTCGTCGGCGCCCGCCTCCAGACCGGTCACGATGTCCTGGTCGTCGCCGCGTGCGGTCAGCATGATGACGGGCAGGGCCGCCGAGCGGGCGCGGATGCGGCGGCACACCTCGAAGCCGTCCATGCCGGGCAGCATCAGGTCCAGGACCACCAGTTCCACCCCTGCGCCCCGTTCCCCGGCCAGCAGGGCGAGGGCCTGCTCGCCGGTGGCGGCGGCCTCCACGCCGTACCCGTGCCGGCGCAGCACGAGCTCCATTCCGTCCCGTACGGACGCGTCGTCCTCGATGAGCAACACATGCGGCATGGAGCCGATTATGGGCACGTCCGGACCGCCCGCGTCTGCCCCGGACAGGGGCGGAGGCGCAGGCCGGGGGCATTGTTACGTTCCCATCATGTGGCCATGGAGCGGCCATCATCCGGGGCGGCGAACGTACGGCGCATGACCTTCCCCAGGACGAACCCCCGCGCCACCGCCCGGCTGCGCATGACCGCGCTCGTGGCCCTGCCCGTGCTCGCCCTCGCCGTCGCCTGCGGAGGCGGCAGCGGTGACGGTGACGACGGCGGTACGAAGAAGAGCGACGTGATCGCCGACGTACCGGAAACGCGAGAGACACCGGGCACCCAGGACACGCCGGCCACGCCGGGCGCGGGCCCCGGGCCCGCTGCCAAGAGCGCCTTCTACGACGCCCAGTTGAAGTACGTCCGGTGCATGCGCGTCAAGGGCGGCTACAAGGACTTCCCCGACCCGAAGCTCAGCGGCTACCTCGACTGGGACAAGGTCAACGAGATCGGCTCCCAGCCGGGCCGCAACGAGGGCATCAAGGGCGGCGAGGGCGGCGCCTGCGTCGCCGAGCTGCAGGCCGCCATGGACGCCGAGCCCGAGCGCGACCAGCAGAAGTCCTACGAGTCGATGCTCGCGCACGCCAAGTGCATGCGGGACAACGGCGTCTCCCGGTTCACCAACCCGACCATGAGCGGCGGCAACGCCCAGCCGGGCGGCGACCCGAACCCGGCGTCCCCGTCCATCGACACCAACTCACCGGCGTACAAGAAGGCCCGCGAGGCGTGCGAGTCGAAGCTGCTCGACGGTCTGGACGGCATGCAGTGAGGCGCCGCACCACCTTCCTCGCGCTCGGTGCGGCGGCCCTCGCCGCCGCCGTCACCGGGAGCGTCCTGTTCCTCGGCGACGGCGGCCTCCTCCGCGACGGCGGCGACGCGGGCGCCGCCGCGCGGGGCGGCGGCCCGCCGCCCGCCACCGCGACCGTCGTCCGCACCGACCTCGTGCGGTCCACGACGGTCGACGGCAGGCTCGACTTCTCGCAGCGACGCGCCGTCAAGGCCGCCGTCGAGGGAACCGTCACGGTCGCCGCCCCCGCAGGGAGGAAGCTGACCATGGGGCAGGCGCTGTACGAGCTGAACGACAAGCCCGTCACCCTCCTCTACGGGCCGGTCCCGATGTTCCGCGAGATGAAGCCCGGCGACCGGGGCAGCGACGTGCTCCAGCTGGAGCGCAATCTGCGTGACCTGGGGTACGGGTCGCGGCTCCACGTCGACGTCCGGTACGACGCGGACACCGCGGCCGCCGTCGAGCAGTGGCAGAAGTCCCTCAACCGCGAGCCCACCGGCAGGGTCGGCAAGGGCGATGTCGTCTTCCAGCCCGGCCCGGTCAAGGTGGTCTCCGCCGACGCGGCGCTCGCCGATCAGGTCGGCCCGGACGAGCCGGTCCTGACGATCGCCTCCACCCGGCCCGTCGTACGGGCCGAACTGGAGCAGAGCGACGGCGCGCTGACCTCACGGAACACCGCGGTCGAGGTCACCCTGCCGAGCGGGAGGACCGTGGGCGGCCACGTCGCCGGTACGGTGCGCCCCGAGGAGCGGGCCGCCGGCGGCGACGCGGGCGCCGGGGACGGCATCACCGTCGAGGTCGTCCTGGACGGCGGGGCGGGCGCCGCGTCCGGCGAGGACGCCGGGAAACCGGTGAGCGTGAAGTTCGTCAGCGAGGCGCGTGAGGGGGTCCTCGCGGTCCCCGTCGAGGCGGTCGTCGCCCTGCGCGGCGAGAACGGCGGCTACGGCCTCCAGGTCGTCCGGGGAACCTCCTCGCGGATGATCCGGGTGGAGACGGGCATGACCGCCGACGGGCAGATCGAGGTCAGCGGACCCGACGTGCGCGAGGGCCTGAAGGTCGGAGCGGCCGCGTCATGACACCGGCCCCGGTGATCGAATTGCGCGGCGCCACCAAGTCGTACCCCGGCGGCGTCCACGCCCTGCGCGGAGTGGACCTCACCGTCGAGGCGGGCGAACTGCTCGCCGTCGTCGGCCCGTCCGGCTCCGGCAAGTCCACGATGCTCAACATCATGGGCACGCTCGACAGGCCCACCACGGGCACCGTCGCGGTGGCCGGGTACGACGTGTCCGGGCTCTCCGACTCCCGGCTCTCCGCACTGCGCGCCCGCCACATCGGCTTCGTCTTCCAGCACTTCCACCTGGCGGCCGGGCGCGACGCGGTGGACAACGTCGCCGACGGACTGCTGTACGCGGGCGTCGCGCCGAAGGAACGGCGCAGGCGCGCCCGGGAGGCACTCGCCAGGGTGCGGCTGGACCACCGCGGCTCGCACACCCCGAACGAGCTGTCCGGCGGCGAGAAGCAGCGGGTGGCCATCGCCCGTGCCCTGGTGGGCGGTCCCCGGCTGCTGCTGGCCGACGAGCCGACCGGGGCACTGGACACCGCGTCCGGCGAGATCGTCATGGAGCTGCTGCACGAGCTCAACGCATCCGGCACCACCGTCTGCGTGATCACCCACGACAACGGGATCGCGGACTCGCTGCCGCGCCGGGTCCGTTTCCGGGACGGCGAGATCGTCTCGGACACGCGCACCGGCACGCTCCTCGGCCCACGTACACGGAAGGCCGGTTCATGAAGAACGAGCTCAGGCCCGCCCGCCTCTCCCCCCGCGACGTCCTGCGCGTCGGCGCGGTCGGTCTCCGTGCCCGTCGCGCGCGCGTGGTGCTCTCGGCGCTCGGCATCGCCATCGGCATCGCGACGGTGGTCGCGGTCGTCGGTCTGTCCGAGTCGAGCCGCGCGGACCTGATGGCCCGGCTCGACCGCCTCGGCACCAACCTGCTCACCGCCGAGGCCGGCCGCGATGCCATGGGCCGACCGGTCCGGCTGCCGAAGAACGCGGTCGCGATGGTCGAGCGCATCGGCCCGGTGCGGCACGCCACGGCCACCGCCGACATCGACGCCCGCATCCGCCGCAGCGACGTGGTGCCCGAGGAGCGCACCGCGGGCGTCACCGCCCAGGCGGTCCGCGCCGACCTGCTCTCCGCGCTCGGCGGTGAGGTCGGCAAGGGCACCTGGCTGACCCCGGCCGGTGAGCGCCTCCCCACGGCGGTGCTCGGCTCGGTGGCGGCGGAGCGCCTGGGCATCACCCGAACCGGCGAGACGATCATGATGAACGACATCCGTGTGGCCGTCGTCGGCATCCTCGAACCCCTCGAACTGGTCCCCAACCTGGACCGGGTGGCCATGGTCGGATTCCCCGCCGCCGAGCGCCACTTCGGCTTCGACGGCCACCCGACCACCGTCTTCGAGCGCTCCACCGACGCCTCGGTCGAGGACGTACGGGCGGTCCTGGCCCGCACCATCAGCCCCGGCAACGTGGCGGGCATCAAGGTCTCCCGCCCCTCGGACGCGCTGGCTGCCAAGGCCGCCACCGACGAGGGCCTGACGAACCTGATGCTCGGTCTGGGCGCGGTGGCCCTGCTGGTCGGCGGGGTGGGCGTCGCCAACACCATGGTCATCTCCGTCCTGGAACGCCGTCAGGAGATCGGGCTGCGGCGCTCGCTGGGCGCGACCCGGGGCGCGATCCGGCTCCAGTTCCTGACCGAGTCGCTGCTGCTGTCGGCGCTGGGCGGGGCGACGGGCGCACTGCTGGGCGCGGCGGCGACGTACGGTTTCGCGCGGGTCCAGGGGTGGACGGCGGTGGTCCCTCCGTGGTCCCTGGCGGGCGGGCTGGCCGCCACCCTTCTGATCGGCGTGGCCGCGGGCCTCTATCCGGCGATCCGCGCCTCCCGGCTCCACCCGACGGTGGCCCTGAACGCGACGTGAGACAGGCCACCGGAAACATGAAACATCCCCCGGCCGGGGTCGGCCGGGGGATGTTTCACGTGAAACCCTTACTTCGCGCCGGTGTCCCTCGCCACGGAGTCCTTGGGGTCCGCCTTTTCCTTCGCCGCCGCCGTCGCCACCGGCTTGCGGAGCTGGATGTTCAGCTCGCGCAGCCGGGTCTCGTCCAGCTCCGTCGGGGCGCCCATCATCAGGTCCTGGGCGTTGCCGTTGAGCGGGAAGGCGATCGTCTCGCGGATGTTGGGCTCGTCGGCCAGCAGCATCACGATGCGGTCGACGCCCGGGGCGATGCCACCGTGCGGCGGGGCGCCGAGGCGGAAGGCGCGGAGCATGCCCGCGAACTCGTGCTCGACGGTCTCGCGGTCGTAGCCGGCGATCTCGAAGGCCTTGAGCATCAGCTCGGGCTCGTGGTTACGGATGGCGCCGGAGGACAGCTCGATGCCGTTGCAGACGATGTCGTACTGCCAGGCGAGGATGTCCAGCGGGTCCTTCTCCTCCAGGTCCTTCAGGCCGCCCTGGGGCATCGAGAAGGGGTTGTGGGAGAAGTCGATCTTGCCGGTGTCCTCGTCCTTCTCGTACATCGGGAAGTCGACGATCCAGCAGAACCGGAAGACGCCCTCCTCGAAGTGGCCGGCGCGCTTGGCGGCCTCGACGCGGACGACGGACATGATCTTGGAGACCTCGTCGAACTCGCCCGCGCCGAAGAAGACCGCGTGGCCGGGGACGAGGGAGAGACGCTCGGTGAGGGTCTTCACGTCGGCCTCGGTGAGGAACTTGGCGATCGGCCCCGCCAGGGTGCCGTCCTCGCCGACGCGGACCCAGGCCAGGCCCTTGGCGCCGTGCTGGACGGCGTAGTCGCCGAGGCCGTCGAAGAACTTCCGGGACTGGCCCGCGGTGTCCGGGACCGGAAGGGCGCGGACGTGCTTGCCGGCGAACGCCTTGAACTCCGAGTCGGCGAAGACGTCGGAGATGTCGACCAGTTCCAGCTTGGCGCGCAGGTCGGGCTTGTCGTTGCCGTACTTCAGCATCGACTCGCGGAACGGGATGCGCGGGAACGGCGAGGTGACGTGGCGGCCGTTGCCGAACTCCTCGAAGAGCTCGGTCATCAGCTTCTCGATCGGCCGGAAGACGTCCTCCTGCTCGACGAACGACATCTCGACGTCGAGCTGGTAGAACTCGCCGGGCGAACGGTCCGCGCGGGCGTCCTCGTCGCGGAAGCACGGCGCGATCTGGAAGTAGCGGTCGAAGCCGGAGATCATCAGCAGCTGCTTGAACTGCTGCGGGGCCTGCGGCAGGGCGTAGAACTTGCCCGGGTTCAGGCGGGACGGGACGACGAAGTCACGGGCGCCCTCGGGGGAGGTCGCGGTGAGGATCGGGGTCGCCATCTCGTTGAAGCCGAGGGCCACCATCTTGGCGCGGATCGAGGCGATGACCGCCGAGCGCAGCATGATGTTGCGGTGCATGCGCTCGCGGCGCAGGTCGAGGAAGCGGTACTCCAGGCGCCGCTCCTCGTTGACCCCGTCCTCGGTGTTGATCGTGAAGGGCAGCGGGGCGGCCTCGCCCAGCACCTCGACCTCGGTGACCTCGATCTCGATCTCGCCGGTCGGGAGCTCCGGGTTGACGTTGTCGGCGCCGCGCGCGGAGACCTTGCCGTCGATCCGTACGACGGTCTCCTTGGTGAGCTTCGCCAGCGCCTCGTTGCCGGGGGTACCGGGGCGGGCGACCAGCTGCACCAGACCGTAGTGGTCGCGCAGATCGATGAAGAGGATGCCACCCAGGTCTCGGCGATTGTGCAGCCAGCCGCTCAGTCGGACGTCGGTGCCGACGTCAGAGGCGCGGAGCTCGCCGCAGGTGTGGGACCTGTACCGATGCATCGTCGTTCATCCAGTCTTCGCGGTTCGGGGTGGATTCAGCCACCCCAGGCTACCGCCCGCACCCGCACCGAAACATTGACATTGACATTCCAAGATCATCCGAGGCCCGCCGAGGCCCCGTGGAGGCACCCCTTCGGTGGCGTCCACCGGGCAGACCTTCTTAAAGTAGGGCAATGCGCACCGAGGACGTCCTGGCCGCGACCGCGACCGGTCTGTGGCGCTGGGACAACGCAGCCGGGACCGTCACGCTCGATGCGGAGGCGGCCCGGCTCCTGGAGCTGCCCGCGGCTGCCGGTGTCTTCCGCGAGGCCGCGGTGCGCTCCCGCTTCCACCCCGTCGACTGGAACGAGATCTACGGCGTGGTGAACCTCGCCCGCGCCGAGGGCACCCTCGCCGAGGCCCGGCTGCGGGTCGTGGACGGAAGCGGCCGGGTGCTGCGCACCGTCCGCAGCCGCTCCAAGCCACTGTTCGTCAGGTCGGCGAGCGGCGCGGACTACGTACTGGTCGGCACCCTCCAGGAGGTCGCCGAGCCGCAGCCGGGCACCACCGGGGCGCACACCCCCATCACCGGGGACTGGCGCCGCTCCCGCGAGGCCTTCCTGCTGGACGCGGGCCGGGCGCTGGCCGAGGCCAGGTCGACCGCGGAGGTGCTGCGGGTCGCCGCCTCGCTCTCCATGCCGGGCTTCTCCCCGGACGGCCTGGCGGTCTTCGGCGTCGCGGGCGAGCGGCTGACGATCATCGGGCACCACGGGCACAGCGTGGGCGACGAGGACCCGTTCACCGACATGCCGCTGGAGACCGACTACCCGGCCGCCGAGGTGGTACGGACAGGGCGGGCGATCTATCTGCCGTCGCCCGAGGAGTACAGCCGCCGCTACCCGGTCACCTGGCCGCTCGCCAGCCGCTTCGGGCGCCAGTCCTGGGCCTTTCTGCCGCTGATCGTCGCGGGGCACACCATGGGCGCCTGGATGGCGGGGTTCAAGCACCCGGTGTCGTTCTCACCGGACGAGCGGTCCGTACTGACGACCGTGGCCCGGATGCTGGCGCAGGCGCTGACCCGGGCCGGGGTCGCCGAGACCGAGCGGGAGCTGTCGCTGGGGCTCCAGCGCTCGATGATGCCGACGCTCGGCCCCGTCATCCCGGGGATGACGGTCTCCGCCCGCTACATCCCGACCGGCGGCGGTCTCCAGGTCGGCGGCGACTGGTACGACATGATCCCGCTCCCCAACGGCCGCATCGCCCTGGTCATCGGCGACGTCCAGGGCCACGACGTGCGGGCCGCCGGGCTGATGGGGCAGCTGCGGATCGCCCTGCGCGCGTACGCCTCCGAGGGGCACCGTCCGGACGCGGTGCTCTCGCGGGCGTCGCGCTTCCTGTCCGGGCTCACGGACGCGTACGAGGACGGGGAGGAGACCGGACCGCGCTTCGCCACCTGCCTGTACGCGGAGACCGATCCGGAGACCGGCACGCTCTACATGGCACGGGCCGGCCACCCCGACCCCGTGGTGATCACCGCCGACGGAACGGCGATGATCCACCAGACCGAGGGCGGCATGCCGCTCGGCATCGAGACGGACGCCGACTATCCGACGAGCCGGCTCACCCTGGGGCCCGGAGAAACGATCATGTTCTGCACGGACGGGCTGATCGAGACCGGCGGCCATGACATGTTCTCCGGCTGGGACCGGCTGCGGCCGGTCCTGGAGCAGCAGACCGCCGACCTGGAGAAGCTCGCCGACGCCCTCGTGCAGGCCGTGCACGGGCCGACGTCCCACTACACGACGGGCCCGCTGGCGGACCGCCGGGAGGACGACATCGCGCTGCTGCTGCTCCGGTACGACGGAGGGGCGCGCCGGCAGCCGGTGCCCCGGCGCACCGCGCTGACCATCGCGCAGGCCGAGCCGGAGCGGATCGCGGCGGCCCGGCAGCAGCTGCGGGAGCTGCTGCACGACTGGGCGGATCCGGAGCAGGTCGACGCGGCGGTGCTGATGATCTCCGAGATGGCCACCAACGTCCTCGTCCACACGGACGGGGACGCGCTGATGCTCGCTCAGGCGACGGGGGAGCACGGCGAGCGGCGGCTGCGGGTGGAGGTGTCCGACGGCAGCGACGAGCTGCCGCACAAGCGGCGCCCCGGGGAGATGGCCTCCAGCGGCCGCGGGCTGGTGCTGATGGAGATGCTCGCCGACGCGTGGGGGGTGGACCCGCAGGGCGCGGGGAAGTCGATCTGGTTCGAGCTGTACGAGTCGGAGCCGGCGAACTGAGACACCCCCGATCGCCGGCCGGCTGAAAGGTCAGGCGCCTTCCGGTGCCGGGCCGGGCTCCGGCCCCTGGCCGGACGGCGGGCCCGTGCGGTCCCCGCGCAGCTCGCCGAGTACGCCGAAGGCCGCCGCGCAGGCCGGGACCGCGAGCAGCATGCCCAGCAGGCCGGCCACACTGGCGCCCGCGGTGATCGCGATCATGATCATGGCGGGGTGCATCTGCACCGTACGGCTCTGGATCATCGGTTGCAGGACGTGGCCCTCCAGCACCTGCACGGCGAGCACGACGCCCAGTGCCCAGAGGGCGATCACGAAGCCCCGGTCGGCGAATGCGACCACGACCGCGACGGCGCCCGAGATGAACGCTCCGAGGTAGGGGATGTAGGCCCCGACGAAGACCAGCGCACCGAGCCCCACCGCGCCGGGAACACGCAGGATCAGCAGGCCGATGGTGATGCAGAAGGCGTCGATCAGCGCGATGAACGTGGTGCCGCGCATGAAGCCCTCGACGGCCTCGAAGGCCCGCCGCCCCATCGCCTCGACCAGGTCCCCGGTACCGCGCGGGGCGACCGAGTGGGCGAGGCTCACGGCCTTGTCGGAGTCACGCAGGAAGAAGAAGGTCAGCAGCAGGGCGAGGACGCTGGTCGCGATCAGCGAGCCGATCAGGCTGATCCCGGAGAGCAGCCCGCCCGCGGCGCTCGCGCCGAACTTCTCGACGAGCTTCCGGGCGTTGGCCACCAGGTCGTCCACGCTGGTGTTCTTGCCGATCCCGAAGTGGTCGACGACCCACTGACCTGCGTCCTTCAGGGACCGGACGATCTGGTCACCGGTGTCGACGAGCGCGGTGACGACGATGTACCCGGCACCGCCGACCACCGCGACGAGCAGCACACAGGTGAGCCCCGCGGCGAGCGAGCGCTTCAGCCCGCGGTCGGTCAGCCAGCGGTGCACCGGCCCGAGCAGCGCCGTACCGAGCAGCGCGAGCAGCACTGGGGTGACCGCGGTCTTGAAGATGATGCACAGCCAGATGGCGACGGCGGCGACCCCGGTGACGAGGAGGACCACGCCGCACCAGGCGGCGGCACGGCGCGCCGCGTCGGGCAGGAGGGGCTTGTCGGTCTGCACCCTCCCACCCTATTCGGCGCGGGGGCCGTGTCTCTCCTGCGAGGCCGCACGGGTGACGGCCCGTCACCCGGCGGCGGCGAGGTCACATCCCGTGGACCGCGGGCACGGTGCCGAGGCGGCCGGCCTGGAAGTCCTCGAAGGCCTGCTTCAGTTCGGCCTGGCTGTTCATCACGAACGGCCCGTAGTGCGCCATCGGCTCCCGGATCGGGCGGCCGCCGAGCAGCACGACCTCCAGGTCCGGGGTGTTGCCGTCCTGCTTCTCGTCCGCGCGGACGGTCAGCGAGGAACCGGCGCCGAAGACCGCGGTCTGTCCCAGGTGGATGGGGCGGCGCTCCGCGCCGACGGTGCCGCGGCCGGCCAGCACGTAGGCGAGTCCGTTGAAGTCCTCGCGCCACGGCAGGGTCACCTCGGCGCCGGGGCGCACGGTGGCGTGGATCATCGTGATCGGGGTGTGCGTGATGCCGGGGCCCTCGTGCCCGTCGAGCTCACCGGCGATGACGCGGAGCAGCGCGCCGCCGTCCGGGGAGGCGAGGAGCTGGACCTGACCGCCGCGGATGTCCTGGTAGCGGGGGTTCATCATCTTGTCGGCCTTGGGCAGGTTCACCCAGAGCTGGAGGCCGTGGAAGAGGCCGCCCGACATCACCAGGGACTCCGGCGGGGCCTCGATGTGCAGCAGCCCGGAGCCGGCGGTCATCCACTGGGTGTCGCCGTTCTGGATGGTGCCGCCGCCACCGTTGGAGTCCTGGTGGACGAAGGTCCCGTCGATCAGGTACGTGACGGTCTCGAAGCCGCGGTGCGGGTGCCAGGGGGTGCCCTTCGGCTCGCCGGCCGCGTACTCCACCTCGCCCATCTGGTCCATCATGATGAACGGGTCGAGGTGCTTGTAGTTGATCCCGGCGAACGCGCGGCGAACCGGGAAGCCCTCGCCCTCGAATCCGCTCGGCGCCGTGGTCACGGCGAGCACGGGACGGGGCGTCGCATCGCCGGAAGCGGCGACCTTGGGCAGGGTCAGCGGGTTTTCAACAGTCACTGCGGGCATGGGAGCCACCTCCGGGATCGTCGTGCCTTCAATTTAGTTGAATGGTGAACATCTTGCAAGGTGCACTTCATTCCCTCAGTCGTCCGGAGCAACGGACCGGGGCAACGCGAAGGGCCCGCACCGAGCGGTGCGGACCCCTTGCGAAGGACGGGATCTCAGCCGTACATGCGGCGCATCGCGAAGTCGACCATCTGCTCCACGGCCTTCGCGTCGAAGACCATGCGGTGCTCACCCTCCATGTCGAGGACGAAGCCGTAGCCGGTCGGCAGCAGGTCGATCACCTCGGCCCCGGTGATCACGAAGTACTTGGACTCCTTGCCCGCGTACAGCCGCAGCTCCTTGAGCGTGGTGAACATCGGGATCACCGGCTGCTGGGTGTTGTGCAGCGCCAGGAAGCCGGGGTTGTCGCCGCGCGGGCAGTAGACCTTCGACGTCGCGAAGATCTGCTGGAAGTCCTCGGCGGACAGCGAGCCGGTGGTGAAGGCCCGTACCGCGTCACCCAGGGACGGCGGCGAGGGCTCGGGATACAGCGGCTGCTCGCCGTAGCCGCCGCCCATCTGCTGCTGTGCACCCGGGTTCTGGTCGTAGCCGTACATACCGCAAAGAGTAATCGGACACATCGGGGCCTTGAGGGGTTGCGTCTTATTACTGACGGGTAGCATCATCGTAGAGGTCAGCTCATATACGCACCGCCACCTCGTCGCCCGCCCGGCCGACACCCCGTCCCGGGGCATTGCGCGCCACTGCTATTGATTACGGAGCCTTCCATGGGGCACTACAAGTCGAATCTCCGCGACATCGAGTTCAACCTCTTCGAGGTGCTCGGGCGCGACAAGACGTACGGCACCGGCCCGTTCGCCGAGATGGACGTCGAGACGGCGAAGAGCATCCTCGACGAGGTCAACCGCCTCGCGGAGAACGAGCTGGCCGAGTCCTTCGCCGACGCCGACCGCAACCCGCCGGTCTTCGACCCGGAGACCAACACCGCGCCGGTCCCGGCGACCTTCAAGAAGTCGTACCAGGCGTTCATGGACTCCGAGTACTGGCGCCTGGGCCTGCCCGAGGAGATCGGCGGCACCACCTCGCCGCGCTCCCTGATCTGGGGCTACGCGGAGCTGCTGCTCGGCGCGAACCCGGCCGTGTGGATGTACTCCTCCGGCCCGGCGTTCGCCGGCATCCTCTTCGAGGAGGGCAACGAGGCGCAGAAGAAGATCGCCGAGATCGCCGTCGAGAAGCAGTGGGGCTCGACGATGGTGCTGACCGAGCCGGACGCGGGCTCCGACGTCGGCGCGGGCCGCACGAAGGCCGTCGAGCAGGAGGACGGCTCCTGGCACATCGAGGGTGTGAAGCGCTTCATCACCTCGGGCGAGCACGACATGTCCGAGAACATCATCCACTACGTGCTGGCCCGCCCCGAGGGCGCCGGCCCCGGCACGAAGGGCCTCTCGCTCTTCATGGTCCCGAAGTTCCACTTCGACTGGACCACCGGCGAGCTGGGCGAGCGCAACGGCGTGTACGCGACCAACGTCGAGCACAAGATGGGCCTCAAGGCGTCCAACACCTGCGAGATGACCTTCGGCGACCAGCACCCCGCCAAGGGCTGGCTGATCGGCGACAAGCACGACGGCATCCGCCAGATGTTCCGCATCATCGAGTTCGCCCGCATGATGGTCGGCACGAAGGCCATCGCCACCCTGTCGACCGGCTACCTGAACGCGCTGGAGTACGCCAAGGAGCGCGTCCAGGGCACGGACCTGTCGCAGTTCATGGACAAGACCGCCCCCAAGGTCACCATCACGCACCACCCCGACGTGCGCCGCTCCCTCATGACGCAGAAGGCGTACGCGGAGGGCATGCGCTCCCTGGTGCTGTACACCGCCGCCGTCCAGGACTCGATCCAGGAGAAGGAGGCCGCGGGCGAGGACGCCAAGGCGCTGCACGGCCTCAACGACCTGCTGCTCCCGATCGTGAAGGGCTACGGCTCCGAGAAGTCCTACGAGCAGCTGGCGCAGTCGCTCCAGACCTTCGGCGGCTCCGGGTACCTCCAGGAGTACCCGATCGAGCAGTACATCCGTGACGCCAAGATCGACACGCTGTACGAGGGCACCACGGCGATCCAGGGCCAGGACTTCTTCTTCCGGAAGATCGTCCGCGACCAGGGTGCCTCGCTGAACGCCCTCTCCGAGGAGATCAAGAAGTTCCTCGCCGGTGCCCAGGGCAACGAGGAGCTGTCCGGCGCGCTGGACTCGCTCGCCAAGGCGGCCGTGGACCTGGAGGCGATCGTCGGCACGATGATCACCGACCTCACCGCGACCGGCGAGGACGTCAAGAACATCTACAAGGTGGGCCTCAACACCACCCGCCTGCTGATGGCCTCCGGCGATGTCGTCGTCGGCTACCTGCTCCTCAAGGGCGCGGCCGTCGCGGCGGAGAAGCTGCCGACCGCCACCGCGAAGGACGTCGCCTTCTACCAGGGCAAGATCGCCGCCGCGAAGTTCTTCGCCGCGAACATCCTGCCGGGCGTCTCGGCCGAGCGCGCGCTCGCCGAGTCCGTCGACAACTCGCTGATGGAGCTGGACGAGGCCGCGTTCTAGCCGCTCCCGCTCAAGATCGCCGACACGCACCGTCACCCGGACACGCTTTCGGGTGGCGGTGCTGTCGTATCGGCCACGGCGAAGGCCCGACCGCCATCGACCGCCCGTGGACCTGGCCCCACCCCACCGCACCGGCCCTCTCTAAGATCGGACGTCAGGCAGCCGGAGGGGGCGGGTTCATCATGGGCGGCAAGGGTTTCGTGGGTACGCGACGGGGTCGGGGACTGCTGGCGGCGGGGGCGGTGGCGCTGCTGCTCGCGGGGTGCGGGGGCGGGGGCGGTGACGCCGAGGCGGCCGCGCTCGGCAAGAAGCAGGCCACCTCGGTGCTGCCGGACGCGAAGGCCGTGCCGGGCTGGCGGATGTACATGAAGCCGGACGCCCAGGAGCCGGTCCCCGAGTACCCGCCGTCGGTCTGCGTGGCCAGGACGAAGGAGCAGCGGAAGACCGCCTGCGAGCCGGTCACGTTCTGGGGCGGCTCGGCCTTCTCCCGCAAGTCGGACGTGACCACGCTCAATTTCTGGGTCCTCGCCTACAAGGACGAGAAGACCGCGGACGCCGCGTACGACATCCTGGCCGAGTGGTACGGCGGGGACCGGGTCGGTCAGGACGCCGAGAAGGTGGAGATCGGCGATCCGGGCGCGGAGCACGTGTCCAACCGGGCGGCGGTCGGCACCATGGCCGGACCGGCCACGATCACGCAGATCCGGGTCGGCACGACCGTCCTGGGCATCAGCACCGGCACCTCGGGCAAGGCGGTGGTGGCCGACAAGGAGGTCGAGGCGTTCGCGGCCATGTTCGCCGAGCGGGCGCAGCAGGCCCAGAACGGCGAGAAGCCCTCGGCGGCGATCCCGGGCAGCTGAGCGGGGGCCCCGCGCAGGACGGCGGACACCCCCTGTGCGACGGCGGTGAGGCCGCCTGGTCCGCTCTCGTTACAGTGAGGAACATGAGTTCCTCCCTCCGCTTCGACCGCGGGCACACCGACGACCTGATGGCCTTCCTGATGGCCTCCCCCTCCCAGTACCACGCCGTGGCCACCGCGGCCGGCCGGCTGGAGAAGGCCGGGTTCCGGCAGGTCGAGGAGACCGCGGCCTGGGACGGGACGAGCGGGGGGAAGTACGTCCTGCGCGGCGGCGCGATCGTGGCCTGGTACGTGCCGGAGGGCGCCTCGGCGCACACCCCGTTCCGGATCGTCGGGGCGCACACCGACTCGCCGAACCTGCGGGTCAAGCCGCGGCCCGACACCGGGGCGTACGGCTGGCGGCAGGTCGCCGTGGAGGTCTACGGCGGGACGCTCCTGAACACCTGGCTCGACCGGGACCTCGGCCTCGCGGGCCGGATCTCGCTGCGCGACGGCACGCACCGGCTGGTGAACATCGACCGGCCGCTGCTGCGCGTACCGCAGCTGGCCGTGCACCTGGACCGGTCGGCCAACCCCGACGGTCTCAAGCTCGACCGGCAGAAGCACATGCAGCCGATCTGGGGGCTCGGGGACGTCGAGGAGGGCGACCTGATCCGGTTCGTCGCCGAGGAGGCGGGCGTCGACGCCGAGGACGTGACCGGCTGGGACCTGATGCCGCACGCCGTCGAGCCGCCCGCCTACCTGGGCCGGGACCGCGAGCTGCTGGCCGGGCCCCGGATGGACAACCTGCTCTCCGTGCACGCGGCGACCGCCGCGCTCGGCGCCGTCGCCGGACAGCCGGACGCGGAACTTCCGTACATCCCGGTCATGGCCGCCTTCGACCACGAGGAGAACGGCTCGCAGTCCGACACCGGCGCCGACGGCCCGCTGCTCGGCACGGTCCTGGAGCGTTCGGTCTTCGCGCGCGGCGGCACGTACGAGGACCGCGCCCGCGCCTTCGCCGGGACCGTCTGCCTCTCCTCCGACACCGGTCACGCGATCCACCCCAACTACGCCGAGCGCCACGACCCGACCCACCACCCCGTGGTCAACGGCGGACCGATCCTCAAGGTCAACGTCAACATGCGGTACGCGACCGACGGCAGCGGCCGGGCCGTGTTCGCGGAGGCGTGCCGGAAGGCGGACGTGCCGTGGCAGACGTTCGTCTCCAACAACTCGATGCCGTGCGGCACCACGATCGGCCCGATCACCGCCGCCCGGCACGGCATCCAGACCGTGGACATCGGCGTCGCGATCCTGTCCATGCACAGCGCCCGTGAACTGTGCGGGGCGGACGACCCGTACCTGCTGGCCAACGCGCTGGCGTCGTTCCTGGCGGGCTGAACCCGGCCGCCGCGAGGCCGTCGACGGGCCGGTGCGCAGGACGCTCCGGCCCGTCGGCCCGCCGTCGCGCGGCGCCCGTCGCGGGCGCACCCCGCCGAACGGGCACAACCCGTCGTCGGCTCTCCGGCACCCCCGATATCCTGGGACTTTTCCGAGCCCGACTCCGGGCGCGTCCTGCCCGGAAGGGAAGCCCCCAGTGGAGTTCCGGCTGCTCGGCACCGTCTCCGTCGACACGTTCACCGGGCCGCTGCCGCTCGGTCCCGCCAAGCGCCGCAGCCTGCTCGCCGCGCTGCTGCTGTCCGCCAACACCCCCGTGACCATCGCGCGGCTGACGGACTCCCTGTGGGACGACACGCCTCCGCTGCACGCCCGCAGCGTCATCCAGGGGCATGTGTCCCGGCTGCGCGCCCTGCTGGTGGGTGCGGACGCGGAGGCGTACGGGGTGGAGCTGGTCACCCTCGGCGACGCCTATGTGCTGCGGCTGCCGGAGACCCTGCTGGACGCGCAGCGGTTCGAGGAACTGCTGACGCTGGCGCGGGGTCAGCGCAGCCCCGCCGACTCGGTGCTGATGCTCAAGGAGGCGCTGTCCCTGTGGCAGGGCCCGGCGCTCAGCGGCGCGTTCGCCGGGCGGCCGCTCCAGGCCGCCGCGCACTCGCTGGAGGAGTCCCGGCTGGCGACGGTCGAGCAACTGGCGCACGCCTACGCGGCGCTGGGGGAGCACAACCGGGCCGCGGCGGTGCTCCGGGCGGAGGCCGTCGCGCACCCGATGCGGGAGTCGCTGGCGGCGGCCCTGATGACGGCGCTGTACCGGGCGGGGCGTCAGTCGGAGGCGCTGGACTGGTTCCACCGCACGCGGCGGCTGCTCGCCGACGAGCTGGGGATCGATCCGGGACATGAACTCGCCGACGCGTACGCGCTGATCCTGCGCGGCGACCCCGGGCCGGACGCCGGCCGCGAGGGCGGCCGGAACGCGCCCGACCGGCAGGGGACGGCGGCACGCGGTCCGGTCCGGGCGGGCGGCGGTGGTGACGGCGTCGGCCGGGGCGGCTCCGGCGACGGGCCCGGCAGCGGTGGCGGGCCCATGCCCGCGGCCCGTCCGGCGGCGGACCGGCGGACCGGACCGGACGGCGGGGCCGCGGTCGAACCGGCCCCCCGGTCGGACCAGCTGCCCGGCGGCGCAGAAGGCGGTACGAACGGCGGTACGGGCAGCGGTACGGACGGTGCCCCCGGCCCCGTGCCGCCCCGGCCGCTCCCCGTGCCGTCCCTCGCGGGCGTGCCGCACCCCACCGATCTGCTGCCCCGCGCACCCCGCGGTTTCCAGGGGCGGACCGCCGAACTGGCCGCGCTGACCCGGGCCGCGGCGGGCGAGGCGCCCGTCTGCCTGGTCACCGGACCGGCCGGGGTGGGCAAGACCGCGCTGGCCCTCCACTGGGCGCACCGCAACCCGGCCGCCTTCCCGGACGGGCGGCTCTTCGCCGATCTGCGCGGGTTCAGCGACACCGGTGAGCCCGCGCTCATCGAAGTGCTGCGCGAGTTCCTGCTGGCGCTCGGCGTGGCGCCCCGCCGCGTCCCGGAGTCCGTCGCGGCCGCCGCCGCGCTCTTCCGTTCGCTGACCGACCGGCGCCGGCTGCTCGTCGTACTCGACAACGCCCGGCACTCCGCCACCGTCCGGCCGCTGCTGCCGGGCGGCACCGATTGCGTCACCCTGGTCACCAGCCGCCACCGGCTGGAGGGCCTCATCGCCTCGGACGCGGCCCGCCCCGTGCCGCTCGACGTGCTCGAACCGCCGGACGGCACGGCCCTGCTGGCCGGTGTCCTCGGTGAGGACCGGGTGCTCGCGGAGCCGGTCGCGGCCGGCCGGCTCGCCGAACTCTGCGGCGGGCTGCCGCTCGCGCTGCGGGTCACCGCGGCCCGGCTGGCCGGGCGTCCGTCGTGGACGCTGGCCGGTCTCGCCGACGAACTGGCCGACGAGCGCAGCCGGCTGACGTTCCTGGACGTGGACGACACCGGCGTCTCGGCCGCGCTGCGGCTGACCGTGCAGCAGCTGCCGCAGGACGCCGTCCACCAGCTCGCCCGGCTCGGCCACCATCCCGGCAGCCACTTCGACCCGTACACGGCGGCCGCGCTGGCCGGCACCGACCCGGTCGTCGCCACGGCGGCGCTGGAACGGCTCGCCGCCGCCCATCTCGTCACCGAGGCGGCGCCCGGACGCTGGGTGCTGCACGATCTGATACGCCTCTACGCCCGGGGCATGGACCCCGAGGGCGGGTCCGAGGCGCTCACCGGGGTTCTCGACCACTACATCGCCACCGCGCTGGCCGCCGCCGACACGGCCGAGCCCGGCGGCGAGCCCTGCTTCGTCCTGCCGGAGGACTACCACCGCCCGGTCGCCGTACGGGACTTCGTCGACCGGGCGACGGCGATGCACTGGCTGGCGGCCGAGCGCGACGATCTGGCGCTGGCCGCCGTCGCGGCCCGGACCGCCGGGTTCCACGACCGGGCGTGGCGGATCATCCTGCTCCAGTGGCCCCAGGTCGTGTGGCGGGTGCGGGACAGCTGGTCCCCGCTGCTGGAACTGGCGCTGGACTCCGCCCGCGCCCAGGACGACGCGTACGCCGAGTCGCGGGTGCTCAACCTGCTGGGCTGGGTGCTGACCGAGGAGGGCCGGACCGCCGAGGCCGTCGCCCTGCTGGAGCGCTCACCGATGCTGGCCCGGCAGGCCGGCGACCGGCTCGGCGAGGCGACCGCGCTGATCAATCTGGCCGTCGTCCAGGCCGAGCAGGGGGAGCTCGACACGGCGCTGGAGGGCTGCGGGCGGGCCGTCGAGCTGGCCCGTGAGGAGGGGGACGCGCACACCGAGATGCTGGCGCTCCAGCACCTCGCGCGGATGCAGCTCACCGCGAACCGGCCGCACGAGGCCCTCGAATCCGTCCGGACCGCGCTCGACCTGGG
This sequence comes from Streptomyces sp. NPDC001890, assembly GCF_042891445.1. Lineage (NCBI taxonomy): Bacteria > Bacillati > Actinomycetota > Actinomycetes > Kitasatosporales > Streptomycetaceae > Streptomyces > Streptomyces sp. NPDC001890. The sequence continues at coordinate 295,767 of NZ_JBIATE010000003.1, read as the reverse complement.
GCCCGAGCACGAGGAGGCCGCCCGCAGGGTGCTGCTGCTGACCACCAGCGGCGAGGCCCGGCTGGCGCTCGGCGAGGAGGACGAAGGGATCCGGCTGCTGGATCTGGCCGCCGGGGAGGCGGAGAACGCCGGCTACGACGAGGGCGCGGTGCGGGCCCTCCAGGCGCTGCTGCGGGTCACGGCGGAGCCGGAGTACCTCAAGCGGTACGAGCAGGCGGTGCGACGGCTCACCGACGACGGGTGAGCCGCTCCGGGCCCGGTCCGGTGTCCGGGCCCGGTCCCGGGATCCTCAGCCCTGCTCGTCCATGCCCGCCAGCACCAGCGGCAGCCGGGCCGTTCCCGTGGCGCTCACGCGGACCGGGACGCCCCAGTCCTGCTGGTGGACGTGGCAGGCCGGGTACTCGTTCGCCGGGTCGTCGTCGCAGGACGCCGCCATCGCCGACACGTGCAGGACGCCCTCGGTGACGTCGTCGGCCAGCACCAGGTCACGGAACAGGTCCGTGCCCGGCCCCGCACCCCGCGCCAGCAGCTCGGGCGGGGTCGCGGAGACCAGCAGCCGGGTCGAGGGACCGTACCGGGTGTCCAGCTTCTGCCCGGCGGGCGCCTGGAAGACCACATCGAGCCGGAGCGTGCCCGGGGCGATCTCGGTGGCCGCCCGCTGCGTGCGGTGCGCCTGGTCGGCGACGCGCACGGCCTCCTCGGGCAGCCGCAGCCGGGTCAGCCGGTGCCGGGCGGACTCGACCACGACGAGATCGCCGTCGACCAGCACGGCGTCACTGGGCTCGCGCAGATCCGTGGCCAGGGTGGTGACCTCGCCGTTCGCGGGGTCGTAGCGCCGCAGCGCGTGGTTGTACGTGTCGCAGACGGCGACGGACCCGTCGGGCAGCGCGGTCACCCCCAGCGGGTGCTGGAGCAGCGCCTGTCCGGCGGCGCCGTCGCGGTGCCCGAAGTCGAAGAGCCCGGTGCCGACGGCCGTACGGACGGCGAAGCCGTCCCCGTCGCGCTCGACGTACCGCAGGGCGGACGTCTCCGAGTCGGCGACCCAGAGCCGCTCGCCGTCGGCGGAGGCGGCAAGACCGGACGGCTGGGCGAACCATGCCTCGTCGGCCGGCCCGTCGACCAGGCCCTCGTTGGTGGTGCCCGCCGCGACCTGGACGGTCCGCGTCGCGGGGTCGTACGTCCACAGCTGGTGCACACCCGCCATGGCGATCCACAGCCGGTCCGCGAACCAGGCGACGTCCCACGGGGAGGAGAGGTCTACCTCGCGGGCCGGTCCCGAGGTCGGCGAGCCCTGCCACCACTGGCGGCCGGTGCCGGCGAGCGTCGTCGTCTCCCCGGTGGCGAGGTCGAGGGCGCGGATGGCGTGGTTGACCGTGTCGGCGACGGCGATCCGGCCGTCCGGCAGCACGGCGAGCCCCTGCGGCTCGGAGAACCGGGCCGCCTCCGGCCCGCCGTCGAGGAACCCCCTGCCCCCCGTTCCCACGTGACGGCGAACCGTTTCACTGTCACGTTCGATTTCGACCAGGCGGTGGCGGGTGGTGTCGGAGACGAGGAAGCCGCCGTCGGGCAGGAGCAGCGCCTTGCCGGGGAAGCGCAGATGCGTGGCGACCGGTTCGGGCGCGACATAGGGGCCGTCGCCGCGGCGCAGAGTGCCCTTCGCCCCGTGCTCGGCCTCCAGCTCCTCGACCAGCTTCGCGATGGCGTGGGCGTGGCCCTCACCGGCGTGCTGGGCGACGACATAGCCCTCGGGGTCGATGACCACCAGCGTGGGCCAGGCCCGTACGGCGTACTGCTTCCAGGTCGCCAGTTCGGGATCGTCGAGGACCGGGTGGTGGACCTCGTAACGCTCGACGGCGTCGACCACGGCCTGGTGCTCGGCCTCGTGGACGAACTTCGGCGAGTGCACCCCGATGATGACCAGGGTGTCCCGGTGCTTCTCCTCCAGCTCGCGCAGCTCATCGAGGACATGCAGACAGTTCACACAGCAGAAGGTCCAGAAATCCAGGATCACAATGCGTCCTCGCAGGTCAGCGAGGGTGTACTGCTGGTCGCCTGTATTGAGCCAGCCGCCCTTGCCGACCAGCTCGGGAGCCCTGACGCGCGCACGTGTTGCCATGTGAACAGTCAACATCACCGTGGCGTCCACACATTCCTCAGGTGCCTCGGGGAACCTGTGAGCCATGAGATTCCTGGTACGTGAACGGCTCTTCGCCGTCGGTGACGACTACTGGATCGAGGACGTGGACGGCCGCAAGGTGTTCCTCGTCGACGGCAAGGCCATGCGGGTGCGGGACACCTTCGAGCTGAAGGACGCGCAGGGCCGGATCCTGGTCGAGATCCGGCAGAAGCTGCTCAGCCTGCGCGACACGATGCTCATCGAGCGGGACGGCGAGCAGCTCGCCAGGATCAAGCGCAAGCGGCTGTCGCTGCTGCGCAACCACTACCGGGTCACGCTGATCGACGGCACCGAACTCGACGTCAGCGGCAAGATCCTGGACCGTGAGTTCGCCATCGACTACGACGGGGAGCTGCTGGCCCAGATCTCCCGGCGCCGGCTGACCGTCCGGGACACCTACGGCATCGACGTCGTACGGGAGGACGCCGACGCGGCGCTGCTCATCGCCGTATCGGTCTGCGTCATCGTGCTCGCGGAAAAGGAGCACGAGGACTGAGGCCCCACGAGGCTGAGCGCCGTTTCACGTGAAACAGCGCTCAACGCACCCTAAGCGGGCGGGTTCAGCCCCAGACGGCGGTCCTTGAGGGCCGGGAACTGCTCACGGGTCTCCGCCACCCTCGCCGGGTCGAACTCCACGTCGAGCACCTCCTCGCCCGCGCCCGCCTCCGCGAGCACCTCGCCCCACGGGTCGACGACGATGCTGTGTCCGGCCTGCTCGACCCCGGCATGGGTGCCCGCGGTGGCGACGGCCAGGACGTACGACTGGTTCTCGACCGCGCGGGCCTGGGCCAGCAGCGTCCAGTGGGCGCGGCGCCGCTCGGGCCAGCCCGCCGCGACGATCAGCGTCTGGGCGCCCGCGTCGACCAGGCCGCGGAACATCTCCGGGAAGCGCAGGTCGTAACAGGTGGCGAGGCCGAGGGTGGTCTGCGGCAGGTCGACCGTGACCAGTTCCTCGCCGGCGCCCATCATGACCGCCTCGCCCTTGTCGAAGCCGAAGCGGTGGATCTTGCGGTACGCGGCGGCCCGCTCGCCCTCGGGCGTGAAGACGAGCGAGGTGTTGTAGAGGGTGCCGTCGGCGGCGCGCTCGACGAAGGAGCCCGCGTGCAGCCAGACCCCGGCGTCGGCAGCGGCCTTCGCCATGATGTCGTGGGTGGGCCCCTGAAGCGGTTCGGCCTCGTCCTCGAAGGCGGCGTATGCGAAGGCGCCGACCGGCCAGAGCTCGGGAAGGACCACCAGATCCGCGCTGCGCCGACCCGCGACCAGCGAAGCCGCGCGTTGCCTGCGGGATTCGACGGATTCGTCCGGGTCTACTGCGATCTGGATGAGGGAGGCGCGCACACTACCACCGTCCTGGCATTCGAGCCGTCAACACGGGCCTACGATCGTCACACGAAAGCACTGCCGGGGTGCCTGCTCGCAGCGTAACTTAGCGATCGAACCTCCCACGCAGACCGCCGCCCGCAGAACGCCGCCCGCGCCCGCCGCCCAGCTTCTCCAGCCCATGCACCGCAGAACCGCACGAGGGGTCCCGTGACCGTCCATCCCAGCCTCCAGACCTACGCCGATGCCTGGACCCACTCCATCGAGTCGATAGCCGAGCTGGTGAAGCCGCTCGCCGAGGGAGAGTGGAACCGCCGTACGCCGTGCCCCGCCTGGTCGGTGCGTGACATCGTCTCGCACGTCATCGGCATGGAGTGCGAGCAGCTCGGCGACCCGCGCCCGATCCACACGCTGCCCCGCGACCTCTACCACGTACAGAGCGACTTCGCCCGCTACATGGAGATGCAGGTCGATGTGCGGCGGCACCACACCGCGCCGGAGATGACCTCCGAGCTGGAGTACACGATCATTCGCCGGGCGCGTCAGCTGCGCAACGAGTCCCGCGCCCCCGAGACCATGGTCCGCGCGCCGCTCGGCGCCGAGCAGACCCTCGAACTGGCGCTGCGGATGCGCGTCTTCGACGTCTGGGTGCACGAGCAGGACCTGCGCACGACGCTGGGCCGGCCCGGCAATCTGGACTCCCCCGGCGCGACCGTCGTACGCGACACCCTGCTGGAGGCGCTGCCGAAGGTGGTCGCCAAGGACGCCGGAGCGCCGGCCAATTCGGCGATCGTGCTCGATGTGCACGGGCCGCTGGAGTTCCTGCGCACCGTCAGGGTGGACGCGGAGGGCCGCGGTTCGGTGGACGGTTCGCCGTCGCTCGGCCCCGCGGTGACACTGGCGATGGACTGGGAGACGTACTACCGCCTCGCCTGCGGGCGGGTGCGCGCGGCCGCGGTCGCCGAGCAGATCAAGGTCGAGGGCGACCAGGACCTGGCGACGGCGATCCTGCAGAACTTCGCCGTGACGCCGTGACCGCGTGACGCCCTGACCGGCGGCGCCCGTCGCAGGTGAGGACGGGCGCACCGCCGGTCCGGCGCGAGCAGCGGCCAGCGGTCAGCGGTCAGCGGTCAGACCGGGACGTGCACGGCCTCCACCCGGCTGACCACGTGGTGCTCCCGCTCGCGGTGCGTGGCCCTGGAGTGCAGCCGCAGGATCTGCACGACGCCGAGCGCCTCCAGCACGAAGACCGAGGCGAACGCGATCCGGTAGTTGTCGCCGGTGGCGTCCAGCAGCACACCGACAGCGAACAGCGTGGTCATCGAGGCGATGAAGCCGCCCATGTTGACGATGCCCGAGGCGGTGCCCTGGCGCTCCGGCGGATTGGCCGGGCGGGCGAAGTCGAAGCCGATCATCGAGGCCGGACCGCACGCGCCGAGCACCACGCACAGCACGATCAGCAGCCACATGGGCGCGTGGTCGCCCGGGTAGAAGATGACCGACGCCCAGAGCAGCGCCGTCATCGCGACCGTACCGAGGGCCAGCGGGGCACGGGCCGCGTGGTGGCGGGCGATGATCTGCCCGTAGACCATCCCGAACGCCATGTTGGAGAGCACCACCAGGGTGAGCAGCTCACCGGCGGTGGACCGGCTGAGCCCCTGCGCCTCCACCAGGAACGGCAGCCCCCACAGCAGCAGGAACACCATGGCCGGGAACTGCGTGGTGAAGTGCACCCACATACCGAGCCGGGTGCCGGGCTCCCGCCAGGCCGCGGCGATCTGCTTGCGCACATAGGCGGCGCCCGCGTGCTCCGCGGGCGGCGGCTCATGGCCCTCGGGGTGGTCCTTCAGGAACAGCAGCAGCAGGACGAGGACGACGACCCCGGCGACGGAGCTGCCGACGAACGTGGTGGTCCAGCCGAATCCGTGCAGGGCCCGCGCGATGAAAAGCGTCGAGACGAGGTTGCCCGCCATCCCGAAAAGCGCGGCGACCTGACCGATCAGCGGACCGCGCCGGGCCGGGAACCAGCGGGCGCCGAGCCGCAGCACGCTGATGAACGTCATCGCGTCACCGCAGCCGAGCAGCGCCCTGGACGCCAGCGCCATGCCGTACGAGGGGGAGAGCGCGAAGCCGAGCTGTCCGAGGGTGAACAGGACGGCCCCCAGGGTGAGGACCTTCTTGGTGCCGAGCCGGTCGACCATCAGGCCGACGGGTATCTGCATGCCCGCGTACACGAGCAGCTGGAGGATGGAGAACGTGGAGAGCGCGGAGGCGTTGACGTCGAACCGGTCGGCGGCGTCGAGCCCGGCGACGCCCAGGCTGGTACGGAAGATGATGGCGACGAAGTAGACGGCGACGCCGATGCCCCAGACCCACGCGGCACGCCGGCCGCCGGGTGGATCGCCGGGCAGTGACAGGGTGGGAGCGGCGGCAGAACTCACCGGTCCTCACCCCTGACCAGCACCTTGACCCGGCCGACATGGCGCCGTACGACCTGCGCGGCACCGTCCGCGTCCCCGGCCCTGATCGCGTCCAGCAGCTCACCGTGCTCGGTGATGTTGGCGGCGATCCTCCCCGGGTGCGCCTCCATCACGGCGACGCCCATCCGCAACTGCCGGTCGCGCAGCTGGTCGTAGAGGCGCGAGAGGATGTCGTTGCCCGCGTTGCGCACGATCTCGGCGTGGAAGCAGCGGTCCTTCACGGACACCGCCGCCAGGTCCCCGGCCTCGGCCAGCTGCCGCTGCTCCTCCAGGAGTTCTTCGAGCCGGCCGATCAGCTGCGCGGAGGCGGGCACGGCCTTGCGGGCCGCGAACTCCTCGACCAGCAGCCGGGTCTCCACCACATCGGCGATCTCCTGCGCGGAGACGGCGAGCACGAGGGCGCCCTTCTTCGGGTACAGCTTGATCAGCCCCTCGACCTCCAGCCGCAGCAGCGCCTCGCGCACGGGCGTACGGGAGACCCCGACGGCCTCCGCGAGGTCACCTTCGGTCAGGAGCGTGCCGCCCTCGTAACGGCGGTCCAGGACCGCCTCCTTGATGTGGGCGTACACACGCTCGGCGGCGGGCGGCTGCTTGACGGGGGACTTCACGGACGACTTCGCGACAGGCTTCACGGCTGGGGGTGCGGCAGGCATGCGCACAGCATAGATACAAGATGCGTACATGACGAAACCGTCCCGGCATCCGGACGACCCCCCCTGGCCGGAATCACCCGTAGCCCCGAAATTGCCCCAGGAATCGGTACATCCATCCCCCGCTCCCATGAGTCTCACCACCGAGCGGCACCTTCATGTGGCCGCATTCCAGGGGCATTTGGAGCATTTACGTTGAAAATCGGCATTAAGGGCATTAGCCGCGTCACCGCCACTGCCACCGTGGCGCTGACGGCCGGCGCCGTCATCGCGGGCGGCGCGTTCGCCTCCACCGCGCAGGCCGCCACGCTGCCCAACCCCAAGATCACCGCCGCGGGCGGTTACACGATGAACAACGGCACGGCGAAGTCCCTGTTCGCCAAGGCCGCGGACACGCGCCGTTCCACCGGCTCCACCACCAAGATCATGACGGCCAAGGTGGTGCTGTCGCAGAAGAACCTGAACCTGGATTCCAAGGTCACGATCCAGAAGGCGTACAGCGACTACATCGTCTCCAAGGGCGCCTCCTCGGCCCGCCTCATCGTGGGCGACAAGGTCACCGTCCGCCAGCTGCTGTACGGCCTGATGCTGCCGTCCGGCTGCGACGCCGCCTACGCGCTGGCCGACAAGTTCGGCTCCGGCACCACCCGCGCGGCCCGCGTGAAGTCGTTCATCGGCAAGATGAACGCCCAGGCCAAGACCCTCGGGCTGAAGAACACCCACTTCGACTCGTTCGACGGCATAGGGAATGGCTCCAACTACTCGACGCCGCGCGACCTGACCAAGCTCGCCAGCAGCGCCATGAAGAGCTCCACCTTCCGCACCGTCGTCAAGACCAAGTCGACCAAGCAGAAGGTCACCACGAAGTCCGGCGGCTACCGCTACATGTCGTGGTCCAACACCAACACCATGCTCAGCAGCTACAGCGGTGCCATCGGCATCAAGACCGGCTCCGGCCCGACGGCCAAGTACTGCCTGGTCTTCGCCGCGACCCGCGGCAGCAAGACGATCGTCGGCACGGTGCTCGCCTCCACCAACGCGACCAACCGCACCGCCGACATGAAGAAGATCATGGACTACTCCTTCAAGAAGTAGCCCACGCGCTCCACGGCAGCACACGCAAAGAGGGGGCCCGCATCACGCGGGCCCCCTCTCGCCGTACCGGAGAGTGCTCAGTCGAGGCAGAACTCGTTGCCCTCGACGTCCTGCATGTTGATGCACGACTCGTTCTCCTCGTCGGCGTACAGCACCTTCGTGCACACCGCGCCGAGCGCCACCAGCCGATCGCGTTCGGCCTCAAGCACGGCCAGCCGCTCCGCACCCACGAGCCCGGTGCCGGCCCGCACATCGATGTGCACCCGGTTCTTGGCGGTCTTGCCCTCGGGAACGCGCTGGAAGTACAGGCGCGGCCCCTCCCCCGTGGGATCGGAGCACGCGAACCACGCCCCCCGCGCCTCGGCCGGCAACGATTCGTTGTAGGCGTCCCAGGTGTCGAACCCCTCCGGCGGCGCGGGTGCGACATACCCCAGCACCTCGCACCAGAAACGGGCGACGCGCTCGGGGTCCGCGCAGTCGAAAGTGATCTGGATCTTCCTCACCGATGCCATTCGGCCACCCTAACAGCGGTCCTTCGCCTGCCAGTTCCTATTTTTTGGGCCCGAGATTCCGAGCGCCGTTCCAGACGCTGACGGCGTCTCCCCGCTCAGCGAAGACCGCGCTTCTCGCGTTCGGCTTCGGTCAGCTCCTCCATCAGTTCCTCCGGGTCCACCGCGTACTCGGTGTCGGCGAGGGCGTCGTAGTCCCGGGTGCTCAGTGGCAGGCCGAGCTCGCCGAGCTCGGCGGCCAGCTGCGTGAACGCGATTCGCTCGTCGGGCTCGTCCTGGTAGCTTGCCCGCTCGGCGGCGACCCCCTCGGTCAGGGTGCGGCCGACCAGGCCCCAGAAGCTGAACTCGGTGTCCAGCTCCATGAGGTGCCAGGCACGATCCGCGGGTTCGTCGGGGTGCAGCCAGTAGCCGAGCCACCCCTTGCCGCCCTTCGCCACGAGCTTGACGTACCTGGCCATCTCCGCGGCTGCGGCGTTGACGGCCTGCATCTCCGGGTCCGCGAGTTCCTCTTCGCTCAGATAGCTGGTGTCCAGGAGCGGGTGGACCTCTCCCGCCTCGAAGAAGTCGAGGTCGAGAAGGCGGGTGAACTCGGTGCGGCCTTCCCACTGCGCCACCAGCAGCACGCGCAGATCGTCGGGGATCGGGCGGCCGTCCAGGCGCTCGCGGGAAAACTCCGCGAGCCGTTCGTCGTACATGCGCCCTCTCCAGAGGTCGAAGCGAGATCCTCGCGTCAACGTAACAACGGTGTCCGACAGGAGGCTGCGCGCGTCGGCGCCGCAGACGGCGGACTAGGTTGCCGCCGCATAACACCGGACGGTCACCCTCTGCTCCGAGCTCCACTGCTGTTCGACCGTGGCCAGCAGCTGCCAGCCGAGCCGCTCGTACAGAGCTGCTGCCGCGGTGTCCGAAGCCAGCACGTCGAGCACCGGATGCAAGCCGCGCTCCTGCGCTTCTGCGGCAGCCTGCCCCATCAGCAGCGCACCGATCCCGTGGCCGCGGGCCCACGGAGCGACGAACAGGCGGTTGACCACGGCGGTCGCGTCGGTGCTCACCCCTGCGCGAGCGCTCCACAGTCCGGGAGCCGCGTCTCCCGCACCGCTCCGGGACAGGCCGACATGACCGGACACGCGGCCGTCCAGCTCCGCCACCCATGAGGCGATGAGCGAGGGCGGTGTGAGCCATGCACCCGGGGAGTCGGGCCAGTTCACCGGATAGCCGTCGCGCTCATGGACCTCTGCCAGCACCCGCGCGCAGTCACCGAGGTCGCGATCAGTCCGCTGTCGGACACGCTCTCGCTCTTCACTGCGGCGTGGAAACACGGGCCGGGTCAGTCCGACGACCGGACCAGCCCGGCCCGGAAGGCGTCCCAGGCGGCGGGGCCGAGAACGATGACGGGGCCGTCGGGCTGCTTGGAGTCGCGGACGGCGACGGTACGGGGGACGTTGCGGGCCACTTCGACGCACTCGCCGTTCGGCTCGCTGTAGCTGGACTTTCTGAAGCGGAACTCGGTCACTCGTTCATCCCCTTGGCAATGCTCTCCATGGCCCGCAGCGAGTCGTACGGTGACAGGCTCATGGCACAGGTGCGCGCGAACAACTCAGTGTAGGCGGCGCTCTCTTCGGCCCCCTCGACCCAGTTGGTGGACCGCAGTCCGTCCATGTGCACCACATCCAGAGCGCCGGACTCCACAAACGACAGGATGTTGAAAGGCCCGCCGCCGCACGAGTGCACCCCCGCCCTGAACGGAAGCACCTGCACGTCGATATTGGGCATCTCGGCCAGTGAGCGCAGATGCTCAAGCTGTTGCCGCATGACCTGCGGACCGCCAATCATCTGTCGCAGTGCCGCCTCCCAGATCACCGCGTGAACCCGCAGCGGGTTGTCGCCATGCAGGCGCCGCTGGCGGCGTACTCGCACGTCGACCAGACGCTCGACCTCGTCGATCCGGTCGGGCGAGACGGCCGCGACCGAGAGGGCCCTCATGTACTCGGGTGTCTGAAACAAGCCTGGGATCAGAGCGAGTTGCCATGTACGCAGCCTGAGTGCCACATCCTCCATGGCGATGTACTCGCGCAGGCTCCCCTGCGTCAGCGAGGTGACCCACCAGCCCTTTGCCCTCCGCCGTTCCCGGTCCAACTTGGCCAGTCGAAGCAGAGCATCCACCGTGTCCGGACTGTCAACTCCGTACGCCGCGCACAGCGCCACGACGTCCGGGTCCCGGAACGGGACCCAGCCATGTTCCATCTTGGCAATCTTGGACGCCTGAGCACTGAGTGCCTGCGCGGCCTGCGTCTGGTTCAGTCCGGCGGCTTCTCTGAAGCTCAGCAGCTGACTGCCCAATTGACGTGCAAGGACCGTGGACACACGGTTCCCCATGTCTGCGCGCGGCTTCGCCACAGCTCGACACCTCCTGTTGTCGGAAACAGTCTCCAACTGGCGGGCAGCACCTCACAATCACCCTGATGGGGAAAATTATCTCCGAGATGTTGTGTGACACAGTTCGAATCGCTACGTTCGGCGCACAGCCGCTCGCACAGCGGAGCCGAATCCGGCGGAAGTGCACCGCCCTGCCTCGCGCCGGAACCGGCGCCCCGCAGGCGCGGCATCGCCACCGCCCCCTCACCGAGAGGCACGCGCCCATGACCGCAGCCGAACAGATCTCCGTACCCGAACCCGTCCTCCACGAGGACCGGCTCGACTTCGCCCCCACCGCTCGCAGCGTCTCCTTCGCCCGGCACCGCACCGCGCGGCTCGTACGGGAGTGGGGGTATCCGGGGCTGGCCGGCGACGCGGCGTTGCTGGTCAGCGAGTTGGCGACCAATGCGTTACTGCACGGCGCCATCCGGGGGCGGCTCTTCCGCGTGCACCTCACGCTCAGCGCGGCCACGCTCCGTATCGCGGTCAGTGACCCTCGCGGTGAGCGGCTGCCGGTCCTGCGCAAGGCCGGGGACGACGAGTGTTACGGGCGGGGGCTCGTCATCGTCGCGCGGATCGCGGACCACTGGGGCGTCGAGCCGCGCACCATTGGGAAGACCGTGTTCGCCGAACTCGCCCTGCGGCAGAAGCCGGACATGCCGATGGGCCCGCGCGGAAGACTTCGCGCGGGCCCATCTCGTACAGCTACGCCCAGGTGATCAGGCGCTTCGGCTGTTCCAGGATCGCGGCGACGTCCGCCAGGACCTTGGAGCCGAGTTCGCCGTCGACCAGGCGGTGGTCGAACGACAGGGCCAGCGTGGTGACCTGACGGGGCTTCACCTTGCCCTTGTGGACCCACGGCTGGAGCTTGATCGCGCCGACCGCGAGGATCGCGGACTCGCCCGGGTTCAGGATCGGGGTGCCCGTGTCGACGCCGAAGACGCCGACGTTGGTGATGGTCACCGTGCCGCCCGCCATCGCGGCCGGGGACGTCTTGCCCTCGCGGGCCGTGGAGACCAGTTCGCCCAGGGACGCGGCCAGTTGCGGGAGCGTCTGCTCGTGCGCGTCCTTGATGTTCGGGACGATCAGTCCGCGCGGGGTCGCGGCGGCGATGCCCAGGTTGACGTAGTGCTTCTGCACGATCTCCTGGTTCGCCTCGTCCCAGGCGGCATTGACCTCCGGGTTCCGCTTGATCGCGACCAGGAGGGCCTTGGCGATGATCAGGAGCGGGTTGACCCGCACCCCCGCCATGTCCTTGTCCTCCTTGAGCTCCGCCACCAGCTTCATCGTGCGCGTCACGTCGACGGTGACGAACTCGGTGACGTGCGGAGCCGTGAACGCGCTGCCCACCATCGCCTGGGCGATGGCCTTCCGTACGCCCTTGACCGGGATCCGGGTCTCGCGGGCGCCCACCGTGGTGACCACGGCCGGAGCCGGGGCCTCGGGAGCGGGGGCGGTCGCCACCGGAGCGGCGATCGGCGCGGGGGCCTGTGCCGGTACGGGCTTGGCCGCCGCGTGCACGTCCTCGCGGGTGATGATGCCGCCCTCGCCGGTCGGGACGACCGTCGCCAGGTCGATGCCCAGGTCCTTGGCCAGCTTGCGGACCGGCGGCTTGGCCAGCGGCCGGCTCTCCGGGACGACGACGACGGCGGCGGCGTGGCCGTTCATCTCGCTCTGGATCGCGGAGGCGGCCGGGGCGGAAGCAGCCGACGCGGCGGCGGCCGTGCCCTTGCGGGCCCGTCGCTTGGTCGAGCTCTCGGAGACGCCGTACCCGACCAGGACCGGCTGGCGGCCCTTCGGAGCCTCGGGCTCCGGTTCGGGCTGGGCAGCCGGGGCGGGCTCGGCCGCCGGGGTCGCGTCGCCGCTGCCCGGGGCCACGTCCACCGCGATGATCACCTGGCCGACGTCGACCGTCGTGCCCTCGGGGAAGCGCAGCTCGTGCACCACGCCGTCGAACGGGATCGGCAGCTCCACGGCCGCCTTCGCCGTCTCGACCTCGCAGACGACCTGGCCGTCGGTGACGGTGTCGCCGGGCTGGACGTACCACTTGAGGATCTCGGCCTCGGTCAGTCCCTCGCCCACGTCGGGCATCTTGAACTCACGGAAACGAGCAGCGTTGGAAGTGTCGGTCATCGTTGTCACGTCCCAGTCCTCAGTACGCCAGCGAGCGGTCGACGGCGTCGAGCACACGGTCGAGACCCGGCAGGTACTCGTCCTCCAGCCGCGCCGGCGGGTACGGGGCGTGGTAGCCGCCGACCCGCAGCACCGGTGCTTCCAGGTGGTAGAAGCAGCGCTCGGTGATCCGGGCGGCGATCTCGGCCCCGGAGCCGTAGAACACCGGCGCCTCGTGGACCACCACGAGCCGGCCGGTCTTCTCCACCGAGGTCTGGATGGCGTCGAAGTCGATCGGGGCCATCGAGCGCAGGTCCAGGACCTCGATCGACTTGCCCTCCTCCTCGGCGGCCGCGGCCGCCTCCAGGCAGACCTTCACCATCGGGCCGTACGCGACGAGCGTGAGGTCGGTGCCGGTGCGGGCCACCGAGGCCTTGTGCAGCGGGCCCGGGATGGCGTCGGTCTGGACCTCGCCCTTGTCCCAGTAACGCCGCTTGGGCTCGAAGAAGATGACCGGGTCGTCGCTCTGGACGGCCTGCTGCATCATCCAGTACGCGTCGCTCGCGTTCGACGGCGAGACCACCTTCAGCCCGGCGACGTGCGCGAACAGGGCCTCGGGCGACTCGCTGTGGTGCTCGACCGCGCCGATGCCGCCGCCGTACGGGATACGGACGACGACCGGGAGCTTGATCTTGCCGAGCGCACGGGCGTGCATCTTGGCGAGCTGGGTGACGATCTGGTCGTACGCGGGGAAGACGAAGCCGTCGAACTGGATCTCCACGACGGGCCGGTAACCGCGCAGGGCCAGGCCGATCGCCGTACCGACGATGCCGGACTCGGCGAGCGGGGTGTCGATCACCCGGTCCTCGCCGAAGTCCTTCTGGAGCCCGTCGGTGATCCGGAAGACCCCGCCCAGCTTTCCGACGTCCTCACCCATGATGAGGACCTTGGGGTCGGTGTCGAGGGCCTTGCGCAGCGACTCGTTGAGAGCCTTCGCGATGGACATCTTTTCCATGGCCATGGCTACTTGCCCTCCTCGGCGGTGTCTGCGAACGATGCCTGGTAGGCGGCGAACTGGGCGCGCTCCTCGTCGACGAGCGGGTTTCCGTCCGCGTAGGCGTGGTCGAAGATCGCCATCGGGTCCGGGTCGGGCATCGCCCGCACCACCTCGCGGACCCGCTTGCCGAGGGCCTCGCTCTCCTCGTCCAGCGCGGTGAAGAACGCCTCGTCGGCGGCGCCCTCCTTCTCCAGGTACGTGCGCAGCCGCAGGATCGGGTCCTTGGCCTCCCAGGCGGCCCGCTCCTCGTCGGCCCGGTACTTCGTCGGGTCGTCGGAGGTGGTGTGCGCGCCCATCCGGTAGGTGAACGCCTCCACGAGGGTGGGCCCTTCACCCCTGCGGGCCCGCTCCAGCGCCGACCTGGTCACGGCCAGGCAGGCAAGCACGTCGTTGCCGTCGACCCGGACGCCGGGGAAGCCGAAGCCCTGCGCGCGCTGGTAGAGCGGGACGCGGGTCTGCTTCTCGGTCGGCTCGGAGATCGCCCACTGGTTGTTCTGGCAGAAGAAGACGACCGGGGCGTTGTAGACCGCGGAGAAGGTGAAGGACTCGGCGACGTCTCCCTGGCTGGAGGCGCCGTCACCGAAGTACGCGATCACGGCCGAGTCCGCGCCGTCCTTGGCGACGCCCATGGCGTAGCCGGTGGCGTGCAGGGTCTGCGAGCCGATGACGATCGTGTACAGGTGGAAGTTGTTGGTGTTCGGGTCCCAGCCGCCGTGGTTCACGCCGCGGAACATTCCGAGCAGATTGGTCGGGTCGACGCCCCGGCACCAGGCGACGCCGTGCTCCCGGTAGGTCGGGAAGACGTAGTCGTCGTCGCGCAGGGCCCGGCCGGAGCCGATCTGCGCGGCCTCCTGGCCGAGCAGCGAGGCCCACAGGCCCAGCTCGCCCTGGCGCTGGAGGGCGGTGGCCTCGGCGTCGAAGCGGCGGGTCAGGACCATGTCCCGGTACAGACCGCGCAGCTCTTCGGCGGTCAGGTCGATCGAGTAGTCCGGGTGCTCCAGGCGCTCGCCCTCGGGCGTCAGCAGCTGTACGAGCTCGGGCTCGGAACTCTGCGGCGTCTTCGCGGACGTCTTCGCGGTCGTTTTCACGGCGCTGGTCCGCTTGCTGCTGCGTCGCGGTTTGCGCGCGGCAGTGCTCTCCACGGTCACGTGCGTGCTCCTCCGTCGGTCCGGCCCCCGGGGTCTGCCGGGAAGCCAGTGCGGCTCGCCTGTGTCCGTACCCGTGCACGGGGTGGGTGCCGCTCGGTCCGGGAACAGGCGTGACAGGTGCCCCGGCGAGCGCCCTGCCGAAAGCACGTTACCCAGTACGCCGCATAACTGCGAAACCCTATCTGACCTGCGATTTTGCTTGGATTTCCAAGTAAATCGAAAAAGTCGGGAACTCTCGCTGGTCACAGCACTGGTAACAGCCTCGCAGGCCGCCGGAACAACGGCACGTTATCCCGCCGTTCGGCGGCAGGGAAGAGGTGAGTGTGTGAGACTGCGTTTTGTGCGCGAACAAGGAAAAATCACCGTTTTTCTGTTGGATGACCATGAAGTCGTGCGACGCGGAGTCCACGAGTTGCTCTCGTCCGAGGACGACATCGAGATCGTCGGTGAGGCCGGCACCGCGGCGGACGCGCTGGTCCGCATCCCCGCGACGCGGCCCGATGTGGCGGTGCTCGACGTACGGCTGCCGGACGGCAGCGGGGTGGAGGTCTGCCGGGAGGTCCGCTCGGCGGACGAGAACATCAAGTGCCTGATGCTCACCTCGTACGCCGACGACGAGGCACTGTTCGACGCGATCATGGCGGGCGCGTCGGGATATGTGCTGAAGGCGATCCGGGGCAGCGAACTGCTGAACGCGGTACGTGACGTGGCCGCCGGGAAGTCGCTGCTGGACCCGGTGGCGACCGCGCGGGTGCTGGAGCGGCTGCGCGACGGCAAGAAGGGCCGGGGCGAGGACAAGCTCGCCGGCCTCACCGAGCAGGAACGCAAGATCCTCGACCTGATCGGGGAGGGGCTGACGAACCGGGTGATCGGCGAGCGGCTGCACCTCGCCGAGAAGACGATCAAGAATTACGTCTCCAGTCTGCTCTCCAAGCTGGGCATGGAGCGGCGCTCGCAGGCCGCCGCGTACGTGGCCAGGATCCAGGCGGAGAAGCGCTGAGAGGCACTGAGAGGCGAGAGGCGCTGAGAGATGCCGAGAGGTGCTGAGAGGCACCAGGGGGTGCCGGGAAGCGGGTGATCTTCGGGACTTTGGTCCCTGATCAACCGGGGCCGCAGCCTCTTTCCGCGACTTCCGCGGTGGCGGAGAGTGGAGGTCATGCCCTTTGAGGAACTCCAGGCGATCGAACTGCTCGGCCGCGTCCGGTACGGCCGGCTGGCGACGAGCATGCGGGCCCTTCCCTTTCTGTCGGTGGCCCGCCACGTCGTGATCGATGGACGCGTGGTCCTGCGGATGCACAGCGGTTTCGGGTACCACGACGCGTGCGACGGTACGGTCGTGGCGTACGGCGCGGACAACTTCAGCACCGCTTGTCCGGGAGGCGATGGTGTTCCGGGAGCCGGGGGTGTTCCGGGAAACAGGGGTGGAGGCGATCTGTGGGCCGTGCAGTTCACCGGCACCGCCGAGATCGTGCACCCGACGCCCGGGCAGCGCGAGCTGTTCGGCGACGGTCCCGCCCTGGTGAACGGGGAGCCCTTCGACCCGGCGTACCTCAGGCTCGAACCGCACTTCGCCTCTGTGCACACTCTGGACTTCCACGCAAGTCAGCCGATCGGCAACACAGCGTGATCTAACATCTGGTGAGTGCCGCGCTCATTTGTCACCCTTCCGACCGCTTCGTCGGCCGACTGCGTCGAGGTACGGTTCCCGTCCGCGCCTCCTGTACCCGTGTCCCCGGTGGACCAGGCTCTCTTCCCGTCCGTGCCACGGCAGGCGCCGGTGCCTCCGGTGCCCCCGGTGAACGAGGTACTGCGCCGCTACCCGGACGCCGGTGAACCCCTGAGCTGCAAGCCCATCACCAAGGGGCTGCTCAACCATGGCTACCGCGTCTCCACCACCCGCGGCTCGTACTTCCTCAAGCACCACCTCGACGACTCCACCGGCGACCGCGCCACGATCGTCCGCCAGCACCGCGCCACCCAGCGGCTCCAGTCGCTGGGCGTACCCGTCGCCCCGCCCGTGCAGGACACCGAGGGCGAAACGGTCACGGAGATCGGCGGGCGGTGCTACGCCCTGCACCCCTGGGTGGACGGGCTGCACCGGGCGGGCGACCAGCTCACCACCGCGCAGTCGGAACGGCTCGGGGCACTGCTCGGGGCGGTGCACACCGGGCTCGAACAGGTCATGGGCTCGGGCACCGGGCTCGCGCACCGGTCCTGCGGGTACCGGAGCGCCGATCCCGGCGACACCTTCGCGCTCATCGACGACCTGCTGACGGCCGCGCGCGGACGCCACCGGCGGGACTGCTTCGACGAGCTGGCCGAGCACCGCCTGCTGGAGCGGCGCACCCTGCTGGAACGTCACGCCGACCGCAGGCCCCCGACGCCCGGAGCCCCGGCGACCGGCTGGGTGCACGGCGACTTCCACCCGCTGAACGTCCTGTACCGGGGCGCGGACCCGGTCGCGATCCTCGACTGGGACCGGCTGGGGGTCCAGCCGAGGGCGGAGGAGGCGGTACGGGCCGCGGCGATCTTCTTCGTACTGCCGGCCGGGGAGCTGGCGCTGAACAAGGTACGGGCATACGCGCGGGCCTACCGTCGGGCGGCCGGGGCGGGGGCCGCGGAACTGGCCGACGCGGTGCACCGGGTGTGGTGGGAGCGGCTCAACGACTTCTGGATACTGCGCTGGCGCTACTGCCTGGACGACCGGAGGGCCGACCCGCAGTTCCCTGCGGTGTCGGCCCTGGCGGTCTGGTGGACGCGCGAGTACGAGACGGTGCGCGAGGCGTTCACGGGGTGATTCCGCCCGTGAACGGCCGGGTCAGCGGGTGTTCACGGGGTGGTGATCACTGGGTGGTGCCCGAACCGGCCGCCGCGGACGTACCGGTGGCGGCACCGCCGTCGGCCGTACCGGTACCGCCATCGGCCGTACCCGTGCCACCGTCGGCCGTACCCGTACCGCCGTCAGCCGTACCCGTACCGCCGTCAGCCGTACCCGTGCCACCGTCGGCCGTACCCGTACCGCCGTCAGCCGTACCCGTACCGCCGTCGGCCGGGCCTCCGGTGGCCGGGGTGGACGGCTGGTTCGTCGGCGGTTCGGAGGGCTGGGTCGGGGTGGTCGACGGGGAGTAGGTCCGCGGCGGGGGCGTGTCCTGCTGGTTGCCGGTGGAGTTCTCCGGCACCTCGGTCTCCTGGGTCTCCTCGTCGGTCGGCCCGGACGAACTCTTCTCCGGGGACGGCGAACTGGAGACCTCGGTCGGCTGCTTCTTGTGCTTCGAGCCGGTGTCCTGCGCGGCGTTGACCGCGATGGCGACGCCCGCCCCGATCGCGATCAGCGCGAGCACGACGAACAGCCACAGCTTGCCGCGGCCGCCGCCACCGCCGTTGTGCCCGCCGTCGTAACCGCCGTCGTCCGGGTTCATCGGCGGCAGGATCGGACCCTGCGAGGTGTCCCCGTGCGGCGGGTGGCCCATCGCCATCGTGCCGCCGGCCATGCCCATGGCCGGGGTGTGCCCGCCCTCGTGCATCGCGACCGGGCCGGTGTTCCACGTACCCGTGTGGCCACCCTGCACCTGAAGCATCTGGAGGCTGTACTGGACCAGGCCGCGCATCTCCTCGGCGCTCTGGAACCGGTCGTCCGGGTCCTTCGCCAGGGAACGCATGACCAGTCCGTCCAGCTCCGGCGGCACCGACCCCAGGACCTCGGACGGCGGGACCGGAATGTCCTGGACGTGCTGGTACACGACGGAGAGCGGCGTCTCGCCCGTGAACGGGGGCCGCATGGCCAGGAGTTCGTACAGCAGGCAGCCGGTGGCGTAGAGGTCGGAGCGGTGGTCGACGGCCTTGCCGAGCGCCTGCTCCGGGGAGAGGTACTGCGGCGTGCCCATGACCATGCCGGTCTGCGTCATCGTCGACTGCGCGCCGTGCAGCGCACGGGCGATGCCGAAGTCCATCACCTTGACCGCACCGGAGTTGGTGATGATCACGTTGGCCGGCTTGATGTCGCGGTGGACGATGCCGTGCTGGTGCGAGTACGCGAGCGCTTCCAGTACGCCCGAGACGATGATCAGGGCCTGCTCGGGCGGCGGCGCCTCGGCGCTGATCAGCAGGTCGCGGATGGTCCGCCCCTCGACCAGCTCCATCACGATGTAGGGGACGGTCGCCCCGCCCACGACGTCCTCGCCGGAGTCGTACACGGCGACGATCGCGTGGTGGTTGAGCCCGGCGACCGACTGCGCCTCGCGCGTGAACCGGGCCTTGGAGACCGGGTCCTCGGCAAGATCGGAGCGCAGCAGCTTCACCGCGACCGTCCGTCCGAGCCTGACGTCCTCGGCCGCGAAGACCTCCGCCATACCGCCCCGGCCGAGGCGGTGGGTCATCCGGTAACGCCCGTCACCGACGACACCGCCGATGCCCCAGGCGTCGGTGCCATCCGATACTCCGCCGCCGTTTGCTTCGGAATCGGGTGCCATCAGTCCTCGCCGTCGTATCTGTCCGCGCGTCCGCGGGTTCTCACGGTGTCTAGCTGCATTGCCACGTCACGCTACAGCCTCTTCCGGACACACCGTTCCCCGAGAGGGACCGGTTATCCAACCGCCCGGCGTGCCGTCCACGCAAATTTCATGCGGTTCCTGTAACGCTTCCGAGACGCTTCTTGTGCGTAGGGTCACGGAACGGGCACCCGGCTTGACGTGTCGTACCCCTCGGGCAGACTTGGCGCGTAATGGATGATCGCGTGAGTCGCGCGCCGAGGGGGAGCAAGTCATGAGCCAGGACGGCGCACACGGCGCTCAGGGTCGCTATGCGGGCGGTTCGGTCGCCGGCGGCCGGTACCAGCTTCGCGACCTGCTCGGCGAGGGCGGGATGGCGTCCGTCTACCTGGCGTACGACACCGCCCTGGACCGCCAGGTCGCAATCAAGACACTCCACACGGAGCTCGGCCGCGAGCAGTCCTTCCGCGAGCGGTTCCGGCGCGAGGCGCAGGCCGTCGCCAAACTGCAGCACACCAACATCGTCTCGGTCTTCGACACCGGTGAGGACGAGCTCGGCGGCGCGCTGATGCCGTACATCGTCATGGAGTACGTGGAGGGGCAGCCGCTCGGCTCCGTGCTCCAGGCGGACATCCAGAACCACGGCGCGATGCCGGCCGACCGGGCGCTGAAGGTGACGGCCGACGTGCTGGCCGCACTGGACACCAGCCACGAGATGGGCCTGGTCCACCGCGACATCAAGCCCGGCAACGTGATGGTGACCAAGCGCGGCATCGTGAAGGTCATGGACTTCGGCATCGCCCGCGCCATGCAGTCCGGCGTCACGTCGATGACGCAGACCGGCATGGTCGTCGGCACCCCGCAGTACCTCTCCCCCGAGCAGGCCCTCGGCCGCGGCGTGGACGCCCGCTCCGACCTGTACTCGGTCGGCATCATGCTGTTCCAGCTGCTGACCGGGCGGATCCCGTTCGACGCGGACTCCCCGCTGGCCATCGCGTACGCGCACGTCCAGGAGGAGCCGGTCGCGCCCTCCACGATCAACCGCGCGGTCACTCCGGCGATGGACGCGCTGGTCGCCCGCGCGCTGAAGAAGAACCCGAACGAGCGCTTCCCGAGCGCGGCGGCGATGCAGGACGAGATCGCCCGGGTGCTCGCCGCGAGCGGCCCCACGGGTGCGCCGGTGATCGTCGCGGGCGGTGGCGCCCCGGCGAACAGCGGCTCGGGCGTCGGCTCGGCGGTCTTCCCGCCGGTCGACCAGTCCGGCGCGACGCCCCAGAGCGTCCAGACCCCGTACCAGCCGGGTCCGTACCAGTCGGGTCCGTACCAGTCCGGCCCCTACGGTCCGGCGACCCCGGCCCCCACACCCGCACCGTCGTACGGCTACCCGCAGTCGGCCCAGCCGTACCAGAGCCAGGCCCCGGTGCCGCAGCAGACCCCGCCGCCCTACTCGATGTCGCCGCAGACGCAGACCCAGTCGCCGTCGCACTCCGGCTCGGGCGGGGGCGGCTCCAAGCGGAACATGCCGGTCATAGTGGGCTCGATCGTGGTCGCCCTGGTCGCGATCGGCGGGCTGATCACGGTGCTCTCGCTGAACGGCGACGAAAAGGGCGGCACGACGGCGAACGAGTCCCCGGCCGCGGGCGAGCACAAGGATCCGGAGCGGAACCGGACGATGGACACCGAGGACTGCACGGACGCGCTGGAGGACAGCGACGACCCGAACAAGGTCGACGCCCCCAACTTCCTGTACAAGGACATCCTCTCCGCGAGGGCGTGCGCGGACGCGGCGGGATGGACCATCAAGATAATCAAGGTGCCGGGGAACGCCTACGCGGAGGACCAGGTCACCGACCAGTTCCCGACGTCGGGCACCGCCGTTCCGAAGACCGGCGCCCACTTCGAGCTGCGCATCGCGACGGGCGACCCGGCCTGACCCTGGCCGCTCCGGGTCCGGGTCCGTGGGGGCTCGGGCCCGGACCCGTGGAGACACGCCCAGCCGAGATGCTGGACATACCGTCACATGTGACGCTGAGCCCATGGCTTCAGGACTTCTCCCCTCACGGCGCACGAGG
The DNA here is from genome assembly GCF_042891445.1 of Streptomyces sp. NPDC001890. Classification (NCBI taxonomy): domain Bacteria; kingdom Bacillati; phylum Actinomycetota; class Actinomycetes; order Kitasatosporales; family Streptomycetaceae; genus Streptomyces; species Streptomyces sp. NPDC001890. The sequence goes on along the minus strand of NZ_JBIATE010000003.1, from coordinate 274,246 downwards.
TTCGTGGCCTGCCTCGTACTGACGGCGGGTGCGGCACTGGGGGCCGCGATGGGAGAGTCGCAGGCGGGCCAGGGTTCGTCCGGCCGGCCTACGGGGCCGCGCAGCTCCCCGGCGGCGCCGCCCGCGCACACCTCGGCCGGAACCACCGCCCGGCCTTCGGGCGTCCCCGGTACCGGTCCGTCGGCCGAGGAACCGGCCACCCCCGCGCCCGCGCCGACGACCGTTCACCCGGACGGCGGACCGGCCGCCCCCGCACCTCCGGGCCCTCCGCCGCCGGCCGTCCCCGCACCTCCGGGCCCTCCGCCGCCGGCCGTCCCGGCCTCCGGCTCTCCCGCCGGCTCTCCCTCCGGCTCCGCGACGGCCACCCCGTCCTCCTCGCCCTCGTCCACCGACGACTCCGCCTCCGGCTCCCATCCCGGCTCCGGCACCCCCACTGCCTCTGCCTCCCGCTCCGGCTCTGCCTCCGGCTCCGGATCCGGAGCCGACGGGGAGCCGCCGGTCGGCGACGCGCAGTCCCCGCTGGCCGGGCGCGAGGCCGGGGAGGGGCGGCTGCGGCCCGGACGGCAGCTCTCGCCGTGGGGGTTCGCGCACTCGGACGGTTTGCTCCAGAACCCCGTCGTGCCCCCGGCGGTCACCTATCCCGGGCCGACACTGACGCCCGGGGTGAGTACGTCCCCCGAGGCCGACCAGCTCTCGCGGCAGGCCCTGGACTCGCCGGCCGTGCGGCAGATGAAGCAGGTGTCGCTGGGCGCGGGAATCGCGCTGGTCGGGTTGGGGCTGGGCTTCCTGGCGTACCGCATGCGCCGCGCGGACTAGGGCCTCTCGCTTGGATGAGCCTCCCGGGGAGGGATTTGCTTCGATCGACATACTCGGTATACATACTGAGTATGTCGATCCGCCACGGGCTGCTGGCCCTACTGGAACGGGGGCCTCGGTACGGCTCCCAGCTCCGTACCGAATTCGAGTCGCGCACCGGCTCCACCTGGCCGCTCAATGTCGGCCAGGTGTACACGACGCTCAGCCGGCTGGAGCGTGACGCCCTGGTCGTCCAGGACGGCGAGGACGACCAGGGCCACGCCCTCTACGCGATCACCGACGACGGACGCACCGAGCTGCGGAACTGGTTCGAGACGCCCGTCGACCGCAGCAACCCGCCCCGCGACGAGCTGGCCATCAAGCTCGCCATGGCAGTCGGCGCGCCCGGGGTCGACATCCGCGCCGTCATCCAGTCCCAGCGCCACCACACCCTGAAGGCGATGCAGGACTACACCCGCCTCAAGGCGCAGTCGCTCAGCGACGTCCCGGCCAACCGCGACGAGGTCGCCTGGCTGCTCGTACTGGAGCAGCTGATCTTCCAGGCGGAGGCCGAGGCACGCTGGCTGGACCACTGCGAGACCCGGCTCGTCCGCCTCGCCGAGGCCGCCGCCACGGAGCCGGACCCGGAGATCCGTACGACCGGCCGCGCCGCGTCCCGTGTCGCCCTCCCGCGCAGCCGACGCTGACGCGCACCACGAACCCACGAACCCACGCACCACGCACCACGCACTGCGGCCCGCAGGCCGCACCACACGCCGTGAGCCGCAGACCACGGCTGCCCGCTGACCGGACCGCGAACCGCGGGACCTCGTCATCCACACCCGTTCCGAGGGGGGAACCACTCACCATGTCCTCGCACGTCCCGCCCCGACCCGCGCCACCGGCCGGTGCACCCGCACCGGCCGACGCACCGATACCGGCCGGCGCTCCGGTCCTGGAACTGCGCGCACTCACCCGCACCCACGGCTCCGGCGTCGCCGAGGTGCACGCCCTGCGTGGCATCGACCTCGCCGTGCACGCCGGTGAACTCGTCGCCGTGATGGGCCCGTCCGGCTCCGGCAAATCGACCCTGCTGACCATCGCGGGCGGTCTCGACACCGCGACCAGCGGCCAGGTCTTCATCGAGGGGCAGGACATCGCCGGGCTCGGCCGCAAGGGCATCGCCGCCCTGCGCCGCCGCAGCGTCGGCTACGTCTTCCAGGACTACAACCTGATCCCCGCGCTCACCGCCGCCGAGAACATCGCCCTGCCGCGCGAACTCGACGGCGTCTCCGTCCGCAAGGCCCGCAAGGAGGCCCGTGCGGCGCTGGAGGAGATGAAGCTGCTGGAGATCGCCGACCGGTTCCCGGACGAGATGTCCGGCGGCCAGCAGCAGCGGGTCGCGATCGCCCGAGCGCTGGTGGGGGACCGGCGGCTGGTGCTCGCCGACGAGCCGACCGGAGCGCTCGACTCCGAGACCGGCGAGCAGGTGCTCGCGCTGCTGCGCAACCGCTGCGACCAGGGCGCGGCCGGTGTGATGGTGACGCACGAGCCGCGTTACGCGGCCTGGGCGGACCGGGTCGTGTTCCTCCGGGACGGTTCGGTCGTCGACCAGACCCTCACCGCGGACGCCGACTCGCTCCTCACCTCCGAGGCCGCCAAGTGAGCGTGTTCACCGGCTGGCGCGCCGCCCTGCGGATAGCCCGGCGCGACGCGATGCGGTCCAAGGGCCGCAGCGCACTGGTGGTCGCGATGATCGCCGTACCCGTCCTCGGCGTCACCGCCCTCGACGTGACGTACCGCAGCGTGACACCGACCACGGCCGAGCAGCTGACGGCCTCGATGGGCTCCGCCGACGCGCTCTTCAGCGACGAGGGGATCGGCCCCATCCTGCAGCTGCCCGACGCGGAGAGGTACGAGCAGGTCGACCAGAACGCGCCGGTGGACGAGGACGGCCCGTCGATCGACGTCACCACCACGTTCCCCAAGGGCTCACGGGCGATCAGCGTCCAGTCCGTCCCGGCCGGCATCACCACCGGTTACGGCATCGCCACCACCGAGATCTACGAGTTCCGGACCTCGGACCCGATGGCCCGCGGCAAGATCGACCTCGTACGCGGTGCGTTCCCGCACGGCAAGGACCAGGTGGCGGCCACCGAGCCGTTCCTGAAGTCGAACGGCCTGCACGTCGGTTCGACCACCACCGTGCGCAACTTCGGCAAGAAGTACACGATCACCGGCGTGGTCGAGCAGCCGGACCAGCTGAAAGCCGAGGCGCTGTACGCCGATCCGGGAGCGGTCATCGCCCCGTGGCAGGCCAGGGCCGACCGTGACAAGAAGGTGCTGCCGCCGAACGCCGGATCCAAGGAATGGCTGGTCAAGGGCCCCGAGGGAGTGGGCGTGACCTGGCCGGACATCATGGCGGCCAATAAGTCGGGCGTCCTCGTCAAGTCCCGTCAGGTCGTCCTGGACCCGCCGCCGGACTCCGAGATCCCGCTGGCCAGGAAGGGGGTCGAGGCGTACCCGGACGGCTCCGGGGAGTTGAGCGCGGCGCTGGTCACCGTGGTCGCGATGGCGGTCCTGGAGATCGTGCTGCTCGCCGGGCCGGCCTTCGCCGTCGGTGCGCGCCGCTCCCGCCGCCAGCTCGGCCTTCTCGGCACCTGCGGCGGGGACCGGCGTCATGTCCGGGCCGTGGTGCTCGGCGGCGGCCTGGTGCTCGGCGGCGTCGGGGCCGCGGCCGGTGTGGCGGTCGGGCTGGCGGCCACCGCGGTCTTCCGCCCCGTGATCGAGGGATGGGCCGGGAACCGCTTCGTCTCGATCGCCCTCAACCCCGTGGAACTGCTGGTCATCGCGGCGATCGGCCTGGTCACGGGCCTGCTGGCGGCGTTCGCCCCGGCGATCGTGGCGAGCCGGCAGTCCGTACTGGAGTCCCTCACCGGACGCCGCGGCGTCCGCCGCTCCTCCCGGGTGCTGCCCGTTCTGGGCGCCTGTGTACTGGCCATCGGATGCGCCGTCGCCGTGTACGGCGGCACCGACGGGAACTCGACGCTGGTCGCCGCCGGCTCGGTGACCGCCGAGCTCGGGCTGCTCGCCTGCATCCCGGTGATCGTCGGCTTCCTCGGGCGGCTCGGCAGCAGGCTGCCGCTCTCGCCCCGGCTGGCGCTGCGCGACGCGGCCCGCAACCGTGGCCGTACCGCTCCCGCGGTCGCGGCCGTGATGGCGGCCGTCGCTGGTTCCGTCGCCATCGCCACGTACATGTCCAGCGCCATGGCCGAGGATGAGTACAACCACATCCCCGTGCTGAACGAGAACACCGTCGTCGTCTCCGCCTTCGACGACAAGTCTGCCGCCCGGCTCCCGCAGGCACGGGCCGCCGTCGAACGGAACATGGCCGTCACCGGCGGGCACGCCGACTTCCGGCACGTGTGGGCGGGCAGCGACTGCAACATCTACGGCGACGCGGAGAACGAATGCGGCTCGGTCGAGCTGGTGAAGCCCGCCGGAAAGGCAGCCTCCTGCCCGCTCACCGGCAAGGGCGCCAAGGAACTCGCCGCGCGGCTCACCGCCGACGAGCACAAGAAGCTGATGCGTTCCCCCGCCTGCCTCGTCGAAAGGATGGCATCGGGCGTCTTCAACGCCGGCGAGCACGGCATCGTCGTGGCGGACGAGGCCATGCTCAGCACCTATGTGAAACTCGACGACCCCGCTGCCGCCAAGGCGCTGGCCGCCGGCACACCGGTACTGCTCAACCCGGTGTTCGCGAAGGACGGCGAAGTCACGATCAAGGCCGTCCACGCCTACAGCGACAAGGACAAGCAGGGCCGGAAGCTGCACCCGGGCAAGGCGCGCACCACCACGGACAAGCTGAAGGTGTACGTGGCACCCGAGAAGTACGCCGCCACGCCCGGGATCAGCATGATCCTGCCGCGCCGGACCGCGGAACGGATCGGCCTGCACACCCAGATCAGCGGAAGCGTGTACGCCGTCTCCCACCGGCCCACGGGCGCCGAGGAGCAGCGGACCTACGGCGCGATCGAGCAGTCCGGCGGTGGCATCTGGACGCAGTCCGAGTCCGGCCCCGGCGGGATGGACAACTCCATGCTGCTGATCCTGACCCTGTTCGCGGGAATGGTGACGCTGGGCGCCGCCGCGATCACGACGGGCCTCGCCAAGGCGGATGCCGAGGCCGATCTCAACACGCTCAGCGCGGTAGGCGCGCCCCCGAGCGTGCGGCGGAAACTGTCCGGCTTCCAGTGCGTGGTGGTGGCGCTCACGGGTGTGGTGCTCGGCACGCTGGCCGGACTGGTGCCGGCGGTGGCGCTGCGGATGGTCGATCTGCGCCAGGCGCTGCAGGTGATGCGGATGGAGCCCACGGAGTCCGCCTACACGCCGATCGTGCTGCCCTGGGTCACCCTCGGCCTGCTCGTCGTGGGTGTGCCGCTGCTGGCCGGTCTGCTCGCCACGGCACTCACCCGCTCCCGCCTCGCGCTGGCACGGAGGGCCGGGTGATGCCGGAGGCCGCGGAGGCCGCGGAGGTGGCGGAGGTGGCGGAGGTGGCGCTTCCGGTGGGCTGACCGGCTGACTCGGTGCCCCCGTGGACGGTGGATCATCCGTTTACGGGGGCACCACAGTGTCGTACGGCAGGTGTGCGAGACAATGGCGCCATGGAGATGCCGAGGAATGAACGGTCGCAGGAGCACCCCCAAGTCCTCGTGGTGGGGCAGGACGGCATGGCGATCGGCGGCGGTGGCACTGACGACGAGTCGCGTGAGGTCCCGGTGACGGAGATGGTCGAGCAGCCCGCGAAAGTCATGCGCATCGGAAGCATGATCAAGCAGCTCCTGGAGGAGGTCAGGGCCGCTCCTCTCGACGAGGCGAGCCGGGTCAGGCTCAAGGAGATCCACGCCAGTTCCGTGAAGGAGCTGGAGGACGGCCTCGCACCGGAGCTGGTGGAGGAGCTGGAGCGGCTCTCGCTGCCGTTCACCGAGGAGTCGGTGCCCTCCGAGGCGGAACTCCGGATTGCCCAGGCGCAGTTGGTGGGCTGGCTGGAGGGCCTGTTCCACGGCATCCAGACGGCACTGTTCGCCCAGCAGATGGCGGCTCGGGCCCAGTTGGAGCAGATGCGCCGCGCCCTTCCGCCGGGCAGCGCGCACGAGGACGAGGACGGCAGCGGGGACCCGCACGGGGCGATCCGGTCGGGCCCGTACCTGTAGCCCTCGGCTACCTGTAGCCCTCGGCCCCTGATCCCTTACATGCCCCCGTGATCCCTTGCATGCCCCGGCAGTGGGCGACTACATGCCCCCGGCAGTGGGCGACACCAAGACCCGGCGCACATGGTCCACGACCTGTGCGCCGGGCCGGTTTCAGGCCGTCGGAGCCTGCAGCAGCACCTTCCCGATGTGCGCGCTGGACTCCAGCACCCGGTGAGCCTCGGCGGCGTCCGGCATCGGCACGACACGGTCCACGACCGGCCGTACGACCCCGTCCGCGATCAGCGGCCAGACGTGCTCACGCACGGCGGAGACGATGGCGGCCTTCTCGGCGAGTGGGCGGCCTCGCAGCGAGGTCGCGGTGACGGCGGCCCGCTTGTTCAGCAGGGCACCGAGATTCAGCTCGCCCTTGATGCCGCCCTGGAGGCCGATGACGGCCAGCCTGCCGTTGACGGCAAGCGCCTGCACGTTCCGGTCCAGGTACTTCGCACCGACGATGTCGAGGATGACGTCCGCACCGGCCCCGTCGGTCGCTTTGTGCAGCTCCTCCACGAAGTCCTGCTCCCGGTAGTCGATCAGGATGTCGGCCCCGAGTTCCGCGCAGCGCGCCAGCTTCTCCGGTCCCCCGGCGGTGACCGCGACCCGCGCGCCCACGGCCTTGGCGAGCTGGATCGCCATCGTGCCGATGCCGCTGGAGCCGCCGTGCACCAACAGGGTCTCGCCGGGACGCAGATGGGCCACCATGAAGACGTTGGACCAGACCGTGGCCGTCACCTCGGGCAGCGCCGCGGCCAGAGCCGGTTCGACGCCGTCCGGCACGGGCAGCAGCTGCCCGGCGGGCACCGCGACCTTCTCCGCGTATCCGCCGCCCGAGAGCAGCGCGCACACCTCGTCGCCGACCGACCAGCCCGTCACGCCCGGCCCGATCGCCGAGATCCGGCCCGAACACTCCAGGCCGGGGTACGGGGACGCACCGGGCGGCGGGTTGTAGAACCCCTGCCGCTGCAACACATCGGCGCGATTGACCGCGCTGGACACGACATCGACGAGGACCTCTCCCTCGCCGGCAACCGGATCGGGCACCTCGGCCCAGACAAGTGCCTCGGGGCCGCCCGGTTCAGGGATCGTGATCGCATACATGGCGGCGAGGCTACTCCGTCGCAGATGAAGGACCACGAAGGACGCCGCACGGGGCCGGCCCGGTCATACGCGAACGGGAGCGAAACCGGCCGCGCCCAGGGGGGGCGGGACCGGCCGTACGCAGACGGAGGCAGGACCGTCGCACGCATGCGGGGGCAGGACCGCAGACGGGGGCCAGGGCCGCCGCACGCAGACGGGGAGGCAGGATCGCCGCACGCAGACGAGGGCGGGACCGGTCAGTCGCGTGGGCGTGGCAGTCCGGTCGGCGTGGTGCCGTCCGACGGCGACTCGTTCGAGGCACGCACGATGGTGATCAGACGGTCCGTCAACTGCAAGGGGCTGGCGGCCGGATCGTCGTAACCCATCAGCCGATGCCCTCGCAACACGCTGACCACGAGGTCCTCGGTCTCCCGGACGCTCTTGCCCACCTCGGCCTTTATCACCGGTCGTTCGACGAGATCGAGTCCGCTGCCCTGCTGGATCAGATCCTCCATCACCGTGCCCGCGCTGGGGCTGAGGACGGAAAGGCCGAGCAGCCGGCCCGCCGCACTGGCACTGGTGATCACCGCGTCGGCACCGGACTGCCGGAGCAACGGGGCGTTCTCCTCCTCGCGCACCGCAGCGACGATCTTCGCGCCACGGTTGAGCTGCCGGGCCGTCAGCGCCACCAGCACCGCCGTGTCGTCGCGCTGGGTGGCGATGATGATCTGACGCGCCTTCTGGAGCTCGGCCCGCAGCAGCACCTCGCTGCGCGTCGCGTCGCCGACCACCCCGACGAACCCTTCGGCGTTGGCGATCTCGATCACCTTGGTCGCCGGGTCGACGACGACGATCTGTTCCTTCTTCAGGCCGGTGGCACACAGGGTCTGGATGGCCGAACGGCCCTTCGTCCCGAAGCCGACGACAACGGTGTGATCACGCAAGTTGGTTCTCCAACGCTTCAGCCGAAAGTCCTCCCGGGTCCGCTCCGTAAGGACCTCAAGAGTGGTGCCGACCAGGATGATCAGGAAGAGCACCCGCAGTGGCGTCACGAGCACCACATTGGTGAGCCGGGCGCCGTCCCCGTACGGGGTGATGTCGCCGTAACCGGTGGTGGAGAGGGTGACCGTCGCGTAGTACACCGCGTCCAGCAGATCGACCTTGTCGTCAGCTGCATCGTGGTATCCGTCGCGGTCCAGCCAGACGATCAACACTGTTGCGGCAAGCACCAGCAGCGCCATCATCAGCCGCTTGGCGACCTGCCTCGCCGGTCCGTCGACAACCCTGCGCGGCAGCAGCACCCGTGTGGGTGCGGCATGCTCGTCAGCGCGCCTGGCCATCGCATCGTGGCCGGGAAGTTTCACGTGAAACACCCTTCCGTCCACGGCATCGCCGAGGCCCACGGTAGATCGAGGATCTCCACCTCGGTGCCGGACCGTACCCCGCCCGGCGGTACGACGGCCAGCCCGTCGGCGGCAGCGATCCCACGAAGCATCGCCGGACCGTTGTAGCGCAGCGGTACGACGTACTCGGCACCGCTCCCGGTTCCCGCGCCGCCACGGTCGTACCCGCCGCCCGGCCGCCCACCGACCGACCGCCCGTCGCCCGACCGCCCGTCGCCCGACCGCCCGTCGATGATGCTGCCCGCTCGGTGCACGACGGGCACCAGGCGGGTGTCATGCGGGTGCCCCTGCACCTCGTCACGCACGACGACCCGGTACGGCGCCTCCGGCTCCCGTCCCGCCAGCCCGCGGAGGAGGGGCTCGGCGAGCGTGAGGAGCCCGGAGACGGCGGCCAGGGGATTGCCCGGCAACCCGACGAGATACGGACCCTCGCTCCTCTTGAGTTCCTCGCTCCTCTTGAGTTCCTCGCTCCTCTTGAGGCGGGCCAGCAGCATCGGGTGGCCCGGACGGACCGCGACCCCGTCGACCAGCAGCTCGGCCCCGATCTCGGCAAGGACCGGGTGGACGTGGTCGACGGGGCCCGCGGCCGTACCGCCAGTGGTGATGACCAGATCGGCGTCGGACGTGGTGAGGGCGCGCCGCAGGGCGGCCGCGTCGTCGCCGAGCCGCTGCGGGGCCGAGACCTCAGCACCCAGCGCACGCAGCCAGGGGCCGATCATCGGGCCGAGCGCGTCACGGATCAGCCCGTCGTGCGGCAGACCGCCGGTCAGCAGTTCGTCGCCGAGAACGAGCACGTCGACGCGGGGCCGGGGCACCACGACGAGCGCGTCGTACCCGGCAGCGGCGGCGAGGCCGAGAACGGCGGGCGTCACCAGCGCTCCGGCGGGCATGAGCTGATCACCTGCACGGCACTCCTGGCCACGGGGCCTGATGTCCTGTCCCGGGAGCACCTGATGTTTCGCGTGGAGCAGCCCCGCGGCCTCGTCCACACGAGCGTGCTCGCTGCGGATCACGGCGTTGGCATCCGCCGGGATGCGGGCGCCGGTGGCGATCCGTACGGCGTCCCCGTCGGGGAGCGTGGCGGGGGTGCTCCGCCCGGCGAGGATGCCCAGATCCCGGTTGGGCCCGGGGCTGGGGACGGGCCCGGCCCCGGCGGCCTTGCGGACGCTCCAGGGCCCCGGTCCGGAGACGACCCAGCCGTCCATGGCCGAGGTGTCGAAGGGCGGCAGATCGGTGAGCGCGACGAGCGGCTCGGCGAGTACGTGTCCGAGCGCCTGGCCAAGGGGAAGCCGGCCGACGCGGACCGCACCGGCCCGCCCGGACTGCCCGCACCGAGCTGCCAGCGCACGCGCCTCCCGCCAGGAGGCTGCGGGCCCGTGTCCGTGCCTCCGGCCGTGCCGGTTCCCGTACTGCCCGGGGGCAGCGTCGGTGCTCGGGTCCAGGCCCGCCGAACGGGACGCTGCCGCGGCTTCGTCCGCGAGGTGTGGCAGCTCCGCGCAACCGGGTTCGGGTCCCGTTCCCGTTCCCGCTCCCGGCCCCGGTCCCGCTTCCGCTTTCGTCGACCGTGGCCGATCCGCGGCGCCGGGCCGATCCACGGCATGGCGCCGACCCGTTGGGCGGGGCTCACCTGACGACCGGCTACCGACCAGGGCGAGGGCCTGCTCGACGGCCCGCTCCTCCTCCTCGGCCGCCCGCGCCGCAAGTCCACTGCTCGCCACAGGCCCGCCGGCCGCCGACGGAACGTCCGCAGCCGAAGGCCGGTCGGACTCACCGCTTCCGGTGGTCATTGCGTCCCGTTCTCGTCCGCCCAGCGCAGGGCGAGCGCGGCAGCCTTCCGAGCGGCCTCGGCCACCGCCGTGGCGCCGTCGCCGTCGCCGCTGCCTTCGCTGCTCGCCATGGCCGCCGCGTACCCGACCAGGAAGGTCGTCAGCGGTGCCGCGGGCCGGGCGACACCGTGGGCGGCGTCACGGGCGAGGTCGAGCAGGACGTCGGTGTCGACGTCCAGTTCGATGCCGAGTTCGTTCTTGACTGCGGTGATCCATTCGTCCAGCACGGTCCCATGCTCTCTGATGCGGGCCCGAGCCGATGCGATGTCCTCCCAGGTGTCGCAGTCGAAGGAGGCGAGGGGATCGCCCTTCACCCGGGCAAGGTCGAGCTCAGGCGTCAGCAGACGCAGGGGGAGCCCGGACAGACTGCCGTGCTCGGTGGCGAGCAGCGCGAGTTCACGGCGCAGCGGCTCGGCGCGGTAGACGGCGACGAGAGGCTGGTCGCGCCCCTCCTCATCCGTGCACAGGGCCCCGTCCCGCTGCCCTTCTCCGGCGGCGGCCAGTAGCGCTCCGACCGTCCCCGCTGCGAGGAACGGCAGGTCGGCGGAGAGCACCAGAACCCGCTCCGCCGTGGTCCGCCGAACCCCCGCGTCGAGCGCGGCCAACGGACCTCCTCCCGAGGGCGCTTCGCGCGTCCAGACCACCGGCCGCACGGTGGACCGGCGCCCGCCCACCACCACCGTCGTCGACGCGTCGGCGCAGGCCGCGAGCACCCGGTCGAGCAGCGCACGGCCTCCGACCCGGATCCCGGGCTTGTCGGCGCCGCCGAGCCGCTTGGCGGCCCCTCCGGCAAGAACGATGGCGTCATACGCGGTCATGCATCCGAGTATGCGTGCCGCAGGCTTCCGCCGGTCCGCCCGGTCGGCAATCGAGCCGATCAGCCGGACCGAGCGAGGGGGAGGAAACGGAAGCCCGCGGCTGTCCTCGCCTACAACGTGCGCAGCAGCACCGCCGGTTGTTCCACGCAGTCGGCCACGTAGCGCAGGAAGCCGCCCGCCGTGCCGCCGTCGCAGACCCGGTGGTCGAAGGTCAGCGAGAGCTGGACCACCTGTCGTACGGCCAGCTCGCCCTGATGCACCCAGGGCTTGGGCACTATCCGGCCGACGCCCAGCATCGCCGCCTCGGGGTGGTTGATGATCGGGGTCGATCCGTCGACTCCGAACACCCCGTAGTTGTTCAGCGTGAACGTGCCGCCGGTCAGCTCGGCCGGGGTCAGTCGCCCGGCCCGCGCCGCCTCGGTCAGCCGGGCGATCTCGGCCCCGATCGACTCGGCGTTCCTGGCCTGCGCATCCCGCACCACGGGGACGACCAGCCCCCGCTCGGTCTGAGCCGCGAACCCGAGATGGACCTCCGGCAGGCGCACGATCTCCCGTGCTTCCAGGTCCACCGTGGAATTGAGCTCGGGGAACCGGGCCAGCGCCGCGGTGCAGATCCGCGCCAGCAGTGCCAGCACCGACACCTTGGGTCCGGCAGCCGGACCGGCGGCGCTGTTCATCGCGGCTCGGGCCGCCATCAGCTCGGTGGCGTCGGCATCGACCCAGCACGTGGCGTCGGGTATCTCCCGCCGGCTGCGCGACAACTTGTCGGCGACCGCGCCCCGTACACCGCGCAACGGAACCCGCTGTGCGGCCGGGCCCGCCACCTCACCGGAAACCGACTCCGCACCGGAGACCGGCTCCGCCACCACCTCCACCTCCGGCGCCGGCACCGAGGCCGGCCGGGAGACCGCCGTCCCCTCCGCCAGAGCCCTGATCGCGGATTCGACGTCGGCGCGCAGGATCAGCCCGTCCGGACCGGACCCCACCAGCTGCCGCAGATCAAGATCATTCTGCCGTGCCAGCTTCCGTACCAACGGGGAGACAACCGCTACCGGCCCCAGGCCCGGCCCCGACCCTGACCCCGGCACCGACCCCAGGACGGGATCGGGGGCCGGCACCGGAGCCACTGGCACCCGCGCCGGAACAGCCGCGGCCACGGCAGCGGGACGGACCCGACGACGGCGCGCCACCGGTGCGCCCGTCCCGTACCCGACCAGCACATTGCCCGACGACTCCACCTCGGCCCCGGAACCATCCGCAGAGCCCGAACCGGCCCCGGAACCGGTCCCAACCCCAGCCCCGGAACCAGCCCCGGCCCCGGGACCCGCTCCCTCCGCGTCCGCTCCCCCCACCGAGACCGCCACCGTCAACAGCGGCGCCCCGACCGGCAGTTCCGAGCCCTCCTCGCCGAACCGCGCGGTCACCACGCCCCCGTACGGGCACGGCACCTCCACCATCGCCTTGGCCGTCTCGACCTCGACGACCGGCTGGTCGATGGCGACGACATCGCCGACCTCCACCAGCCAGCGCACGATCTCCGCCTCGGTGAGCCCCTCGCCGAGGTCCGGCAGCTTGAATTCGAGTACCTGGGGCATCAGCTCTCCGCCTCCCACTGCAAGCGGGCGACCGCGTCCAGCACCCGGTCCACACCCGGAAGATGGTGCTTCTCCTGCATCGGCGGCGGATACGGAATGTCGAACCCGGCGACCCGCAGCACCGGCGCCTCCAGGTGGTGGAAGCAGCGCTCCGTCACCCGGGCCGCTATCTCACCGCCCGGCCCGCCGAACCCGGAGGACTCGTGGACGACCACCGCACGCCCCGTACGCCGGACCGAGGCGGCGACGGTCTCGTCGTCGAACGGCACGAGCGAGCGCAGGTCCACGACCTCCAGGTCCCAGCCCTCCTCGACGGCCGCTTCCGCCGCCTCCATGCAGACGGGCAACGACGGTCCGTACGTGATCAGCGTCGCGCTGCGGCCCGGTCTGCGGACCACGGCCCGGCCGATCGGCTCGACCGCCACCGGCGCCTCCGGCGACCAGTCCGCCTTCGACCAGTAGAGCCGCTTCGGCTCCAGGAACACCACCGGATCGTCCGAGGCGATCGAAGCCCTCAGCAGCCCGTACGCGTCCTCGACCGTGGCGGGCGTGACGACCTGGAGGCCGGGCGTCGCCATGTAGTACGCCTCCGAGGAGTCGCTGTGGTGCTCGACCCCGCCGATCCCGCCGCCGTACGGCACCCGGACCGTGATCGGCAGCGGCATGGCCCCGGCCGTTCGGTTCCGCATCTTCGCGACATGGCTGATGAGCTGCTCGAACGCCGGATAGGCGAAGGCGTCGAACTGCATCTCCACCACCGGCCGCAGCCCGTACATCGCCATGCCCACGGCCGCCCCGAGGATGCCCGCCTCGGCCAGCGGGGTGTCCGTGCAACGGTCGTCGCCGAACTCCTTCGCCAGACCGTCGGTGATCCGGAAGACCCCGCCGAGCGTGCCGACGTCCTCACCGAGTACGTGCACGGCCGGGTCCTGGGCCATCGCGTCACGCAGTGCCCGCCCGAGTGCCTGCGCCATCGTGGCGGGCTTGGCCTTCGCCGTCCGCTCTCCGGCCGTCGCCGCTGCGGTGGTCATCGTCCTTCCTCCATGTCGTCCTGGCCGTGCTCGGCTTCCAGCTCGACGCGCAGCCGGGCCGCCTGCTCGCGCAGTTGTGCAGTCTGTTCCGCGTAGACATGGGCGAACAGATCCATCGGGTCCAGCACCGGATCGGCGTTCATCCGCTCGCGCAGAGCGGCCGCCATCCGCTCCGCGGCCGCGCGCGCCTCCTCGATCCCCTCGTCACCGAGCAGTCCTCGCCCGGTCAGTTCCCGCTCCAGAAGCTGGATCGGGTCGTGCGCACGCCAGGCCTCCACCTCGCTGTCGACGCGGTAACGGGTGGCGTCGTCGGCGTTCGTATGGGCGTCCATGCGGTACGTCACCGCCTCGACGAGCGTCGGCCCGCCGCCGCTCCGGGCCCGCGCCACCGCCTCACCGAGGACCTGGTGCACGGCGGCCGCGTCGTTCCCGTCCACCAGCCGGCCCGGCATCCCGTACCCCACGGCCTTGTGTGCCAGGGACGGGGCCGCGGTCTGCTTCGCCAGCGGTACGGAAATCGCGAAGCCGTTGTTCTGCACGAGGAAGACGACCGGGGCTCGCCAGACGGCCGCGAAATTCAGCGCCTCGTGGAAATCGCCCTCACTGGTCCCGCCGTCACCGACCATGGCGAGCGCCACCACGTCGTCGCCCTTGAGGCGCGCCGCGTGCGCCAGCCCGACGGCATGCGGCAACTGGGTGGCGAGGGGGGTGCAGAGCGGTGCGATGCGGTGCTCACGCGGGTCGTAACCGGTGTGCCGGTCACCGCGCAGCAGCGTCAGGGCCTCGACCGGGTCCAGGCCGCGGGCCACCGCCGCAAGGGTGTCCCGATAGCTGGGAAAGAGCCAGTCCCGCTCCTCCAGCACCAGCGCGGCCGCTATCTCGCAGGCCTCCTGCCCCGTGCTCGACGGGTAGACGGCGAGCCGGCCCTGCTTGGTGAGGGCGGTGGCCTGCGCGTTGTACCTGCGGCCTCGGACCAGCTCCGCGTAGAGCCGCAGCAGCAGTTCGGGGTCGGCATCGGCCACGGCATCCGTACCGAGCACGCGATACGGCTCGGGGTCCGGGAGCAGCGGCGCGGGATCGGTGAGCGGCTTCCAGGCCGGGGGCGGCGTGGGCCGGTAAGCAGCCGCGCCGGGCAGCTCTTGGACCGTCATGACAAGCACCTCCTGGCATCGAGGGTTTTCGAGCGGCGTCTGTCGGCATCAGGGAATCGTCCGATGCCGAGGGGGTGTCGAAATGCATCGAAATGTCGAGCGCTGTCCGAGGCACGGATGTGGGGTGCCTCACCTACCGATTGTTCGGTCGCGAGCGCATTTTGGCTACAGGCACCTTCAGCCTGTGGACAAACGGTTCTCCACAGCCTGGGATAGAGACAGGTCGTCCAGGACGGAGAGGCGGGGGCACATGTCAGCTGAACAAATGGCCGACGGGGGCGAGGGCGCCGGTCAGGTTCCGCCCGCGCGGCCGCTCGATGCCATCGACCGCGGCATCCTGCGACTGCTCCAGACGGACGGCCGCGCCTCGATACGGTCGGTGGCCGATCGCGTCCACGTGTCCCGGGCCAACGCCTACGCCCGGATCAGCCGGCTCATCGACGACGGCGTGATCCGCGGCTTCACCGCACGTGTGGACCACGAGCGGGCGGGGCAGGGCGCCTCCGCGTACATCACTCTCAAGATCGTCCAGAATTCCTGGCGCACGGTGCGCGAGGAGCTCCAGGCACTGCCGGGGGCGACTCATATCGCACTGGTCAGCGGCGACTTCGATGTCCTGCTGCTGGTGCACACCCAGGACAACAGGTCGTTGCGCGAACTGGTCCTGACAAAGATCCAGGCCATCCCGGAGGTGCTCTCCACCCGCACGCTCCTGGTGTTCGAGGAGACGGACCTGACCCCGGGCACGGACAGGCCCCCCGAGCTCACCTGACCGAGAACCTGCCGGACGCGCCGCAGCCGTCAACGGTTCAACCACTCAACAACCCGACGACTCAACGACTCAACGACTCAACGGCTCAACGGCTCAACGGCTGGACCGCATCCCCTCGAAGGCCACCCGGACGAGTGTGTCCGCCAGCCGCTCCCCGTCGGCCCCGCCGTCGGGCAGCGGCCGATACCACTCCACCAGGGAGTTGACCATTCCGAAGAGCAGCCGGGTCACCAGTCGTATGTCCACGTCGGAGCGGAGGTCACCCTCCGCGACCGCGGCCCTGAGCAGATCGGTCACCCGCTGGTCGAACTCGCGCCGCCGCTCCATGGCCCAGCGCTCCGTCTTCGTGTTGCCCCGCACCCGCAGCAGCAGCGTGACGTAGGGCAGTTCGGCTATCAGCACATCGACGGTGCGGCGGGTGACGTATTCGACCCGCTCGATCGCACGCCCCTGCGTCGCTCCCGGCTCGTCGAGAATTCCGAAGAGCCCGTCCAGCGCACGGCTGACCGCGCGGCGCAGGAGTTCCTCCTTGCCCGCGACGTGGTGGTAGATGGAGGACTTGGAGATGCCTGCCGCCTTGGAGAGGTGCTCCATGGACGTGCCGTCGTAGCCGCGCTCGTTGAAGACACGGACGGCAACGGTGAGCAGAGTCTCCGGGGTGTACGTGTCCCGCTTGGCCGTGGTCATGTCCGCGATCCTCCCCTACGAGTTGTCCACAGGTTTGGCGGGCCCCCTTGTCCCGACCGATCGTTCGGTTACTCTAACTCTGTCCGCCCGTCCCTGCCCAGCTCGATGAGGAGTTGGTCCGTCATGGCCGCCGAGCTCTCCCCGCACCTGCTCTCCGAGAAGCACCGCCCCACGCTCGACCAGGCCCTCGACGCGATCCGTACGCGCGCCTACTGGTCCCCGCATCCCGAGCATCCGAAGGCATACGGCGAGGGCGGCGCCCCCGGCAGCCTGAGCGCCGCCGAGGGCAAGGCCGCCTTCGACGCCGTGCTGAACACCCGGCTCGACCTCGGCCAGCCCGGCACCGACGGCTGGACGGGCAAAGAGACCTCTCCGTACGGTCCGGAGCTCGGCGTCGAATACCCGCACGCCGACCTGGACGTCCTGCTTCCGGCGATGCGTGCCGCCATGCCCGCCTGGCGTGCGGCCGGTCCCGAGACCAGGGCCCTGGTCTGTCTGGAGATCCTCGCCCGGATCAGCGCCAGGACCCACGAGTTCGCCCACGCCGTGATGCACACCAGTGGCCAGGCCTTCATGATGGCGTTCCAGGCGGGCGGCCCGCACGCCCAGGACCGCGGCCTGGAAGCCGTGGCGTACGCGTACGAGGAGCAGATCCGCACCCCCGCGAGCGCCGACTGGTCCAAGCCGCAGGGTAAGCGCGACCCGCTCCAGCTGCAGAAGTCGTTCACCGCGGCACCGCGCGGCATCTCGCTGCTGATCGGCTGCAACACCTTCCCCACGTGGAACGGCTATCCCGGCCTCTTCGCCTCCCTGGCCACCGGCAATCCCGTCCTGGTCAAGCCGCACCCCCGCGCCGTGCTGCCGCTCGCGCTCACGGTGCAGCTGGCCCGCGAGGTGCTCGCCGAGGCGGGTTTCGATCCCGACCTGGTCGCCCTGGCCGCCGAAAGGCCGGGCGAAGGCATCGCGAAGACCCTGGCTCTCCGCCCCGAGATCAAGATCATCGACTACACCGGGTCGACCGCCTTCGGCGACTGGCTGGAGACCAACGCCCGCCAGGCCCAGGTGTACACGGAGAAGGCCGGGGTCAACACGATCGTCCTCGACTCCACGGACGACTACCGCGGCATGCTGTCCAACCTGGCGTTCTCGCTCTCCCTCTACAGCGGCCAGATGTGCACGACCCCGCAGAACCTGCTGATCCCCCGGGACGGCATCACCACCGACGCCGGCGACAAAACGTACGACGAATTGGTCGCCGACATCGCCGCCGCGGTCACCGGCCTGCTGGGCGACGACGCCCGGGCGAACGCCCTGCTCGGCGCCCTGGTCAACCCCGATGTGAAGGCCCGCCTGGAGGCGGCCGCGGATCTCGGCGAAGTCGCCCTGCCCTCCCGCGAGGTGGCCAACCCGGATTTCCCCGACGCAGTGGTCCGCACCCCCGTCGTCGTCAAGCTGGACGCCACCAAGCCGGACGACGAGCAGCACTACCTGTCGGAGTGCTTCGGCCCGGTCGCCTTCGCGGTGGCGGTCGACTCGACGGCCGACGCCGTGGAGCTGCTCCGCCGCACGGTCCGCGACAAGGGCGCGATGACGGTCGGCGCGTACACCACCTCACCGGAGGTGGAGCGGGCGGTGGAAGATGTCTGCCTGGACGAGTCGGCCCAGCTGTCGCTGAACCTGACCGGCGGGGTGTACGTCAACCAGACCGCGGCCTTCTCCGACTTCCACGGCTCGGGCGGCAACCCCGCAGCGAACGCGGCGCTGTGCGACGGAGCCTTCGTCTCCAACCGCTTCCGCATGGTGGAGGTCCGCCGCCAGGCCTGACCACACCCTCCGCCGCCCCTGCTCCCCCTCAGCCCTTCCGGCCCCGGGGAGCAGGGGCCGGAGGCCCGGAGCGCGAGGCCCGGACCGACCGCGATCCGGCGGACCGGCCCCGGGCTCCCAGGCTCCCGGCCCCTCAGGCCCACGGCCCTAGCTGTGCTGTCCCGGCTCCGGGATCTCCGCGTAACGCTGCACCCAGGCATGCATGGCGATGGCGGCCGCGGCCCCCGCGTTGATCGACCGCGTCGACCCGAACTGCGCGATGGAGCACACCATCGCCGCGTGCTCACGGGCCTCCTCGGTGAGTCCGGGCCCTTCCTGCCCGAAGAGCAGTACGCAGCGCCGGGGCAACTCGGTCCGCTCCAGCGGCACCGCCCCCGGCAGGTTGTCGATCCCGATGATCGGCAGGCCCTCGGCCCGCGCCCACGCGGTCAGCGACTCCGTGTCGGGGTGGTGCCGCACATGCTGGTACCGGTCGGTGACCATCGCACCGCGCCGGTTCCAGCGCCGCCGCCCCACGATATGGATCTCCTTGGCGAGAAAGGCGTTCGCGGTGCGCACCACCGAACCGATATTGAAGTCATGGCCCCAGTTCTCGACCGCGACGTGGAAGTCGTGCCGCCGCAGGTCCAGATCGGCGACGATCGCCTCCCGGGTCCAGTACCGGTAGCCGTCGCCCACATTGCGCCGGTCGCCGTGGGCGAGCAGCTCGGGGTCGTACCGCTCGTCCACGGGCCAGGGCAGCGGGTGCGGTCCGACGCCGATCTCCGTCCCGAACCCGTCGTCGTACTGCATCGGTTCCGCGGACGCACCGGGCTGCGCCGGGGCCGCGGACACGACGGACGCATCGGGCCCGGCGGCCTCCTCGGTCGACGATTTCCCGCCGCTGGTGCCTGCGCTGCCGGTACTGCCGCTCTCACTACTCACCCGACGAGCGTATGGCCCCCGTCGCCGCTGTGCTGCGGGGCCTCCTCGTCGTCGTCGCCACGCCGCTGACGGGGCACCTCGGCCCTGACCGGGAACAGCCGCTCGCGGGCGAGCGACACCCGGCCGCCGAGCCAGACCAGGAAGACGGTCGGCAGGAAGACGGAGTCGGCGGCGATCATCGCCATGGAGAAGAAGGGCAGCCCGAGCAGCAGGGCGATGCCGGCGTGCTCCAGCATCATGGCGACGAGCAGGACGTTCTTGACCCGCCGGTTGAAGAGGGTGAAGGGAAACGCGACCTGGACGATGACCGTGCCGTAGGTGAGCACCATCACCATCACACTGTTGGAGGCGAGGATGTCGGACAGGCCGGGCCAGGGCGTGAAGTAGTCGAGCTTGAGCGGGTAGTACAGCGCCGTGCCGTCCTGCCACCGCGAGCCCTGGATCTTGTACCACCCCGCGGTGGCGTAGATCAGACAGACCTCGGCCATGATCACGACGAGGGTCGCGTTGTGGGCGAGATTGGCGAAGACGTCGAGCAGCGTGCGCGACTGGCTTCGCGGTGCGTAACGGTTCGCGGCCCACCAGGCGCCTTCACCGACCCACAGGAACCAGAGCAGAGTCGGCAGCCACCAGGTGCCGCCGAGCCCGTCCGTCACACTGGCCACGATCAGCACGAGGCCGAGCACCACCCAGAGCACCGGACCGGCCACATTGCCGAGCACCGGGCTCCGCGCCCCCTCCGCTTCCGCGCGCGCCTGCCGCGCCGCCCGCCGGGCGTCCAGCGACCAGACCCGCCCGCAGCGCGTGAGCACCAGATAGATCGCCATGAGGTGGATGACGTTGTCGCCGCCGTCGCCCATGAAGATGCTGCGGTTCTGCAGGGAGAGCACCCCGGCCA
This sequence comes from Streptomyces sp. NPDC001890, assembly GCF_042891445.1. Taxonomy (NCBI): domain Bacteria; kingdom Bacillati; phylum Actinomycetota; class Actinomycetes; order Kitasatosporales; family Streptomycetaceae; genus Streptomyces; species Streptomyces sp. NPDC001890. The sequence continues at coordinate 254,193 of NZ_JBIATE010000003.1, read as the reverse complement.
TGAAGAGGACCGAAGTGGCCCGGGTGTGCCAGCCGACCATCAGCAGCGCCGCGGAGATCAGCGCGACCGCGTACACGACCTCGAACCAGACGGTGCTGTCCGACCACATGAGCACGGTGAACGACTGGTTGTTGGATATGAGCTGCTGCGCCATGTCCCAGCGCCAGGGGGCGTCGGGGCCGTACATCTCGTGACGGTGCGGCAGCTCGCGCAGCAGGAAGAACAGATAGGTGGCCGAGAAACCGATCCGGATGACGGCACTCTGATATTGGCCGAGGGCCGTGGAGGTGATGCGCTGGATGCCACGGGCGAGCTTGTGATCGACCTTGCGGTCGGCGATGACCGTACTCACTTGTCCGCCCCCTCGGCGCCCTTGGGAAGATCCTCGGGCGTTACCGTCCACCAGGGCAGTACCCGGTAGGACGGCCGCGTGCTGATCTTCTCCTCGCTCCACGCGGGCGCTGCGACGGACCGCACCTCGGAACGGACCTGGATGCGCTCGACGGTGCCGCCGTAGTCGTGTTCGCCGAGGCGCAGCATCACGATGCGGCGGATGTAGCGCTCGGAGAGCTGACCGCGAAGGCCGTTGGCACGGTTCTGGTTGTCGTGGGAGCTGAGGTAGAAGTCCCAGCCGCGGCGGAGTTCGTTCTGCTGGACATGGCTGGGGAGCAGATTGCCGCGTATCGCCTTGCCGTCCTCGCCGGAAAGGCTCATCCAGGGTGTGGTGCGGCGCCCGTCGGGGCCGGCTATTTCGGCTCGTACGTGAACGGCGATGTTCTGCTGGAGCGGATTCGGGGCGAAAAGCTTCCAGTTCTGCTCGAACTCGGGATAGACCCACTCGTCGACCGCTTCGCCGTGCTGCTTGGTCAGGGTGTTGGAGGGTGCGACGTGCAGAAACACCATGACCAGTTGTCCACAGGCGACCAGGCCGATGACCGACAGTGCTATCGCGGCAACGATCTGGTACGGAAGAGAGAGCGCGGCCATCCCCTCACGAGGAGCTGGTTCAAGGGCGCGGCCAGCATCGGAAGGCTCGTCCTCCCGCTGATCCGGCCCCGGCTCGGCCCTCCCGTTCCCACCCTCGGCGCCCCAGTTCCCGCTCTCGGAGCCCCTGTCGTCGTACGAATCCATCCCGCCCCGATCCCCGTCGATCCCCGGTCAGTTATCCACAGGGTTGACACCCTACGGGCCACCGACTCACCATTGAAGACATTGAACCGAACGATCGGTCGGTAGGGAGTCCGGGATGGCGGCAGTGACTGCGGACCAGACAGCGCAGGCGGGAGCGGACAGGCCCGAAGGGGCGGACGAGGCCCTGGGGGCGGCATTCGACGCCGCGGTGGCGGCGGACGAGCGCATCGAGCCACGCGACTGGATGCCCGATGCGTACCGTGCCTCGCTGGTCAGGCAAATGGCCCAGCATGCCCACTCCGAAATCATCGGCATGCAGCCGGAGGCCAACTGGATCTCGCGCGCGCCCTCGCTGCGTCGCAAGGCGATCCTCATGGCCAAGGTGCAGGACGAGGCAGGCCACGGCCTCTATCTGTACAGCGCGGCGGAGACCCTCGGCACCGGCCGCGAGGAGCTGCTCGACAAGCTCCACGCCGGCCGCCAGAGGTATTCATCGATCTTCAACTACCCGACGCTGACCTGGGCGGACGTCGGCGCGATCGGCTGGCTCGTGGACGGCGCCGCGATCACCAACCAGGTGCCTCTGTGCCGCTGCTCCTACGGCCCGTACGCCAGGGCGATGGTCCGTATCTGCAAGGAGGAGTCCTTCCACCAGCGCCAGGGGTACGAGCTGCTGCTCACCCTCAGCGGCGGCACCCCGGCCCAGCACGAGATGGCGCAGGACGCGGTGAACCGCTGGTGGTGGCCGTCCCTGATGATGTTCGGCCCACCGGACGACGCCTCGGCCCACTCGGCGCAGTCGATGGCCTGGAAGATCAAGCGCCACTCCAACGACGAGCTGCGGCAGCGCTTCGTGGACATCTGTGTCCCGCAGGCCGAGGCGCTGGGGCTCACCCTCCCGGACCCGGACCTCCGGTGGAACGAGGAGCGCGGACAGCACGACTTCGGGGCGATCGACTGGAAGGAGTTCCAGGAGGTCCTCAAGGGCAACGGCCCGTGCAACGAGCAGCGCCTCACCCAGCGCCGCCGGGCGCACGAGGAGGGCGCCTGGGTCCGGGACGCGGCGGTTGCCTACGCCGAGAAGCACACAGCGACACACGTCGCGACACACACAGCGACGCACACGGCGACGCACACGGCGACGTACACGGCAGCGAGGAACGGGGAGGCGACAGCATGAGCAGCTCGACCGAATGGCCACTGTGGGAGGTGTTCGTGCGTTCCCGCCGCGGCCTTTCCCACACCCACGCGGGCAGCCTGCACGCACCGGACGCGGAGATGGCCCTGCGCAACGCGCGCGATCTGTACACCCGCCGCTCCGAGGGCGTCTCGATCTGGGTGGTCCCGTCCGCACAGGTCACGGCCTCGTCCCCGGACGAGAAGGACTCCTTCTTCGAGCCGGCCGCTGACAAGCCGTACCGGCATCCGACGTTCTACGAGATCCCGGAAGGGGTGAAGCACCTGTGACCGCGGCCCTCGCCCTGGGCGACGACGCGCTGGTGCTCTCGCACCGGCTGGGGGAGTGGGCGGGCCATGCGCCCGTACTGGAAGAAGAAGTGGCCCTGGCCAACATCGCCCTGGACCTGCTGGGCCAGGCCCGGGTGCTCCTCACCATGGCCGGCGACGAGGACGAGCTGGCGTACCTGCGCGAGGAGCGCGCCTTCCGCAACGTCCAGCTGGTCGAGCAGCCGAACGGCGACTTCGCGCACACCATCGCCCGTCAGCTCTACTTCTCCACCTACCAACGGCTGCTGTACGAGCAGCTGGCATCGGGTGGGAGCGCCTTCGCCGGTCTGGCGGCGAAGGCCGTCAAGGAGGTCGCGTACCACCAGGACCACGCGGAGCACTGGACGCTGCGGCTCGGCGACGGCACGGACGAGAGCCATGACCGGATGCAGCGCGCGGTGGATACCCTCTGGCGGTTCACCGGCGAGTTGTTCGAGCCCGTCGAAGGCGTGGAGATCGACTGGCAGTCGCTGCGCGGCGGCTGGCTGGAGTCCGTCTCCGCGGTGCTGGACCAGGCCACTCTGACGCTGCCGGCCGGTCCGCAGTCCGGGGCGTGGACGGCGGGCGCGGGGCGCCAGGGCATCCACACGGAACCCTTCGGCCGCATGATCGCCGAGATGCAGCACCTGCATCGCAGCCACCCGGGGGCGTCATGGTGACCGAGACACGTCTGGAGGAGGAGCTGCACCGCCTCGCAGGCTCCGTGCCCGACCCCGAGCTGCCCGTGCTCACCCTGGACGAGCTGGGGGTGCTCCGGGGCGTGGACGTCCTCGCCCCCGGCAAGGTCACCGTGCGTCTCACCCCGACCTACACGGGCTGCCCCGCGATCGAGGCCATGTCCGCGGACATCGAGCGGGTTCTGCACGACCACGGCATACCGGAGGTCTCCGTGGTCACCGTGCTCTCCCCGGCCTGGTCCACGGACGACATCAGTGCGGAAGGGCGACGCAAGCTGGCGGAGTTCGGCATAGCGCCCCCGCGCCCGCACGATGCCACGGCCCCCGCGGGCGGCCCGGTCCCGCTCACGCTGTCGGTGCGCTGCCCGCACTGCGGCTCGACCGATACGGAGCTGCTGAGCCGGTTCTCCTCGACCGCGTGCAAGGCGCTGCGCCGTTGCGTGACGTGCCGCGAACCGTTCGACCACTTCAAGGAGTTGTAGATGTTCCATCCGCTCCGGGTCCGCGCCATCGAACGGCTCACGGACGATTCGGTGGCCGTCACCCTCGCCGTGCCGCCCGAGTTGCGCGAGACCTTCCGCCACAAGCCCGGCCAGCATCTCAACGTGCGGTACACGGTCGACGGCGAGGAGATCCGCCGCTCGTACTCGATCTGCTCCCCGGCCGTCGAGGCGCCGCACGACCCCGTGCTGCGGGTGGGCATCCGGCTCGTCGACGGTGGTGCGTTCTCCACGTACGCCCTGAAGGAACTCGCCGTCGGTGACGTGGTCGAGGCAATGTCCCCGATGGGCCGCTTCGTGCTGGCGCCCCGCGCCGGACACTTCGCGGCGATCGTCGGGGGCAGCGGAATCACACCGGTGCTGTCGATCGCGGCCACGCTGCTGGCACGGGAGCCCGACGCACATTTCTGCCTGATCCGCAGTGACCGGACAGCACTCTCGACGATGTTCCTGGACGAGGTCGCCGACCTCAAGGACCGCTACCCGGACCGGTTCCAGCTGGTCACGGTGCTCTCCCGGGAGGAGCAGCAGGCCGGCCTTCCCTCCGGCCGGCTGGACCAGGACCGTCTCACCGAGCTGCTGCCCGCACTGCTCCCGATGGCCGAGGTGGATGGCTGGTACCTCTGCGGGCCGTTCGGGCTGGTCCTGGCCGCGGACCGGGCACTGCGCGGCCTGGGCGTCGACCGGACCCGCATCCACCAGGAGATCTTCCATGTGGACGAGGGCCCGAGCGCAGCCGCCCGCCCCCGGATCGAGTCGCCCGCTCACAGCCGTCTCACCGCGACCCTGGACGGCCGCTCCGGCACCTGGCCCGTGGAAGAGGGCGAGTCGCTGCTGGAAACGGTGCTGCGCAGCCGTGCCGACGCACCGTACGCCTGCAAGGGCGGGGTGTGCGGGACCTGCCGGGCATTCCTGGTCTCGGGCGAGGTGCGGATGGACCGCAACTTCGCGCTGGAGCCCGAGGAGACGGGTGCGGGCTATGTGCTGGCTTGCCAGTCGCATCCGGTCACACCGGAGGTGGAGCTCGACTTCGACCGCTGAGCGACCCCGAGCAACCCCGTCGTCGCTCCTCCTGTTCCCTTCTCGTAGAACCTGTTCTATCTTGACGACCCGTCAGATTCGGGTGGTCATCGGTCAACGGGAGGCCAGGACAGTGGACTTCACCTTCACCGAGGAACAGCAGGCGGCCGCGGAGGCAGCGCGAGCGGTCTTCTCGGGAGTCGCACCGGACGGGGTTCCCAGCCCCGCTCTCGTGCCGGGCGCGGTGGCCGAGGACATCGACCGCCCGCTGTGGGCCGGGCTCGCGTCGAGCGACCTGCTGAGCCTGACGCTTCTGCCGGAGCACGGCGGGGCCGGGCTCGATCTCGTCGCGCTCTGCCTGGTGTTGCGCGAGTCCGCCAAGGTGCTCGCGAGAGTGCCGCTGCTGGAAACCTGCGCGGTCGCAATGACGCTCCAGCGGTACGGGGACCCGGGGCTGGCCGGCGAGTTGCTGCCTCGGGTCGGCCGGGGCGAACTGGTCCTCACCGCCGGGGCCAACGGCCGCTCCGGGCACGATCCGGCCGAACTCGCCGTGAAGGCCCGCCGGAAGGCGAAAGTCGGCTGGGTGCTCGACGGGATGCAGTCGGCGGTACCGTGGGCGCAGGCAGCGGACTGGATCGCGATCCCGGCCCGCACGGACGAGGGCCGGGCGGTCGTCGCCCTGATCCAGCCCGCCCAGGACGGTGTCACCCTGGCCGAGCAGGTCTCCACCAACGGTGAACGGTTCGCCGAGGTCCAGCTGGAGTCGGTACGGATCGACGACCGCGCGCTGATCGACGGCGCCGGGGCCTGGGAGTGGCTGCGCGCCCTCCTGACCACCGGAACGTGCGCGATGGCGCTGGGCCTGGGTGAGGCCGTGCTCGCCATGACGAGCCAATACACCGGAAAGCGCGAGCAGTTCGGCTTCCCGGTGGCGACGTTCCAGTCCGTCGCCGTACAGGCTGCGGACCGGTACATCGACCTGCGGGCCATGGAAGTGACGCTCTGGCAGGCGGCCTGGCGGATCTCCACCGGGGCTAACGGGGCGCTTCCCGCCGAGGGCGACATCGCCGTGGCGAAAATCTGGGCGTCTGACGGCGTACGCCGCGTCGTGCAGACGGCGCAGCATCTGCACGGCGGTTTCGGTGCGGACACGGACTACCCGCTGCACCGCTTTCACGCCTGGGCCAAGCAGATCGAGCTGTCCCTCGGCCCGGCGGCGGCACACGAGGAGGCGCTGGGCAGCCTGCTGGCCGCGCACCTCCTCGGCTGACACCGACCGAACGGCGATCAGGCCGACCGACATCCCGCCGACAGCCGGCAGCCGACAACCGACAACCGACAACCGAGCCACCCCGGCCGGGGGAGCCGTTCCACCCGAGGCTCCCCGGCCCAAAAACTCTCCGGCCCAAAATCTCCGGCTCAGAACGGCCCCGGCCCGGAACGGCTCCGGGCCCGGAACCACGCTCCGGCCCGGAACGCCGCCCCGGCTCAGAGCACGAAGGCCGGGGTGCCGCTGTCCGTGACCATCGGACGTCCGGCGCCGTCCCAGGCGAGCATCCCGCCGTCGACGTTCACGGCGTCGATGCCCTGCTGCACCAGGTACTGGGTGACCTGGGCCGACCGGCCACCGACCCGGCACATGACGTGCACGCGCCGACCGTCCTCGGCGGCCTCGGTCAGCTCCCCGAAGCGGGCCACGAAGTCACTCATGGGGATGTGCAGGGCGCCCTCGACATGCCCGGCCGCCCACTCGTTGTCCTCCCGGACGTCCAGCACGAAGCCGTCCGACGGAACCGCCGCGACGTCCACCGAGGGCAGCGGGGCGAAATTCATGGGTCATGCCTTCTCTCGTACATACGCGCCAGAGTCACCTGGAACGCTACTGCACCAAGCCCGCCAGTTCCGCCTCGCGCTGCGCGACCTCGCCCAGCAGCTGCTCGGCGATCTCGTCGAGCAGCCGGTCCGGATCGTCCGGCGCCATCCGCAGCATGGACCCGATCGCCCCCTCCTCAAGCTCCTGGGCGAGCACCGTCAGGAGCTCCTTGCGCTGAGTCAGCCAGTTCAGCCGGGCGTAGAGCTCCTCGCTCTCGCTGAGCTCCGCCTCCGGGGCCACCGGACCTGCCGCCCATTCCTGCGCCAGCTCCCTCAGGAGTTCCTCGTCCCCTCGCCCGTATGCGGCGTTCACGCGGGCGATGAACTCGTCCCGGCGGGCCCGCTCCGTCTCGTCCTGCGCCAGGTCCGGGTGGGCCTGGCGTGCCAGGTCGCGGTAGAGCTTGCGCGCCTCCTCCGTCGGCCGGACCCGCTTGGGCGGCCGGACCGGCTGCTCGGTCAGCATCGCCGCGGCCTCGGGGGACAGCCCGTCGGAGTCGATCCAGTCATGGAACAGCTCGTCGACACCCGGCATCGGCATGACGACCGCCCGTGCCTCCTGCGCCTTGCGGATGTCCTCCGGGTCGCCCGTCCTGGCGGCCCGGGCCTCCGCGATCTGCGCATCGAGCTCGTCGAGGCGGGTGTACATGGGCCCGAGCTTCTGATGATGCAGCCGGGAGAAGTTCTCGACCTCGACCCGGAAGGTCTCCACCGCGATCTCGAACTCGATCAGCGCCTGCTCGGCCACCCGGACCGCCCTCGCGAGCCGGGCCTCGGGCCGCTCCCCCTCGGCACGACCATCCGTCCCGCCACCGTCGACACCGGCGCTTCCCGCAGCGGCGCCGGAACCGCCGTCGGCACCGGTCTCCGGACCGGCGCCGGCCGACCGGCCGTGCTGCTCAACCGGCTCGCCCCGGCCCTGCGGCTCAAGTGGCTCGTTCCGGGCATGCTGCTCGCGCCGCCGGTCGTTGTCCTGCCGGTCGTTGTCCTGCCGGTCGTTGTCCTGCCGGTCGTTGTCCTGCCGGTCGTTGTCCTGCCGGTCATCGTCGTTCCGGGTGGTCGGCACCCCGGCGGCTTCGTGGGTCACCCGTCCAGCGTATGGCCACCGCTCACCTCCAGAGGACGCGCGGTCGGCCCGAAGCCCCTCAGACGCCCAGTTCGGCGGCTATCCGCCCCGACCCGACGGCCCGCACCAACTCCGCGTGGTCCGCCTCCGTACGGTCCGCGTAGGTCACCGCGAACGCCGCCACCGCCTCGTCCAGTTCCTCGTTCTTGCCGCAGTAGCCCGCGATCAGCCGCGGATCCGCGCTGTGCGCATGGGCCCGCGCCAACAGCGCACCGGTCATCCGGCCGTAGTCGTCGACCTGATCGGCCGCCAGCGCCGCCGGATCCACGCTGCCCTTGCGGTTCCTGAACTGCCGCACCTGGAACGCGCGCCCGTCCACCGTCGCCCAGCCCAGCAGGATGTCGCTGACGACCTGCATCCGCTTCTGCCCGAGCACCACCCTGTGCCCCTCGTGCGCCACCTCCGGCACGTCGAAGCCGACCGCCGGCAGGTACGGCGCCAGCACGGAGGGCCGCGCCTCCTTCACCTGCAGCACCAGGGGCTCGCCGCGGTGATCGAGCAGGAGCACCACGTACGACCGGGTGCCGACGCTCCCGGTCCCGACCACCCGGAACGCCACGTCATGGATCGCGTACCGGGCCAGAAGCGGAACCCGGTCCTCCGAGAGCGTGCCCAGGTAGTCACCGAGCCCCGCCGCGACCGCCGCGGCCTCCTCGTCCGGCACCCGCCGCAGCACCGGCGGCGCATCGACGAAGCGGCGTCCGCCGTCCCCGGAATCCTCGGTGGACTTGGCCGCGAACCGGGCGCTGGTGTTGTTACGGGCCTTCTCCGAGACCCGCTCCAGGGTTCCGAGAAGATCCCGCGCGTCCGTGTGCGAGACCAGCTCCTCGTCCGCGATGGCGTTCCAGGCGTCGAGCGCGGGCAACTTGGCCAGCAGCCGCATCGTCCGCCGATACGCCCCCACCGTGTCGTGCGCGCCCTGCCGGCAGGTGTCCTCGTCCGCCCCGGCCTCGCGCCCCGCGAGCACCAGCGAGGTGGCCAGACGCTTGAGGTCCCACTCCCACGGGCCGTACACGGTCTCGTCGAAGTCGTTGAGATCGATGACCAGGCTGCCCCTCGCATCGCCGTACAGCCCGAAATTGGCCGCGTGCGCATCGCCGCAGAGCTGGGCGCCCACCCCGCTGACCGGTGTGCCCACCAGGTCATGAGCCATCAACCCGGCCGAACCGCGCAGAAAGGCAAAGGGGGTGGCCGCCATCCGCCCCACCCGTATCGGAGCGAGCGCGGGCACTCTGCCCCGGCTCGACTCCTCGACCGCCCGCACCGCGTCGGGCCGCCCGGCCGGAAGGTCCAGGAGCGAGTGGGAGGCCCTCGGCACCCGCTCCCGCAGCGCCTTGCCCGCCGCCCTCGGCGACTGGGCCGCGCCCCCGCCCGACGCGGACGCCCGTCGCGCGAATCCGGGCACGACCGGAATCCGCGGATCACCTGTCGCAGCCCGCTGAACCGGCACTGTCGCTTCGATGTCATCCATGGCGCGCAGCCTCCCCCGCTCTCGCCCTGCGCTTGTGGCCCGACGCCCTGTCGCAGATCAGCAGATCAACTGCGACGAAGGTACCGCCGTCGACCGAAAGCCGTCTGCCCCTGTGGAAAACCCGCCTTGCGGCCTGTGGACAACGATCCGTCCTGGTCAGACGCCGACGGTCTCTTCCATCTCTTCCTCGATCTCCTCCGCGTCGCCCGCCTCGGTCCGGGTCCCGGCGGCGTGCTTGGGCCCGTGCGCGCCACCCGCCTCGACGGAGCCGGCGATGGCACCGGCACCAGCTCCGGTGCCGGCCGCTGCCGCCTCCACCGCGGCCTTCCGCCGCTTCGACTCGGCCAGGCCCGCCAGACCCATCAGCGCCAGGCCCACCACGAACCAGAGCGCGAGCACCAGCACATGCCCGCCGAGCGCGTGCCCGCCGAAGTACACATGGCTGCGTACGCCCTCGACGAAGCCCGCACCGTTCCAGAAGGAGTGCAGCGAGGCGAAGAAGCCGGGCTGGAGTTCGGGCCGGAAGATACCGCCGGAGCTGGTGAAGTTGAGCATCACGAACAGCACCATCAGACCGAGCGTCGTCCAGCGCTTGAGGAAGGTGTGCAGTCCGACGCCGATCAGCAGGATGCCCGCGGAGTACAGCCAGGCCATCGCCCACAGACCACCGAGCCCGTGGTCCACGAGGCCGAACAGCGGCCCCGCGAACACCACGCCGATCACGCTCACCACCAGCGACGCGGCAACAGCCAGCGCGGCCCTGATCCGCAGCGCCAGCACGGCGCCCGCACCGCCGATGACGGCGACCGATGCGTACGAACCGATGCTCACCGCGACCAACAGGAAGAAGATGCCCTGGCCGGTCGGATCGCCGTCCGCGGTCGGTGCCGTGTCCGTCACCTTCAGCGGGTCCCCCTGTCCGGCGGCCACCTCGGTGAACACCTTCTCGACCACCGTGGCGCTGGTGTCCGAGGACGCACTCGCCACGAGCAGCTCGGGGTGCTTCCCCGGCAGGTAGGCGCCGTAACTCGCCTGCGTCTTCAGGTGGTCCACCGCCGCGGCACGGTCAGGAACCGTACGCACGCTCAGCGCCCCGTCGCTCTTGTCCTGCAGCGTCTGCGCGAGCACCTGCGCGCTCGGCCCGGAACCGACCACATCCACCCGGAGATCGTGCGGCTCCGGGGCGTGGAAGGCCCCGAGATAGGCAAGCCCCATACCGATGCACATCAGCAGCGGTGTGACGAAATGGCCCAGCACATGGCGGAGAGCTGCGGCGGTCGAGCCGGTGGCGGCACTCGGGCCTGAGGACATGCGGAACACTCCAATGGTTGGCTTTTACAACTCCTAACTCGTTGTACTATACAACTGAAATCCGGAAACGACGAGACGGAAGGCGGAACAGTGCCAGGCACCCCCGAAGAACGCGAGGAGTCGCTGGACGTCATCCAGCGGGAACTGACCGCCTTCGCGCGCCGCGCGCGAGCCGCAGCGGCCCGCCTCCACCCGGAGCTCCCCCTGGTCTCGTACACGCTGCTGGCGCACATCGAAGACCGGCACGGCTGCCGTGCGACAGATCTGGCCGCGCACTACATGCTGGACAAATCGACGGTCAGCCGACAGATCGCCACCCTGGAAAAACTGGGACTGGTCGAGCGCCACCCGGACCGCGACGACCACCGAATCCAGGTGCTGCACCCCACCGCGGCCGGAACCCAGGCCCTCGCCTCCACCCAGGCCAGCCGCCGCACGGCCTACCAGGAGCGCCTCGCGGACTGGACGGAGGAAGATCTCGCCCGATTTGCGGAGTACCTGCTGCGCTACAACTCGGTCAGCAACGCCCCCGCACCCACCCCGCAGACGCTGCAGACACCGCAGACACCGCGAGTCTGACCCGTCAGCCCGATCGGACCGCAGAGTGCCTCAAACCAGACGTTTCACGTGAAACCAGAATGCGAGACGGAAACGAACGGCAAAAAAACGCGCGCCCGCCCTCGAACCGGAGCCCGATGAAACCCGAACCAGACCCCGAGCCAGATCCGGACCGGACCGGACCCCGAGTCAGATCCGGACCGGACTCGAACCAAACCCCGAACCGAATCCCGGGAACGAAGAAGCCCCACAGACCGTTGGCCTGTGGGGCTTCTCTCTTGTGCGCGAGGGGGGATTTGAACCCCCACGTCCCTAAGGACACTGGCACCTGAAGCCAGCGCGTCTGCCGTTCCGCCACTCGCGCAAGAGTGGTGTTTCCAGACTCTCTCACCGTTTGGTGCGATCGCCTGGCGACATCCGGAAGATTAGCACGCTGGACAGGGTGGATTCACATCCGTTGTTTCACCGGTCGACTGGAGGGAACCAGGAACGCCGAGCAGCCGCCCCCACTCCTCCTTTGTGCACCCCGGGTGCGGGACACTGTGAGGAGGCCGCCTCTACGATCCGTGTGAGAGGTGACACTCATCCACAGGGCAGACAAGGGGAACCAGCCGATTTCCCGACGCGTGGATACGATCAGTAAGCAGTACAGGGACGACTACGACGGAGGAGGTGCCCCATGGGAGTCATGAAGCGTTTCGAGCAGCGTCTCGAAGGTCTGGTCAACGGCACCTTCGCCAAGGTCTTCAAGTCCGAGGTCCAGCCGGTCGAGATCGCGGGAGCCCTCCAACGCGAGTGCGACAACAACGCGACGATCTGGAACCGCGAGCGGACCGTCGTCCCCAACGACTTCATCGTCGAGCTCAGCACCCCTGACTACGAGCGGCTCAGCCCGTACTCCGGCCAGCTGGGCGACGAACTCTCCGGGCTGGTCCGCGACTACGCCAAGCAGCAGCGGTACACCTTCATGGGCCCCATCAAGGTCCATCTGGAGAAGGCCGACGACCTCGACACCGGGCTCTACCGGGTACGCAGCCGCACCCTGGCGTCGAGTTCGTCACAGCAGGACCCCCACGGCCGCCAGGGACCGCAGGGCCAGCCTCCCTACCCGGGTCCGGGCCGGTCCGCGCAGCCCACCGGCGGCTACGGATACCCGCCCAGCTCCGCCCCGCCCATGCCCGCGGCCCCGCCGCCGGGCGCCGGCCGGGCCGGCGCCCCCAGCACCGACCGGCACCCGCCGGCCGGGCCCAGCCCCCTGCCGAACGCGCAGGTGCGACGCTGGATCGAGATCAACGGCACCCGCCATCAGATCTCCCGCCCGACGCTGGTGCTGGGACGCAGCACCGACGCCGACGTGCGGATCGACGACCCCGGCGTATCGCGCCGGCACTGTGAGATCCGGACCGGAACGCCCTCGACGATCCAGGATCTCGGATCTACCAACGGCATCGTGGTAGACGGGCAGCACACCACCCGCGCTACGCTCCGCGACGGCTCGCGGATCGTCGTGGGCAGCACCACCATCGTTTACCGGCAAGCCGAAGGGTGAAGCGGGGGCAATGTCAGAGCTGACCCTGACGGTCATGCGGCTAGGTTTCCTGGCTGTTCTGTGGCTGTTCGTGATCGTGGCCGTCCAGGTCATTCGCAGTGACCTGTTCGGAACGCGCGTCACGCAGCGCGGCTCACGCCGCACTGCGAACGACGCACGGCCTCCACAGGCACGCCAGAACGCTGCGGCGCCGCCGCAGCAACGCCAGCAGCCGGGCCGCCAGCGCCGGGGGGCACCCACAAAGCTGGTCGTCTCCGAGGGCAGCCTCACCGGCACCACGGTGGCGCTCCAGGGGCAGACCATCACCCTGGGCCGGGCGCACGATTCAACGATCGTGCTGGACGACGACTACGCGTCCAGCAGGCATGCCAGGATCTACCCCGACCGTGACGGCCAGTGGATCGTCGAGGATCTCGGGTCCACCAACGGCACGTATCTCGACCGGACCCGACTCACCACCCCGACACCCGTTCCGCTGGGCGCGCCGATCCGGATCGGCAAGACCGTCATCGAGCTGCGGAAGTAATACGACAATGAGCGAGCGGAGCGAGCGAGCCGCGGCAGTCCGGGCAACGGACCCCGCCCGGCTCCCGACCGGAGGGTGGGCAGTGTGGCTCGAGACCGGCTGTACCCCGAGCCGACGGGCGAGGTGCGCATGAGTCTTTCCCTGCGCTTCGCCGCCGGATCGCACAAGGGCATGATCCGGGAGGGCAACGAGGACTCCGGCTACGCCGGACCACGCCTTCTCGCCATCGCCGACGGCATGGGTGGCCAGGCTGCCGGCGAGGTCGCCAGCTCCGAGGTGATCTCCACGCTCGTCCAGCTCGACGACGACGTCCCGGGCTCGGACATCCTCACCTCGCTCGGTACCGCGGTCCAGCGGGCCAACGACCAACTGCGCATGATGGTCGAGGAGGACCCCCAGCTGGAGGGCATGGGCACCACGCTCACCGCCCTGCTCTGGACCGGCCAGCGCCTCGGCCTCGTCCACGTCGGCGACTCCCGCGCGTACCTGCTGCGCGACGGCGTGCTCACCCAGATCACCCAGGACCACACCTGGGTTCAGCGGCTCGTCGACGAGGGCCGGATCACCGAGGAAGAGGCGACCACCCACCCTCAGCGCGCCCTGCTGATGCGGGCGCTGGGCAGTGGCGACCACGTCGAACCCGATCTCTCCATCCGTGAGGTCCGGGTAGGCGACCGCTACCTGATCTGTTCCGACGGCCTGTCCGGCGTCGTCTCGCACCAGACGATGGAAGAGACGCTCGCCAGCTACCAGGGCCCGCAGGAGACCATCCAGGAGCTGATCCAGCTCGCTCTGCGCGGCGGCGGCCCCGACAACATCACCTGCATCGTCGCCGACGTCCTCGACGTCGACAGCAACGACACCCTGGCCGCACAGTTCAACGACACCCCGGTCATCGTCGGCGCGGTCGCCGAGAACCAGGCGGCGCAGATGAGCGACGCCGAGAGCACGGCCGCCATGCAGACCCCCGCCGGACGGGCGGCCGGCCTCGGCCGCCCCGTACCGCCGCCCGCGGGCGGCTTCGGCCCGCCCGGAAGCGGCGACGCCGTCGGCGGCTACGGCGGGATGCCCGACGGCTCCTTCGACGCGTACACCGACGACGACTTCGTGAAGCCCGGCGGCGGCCGCAAGTGGCTGAAGAGGTCCCTGTACACCGTGCTGGCGCTCGCCGTCGTCGGCGGCGGCCTCTACGGCGGCTACCGCTGGACCCAGAACCAGTTCTACATCGGCGCGAAGAACGAACACGTCACGCTGTTCCGCGGCATCAACCAGGACCTGGCCTGGGTCTCGCTCTCGAAGGTCGAGAAGGACCACCCCGAGATCGAACTCAAGTACCTCCCGGTCTACCAGCGCAAGAAGGTCGAGGCGACCATCCCCGAGGGCGACCTCGACGCCGCCCGCGCGAAGATCGAGGAACTCTCCGTCCAGGCCTCCGCCTGCAAGAAGAACGCCGAACGACGTGCCGCCGAGAAGGCCAGCGCCGACGAGGCCCAGGCACCGGGTACGGACGCCGCCAAGACATCCAGTGGCGCCAAGACGTCCGATGCCGCCAAGACCAAGCCGACCCAAACTCCCACTCCTGGTCCCAGCCTCTCGGAGGAAGAGAAAAAGCTGGTCCCGCAGTGCGGTAAGCAGTAAGCCGTAGGGGGCCTTCAGCACCATGAGCGTTGTCACCAACACGACCACGATCGGCGCGATCGACGCACCGAGCCGTCGCAACACCGAGCTGATGATGATGGGCTTCGCCATCGTCATCTCGATATTCGCCTACGCCAATGTCGGGCTCGCCATCGACGGCAAGCTCCCGTCCGGCATGTTCGGATACGGCGGGGGACTCATCCTGCTCGGCGGCGTCGCCCACCTCGTGGTGCGCAAGTTCGCGCCGTACGCGGACCCGCTGCTGCTCCCGCTCGCCACCCTGCTCAACGGCCTGGGGCTGGTTCTGATCTGGCGGCTGGACCAGTCACAGCGACTGATCCAGCGCGCGGAGCTCGCGTACGGGGAATACAGTCCCGACGCCCCCAAACAGCTGCTGTACTCGGCGATCGGTGTCGCCTTCTTCGTCGCCGTGCTGGTGATCCTCAAGGACCACCGCATCCTCCAGCGCTACACCTACATCTCGATGGCCGTGGCGCTGGTCCTGCTGATCCTGCCGATGTTCTTCCCGGCGGTGAACGGCGCGAAGATCTGGATCAGCCTCGGCCCGTTCACGATCCAGCCGGGAGAGTTCGCCAAGATCCTGATCGCGGTGTTCTTCTCCGGCTATCTCATGGTGAAGCGTGACGCACTGGCGCTGGCCAGCCGCCGGTTCATGGGGATGTACCTGCCGCGCGGGCGTGACCTCGGACCGATCATCACCATCTGGGCCCTGTCGATCCTGATCCTGGTCTTCGAGACCGACCTCGGCACCTCGCTGCTGTTCTTCGGCCTCTTCGTCGTGATGCTGTACGTCGCCACCGAGCGGACCAGCTGGATCGTCTTCGGTCTGCTGATGTCCGCGGCAGGCGCGGTGGGTGTGGCCTCCTTCGAACCGCACGTGCAGCAGCGTGTGAACGCCTGGCTCGACCCGTTCTCCAAGGCGACGATGGCGCAGAGCGACCAGATCGCCCAGTCGCTGATGGCCTTCGGCTCCGGTGGCACGCTCGGCACCGGACTGGGCCAGGGCCACTCGGACCTGATCATGTTCGCCGCCAACGCCGACTTCATCCTCTCCACCGTCGCCGAGGAGCTGGGCCTGGCCGGAATGATGGCTGTCCTGCTGATCTACGGCCTGATCGTCGAGCGGGGCATCCGCACCGCGCTCGCCGCCCGTGACCCCTTCGGCAAGCTGCTCGCCATCGGGCTGTCCGGAGCCTTCGCGATCCAGATCTTCGTGGTCGCCGGCGGTGTCATGGGGCTCATCCCGCTCAGCGGTATGACCATGCCGTTCCTCGCGTACGGCGGTTCGTCCGTGCTGGCCAACTGGGCACTGATCGCCATCCTCATCCGGATCAGCGACACCGCCCGGCGCCCCGCACCTGCGCCCGCGCCGTCCCCCGACGCCGAGATGACCCAGGTGGTCCGACCGTGAACAAGCCCCTGCGCCGGATCGCGATCTTCTGCGGCATCCTCATCCTCGCCCTGCTCGTACGGACCAACTACCTCCAGTACGTCCGCGCCGACGAACTGAACAGCCGCGACGAGAACCGTCGCGTCCGCATCGAGCGCTACGCCCACGAGCGCGGCAACATCATCGTCGACGGCAACCCCGTCACCGGGTCCGTCGAGACCAAGGGCAGCGACTTCAAGTACAAGCGGGTCTGGAAGAACGGCCCCATGTGGGCGCCGGTCACCGGGTACTCCTCGCAGGCCTTCGACGCCTCGCAGCTGGAGAGCCTGGAGGACGGCATCCTCACGGGCAACGACGACCAGCTCTTCTTCGACCGCACCCTGTCGATGTTCACCAACGACAAGCAGCAGGGCGGCAACGTCGTCACCACCCTGAACGGCGCCGCGCAGAAGGCCGCGTTCAAGGGGCTCGGCAGCAAGAAGGGCGCCGTGGCCGCGCTCGACCCGCAGACCGGCGCCATCCTGGCCCTGGTGAGCACCCCGTCGTACGACCCGTCGGTCTTCGCGGG
The DNA here is from genome assembly GCF_042891445.1 of Streptomyces sp. NPDC001890. Classification (NCBI taxonomy): domain Bacteria; kingdom Bacillati; phylum Actinomycetota; class Actinomycetes; order Kitasatosporales; family Streptomycetaceae; genus Streptomyces; species Streptomyces sp. NPDC001890. The sequence goes on along the minus strand of NZ_JBIATE010000003.1, from coordinate 237,332 downwards.
CAACTCCGACAAGGACAGCAAGGCCCGGCAGCAGCTCCTGAAGGACAAGGACAAGCCGATGCTCAACCGGGCATTGCGCGAGACCTACCCGCCCGGCTCGACCTTCAAGGTCGTCACCGCCGCCGCAGCCCTGGAGAACGGGCTGTACACCGACATCGACGAGCCCACCAAGTCCCCGCTGCCCTGGCGGCTCCCGCTGACCACCGGCAACCTGGCGAACGAGGGCAACATCCCCTGCGAGAACGCCACGCTCCGGGAAGCGCTGCGGTGGTCCTGCAACACCGTCTTCGGCAAGATCAGCGACGACCTCGGCAACCAGAAGATGATCGACGAGGCCGGCAAATTCGGCTTCAACAAGGAGATCTTCACCCCGGTTCGCGCCGACGCCAGCGTCTACCCCAAGGACAACCGTCCGCAGAACGCCATGGCCGGCATCGGCCAGGCGTCCAACCGCGCGACCCCGCTCCAGATGGCGATGGTCGCCGCGGCCGTGGCCAACGACGGCAAGCTGATGCAGCCGTACATGGTCGCCGAGCGCCAGGCCCCCAACCTGGACACGATCTACACCCACGAGAAGGAGCAGTTCAGCCAGCCCCTCTCGGGGGAGAACGCTCAGAAGCTCCAGCAGATGATGGAGACCGTCGTCAAGAACGGCACGGGAACCAACGCCCTCATCGATGGCGTCACTGTCGGCGGCAAGACCGGTACCGCCCAGCACGGCCTGAACAACAGCGAGAACCCGTACGCCTGGTTCATCTCGTACGCCAAGACCGACAGCGGCTCCCCGGTCGCCGTCGCCGTGGTCGTCGAGGACAGCCAGGCCAACCGCGACGACATCTCCGGTGGCGGCCTGGCCGCCCCGATCGCACGGGACGTGATGAAGGCGGTCATCGACAGCAAGAAGTGATGCCCATCACATCGGGTGCCCTACCTGCGCAGCGGGATACCGGTCAGGTATCAGGTCCGGACTCCGGGCCGATCAGGTAGTGCGCGGCCGGTAGCGTATGCGCGAGCAGCACACCGCCGGACCACACACCGGTGCGGTCGGGACTGACGGAGAGGGCTGGAACTGTTATGGAAGAGCCGCGTCGCCTCGGCGGCCGGTACGAGCTGGGCTCGGTGCTCGGCCGTGGTGGCATGGCCGAGGTCTACCTCGCACACGACACCCGGCTCGGCCGCACCGTAGCCGTGAAGACGCTCCGGGCCGATCTGGCCCGCGATCCGTCCTTCCAGGCCCGGTTCCGCCGTGAGGCCCAGTCCGCCGCCTCGCTCAACCATCCGGCGATCGTCGCTGTCTACGACACCGGCGAGGACTACGTCGACGGGGTCTCCATCCCGTACATCGTGATGGAGTACGTCGACGGGTCGACACTCAGAGAGCTCCTGCACTCCGGCCGCAAGCTGCTGCCCGAGCGCACCCTCGAAATGACCGTCGGCATCCTCCAGGCGCTGGAGTACTCGCACCGCGCCGGCATCGTCCACCGCGACATCAAGCCGGCGAACGTCATGCTGACGCGCACCGGCCAGGTCAAGGTCATGGACTTCGGCATCGCCCGCGCCATGGGCGACTCCGGAATGACGATGACCCAGACCGCCGCCGTCATCGGCACCGCCCAGTACCTCTCCCCGGAGCAGGCCAAGGGCGAGCAGGTCGACGCGCGCTCCGACCTCTACTCGACCGGCTGCCTGCTCTACGAGCTGCTGACGGTACGGCCGCCCTTCATCGGCGACTCACCGGTCGCGGTCGCCTACCAGCACGTACGGGAAGAGCCGCAGAAGCCCAGCAACTTCGACCCCGAGATCACGCCCGAGATGGACGCGATCGTGTTGAAGGCCCTGGTCAAGGACCCCGACTACCGCTATCAGTCGGCCGACGAGATGCGCGCCGACATCGAGGCGTGCCTCGACGGCCAGCCGGTCGCCGCCACCGCGGCAATGGGGGTGGCCGGTTACGGCGGATACGGCAACGACCAGCCGACCACCGCGCTGCGCGCCGCGGACCAGAACGGCGCGCCCACGTCCATGCTGCCCCCGGTCAATCCGGACGACGGCGGCTACGGCTACGACGACCGCCCGGACCGCCGCCGCCAGAAGAAGAGCAACACCTCGACGATCCTGCTGATCGTCGCGGGTGTCCTGGTGCTGATCGGCGCGATCCTGATCGGCCAGGCGGTGTTCAGCGACCGCAACAGCGGCGGCGACAAGTTCGATGCCCCGAACATGGTCGGCTCGACGGTGAAGGAAGCGGAGAAACTCGCGGCGAACGCTGAGATCGTCCTGAAGATCGGCTCGCGCGAACCGTGCGAGGAACAGCCCAAGGGCAAGATCTGCAGCCAGACCCCGACCCCCGACAACCAGATGGCGAAGAACGACACCATCACGGTCGTCGTCTCCACCGGGGCACGCAAGGTCGATGTCCCGGACGTCGTGGAGAAGACCGAGGCGACGGCCCGCAAGGACCTCGAAGCCAAGGGCTTCACGGTGAACGTCACCGCGGTCGAGTCCGAGAAGACCGCCGGTACGGTCATCAAGCAGGATCCCGAGGGCAACTCGAAGGCCGAGAAGAACTCCGAAGTCACGATCACGGTCGCCAAGCAGGCCACCCAGAAGGTGCCGAACGTCGCCGACCGGGACTACAACGCCGCCGTGGCCCAGCTCAACGGCCTTGGTTTCACCAACATCTCCAGGACCGACGTCGATTCGGAGAAGCCGGCGAACCAGGTGATCAGCCAGACGCCGCAGCCCGACTCGGCGCAGCCGCTGAGCGCCCAGATCGTGCTGACGGTCTCCAAGGGCCCGCAGCAGCCTGAGAAGACCGCGGTTCCCGATCTCCAGGGCAAGACCCTCGGGGAGGCGAAGGCCCTGCTCGCCGCGGCGGGTCTGCAGCTCGGCCAGGTACAGGGGCCGAACGACGACAAGGCGAAGGTCTTCACCTTCCAGCCCAACGCCGGCCAGCAGGTCGACAAGAACAGCATGGTCAACGTCCAGACCATGCCGGGCGGCGGAGACGGCAACATCTTCGGCGGCCCGTCCGGCAGACAGGACTGACCCGGACACACCACGACGAAGGGCCCCGGTCCCGCCATGAGGCGGCCGGGGCCCTTCGTCGTGGTCGTCGGACACGCCCGCGCGGCGGGGCATCCGGTCAGCGCGGCATCCGGTCAGCGGCGCAGCTCCGCCGGCTTCGTACGGTCCTTGTCCACCTTCTCCGTACGCACCAGCTCGCCCCAGACGATGTAGCGGTACTTCGACGTGTAGACCGGCGTGCAGGTCGTCAGCGTGATGTAGCGGCCGGGCTTCTTCGCTCCCGAGCCCTTCGGCACCGCCTGCAACACGTCGACGTTGTACTTCGACGTCTCGGGAAGCTCCTTGAAGACCTTGTAGACGTACCAGGTGTCCCTGGTCTCGAAGACGACCGCGTCCCCGGTCTTCACCTTGTCGATGTTGTGGAACTTGGCACCGTGCCCGTCGCGGTGGGCGGCCAGGGTGAAGTTGCCCTTCTCGTCCCACGGGAGAGCCGACTTCACCGGATCCGTGTAGTAGCCCGCGATGCCGTTGTTGAGGTTCTCGGTGTCGGTGCCCTTCTTGACCAGCACCTCGCCGTTCTTCATCGACGGGACGTGCAGGAAGCCGATGCCGTCCTTCGTGTCCAGCGCGCCCGGTCCGCCCGCCCAGCGGTCGCGGACGGTGTGGCCCTGCTTGGTGGCCTCGCGGTCGGCGAGCACGTTCGTCCACCAGAGCGAGTAGGCGACGAAGAGTCCGAGCACCAGGCCCGCGGTGATCAGGAGTTCGCCGAAGACGCTGACCGCGGTCGCGACGGGATGGCGGCCCCCGCGCCGGGGTGGGGGCGCGGACTCACCGGTTCGCTCTTCGTGCTCGGTCCTCGCTGTCACCGCACCCGTCCCTGTCGTGATGATGATTCAGCCCACGAGCGCGTCGGGCTTCCCCTCGCTGCGCGGTCGTTCGTCGACCATCTTGCCCCAGACGATCAAACGGTACGTACTCGTGAATTCCGGCGTACAGGTCGTCAGAGTGATGTACCGGCCCGGCCCGTCGAACCCGGAACCGCGCGGCACCGGATCGATCACCGAGATGTTGGACGGCGACGTCTGCGGCAGCGTCCTGGCCGTCTCGTACGTGTAGTACGCGTCCTGCGTCTCGACCACGATCAGGTCGCCGGGGTTCAGCCGGTTGATGTAGCGGAACGGCTCGCCGTGCGTGTTGCGGTGACCGGCGAGGGAGAAGTTGCCCCGCTTGGCCGAGGGCATCGCGGTGCGGAGCGTGCCCTCGCTGTAATGGCCGACCATGCCCCGGTCGAGGACCTTCTCCTTGCTGATGCCCTCGGCGATCGGAGCGACGACATCCAGCTTGGGGATGTGGATGATGGCGAACCCCTGCCCCGGTTCGAACACGCCGGGGTTGCGGTCGCCCTTCGCCCAGTCGTCCTGGATCTTGTGTGTCTCCTTGCCCGCGTACAGGTCGGCGCGCACATTCGTCCACCACAGCTGATAGGTGACGAACAGCAGCATCAGCACGCCGAGCGTGATGAACAGCTCGCCGGTGACGCGGCTGGCCACCACGGCCGGGCTGTCCTTGGCCGCACGTGCCGCACGCCGGGCCTCCACGCGCGACATCGGCTTGTCGGACTGCGTGGCGGCCGTCGCCGCGGCCTCCGGCCGCTGATCGGCACGGCGGCGGCCCCGCCCTTTGGCGGCGGCGGCGCGGCGGCGCTCGGCGCGGCCCCCGGTGCGCGGCTCCGCAGCGGAGGCGTCGAAGTCCCCGGCAGGGACCGAAGAAGGGCCCGACGCAAGGTCTGTCGCAAGATCTGTCGCGGAGTCTGGCACGAGGCCCGACGCGAGGCCCGACGCGGGGTTCTCGAAGCTCTCCGCGTCGCTCGCGGGATCGGAACCCGGTCCCGGCCGCCGGGGCGGCGCCGCGTGGCCGGCCGGGCGGCGGGTGTCGGCCGTCCGTAGGCCGATCGTCTCGTCATGGACCGGGAAGGGAACGGCGAGAGGCTGCGTCAACTGTTCCGAAGCGGGTTGCTCCGGAACAGGCCCCGGCATGGGCGTCGGCACGGGTGCAGGTATGGGTGCCGGTGTCGGTGCGGGCGCCGGTACGGCCGTCTGCTGCCCGTACCAGTCCCGTTCGAACCCCTCGGGGTCGTACCACTCCTGCGGAGCGCCCTGGTGCCCCTGCGCCCCGTGTGCCGCCTGTGACCGGTCCGCCCCGGGTTGCGGCTGTGCCGGCAGGTCCGGGGCGCGGTGCTGTCCCCGCCCCGCCGCCGGTGCCTCGGCCGACCCGTCCGGGCCACTGCTCGCCCTGAACCACGGTGAGGAGTGCGGCAGCGGATCGTTCAACGGATCCGCCAGCCGGTCGACCGCCGCCTCGAACGCGCCTGCGGCCCCGTACACACCTTGCTCGTACGGGCCGTCCTGATCGGCGTCGTGCTCGGGGCGGAGCTCGGTCACGCGACGGCCTTGCCCACCACCGGCGCGAGCCCCGCCGACCTCGCGACGGCTCCCGTGTCGCCGCACTGCGCCAGCCAGTTGGCCAGCATCAGGTGCCCGTGCTCGGTCAGCACCGACTCCGGATGGAACTGCACGCCCTCCACCGGCAGGTCACGGTGGCGCAGCCCCATGATGATCCCGTCGGCCGTCCGCGCCGTCACCTCCAACTCCGCCGGGACAGTGTCCGGTTCGGCGGCGAGCGAGTGGTAGCGGGTCGCGGTGAAGGGGGACGGCAGGCCGGCGAAGACCCCCACGCCCTCATGGCTCACCTGCGAGGTCTTGCCGTGCAGCAGCTCCGGGGCGCGGTCCACCACGCCGCCGTACGCCACCGCCATCGACTGCATCCCCAGGCAGACCCCGAAGACCGGGACGCCCGTAGCCGCGCAGTGGCGCACCATCTCGACGCAGACGCCCGCCTGCTCCGGGGTGCCGGGACCGGGCGACAGCAGGACGCCGTCGAAGCCGTCCTGGGCGTGTGCCGTGGTCACCTCGTCGTTGCGCAGCACTTCGCATTCGGCGCCGAGCTGGTAGAGGTACTGGACGAGGTTGAAGACAAAGCTGTCGTAGTTGTCCACGACGAGGATGCGGGCACTCACTGGCCGCCCTCCGTCCCGGTCGAGCCGTCGACCGTCACGTCACCGAACGGAAGCAGCGGCTCCGCCCAGGGGAAGACGTACTGGAAAAGCGCGTAGACAACGGCCAGTACCAACACGAGCGAGATGAGCGCACGCACCCATGCGTTGCCCGGCAGATGCCGCCAGATCCAGCCGTACATGTTGTCCCCTCCATTCGGTACGAGACCAGACTAAAGGGCCGGGGCCGGAGCGTGGGTCAGCTGTGGAAAGCTGCCGGCTCGCCTTCGGACACGGGCCGGGTGGCATCGAGATGGGCCCAGGCGATCAGCCGGTGGCTGCTGCCCCACTCGGGTTCGCAGGTGGTCAGCGTCAGATAGCGGCCGGGCCCGTCGAAGCCGGACTTGCGGGGAACCGGGTCGATGACCCCGATGTCGCTCGGCACGGTCCGGTAGGGCGGCTTGTCGACGCGGTACGTGAACCACGTCGTCCCGTCGGTCAGCACCACCGCGTCGCCCGGACGCAGTTCCGGGAAGTCCTTGAACGGGTCCCCGTACGTACGGCGGTGTCCGGCCACCGCGAAATTGCCCGTCGCGCCGAGGCGGGCGGTCCCCGAGTAATGACCGAGGCCCTTCTGCAAGGTTCTGACCGCGGTGTTCTCCAGGACGGGCCACTCCCAGCCCTTGCCGAAACGGGGTATGTACATCATCGCGAACGGCTTGCCGTCCCGGTACGCGGCGGGGGCGGGAGACTCCTTCGGCGTCCTGGACGTCCCCGGCGCCGGGGATGGCTGTGGCGCGGGCGCGGAAACCGGCCCCTGCGCCCACCGGCTGTGCAGGGCGTCGATCTGCCCCTCGGTCGCGTCGGCTGCCTTCACCCCGGTCCAGAACAGCACGTACACCACAAAGAGCACGATCAGGGCTCCGACGGTGATGCAGAGTTCGCTGAACGTCCTGACGATCAGTCGCACCGACAACTGGCCGGCCTCCCCACAGCCGCTCGCTACTCCACGGGCTCCGCATAGTGGAGGTCCACTGTGCCCGAGTAGCCGGGAAGAGTCACCGCCTCGTGCTCGTCGACTTTCCAGCCGAGCCCGTACGCCTTCACGTACAGCAGGTAGTTGCTGATCGCCGGGGAGTCGTTGAGCGCCTGCTTGAGCTTGCCCGGGTCACCGACCGCGGTGATCTTGTACGGCGGGGAGTAGACCCGGCCCTGGAGGATCAGGGTGTTGCCGACGCAGCGCACCGCGCTGGTGGAGATCAGCCGCTGGTCCATGACCTGGATGCCCCGGGCGCCGCCCTGCCAGAGGGCGTTGACGACGGCCTGGAGGTCCTGCTGGTGGATGACCAGGTCATTGGGTTGCGGGTCGGGGTAGCCGGGGTTGGCGGTGGCGTTGGGCGGGGCGTCGTTGAGGGTGACGGACACCGAGCGGCCGGTGAGCTTCGTGGTGCCCGCGGCCCGCTCCAGCTCCTTGAGCCGGGCTTCCTCCGCCTTGGTGCTGCCGTCGTCCCGCCCGACGAGGGCGTCGATGTCGTCGCGCACGGCCGCGGTGGCCTCGTCCAGCTGGGCGTTCTTGTTGCTGCGCTGCTGGATGAGATCGGAAAGCTTCAGCAGCGAGGAATCGGTGCGGATGTTGGTGCCCTTGGCCGTGTTGGCGCTGGTGACGAAGATCAGTCCGGCGAGGGCGAAGACGGCAGCGGTGAGCATGCGGGCCGGGTTCCGGAAGGTACGCCGGACCGGCCCTTGGGGGGAGTCGGCAGAATTGCTCAACGTACCCTTATCTCCTTCGAAGCCAGGGAAGCACTACGCTAACGGACGCCTGAGGGAGGCAGCATTCCCCTCGGGCTCCGCCCCGGCGCCAGCCAAAGTTCCCTGCGCGGTCACGCAGCGCATCGACAGGAGAGTTCCTCGTGCCGAAGTCACGTATCCGCAAGAAGGCCGACTTCACGCCCCCTCCGGCGAAGCAGGCAACCAACATAAAGCTGACCAGCCGCAGCTGGGTGGCGCCCGTGATGCTGGCGCTCTTCCTGATCGGTCTGGCCTGGATCGTCGTCTTCTACGTGACCGACGGCGATCTGCCGATCAAGGACCTGGGGAACTGGAACATCGTCGTCGGCTTCGGCTTCATCGCCGGCGGCTTCGGCGTCTCCACGCAGTGGAAGTAGCCCCCGCAGCAGAACGGGCACCCGCGGCGAAGGCAGCACCGCAGCGCTCGTAGCCGCACAGCGGAACTCTGCCCGCTGCACAGCAGGGCCCTGTCCCGCAACCCTTGCCCCGAGTTACCCACAGCGTTATCCACAGGCGGGGGAAAAGGTCAGACGATCTGTGGATAACTTGCCGACTGTTGACGCCGATGTGACTGCAGTCTCCCCCATCGGGGAGCGGCACGCCCCTTGTCCCTGCTGGAAAAACCCAGCTCAGCGACAAGGGGCACAGCTGTTCCCACAGAATGCACAAGATCCGGTACCCGCTGTGGACAACCACGGCTGTGGACAAGCACCCCGGGGACGATGAGCGCTCAGGTGAGCGCGGCCGTTCTTGCGATGACGATGAGGATCACGGCCGCCAGCACCAGGGCGCAGGTGCCGTACTGCACCAGCGCACGCCGCTCACGGGGTGCGTGCACCATGCCGATCGCCATCAGCGTGCCCGCGACCAGACCGCCGACATGCGCCTGCCAGGCGATCCCGCCCCAGGGGTTGAAGGTGATGACCAGGTTCACCGCGAGCAGTGCGAAGACCGGGCGCATGTCGTAGTTGAGCCGGCGCATGAGCACGGCGGTGGCGCCCAGCAGTCCGAAGATCGCCCCGGAGGCTCCGAGCGAACCCTGCTCGGGCGCGGAGAGCCAGTAGGTGAGAGCGCTGCCGGCCAGGCCGGAGACCATGTACAGCGTGAGGTAGCGGGCGCGGCCGAGCGCCGCTTCCAGCGGCCCGCCGAGCCACCACAGCCCCAGCATGTTGAACGCGATGTGCCAGACCTCCTGGTGCAGGAACATCGATGTCACCAGTCGGTACCACTGGCCCGCCGCGACACCTTCGAGCGGACCGCCGTAGTGGGTCGGGGCCCGGCCGAACAGCATCAGCTCGTCCACCAGCGCGGTGCCCCTCGCCAGCACCGCGAGGTACACGGCGACATTGACGGCGAGCAGGATCTTGGTGATGAGACGGGGATCGGCCGTGATGGCGCCTCCCGCGACGGTGCGCGGCCTTCCGGCGGCCGGTCCGTGCCCCGAACCCGACCCCGTACGCGCACCCGTGCCGGAACCCTGGCGTACGCAGTCCGGGCACTGGAAGCCGACCGAGGCGTCGATCATGCACTCGGGGCAGATCGGGCGCTCGCAGCGGGTGCAGCGGATGTTCGCCTCGCGACCGGGGTGGCGGTAGCAGCTGAGCGAGCCGTCCGCGGCGGCGGACTGGTCACCGCCTCCCGGCGGCTGCTGGTCCATCGGTCCCATCGCTTCCCGGTCCCTTCGGTCCTGGTCATGACGGGCACGGCACGCACGACGCCGCCCTGCTCGTCCGCTATGTATCAGTACGGACGGGCAGGGCGGTTGGTTCCCGAATGGATCATCGGTGTGTGATCAGCCGATGACCACAGGTGATCAACGGGTCTCGATGACGACCGACTCGATCACGACGTCCTGCACCGGGCGGTCGGTGCGGGCGTTGGTCGGGGTGGCGGCGATGGCGTCCACGACCTTCTTGCTGGCCTCGTCGGCGACCTCGCCGAAGATGGTGTGCTTGCCGGTCAGCCAGGCGGTCGGCGAAACGGTGACGAAGAACTGCGAGCCGTTGGTGCCCGGGCCGGCGTTGGCCATGGCCAGCAGGTACGGCTTGGTGAAGGCGAGGTCGGGGTGGAACTCGTCCGCGAACTCGTACCCCGGGCCACCGGTGCCGTTGCCGAGCGGGTCGCCGCCCTGGATCATGAAGCCGCTGATGACACGGTGGAAAACGGTGCCGTCGTACAGCTTGTCCGTCGACTTCTTACCGGTCTCGGGGTGCACCCACTCGCGCTCACCCTGGGCGAGCTCGACGAAGTTCTTGACCGTCTTGGGCGCATGGTTCGGCAGGAGCCGGATCTCGATGTCGCCCTGGTTGGTCTTCAAGGTGGCGTAAAGCTGCTCAGCCACGATCTGCCTTCCGTAAGTCTTCGGTGACGTTGAGTCTTCTTCGGTGACGCTGGGTCTTCGGTGACGTCCACCGATCCTCGCACGGCCCGTACGTTCCGGCGCCCGGCCGCGACCGGCGGGCACGTGACGCTCACCTTCCTGCCCCATTCCGCACGCGGCGGCCCACCACCCACGGCCCGCCGCAGCAAATGCGGCCAAGTGCGTGACGAAGCGGCGCGATCCGGGATGAACCGTGGCATTGTCATCGACAAGCTCCCTTTGCACCGCATTACCCAAGGCGTCACTCATGACCTGAATGACCCGGATGCCCGCCCCGCATGCCAGACAGGAATCCGGCAGGCATGATCTCGAAATGGGTGGAAAGGCGGAGTGTCTACCCGCCACCAAGGAGGAGGATCCCGTGACCCGCATCGACAGCGTGCGCGCCGCAACCGACTCGGCGAAGGACAGCGTGCAGCACGCCGCGGAAGTGGTGGCGCCCTACGCCGACACGGCCAAGGACCAGGCCGCACATCTCGCGCACGAGGCCCGCACGCGGCTCGCGCCGAAGGTGTCCAAGGCGGCCCAGCAGGCCCGCGTCCAGTACGACGCGCATCTGGCACCACGTATCGAACTCGCCCTGACCCATGTGCCGCCCAAGGTCGACGAGGTCGGCCGGCGGGCCGCACGCCGCACCCGCCAGGCGGCCCGGACCGCCGCGGACTACACGGTGCCGCGCGTCGAGCACGCGATGGCCGTCGCCCAGCCGGTGGCCGAGGAGGCCACGGCCCGCAGCGCCGCCGCACTGGCCGCGCTGCGAGGCCAGGTCACGGTCGAGGAGATCCAGCGGCTGGCCCGGAAGCACGAGCGACGGGCGCGGGCCGGCCGGCTGTTCAAGGGCCTCGTCGTGGCCGGCCTCGTAGCAGGCGCCGCCTATGCCGTCTGGCGGTGGTGGGACAAGCAGGCCAACCCCGACTGGCTGGTCGAACCGCCCGCCGCCACGGAGGTCTCCGACCGCGCACCGCTGACCTCGGTCGACGGCAGCGGCCCGAGCTCGCCCGACCCCGAGGTCCGGGCCAGGCAGGCCGAGGAGGAGGACGGCTCGGAAGGCCCGAACGGCACCGGCCCGGACGACCGCCGCTGAGCCGGCACCCGAACCAGGCCGATACGTCCGCACGGACACATCCCCGACACATCCCCGACAGACGAGAAAATGCCCTCCGATCTGCGTTTCAGCAGATCGGAGGGCATTTATCAGGTGGAGCCTAGGAGATTCGAACTCCTGACATCTGCCTTGCAAAGGCAGCGCTCTACCAACTGAGCTAAGGCCCCGAACAACGGGCAGCCCCGGACGACTCCGCGTCCTGGCCACCGCTGCGGACAACAGTACCGGGTACACCCCGGAAAGCTGCAAAAATATGGGGGCTCCCGGTCGGCGACCACTCTCCGTAGGATGCTCGACAAGGTTCGCAGCAGCGAAGCCGCAGCGAAGGGGAGACGCCATGGACGCAGCGCAGCAAGAGGCAACGGCCAGAGCCAGAGAGCTTCAGCGCAGTTGGTACGGAGAGCCTCTCGGTGCGCTCTTCCGCCGCCTGATCGATGATCTCGGCCTGAACCAGGCCAGGCTCGCCGCCGTCCTCGGGCTGTCCGCCCCCATGCTCTCCCAGCTGATGAGCGGCCAGCGGGCGAAGATCGGCAACCCCGCGGTCGTCCAGCGGGTCCAGGCGCTCCAGGAGCTGGCCGGTCAGGTCGCGGACGGCAGCGTCAGCGCGGGCGAGGCCACCGACCGCATGGAAGAGATCAAGAAGTCCCAGGGCGGCTCCGTCCTCACCGGCACCGGCCAGACCTCCCAGACCGGCGGTGCCCCCACCGTCCGGCGCGTGGTCCGCGAGATCCAGTCGCTGATGCGGTCGGTCGCGGCCGCCGGTGACATCATCGATGCCGCCGACTCCCTCGCCCCGACCCACCCCGAACTGGCAGAGTTCCTCAGGGTGTACGGCGCCGGGCGGACCGCGGAAGCGGTGGCGCACTACGAGGGACACCAGAGCTAGTCCCCGAGAAGCCGGCCATGGGTCGAAACAGGAACTGGGAGCGGGCACAGCGCAATGGGTGAGGTCTTCGCCGGTCGGTACGAACTGATCGATCCGATCGGACGTGGTGGGGTCGGCGCCGTCTGGCGGGCCTGGGACCACCGGCGCCGCCGCTATGTGGCGGCCAAGGTCCTCCAGCAGAGCGACGCACACACGCTGCTGCGCTTCGTCCGCGAGCAGGCGCTGCGGATCGAGCATCCGCATGTGCTCGCCCCGGCCAGCTGGGCGGCGGACGACGACAAGGTCCTGTTCACCATGGATCTGGTGAGCGGCGGTTCGCTGGCGCATGTCATAGGCGACTACGGACCGCTGCCGCCCCGGTTCGTCTGCACACTCCTCGACCAGCTGCTGTCCGGGCTGTCCACGGTGCATGCGGAGGGCGTCGTGCACCGGGACATCAAGCCGGCCAACATCCTGATGGAGGCGACCGGTACCGGACGGCCGCATCTGCGGCTGTCCGACTTCGGCATCTCCATGCGCAAGGGAGAGCCGCGCCTCACCGAGACCAACTATGTGGTGGGTACGCCGGGTTACTTCGCACCCGAGCAAATGATGGGCGCGGAACCCGATTTCCCCGCGGACCTGTTCGCGGTCGGTCTTGTCGCGCTGTATCTGCTCCAGGGCAGGAAGCCCGACGCGCAGGCGCTCGTCGAGCACTTCGCCTCGTACGGCACGCCGTCCGCCCCGGAGGGGATTCCCGAGCCGTTGTGGCAGGTCCTCGCGGGGCTGTTGCAGCCGGATCCGCAGGCCCGGTTCCGTACGGCCACGGGTGCACGCAAGGCGCTGACGGCCGCGGTCGAGATGCTGCCGGAGCCCGGGGCCGAGGACGAGCCGGTCGAGGTCTTCGACCAAATCGGTCCGCTGCCCGAAGGTTTCGGCCCCGACGGACCGGTCCCGGCCTCCACCCAACCGGAACAGCAGGCCCAACAAGCCCAACAGCCCCAGCACGCGCAGGCCGCCCAGCAGCCCTACGCCCCGCCGCCGGTCCCGATGTCGGAGACGGGCAGCTTCCACCTCCCGCCGCCTCCGCAGCAGCCCACACCACCGCCCCAGCAGGCGCATCCGGTCACGCCGCACACCCCGCTCCCGGCGCAGGCGGCGTCCCCGTACGCCACTTCCGCCCCGGAGCTCTCTCAGGCGCCCACGGCCGCCGTGCAGCACGAACCGGCGCTCACCCGTGCGTACACCGTCGGACAGCCGCAGGCGCAGCCTCAGCCGCAGCCAGCGGCGCAGGCGCACGCACCGGCGCCCGCTCCGGCGCACACCCCGCAGAGGCGTCCGGGACCGTCCCCGAAGGTGGCGGTCCCGGTGCTGCTGGTGGCGTTGCTCTGTTTCGCGGTGGGCATCTGGGCGCTGACCCAGAGCTGAGCCCGGGACGCCGGCCCCGGTCCCCGCCAGAGGGGGACCGGGGCCGGCGGTCGTACGGCTACCAGGTCCGCGGCGGACTCCCGTACGGCTGACCGGCGTCGGCCGGGACCGCCGGGGCGACCGGGGCGGTGACAGCGCGGCGCCGGGCCAGCAGCGTCCACACCCCGAGCCCGAGGACCAGCACCGAACCCGTGCCGATCCCGGCCACTCCGACCATCGCCATCCGGCCGCTCTTGACGGCCTGCTGAGCGCTCTTGCCGTCCCGCGCGTCGTCCCTGTCGTCCTGCGTGACCGAGAAGGCCCCGGCGTCCCCCGCGTACGGCGACTGCCCGGCCTCTCCCTCGACCTTCACCGTGAGGGTCAGCGGAATCCCGCCCTTTCCGTACGCCTTCGCCATCGCCGGGCTGAGCGTCACCGACAGGTAGTACCAGCCGGCGAACCGCATGGCGCTGACGCTGCTGTTGGAGTCGTACCGGTTCTCGTAGGCCACCGGAGGCAGCGGGTCCAGCGAGACGGACGTGGGCTTGCCGGAGTACGAGAGCGGCGTCGCGGAGTCGACATGGCCGTGCGCCGGGTTGTCCAGGGACAGCGCGAGCACGCTGCCGATGTATTCGTCCGAGGCGTTGCTGTTGCTCAGGCTGGCGGTGGCGAAGACCTGTTGTCCCCAGTCCACCGGCACCCGGTAGAAGAGGGTCTGTCCCGGCTTGATGCCGCCCTCCTGCTTCCACTCGCCGGTGTCCAGCCCCGTCGCGTCGTAGTAGCTGGTGCCGCCCGACCGTTTCTTCGGGGCGGTGGTGGGCGGCGTGGGCGAGGCCGACGGCCAGCTCTCCGGCGCGTCGGTCGGCATCGAACCGGCCGACTTCAGCTGCGGCTCCGACTCGTAACGCAGCTCCAGGTCCCACTCGTCGGAGGCGGAGGTCTCCTTGCTCTCCCGCTCGATCAGAACGTTGTACGTGCCGGCCTCCTGGCAGGTGCTGCTGTCCTTCTGCACGGTCCGGTAGGCGTACGCCGCGATCGGGCGCGGGAACTCCGCCGACTCGAACCGCGCGTCCTCCGAGCTGCACTGCAGGTCCGTGCTGTCGCGGACGCTGACCGTGATCCCGTCCCCGTAGGCGACCTGGCCGTCGCCCCTGGGCACGGCCACCGCCGAGACGTACCCGTTCGTCTTCGCATCGAGATTCAGGCGGTAGTAGAGCTTCTGACCGGGCTTGATCGAGCTCCGGTAGACCGATCCCGGCGTCAGCGCCGACGCATCGGTGCTGGCCTCCGCACCGTCGATCTTCTTCGCCCCGGGATCGAAGGTGTACGCGGCGGGCTCCCCGGCCGCGTACGCCTGCCCCGGCAGCGTCGCCGCGCACATCGCCGCGACCGCGGCCAGCGCCACCCGCCCCCTGTTGCGCTGCCTCATCACGCGCTCCCCCTCGTCGTCTGTGCGGCCCGCCCGCGACGCCCGCGTACGAACACGAGCCCTGCGATCACCACCACCACGGCGCCCGCCCCGGCAGCGGCCGCAATGCCGGTCCATCCTGCCCCGCCCGTACCGCCGCTGTCTCCGGCGGTGATCGGATTGCCCTTCTTGTCCGCCTTCTTGGCTGCGACGGGAGCGTTGCGCTGCGGGCCGACCAGCTCGTCGCCGAGGACCGACACCCGCAGCACCACGCCGACCTGCGGGTTCCGCGCGATGTCCGCGGCCCACGCCGCCGGGCGCCCGCCGTACAGGGTCGTCGGGCTGAACTCGCCGCCCCCGGCGAGCGGGAACCGGGCGGGCATGAACAGCTGCGTCGCCCCGTACGAGTAGGTGATGGAGGCGCCCCGCTCCACCGTGGGCCCGTTCGCGAACTCCACGTCGTGGCGCACCTGCCGGCCCCAGTCGGCCGGGACCTCGTACCAGAGGGTCTGCGCCGGAAGGATGCGGTCGCGCCACACACCCGGGCCGATCTCCTCGGCATCGTTGAAGCCGGTGCCGCCCCGTACGTCGCGCGGGTCCCCGGACGGCAGCACGGCGTCCTCGCCGCCCTTGCCGTACTCCGGCTGCGACCGCTCGGGCGTGACGCCCTTCTTCAGGGGCGACCGCCGTCCGGCAGTGCTCCCGTTCCTTCACCCGTGCCCCTCGACCCACCCGATCGTTTTGCTCACGCAACGTATTGATTTGCTCGGGTGAACTCAACAGCACAGGTGTCACGGTCCCGCAACAGCACGAAGCCCCGGCCGCTCAGCGACCGGGGCCCGCAATCAGGCTGTTCTGTCTCACACACCCGAACCTGCGGGCACGGAGTCAGTCGCCTCCGTCCACAGATCCTGCTCGGCGCGATCCGCCTGGATCTGGCGGTACACGAGGAGCCCGCCGATGGCGGCCAGTGCGACCAGGAGAAGCTTCTTCACCGCGCGACCTCGTCTTTCCTTGACGTAGGGGACTTCTGCCGCCCGACTATACACACCGGCCGATATCAACCGGTGACCTGCCCGCAACCCAACTGGCGCCCGGGGAAAAGCGATCATCCGAAGGCCGCTCCGCCCGGGAGACCCGACCCTGTTCCACGACCGGGTCCGCGGCCTGGTCCGCGGCCCGATCCACAGCCCGATCCACAGCCCCCGCATAAGCCCGTCCACTTTGGTTGAACCATACGAGTGGTGTTCATCCGAAGATCGGCGCATCGGTGGCGTCGGTCCATGAAATCGCGAGCCAGATCCACATCATCAGAAAGGTAAGCAAACCGGACCACCCGAAAGCGAGGGGCCATGAGCACCGTCAAGCCCAAGAACATCTGGACCGCCTTCGTCACCGCACTCTTCGCACTGCTCGCCACGCTGGGATTCATGAGCACCCCGGCGGCGGCCACGGAGCAGAGCACCCCGGAGCCGACCACCACGAACCAGAAGCACCCGGGTGCGACCGCGGCAACCGCGACCACCCCGTCGGTGCGATGGACCCTTCCGCGTGACCGGGCGCTGCCACCCACGATGAAGCAGCGCATCCGCGCCGAGGCACACGGCTCCTCGCCCGCCACCCGTCATATGTCCGTCGACGCCACGGGCGCCACGGAGACCAGGAACGCCGCCCGCACCGCCCACGGCGCCCCGGCGGGGGACGCGTCCCTGCTGCCGCCCTGAGAGCCGCTCCGCTGACGTACAGAGCCCCCGGGCCGGTTCACACCGGACGGGGGCTTCTCCGTGCCTTCCAGCGGCCTTCCCGGCCACCGAATCCGGCACCGGCACCGACACCGGCACCGGCACCGGCACCGAGGCCGCCGCCGACTCCGGCTCCCGTGACGAACACGAGGGCGGCCCGCGGCACATGGCGGCGGATCAGATGCACGATCACGGTCCGCTCGAAGCAACGACAGCGACAACAACGCCGGCAGCGACGGCAGCGACGACGACAACAACGCCGGCAGCAACGCGGGCAACGGCAGCGACCGCTCGGCCTTGTGACCGGCCTCGCAGCCGGCCGCACCGATCCCGACGACCGCCGGGCCCGTCCGCCGCCACGATTCAGCCGCAACGCCGAAGGCCCCCCACCGTTTCCGGTGAGGGGCCTTCGTTGCTGTGGGGCTAACAGGATTTGAACCTGTGGCCTCATCCTTATCAGGGATGCGCTCTAACCAACTGAGCTATAGCCCCGCCGCGCTGCGCTGCTGCGCTGACTTCTGAAGATTAGCGCACGTCGGGGCCAGTCCCAAAATCGATACCCGGCGCTCTACTCGTCCTCGGCCAGCGTGAGCTCGATACCGCCCACGAATCCCGCCGACAAGTTGTAGATGAAGGAGCCCAGCGTCGCCAGGGCGGTCGCCAGGACGACGTCGATCACCGCGATGACCGAGGTGAAGATGAGAACCCTCGGCAGCGACAGGAACGACTGGAGATCGAAGCCGTTGCCCTCGTTCGAGCCGGTGGCCTCGCTGATCGTGCCGCCCACGGTGGAGAAGACGCCCATCGCGTCCATCACCATCCACAGCACCGCGGACGCCACCACCGTGCAGATGCCGAGCGCGATGGAGAGCAGGAAGCTGACCTTCATCACCGACCACGGATCGGCCTTGGCCACCCGCAGCCGCGCCTTGCGGGTACGCGGAGTCGTCCGCGCCCCCGTCCGCGGCCGCCGGGCCGCCTGCGCGGCGCCGGCGCCCTGCGTGCCGTGCGACCGGCCGCCCTGGGTCCCGCCCGCGGGCGAGGGGTACGCCTGCGGCGGGTGGTACGGCCCGCTCGGTCCAGGCGCGGGCTCGCGCTCACCCGGCAACGGCCCGGTCGCATAGCCCTCGTACTGGGGCTGAGGCCCCCGGGTATCCGTCACAATGCCCCCTTGGGAGTCCGTGGCAGGGCCACGGGCACCGTTCGCTCCTGCTCCGGAAGCGGCCGAACCGGCGCCCGTGGCTCCACTCACGCTCTACTCCTCGTGCTCCCCGGCCGAAGGCGACGTGCCTTCGACATTGCCCTCGACCGTGCTCTCGGCACCCTCCGCCGTCGCGGCCTCGGAGTCCTCGGACCCCTCGACCTCTTCGGCCTCACGACCGGCTTCGGCGTTACGGGCAATACCGACGACGGCATCGCGCTTGCCCAGATTGATCAGTTGGACGCCCATGGTGTCACGGCCCGTCTCCCTGACTTCATTGACTCGCGTGCGAATCACACCACCGCCGAGCGTGATGGCGAGGATCTCGTCCGTCTCCTCGACCACCAGCGCGCCGACCAGCGAGCCCCGGTCCTCGACGATCTTGGCAGCCTTGATGCCCAGACCGCCACGGCCCTGAACCCGGTACTCGTCGACGGGGGTCCGCTTCGCGTACCCGCCGTCGGTGGCAGTGAACACGAACGTACCCGGCCGGACAACATTCATCGAGAGCAGTTCGTCGCCCTCGCGGAAGCTCATGCCCTTGACGCCCGAGGTGGCACGGCCCATCGGGCGCAGCGCGTCGTCCGTCGCGGTGAACCTGATCGACTGGGCCTTCTTGCTGATGAGCAGCAGATCGTCCTCGGCCGAAACCAGCTCCGCACCGATCAGCTCGTCGGCGGTGCCCTCGGCGCCGTCCGCCATCTCGCGCAGGTTGATCGCGATGACACCGCCGGAACGCGGCGAGTCGTAGTCCTTCAGCGCGGTCTTCTTCACCAGACCGCCCTTCGTGGCCAGGATCAGATACGGCGCGGCCTCGTAGTCGCGGATCGCCAGGATCTGGGCGATCTGCTCGTCCGGCTGGAAGGCCAGCAGGTTGGCGACGTGCTGGCCGCGGGCGTCGCGGCCGGCGTCCGGGAGCTCGTACGCCTTCGCCCGGTACACCCGGCCCTTGTTCGTGAAGAACAGCAGCCAGTGGTGGGTCGTCGACACGAAGAAGTGGTCGACGATGTCGTCTTCCTTGAGCTTCGTGCCGCGCACGCCCTTGCCGCCGCGCTTCTGCGAGCGGTAGTCGTCCGTCTTGGTGCGCTTCACATAGCCGCCGCGCGTGATCGTGACGACGATGTCCTCCTCGGCGATCAGGTCCTCGATGGACATGTCACCGTCGAAGGGCACCAGCTTGGAGCGCCGGTCGTCGCCGAACTTCTCGACGATCGCCGCCAGCTCCTCGCTGACGATCTTCCGCTGCCGCTCCGGCGACACCAGGATCGCGTTGTACTCGTTGATCTTCGCCTGGAGCTCGTCGTGCTCGGCCGTGATCTTCTGGTGCTCCAGCGCGGCCAGTCGGCGCAGCTGCATCTCCAGGATCGCGTTCGCCTGGATCTCGTCGATCTCCAGCAGGCCCATCAGGCCCTCGCGCGCCACCTCGACCGTCTGGCTGCGCCGGATGAGCGCGATGACCTCGTCGATCGCGTCCAGCGCCTTGAGCAGGCCGCGCAGGATGTGCGCCCGCTCCTCCGCCTTGCGAAGCCGGAACTTCGTACGCCGGACGATGACCTCGATCTGGTGCGTCACCCAGTGCCGGATGAACGCGTCGATCGAGAGGGTGCGCGGCACCCCGTCGACCAGCGCCAGCATGTTGGCGCCGAAGTTGGTCTGGAGGTCGGTGTGCTTGTACAGGTTGTTCAGTACGACCTTGGCGACCGCGTCCCGCTTCAGCACGACGACCAGGCGCTGACCGGTGCGCGACGAGGTCTCGTCGCGGACGTCCGCGATCCCGCCGATCTTGCCGTCCTTCACCAGGTCGGCGATCTTCTGGGCCAGGTTGTCGGGGTTGGTCTGGTACGGAAGCTCCGTGACGACCAGGCACTGCCGGTTCTGGATCTCCTCGACCGCGACGACCGCGCGCATCGTGATCGAGCCACGGCCGGTGCGGTACGCCTCCTCGATGCCCTTGCGGCCCACGACGAGCGCGCCGGTCGGGAAGTCCGGGCCCTTGATCCGCTCGATCAGCGCGTCCAGGAGCTCCTCCTGCGAGGCCTCCGGGTGTTCCAGGTACCACTGCGCACCGGCGGCGACCTCGCGCAGGTTGTGCGGCGGGATGTTGGTCGCCATGCCGACCGCGATCCCCGCCGAACCGTTGACCAGCAGGTTCGGGAAGCGCGCCGGCAGGACCGTCGGCTCCTGGTTGCGGCCGTCGTAGTTGTCCTGGAAGTCGACGGTCTCCTCGTCGATGTCCCGGACCATCTCCATGGACAGCGGCATCATCTTGCACTCGGTGTACCGCATGGCGGCGGCCGGGTCGTTGCCCGGGGAACCGAAGTTGCCGTTGGAGTCCACCAGCGGCATGCGCATCGACCACGGCTGCGCCAGACGCACCAGGGCGTCGTAGATCGACGAGTCACCGTGCGGGTGGTACGTACCCATGACGTCACCGACGACACGGGCGCACTTGTAGAAGCCCTTCTCGGGCCGGTAGCCGCCGTCGTACATCGCGTACAGCACCCGGCGGTGGACGGGCTTGAGACCGTCCCGTACGTCCGGCAGCGCACGCGAGACGATGACGGACATCGCGTAGTCGAGGTAGGAGCGCTGCATCTCCGTTTCGAGCCCCACGGGCTCGACACGCATGCCCACCGCGGCGGCGGGCTCCTCTTCAGGTGTCACAGGGGTGTTCTCGTCGGCCATTGCTGGTCAAAGTCCTTTCGGGCGGCGTCTTGCTGGTACGGCCGACTCAGATGTCGAGGAAGCGGACGTCCTTGGCGTTGCGCTGGATGAACGAGCGCCGCGCCTCGACGTCCTCGCCCATCAGCACCGAGAAGAGGTCGTCGGCCTGCGCCGCGTCGTCCAGCGTGACCTGGCCGAGGACCCGGTGGTCGACGTCCATCGTGGTGACGCGCAGCTCCTCGGCGTTCATCTCGCCGAGACCCTTGAAGCGCTGGATCGAGTCTTCCTTGATCCGCTTGCCGTTCTGCTTGCCCAGCTCGACCAGGGCGTCGCGCTCGCGGTCCGAGTACGCGTACTCGAAGTCGTCCCGGCCCCACTTGATCTTGTAGAGCGGCGGGCGGGAGAGGTAGACGTGCCCGGCCTCGACCAGCGGACGCATGAAGCGGAAGAGGAACGTCAGCAGCAGGGTGTTGATGTGCTGGCCGTCGACGTCGGCGTCCGCCATCAGGATGATCTTGTGATAGCGCAGCTTCTCGATGTCGAAGTCCTCGTGGACCCCGGTGCCGAAGGCCGAAATCAGTGCCTGGACCTCGGTGTTCTGCAGGATCTTGTCGACCCGGGCCTTCTCGACGTTCAGGATCTTGCCGCGGATCGGCAGGATCGCCTGGTACATCGGGTTGCGGCCGGACTTCGCCGAACCACCGGCGGAGTCACCCTCGACGATGAAGATCTCGCACTTCGTCGGGTCGTTGGACTGGCAGTCGCTCAGCTTGCCCGGCAGCGAGGCGCTCTCCAGGAGCCCCTTGCGACGGGTCAGATCGCGCGCCTTGCGGGCCGCGACCCGCGCCGTGGCCGCCGAAATGCCCTTGCGGATGATGTCGGCCGCTTCGTTCGGATTGCGGTCGAACCAGTCCGTGAGCTGCTCGTGGACGACCTTCTGGACGAAGGTCTTCGCCTCCGTGTTGCCCAGCTTGGTCTTCGTCTGGCCCTCGAACTGCGGCTCGCCCAGCTTCACCGAGATGATCGCCGTCAGACCCTCGCGGATGTCGTCACCCGTGAGGTTGTCGTCCTTCTCGCGCAGCAGCTTCTTCTCGCGCGCGTACTTGTTGACCAGCGTGGTCAGCGCGGCGCGGAAGCCTTCCTCGTGCGTACCGCCCTCGTGCGTGTGGATCGTGTTCGCGAAGGAGTAGACGCCCTCGCTGTACTGCGTGTTCCACTGCATGGCGATCTCGGCCGAGAGGAGGCGCTCCTTGTCCTCGGCCTCGATGTCGATCACCGACTGGTGGATGACATCGCCCTTGCGGGAGTTCAGGTACTTCACGAAGTCGACGATGCCGCCCTCGTAGTGGTACGTGACCGTGCGGGCCTGCTCCGCCTCGGCGACCTCGGCCACCTCGGCGACCTCCGCGCCCAGCGTCGCCTTCGCCGACTCGCGCTCGTCGGTGAGCTTGATCGTCAGACCCTTGTTGAGGAACGCCATCTCCTGGAAGCGGCGCGACAGGGTCTCGAAGGAGTACTCGGTCGTCTCGAAGATGTCCCCGTCGGCCCAGAAGGTGACGGACGTCCCCGTCTCCTCGGTGGCCTCGTTGCGGGCCAGCGGAGCGGTGGGCACACCGAGCTTGTAGTCCTGGGTCCAGCGGTAGCCGTCCGTCCGGACCTCGACCGAGACCCGCGAGGACAGGGCGTTGACCACGGAGACACCGACACCGTGCAGACCGCCGGAGACGGCGTAGCCGCCGCCGCCGAACTTGCCGCCGGCGTGCAGCACCGTCAGCACGACCTCGACCGCGGGCTTCTTCTCCGACGGCACGATGCCGACCGGGATGCCACGGCCGTTGTCGACGACGCGGACCCCGCCGTCGGCGAGAATCGTGACGTCGATCGTGTCCGCGTGCCCGGCCATCGCCTCGTCGACCGAGTTGTCCACGACCTCCTGCACGAGGTGGTGGAGGCCGCGCTCACCGGTGGAACCGATGTACATGCCAGGTCGCTTGCGGACCGCGTCCAGACCCTCGAGGACGGTGATCGCGCTGGCGTCGTACGAAGCCGTGGCCTCGCCGCTGCCGGCTGACTCGCCCGCGGCGACAGCCTCGGCGCTCTCACCGGGTGTGGACGGAATGTTCTCGTTGGGGTTGCCGGAATCGGCCACGAAGCGCCCTTTCTGGCACAGCACAGGCCGTTCTCCGGGCAAACGGGAGCGGCTGCGTCGTTCGGCTTGTATCGACGACTCCCGCGACGATGCGGGATTGTCCACCAGTCTACCGGTAGCGCTGACATGAATGGGGGTTTGCCGGTACCTGAGTACGCATGTGCCGCCCTGAATGAGCGGCTGACGACTCCCCATATTCAGGAAGGGCCCTCAGGGGGCTCACACCGGCCTTGAGCGCTTCGGCCTGTCAACCTCTCGCTACCGTGAGGGACGACCCACTCTCGCCGCGTGGTTTCGACCACTGCGGACCGCACTGCATGGACCCGGAGGACAGCCGCCCCGCGCGGACAGCACGGGCCCGCGGCAGAGCCGGGAGCGGGATCCGCGGAACGACCCAGCACAGCTCGGCTGCCGGTAGAAAATGAGAAAAGACCAGGTCAGCCGTATGTATCGCCGGGTCCGGTACTCCCCGGCGCCCGCAGCGGACCGAACCTGCGCTGCGGGCCACCGGGCCCCAGCACCTTGATCAACCTGACCGTGCCCTGCCCCAGGTCCGCGTTCAGCCGGGCCACCAGCTGAGGCGCCAGCAGCCGCAGCTGCGTCGCCCACGCCGTCGAGTCGCACTGCACCGTCAGCACCCGCTCGTCCGGATCCTCGTCGTACCGCAGCGGCACACAATGTTTGGCCAGATCTTCACCCACGATCTGCGGCCAGCGCCCCATGACCCCGCCCACCGCCGCCGGGGTCTCCCAGCCGCGCTCGGTGATCAGACGGTTGATCGCGGAACCCAGCGGAAGCGGATCGCGACCGTCCGCCCGCGCGCCCGAGCGCAGCCCGCCGCCCCGCCTGGCCTGCTTCTTCTGCTGGGCGGCCGCGCCACGCGCCCGCGCCTGCTCCTTCGCCGCACGCAGGGCCACCCGCGCCAGGTCGACGCCCGAGGGCTCCGGAGCCCCGCCCCCGCCGGAACGCTCCTGCGACGGCTCCCCGGATCCCTCGCCGCGGCCGCTCACAGCCGCTCCACCTCGCCCGCGGACACCGCGAACCGGGTCCCCGCCAGCACCCCCGGGACGTCGTCGTCCACCGCGGCCGTCACCAGCACCTGCTCGGCCGGGGCCACCAGCTCCGCCAGCCGTTCCCGGCGCCGCGCGTCCAGCTCCGCGAAGACGTCGTCGAGGACCAGCACCGGCTCATTGCCCTCGCTGCGCAGCAGGTCGTACGAGGCCAGCCGCAGCGCCAACGCGTACGACCAGGACTCGCCATGGCTCGCGTACCCCTTGGCCGGCATGCCCCGAAGCCCGAGCAGCAGATCGTCGCGGTGCGGTCCGACCAGCGTCACGCCCCGCTCGATCTCCTGCTTGCGGACATCCGCCAGGGCGGCGATCAGCTGCTCGTACAGCTCCTCGCGGGTACGCGCGGGCTCCACGCCCGCCCCGACCGAGCTGCGGTACTCCAGCGCCAGCGGGCCGCCGCCCGGCGCGACATCCCCGTACGCCTTGTCCGCCAGCGGCTGCAGGGTGGCGATCAGATCCAGCCGCTGCGCCAGCAGCTCCGCGCCCACCCGGCCCAGGTGCTGGTCCCACACGTCGAGCGTGGACAGGTCCATCGACCGGCCACCGTGCCGGCGCGCCATCGCCGCCGACTTCAGCAGGGTGTTGCGCTGCTTCAGCACCCGCTCGTAGTCCGAGCGCACCCCCGCCATCCGCGGCGAACGGGCCGTGATCAGCTCGTCGAGGAAGCGCCGACGCTCCCCGGGATCCCCCTTGACCAGCGACAGGTCCTCCGGTGCGAACAGCACCGTACGCACTATCCCCAGCACGTCACGGGGCCTGACCTGCGACGATCTATTGATACGTGCTCGGTTGGCCTTGCCGGGATTGAGCTCCAGCTCGATCAGCTGCGAACGCTCCCCCTGGGTCACGGCAGCCCGGATGACGGCCCGCTCCGCGCCCATCCGCACCAGCGGCGCATCGGAGGAGACCCGGTGGCTGCCGAGCGTCGCGAGATAGCCGACCGCTTCGACCAGATTCGTCTTGCCCTGGCCGTTGGCCCCCACGAAAGCGGTGACGCCCGGGTCGAGAGGCACCTCGACCCGGGCGTACGAGCGGAAGTCGGCCAGCGAGAGATGCGTGACATGCATGGTGTACGCCGACCTTCCCGGCTTCCTGCTCCGTGCTTCGTGGAGCGGACCGGACGCCTTGGACCGGCCCGCTTCCCGTTGCGGTTACTTCTTGTTCTCGACCGCGTGGCCACCGAACTGGTTGCGCAGCGCGGCGATCATCTTCATCTGCGGGGAGTCCTCCTGGCGCGAGGCGAAACGCGCGAAGAGCGACGCGGTGATCGCGGGCAGCGGCACCGCGTTGTCGATCGCGGCCTCCACCGTCCACCGGCCCTCGCCGGAGTCGGCGGCGTAGCCGCGGAGCTTGTCGAGGTGCTCGTCGTCGTCCAGCGCGTTGACCGCCAGGTCGAGCAGCCAGGAACGGATGACCGTGCCCTCCTGCCAGGAACGGAAGACCTCGCGCACATCGGTGACGGAGTCGACCTTCTCCAGGAGCTCCCAGCCCTCGGCGTAGGCCTGCATCATGGCGTACTCGATGCCGTTGTGGACCATCTTCGCGAAGTGGCCGGCGCCGACCTTGCCCGCGTGGACGGAACCGAAGTCGCCCTCGGGCTTCAGCGCGTCGAAGACCGGCTGGACCTTCGCCACGTTCTCGGCGTCGCCGCCGTACATCAGCGCGTAGCCGTTCTCCAGGCCCCAGACGCCGCCGGAGACGCCGCAGTCCACGAAGCCGATGCCCTTGATGCCCAGCTCGACCGCGTGCTTCTCGTCGTCGGTCCAGCGGGAGTTCCCGCCGTCCACGACGATGTCGCCGGGCGAGAGGAGGCCGGCGAGCTCGTCGATCGTGGCCTGGGTCGGGGCACCGGCCGGAACCATCACCCAGACGACCCGGGGGCCCTTCAGCTTGCCCACAAGCTCTTCGAGGCTGTGGACATCGGAGACGTCCGGGTTGCGGTCGTAACCGATGACGGTGTGGCCTGCGCGGCGGATGCGCTCGCGCATGTTGCCGCCCATCTTGCCGAGGCCGACGAGACCGAGCTCCATCAGAGATTCCTTAAGCGTTGTGCCGATTCGTACCCGAGGACGAGCCTACGCCCGGCCGGGGACGGAGCGACGGGCATGCTCGGCGCCGAGCGTGCCCGTCGGGAACCGCCGTGACAGGACCGATGACCGGATCAGCCGGAGAGGCGGACCGGCATGATCAGGTACTTGTACGCGTCGTCCGCCTCGGCGTCCACGGCCGGGCGGCCGCTGAGCAGCGCGGGCTTGGTGGACGTCGTGAACGAGAGCTGGGCGACCGGGGAGTCGATCGCGCTCAGCCCGTCCAGCAGGAAGGTCGGGTTGAAGGCGATCGAGATGTCGTCGCCCTCCAGCACCGCGTCGACCCGCTCCACAGCCTGTGCGTCGTCGCTGGAACCGGCCTCCAGGATCAGCACGCCCTGCTCGAAGCTGAGCCGCACCGGGGTGTTGCGCTCGGCGACGAGGGCCACACGCTTGACTGCCTCGACGAACGGCGCCGTCTCGATGACCGCGACCGAGTTGAACTCGGTGGGGAAGAGCGTGCGGTACTTCGGCAGATCGCCTTCGAGCAGTCGCGTGGTCGTACGACGGCCGGCCCCCTCGAAACCGATCAGGCCCTCACCGGCACCCGAGCCGGAGAGCGCCAGGGTCACCGTGTCACCGCTGGTCAGGGCCTTGGCGGTGTCCAGCAGCGTCTTGGCGGGCACCAGGGCGACGGCGGAGGCGTCCGGGTTCTCCGGCTTCCAGAGGAACTCGCGGACCGCGAAGCGGTAGCGGTCGGTCGAGGCCAGGGTGACGGTGTCGCCCTCGATCTCGATCCGCACACCGGTCAGCACCGGCAGCGTGTCGTCGCGGCCCGCGGCGATGGCGACCTGGGCGGCGGCCGAGGCGAAGACCTCGCCGGGGACCGTGCCGGTCGCGGTCGGCATCTCGGGAAGTGCCGGGTACTCCTCCACAGGAAGGGTGTGGAGTGTGAATCGCGAGGAGCCGCAGACCACGGTCGCCCGTACACCGTCTGTGGAAATCTCCACCGGCCGGTTGGGCAGGGCGCGGCAGATGTCGGCGAGGAGCCGGCCGGAGACCAGCACCGTGCCGTCCTCCTCGACCTCGGCGTCCACCGAGACCCGGGCCGAGACCTCGTAGTCGAAGCTGGAGAAGCTGAGGGCGCCGTCCTCAGCCTTCAGCAGAAGGCCCGCAAGAACGGGCGCCGGCGGACGGGCCGGGAGGCTACGGGCCACCCAGGCCACAGCCTCCGCGAGTACATCGCGCTCCACCCGGATCTTCACCGGAACCGCCTCCTGCTGTTGCTCGCTCGCCCTGCTGGCCTTCGTCGTCTGATCGCGTCTTCCGCCGCCGAGGCAGCGAGGACGCCGGGGACCAGTCTGACGTACGGCACCGACACTCGGTGCTGCTCGGGGTCAAGTCGCGACAAGCGGCTCGGAGAGCTCCGGCGCCGAGTTGTGCACAGGCCCCACTTCGAAGCGGATTCCGGGCTAACTCTATGTGGCAGTAGTAGTAGGGCCTGTGGAAACCGTGGATAACGTCGTTTTCGCAGGTCAAGCACCGTTTTTTATCCACTGCCCCTGTGGGTGGCACCGGTGGACAACACGGCGCTTCTGTGGACACAGGAAAGTTCTGCACACCCGATGCACAGGACAGGGGGGTTTCTCCCCAGGGCTGTCCCCAGCTTTACCCAGGTTCCCCACAGCCCAACCGACCCTCTTGGTGTGACGCCTTTCACTCGGCGCGGTGAAAGGCGTCACAGCGTTGCCGAACAGTGGACAGAGGTGTGGAGAAGCGGCAGGGAGCTGGGGACAAGACGGCTCGGCCTGTGGGTCGACGGTGGACAACTTCATCCACGCCCTGTGGACGAATATTTTGTCCACAGGCTGTGGATCACGGTTGACCACAAATCCCCAACCCCTTGACCTGGCCTGATGGAGTATCGGCAGTCGCCCCTGTGGAAGCAATATGGACAACTTCCGGATCCCCAGGCTGTGGAAGGGGAAAACTCCCCAGATCTGTGGAGAACAGGCGGTCAGTCGCAGGTATTCGAACAGCGCGACGGCGCCGGAGCGGCGGCAGCGGGTCCGGCGCGGGTGCCGAAGCGGGTCCGCGCGGGCTCTGGACGTGCTCCGAGCGGGCCTCGGAGCACGTCCAGAGCGGATTCGGAGGCGGGGGCTGAGCGTCCCTGGCGTGCTCCTGGCGCTCCACAGGCAAACCCCCAGGCACCCTCCCAGGGCACCCCCAGGCAGCGAAAAGGGCGCCCGAGACCCCCCTGTTGAGGGTTTCCCGGGCGCCCTTCCGGCGCGTACGGAGCGTCTGGCAGCGGCGCTGCGTCAGCCGTTCTTGATGCGGTTGGTGAGCTCGGTGACCTGGTTGTAGATGGAGCGCCGCTCAGCCATCAGCGCGCGGATCTTCCGGTCCGCGTGCATCACCGTCGTATGGTCACGGCCGCCGAACTGCGCACCGATCTTGGGCAGCGAGAGATCCGTGAGCTCCCGGCAGAGGTACATGGCGATCTGGCGGGCCGTCACCAGCACCCGGCTGCGCGAGGTTCCGCAGAGATCGTCCACCGTGAGACCGAAGTAGTCCGCGGTCGAGGCCATGATGGCCGTCGCCGTGATCTCCGGAGCCGAGTCCTCGCCGCCCGGGATCAGGTCCTTCAGTACGTGCTCGGTCAGTCCGAGGTCCACCGGCTGCCGGTTGAGGCTGGCGAAGGCCGTGACCCGGATCAGCGCCCCCTCCAGCTCCCTGATGTTCCGGGAGATCCGGGAGGCGATGAACTCCAGTACCTCCGGCGGGGCGTTGAGCTGCTCCTGCACCGCCTTCTTACGGAGGATCGCGATGCGCGTCTCCAGCTCCGGCGGCTGCACATCGGTGGTCAGGCCCCATTCGAAACGGTTCCGCAACCGGTCCTCCAGGGTCACCAGCTGCTTGGGCGGCCGGTCGGAGGACAGCACGATCTGCTTGTTGGCGTTGTGGAGCGTATTGAAGGTGTGGAAGAACTCCTCCTGCGTCGACTCCTTGCTCGCCAGGAACTGGATGTCGTCGACGAGCAGGATGTCCACATCCCGGTAGCGCTTGCGGAAGGTGTCGCCCTTGCCGTCGCGGATCGAGTTGATGAACTCGTTGGTGAACTCCTCGGAGCTCACGTACCGCACCCGGGTGCCCGGGTAGAGGCTGCGGGCGTAGTGACCGATGGCGTGCAGCAGGTGGGTCTTGCCGAGCCCGGACTCCCCGTAGATGAAGAGCGGGTTGTACGCCTTGGCCGGGGCCTCGGCGACTGCGACCGCCGCGGCGTGCGCGAACCGGTTGGACGCGCCGATCACGAAGGTGTCGAAGAGGTACTTCGGATTCAGCCGGGCCGCCGGTTCGCCGGGTCCGGGCGTGGGAGCGGGCTGCGAGCCCATCGGCCCGGTGGCGCCGCCGGGCCGTCCGGTGCCGGCGCCGCCCTGCCGGTGCTGCGGCTCCTGCATGTCGTGGTGCTCGGGGCGCTGCTGCTCGTAACCCTGGCGCTCGGGCGGCTGCGGACGGTAGTCGTGCTGGGGCTGCTGGGGGCGGCCGCCGCCGTACGGCTCGCGCCACTGCTCCGCGGGAGCCTCGCGGTCCTGGAACCCGCCGAGCCGGGGCTGCTGCCAGGAGAGGTCCTCCTGGGTGCGCGGCCACGCACCGGGTTCGGGGCGCTGCTGCTGGTAGTCGGGGTAGGCCGGCCGGGCGGTCGGCATGCCGTCGTCGGAGGGCCGGTGTCCGTACCCGTCGTACGCGTCGTTGTGCTGCCGCTCGTCGTGCTGCGGCCCCTGGTAGCGGTGCTGCTGAGGCTGCTGGGGCTGGTGCATCGGCGGCGCGGGCGGGCTCGGCGGTTCGCCCGCGGAGTCGTCGACGGTGATCGCGATGCGGATCGGGCGGCCGCATTCGCGGCTCAGCGTCTCGCTGATGAGCGGCGCGAGCCGGCCCTCCAGGACGCGCTTGCCCCATTCATTGGGCACCGCGAGCAACGCCGTGTCGGCGACCAGGGCGAGCGGCTGGCAGCGCTCGATCCACTGCTTGTCCTTCGGCTCGATGCCCTGCTGGCCCTCCCCGAGGAGTTGCTCCAGCACTCGTGGCCACACTGCGGCAAGATCGGCAGGTACGTCAGCCACGGGGCACGCTCTCTCGCTGGTCCCACGAATGTGTGGTTCTCGGGACGGGATGGGTCGGTATGGGTGGGGACCGGCAGGCAGGAAGAAAAGAACCGGAGCTCAGCCACGGTAGTCAGGGCGACCCGCGTGGTTCAAGTTGTTGTCCACAGCCTGTGCACAGTGGGGGGTGCTGTGGAGCCGGTTTGACCGGATGGCGTAGCCGCGCGTACCGTGACCAGGTCGAGTTGTCGATGGCTGCTGCCGCCTGCCTCCGATGGGCAAAGATCACGATCTGTGATTGTGAAGCGGTGCACTAGAGCGTTTACGCGAGTCTCTCGTGGGCGCACGGTGACAGCCAGGCGATGTCCCGCCAACACACGAGTCATTTCTGGAGCCCCCTAGTGAGCAAGCGCACCTTCCAGCCGAACAACCGTCGTCGCGCGAAGACCCACGGCTTCCGGCTGCGCATGCGCACCCGTGCCGGCCGCGCGATTCTCGCGTCCCGCCGTGGCAAGGGTCGCGCCAACCTGTCCGCCTGATCGCTTACAGGTCATGACGTGCTGCCTACCGAGAATCGGCTGAGGCGGCGCGAGGACTTCGCGACCGCAGTACGTCGAGGACGCCGGGCCGGTCGCCCGCTACTCGTCGTTCATCTACGCAGCGGTGCAACGGACCCGCACGTGACTGGGGAGAATGCTCCCCCGCCGCGTGCGGGTTTCGTTGTCAGCAAAGCTGTGGGTGGAGCGGTTGTGCGCACAGCGGTGAAGCGGAAGCTTCGCCACCTGGTCCGCGAACGGCTTGCCCTGCTGCCCCCCGGTAGCCTGGTTGTCGTACGAGCGTTGCCCGGAGCGGGCGACGCCGACCATGAACAGCTGGCCCGAGACCTGGACGCCGCTCTCCAGCGGCTGCTGGGAGGGGGCGCGCGATGAAGTACCCGCTGCTGGCTCTTATCAAGCTGTATCAGTGGACGATCAGCCCACTTCTCGGGCCTGTCTGCCGTTACTACCCGTCGTGTTCCCACTATGGATATACGGCGATCGACCGGCACGGAGCGATCAAGGGAACTGCGCTGACGGCTTGGCGCATCCTGCGGTGCAATCCGTGGTCACCCGGTGGCGTGGACCACGTTCCACCACGCAAACGTCCGCGTTGGCATGAACTCCTGCGTAATGCCATGCGCGGTGGCAAGGGCGGGGACTCCGCCGCTGATGCGCCTGTCCGGGGATCGGCCTCCGAACCCCCGAGTCGGGCCGCAGAGACTTCGCCCAATGCTCAAGGAGCCTGATTAGTGGACACGATTGCCAGTCTGTTCAGCTTTATCACCTGGCCCGTCTCATGGGTCATCGTCCAGTTCCACAAGTTGTACGGGGCGATCTTCGGACCCGACACGGGCTGGGCCTGGGGTCTGTCCATCGTGTCCCTGGTGGTGCTGATCCGGATCTGCCTGATCCCGCTTTTCGTCAAGCAGATCAAGTCGACCCGCAACATGCAGGTGCTCCAGCCGAAGATGAAGGCGATCCAGGAGCGCTACAAGAGCGACAAGCAGCGTCAGTCCGAAGAGATGATGAAGCTGTACAAGGAGACGGGCACCAACCCGCTCTCCTCGTGCCTTCCCATCCTGGCGCAGTCGCCGTTCTTCTTCGCCCTGTACCACGTGCTGTCGGCCATCGCCTCGAACAAGAAGATCGGTGTCATCGACCAGTCGCTGCTCGACAGCGCCCGTCAGGCACACATCTTCGGCGCTCCGCTCGCCGCCAAGTTCATGAACAGCTCGGAGGAAGTCGCGGCTCTCGGTGCCTCGCTCACCGACGTCCGGGTCGTCACCGCCGTCATGATCGTGCTGATGTCGGCCTCGCAGTTCTTCACCCAGCGCCAGCTGATGACGAAGAACGTCGACCTGACGGTCAAGACGCCGTACATGCAGCAGCAGAAGATGCTGATGTACATCTTCCCGCTGATCTTCGCCGGCATGGGCATCAACTTCCCCGTCGGTGTCCTGGTCTACTGGCTGACCACCAACGTCTGGACCATGGGTCAGCAGATGTACGTGATCAACCAGAACCCGACCCCGGGCAGCAAGGCGCAGGACCAGTACCTGACCCGTCTGCTGAAGAGCGTCACCGCGCACGGCGAGGTCCGTGGCAGGACCCGGCGCAACACCGTCAAGCGGATCGTGGCCAAGGGCCCGGACCGCAATGACATCGAGCGGAAGTTCGTCACGGGGCTGGCCAAGCTGGGCCTCGCCGCCCAGGAGGACGGCACCGTGATCAAGAGTGAGACCGCTGCCGCCGAGGCCGAGGGCGGAGCCGCGCAGCGGCGCCAGCAGCCCAAGCGCCAGACCAAGGCCCAGCGCCAGACCGGTACCGCGCAGACGGGGGCCAAGGACGCCGACTCCACCGAGTCGGGTTCCAAGACCTCTCTGCAGAAGCGGGACACCGCGCAGGACGAAAAGCCCAAGCCGGCGGGCAAGTCCGCGTCCGGCTCCTCACGCCAAGCCAAGTCCGGACAGCGCAAGGGCCCGCAGCGGCCCAAGCACCCGTCCAAGAAGTAAGAAGGAGTCCATCCGTGACGGAAGGCACCACCTCCACGGCCGCTGAGGGCAGCGACACCTTGACCCGCCTTGAGCAGGAGGGCGAGATCGCAGCGGACTACCTTGAGGGTCTGCTCGACATCGCCGACCTCGACGGCGACATCGACATGGATGTCGAGGCGGACCGGGCCGCGGTCTCGATCATCAGCGACTCGGCACGTGATCTGCAGAAGCTCGTGGGCCGCGACGGTGAGGTGCTGGAGGCGCTCCAGGAGCTGACGCGGCTCGCCGTTCACCGGGAGACCGGGGACCGCAGCCGGCTGATGCTGGACATCGCGGGCTTCCGGGCCAAGAAGCGGGCGGAGCTCGCGGCGCTGGGTGCCAAGGCCGCAGACGAGGTCAAGAGCACTGGCGAGCCGGTGAAGCTGGACCCGATGACGCCGTTCGAGCGCAAGGTCGTCCACGACGCGGTCGCGGCCGCCGGTCTGCGCAGCGAGTCCGAGGGCGAGGAGCCGGAGCGCTTCGTCGTCGTCCTCCCGGCCTGACCGGACCCTGGTTCTGTCGGCCCCGTCTGTTCGCAGGCGGGGCCGATCTTTGTCAGCCTGATAGATCAGCCACCCACAGTGCGGTAGTGCGGTATGGAAGGACGGTCCCCGTGACGGCGGAAGTAGAGCTTCCCCAGGCGCCCGAAGGGGCACGGGCGGTTTTCGGCGAGTTCTTCCCGGAGGCTGTCCGGTACGCGGAACTGCTGGCGGACGCCGGGGTGAAGCGGGGGCTGATCGGCCCGCGTGAGGTGCCGCGGCTGTGGGAGCGGCATCTGCTGAACTGCGCGGTGCTCTCCGAGGTCGTGCCCGAGGGCGTCACCGTCTGCGATGTGGGCTCGGGGGCCGGCCTTCCCGGTATCCCGCTGGCACTGGTGCGCCCCGACCTCAAGATCACCTTGCTGGAGCCCTTGCTCCGGCGCACGAATTTCCTTCAGGAGGTAGTGGAGCTGCTGGGCCTGGACCATGTGACGGTCGTGCGTGGCCGGGCCGAGGAGGTTCTGGGGTCGCTCCAGCCGGTGCACGTGGTGACGGCTCGTGCCGTGGCACCGCTGGACCGGCTGGCCGGCTGGGGCGTTCCGCTGCTGCGTCCGTACGGGGAGATGCTGGCGCTCAAGGGGGACACCGCCGAGGAGGAGATCGCCGGGGCACGCGCGGCCCTGAGCAAGCTCGGCGTGGTGGATACCGAGGTGCTGCATGTCGGGGACGGCGTGGTCGACCCGATGTCCACGGTGGTGCGTGTGGTGGTCGGTGAGAGTCCGGGCGGTGTGAGGTTCGCCGCAAAGAGGGCCAAGGCCGCCAGGACGAGTCGCACGAGGCGCCGCCGCTGACATCCCCCACTCGCTCCGCGGGATCGAGCGCCACGTGCAGTTCATGCGGTCTGCCGGCGGCGGTCCGGTACGTGGCCGTATGCGCCCATACGGAGTGTCGTGCCCCTGTAGCTAGGCTGCGGGGGCATCGTGTTTCACGTGAAACGTCGCTCTCTGCTGCATGGAATCATCAGCCGCGGTCGCGCGGCTGCCGCGCCGCGGCATCGCAGGCCCGTTAGGGCTACGGAGTTGTCCACAGAAGTGGATTCATCCACAGAAGAGCGGGCCTCGCTGGTTCACGACCCCGAAAGCATGGCAGGCTCTGCTCATTGCGAGCCTGAAGTCGAGGAGAGTGAATCCTTGCGGTCCGACGCCAACATCGCGGGACCGATGACCGATCCGGTCCCCGGTCCCCGAACCGAATCGGCGGGGGACGGTGTTTCACGTGAAACACCGCCGCCGATGGACGACACACCCATCGGTCGCGCGGCCCAGCTGGCGGTTGAGGCCCTTGGCCGCGCCGGCGAGGGCCTGCCCCGTCCCGAGCGGACGCGCGTCATGGTGGTGGCCAACCAGAAGGGCGGAGTGGGCAAGACGACCACGACGGTCAATCTTGCTGCCTCGCTCGCGCTTCACGGCGCCCGTGTTCTGGTGGTCGACCTCGACCCGCAGGGGAACGCCTCTACGGCTCTGGGTATCGATCACCATGCCGAAGTCCCCTCCATCTATGACGTCCTGGTGGAGAGCAGGCCGCTCTCCGAGGTGGTTCAGCCCGTACCGGACGTCGAAGGCCTCTTCTGCGCCCCCGCCACCATCGATCTCGCCGGTGCGGAGATCGAGCTGGTGTCGCTGGTGGCGCGGGAGAGTCGACTCCAGCGAGCGATCCAGGCGTATGAGCAGCCGTTGGACTACATCCTCATCGACTGCCCGCCTTCGCTCGGTCTGTTGACGGTCAATGCCCTGGTTGCCGGGGCCGAGGTGCTGATCCCCATCCAATGCGAGTACTACGCGCTGGAAGGGCTGGGGCAGCTGCTGCGGAATGTGGACCTGGTGCGGGGGCATCTCAACCCCGATCTCCATGTGTCGACGATCCTGCTCACCATGTACGACGGCAGGACCAGGCTCGCTTCTCAGGTCGCGGAGGAGGTGCGCAGCCACTTCGGCAAGGAGGTGCTGCGGACGAACATTCCGCGATCGGTGCGGATCTCGGAGGCGCCCAGCTACGGGCAGACCGTGTTGACCTATGACCCGGGTTCCAGTGGGTCGCTGTCGTACCTCGAAGCGGCGCGTGAGATCGCCCTGCGGGGCGTCGGGATCCACTACGAGCCCCAGCATGCCCGGACGGGCATGGGTAACAGCCAGCAGAGCATTTCGGAGGGGATTCAGTGAGCGAGCGTCGAAGAGGGTTGGGGCGTGGGCTGGGTGCCCTGATCCCCGCCGCTCCGCAGGAGAAGCAGGTGCCGCCCGCAGGGATGGGATCGACCTCTGCCGGGGCGAATCCTGTGCTGACAGCGGAGCGGGGGGTGGCTGCGGCGAAGGTGGCCACTCGCGCGGGCATTCCGATCGTCCCGGAGCCGAGTGCGCCGGTGTCGGGGTCCGGAGCGGCCGCCGGGCCGGTGGAACCTGCCACGGCGTACTTCGCTGAGATTCCCATTGACGACATCACTCCGAACCCCCGCCAGCCCCGTGACGTGTTCGACGAGGACGCGCTCGCGGAGCTGGTGACCTCCATCAAGGAGGTGGGACTCCTCCAGCCTGTCGTCGTGCGCGAGGTGGGACCGGAGCGCTATGAGCTCATCATGGGCGAGCGGCGCTGGAGGGCCTGCCGCGAGGCGAATCTGGAGCGGATTCCGGCTATCGTCCGGGCCACGGATGACGAGAAGCTGCTCCTGGACGCGCTCCTGGAGAACCTTCACCGGGCTCAGTTGAACCCGCTGGAGGAGGCAGCCGCGTACGACCAGCTGCTCAAGGACTTCGAGTGCACGCATGACGAGCTGGCCGACCGGATCGGGCGTTCCCGGCCGCAGGTGTCCAACACTCTGCGTCTGCTGAAGCTGTCGGCCCCGGTACAGCGGAGGGTGGCAGTCGGGGTGCTTTCGGCTGGTCATGCGCGGGCCCTGCTGTCCGTGGACGACTCGGAGGAGCAGGACCGGCTGGCCCATCGCATCGTGGCCGAGGGGCTCTCGGTGCGTGCGGTCGAGGAGATCGTGCGGCTCATGGGCTCCACTCCCACGAGCCCGGCCAAGGCCAGGGGGCCGCGGGCCGGCGGCCGGGTGTCACCCGCCCTGTCCGATCTCGCCACCCGGCTCTCGGACCGCTTCGAGACCAGGGTGAAGGTCGACCTCGGTCAGAAGAAGGGGAAGATCGTCGTCGAGTTCGCGTCGATGGAGGATCTGGACCGCATTCTCGGCAGCCTGGCGCCGGGCGAAGGACGCGTGCTGGATCAGGCATCCGCCGAGGAATCTGCCAAGGAATCCGCCAAGGACGACGAGGGCTGACCCTGCCGATGAGGATGTCGGGCGGGCTGTGTTCCGGTGGTTACCGGAACACAGCCCGCCCTTTGCTTTCTCTCGGTGTCGGCTTCATCCCTGGGTCGATACGATGCGTTCTGGTATGGCACATCCAGGTTGAGCCACCTCGGTAGAAAGGGCCATACGGTCAGTGAACGGAGTGCACTGACCGTCGCACGCGATGCGGCGGGCGAAGGAAGCGAGGAACAGCCTTCATGGGGCGTCGGCTCGTACCGCTCACGCTGGACAACCTTTCCGATCTCCCCAGACGATGCCGCTCATGTGTCTTCTGGGAGCTTGATCCGGTCAGTGGGGAAGCTGCGGTAAAGGCAGGGACACCCGAGTTGGAGAAGGAGGCCTGGATCTCGGCCGTTCTCCTGGAATGGGGGTCGTGCGGACGCGTCGTCCATGTCGACGATGTCCCAGTGGGCTACGTGCTCTATGCGCCGCCCGCCTACGTACCGCGCTCGACCGCGTTTCCCACCAGCCCCGTCTCCTCCGATGCCGTTCAGTTGATCACTGGCTGGATCATGCCGGGCTACCAGGGACAGGGGCTGGGCCGGGTCATGGTGCAGACCGTTGCCAAGGATCTGCTGCGCCGGGGGTTCAAGGCGATCGAAGCCTTCGGTGACGCCCGGTGGAAGGAGCCGGCCTGTGTGCTTCCCGCGGATCATCTGCTGGCCGTCGGCTTCAAGACCGTACGGCCGCATCCCGTTCATCCTCGGCTGAGGCTGGAACTGCGCACGACGCTGTCCTGGAAGGAAGACGTGGAACTGGCGCTGGACCGGCTGCTGGGCGCGGTACAGAAGGAGCCGGCGCTGAGGCCGCTGTGATTCGAGAGCCCATGGCGATCCGAGCTCCCCTGGCAACGCGAAACGGGTCCGTCCCCCGAGGAACGGACCCGTTTCACGTGAAACAGTGGCGCGCGGACGCCTAGCCGAGGAAGGCTTCGAGGTCGCGGACGATCGCGGCCTTCGGCTTCGCTCCGACGATGGTCTTCGCGACCTCGCCGCCCTGGTAGACGTTCAGGGTCGGGATGGACATGACGCCGTACTTGGCGGCCGTGGCCGGGTTCTCGTCGATGTTGAGCTTGACGATCTCGATCTTGTCGCCGTGCTCGGCGGCGATGGCCTCCAGGGACGGGGCGATCTGGCGGCACGGGCCGCACCAGGCTGCCCAGAAGTCCACCAGGACGGGCTTCTCGTTCTTCAGGACATCCTCGTCGAAGGAGTCGTCGGTCACGTTCTTCAGGGCGCCGGCCACGGCGGCCTCCTTAACTTCTTGGGGTGTAGTGGGGTGCGAGGCGTGGATCAGACGGTGGCCGCTGCGGCCTTCTCCTCGTCGGCGAGCGCGGCGAGGAAGCGCTCGGCGTCAAGGGCGGCGGAGCAGCCCGTGCCGGCGGCCGTGATGGCCTGCCGGTAGGTGTGGTCGACGACGTCACCGGCGCCGAAGACACCGGTCAGGTTGGTACGGGTCGAGGGGGCTTCGACCTTGAGGTAGCCCTCCTCGTCGAGGTCGAGCTGGCCCTTGAAGAGCTCGGTGCGCGGGTCGTGGCCCACCGCAATGAACAGGCCGGTCACCGCGAGCTCGGACGTCTCGCCGGTCTTGGTGTTCCGCAGGGTCAGACCGGAGAGCTTCTGCTCGCCCTGCACTCCGGCAACCTCGCTGTCCCAGGCGAACTTGATCTTCGGGTCGGCGAAGGCTCGTTCCTGCATGGCCTTGGAGGCGCGCAGCGAGTCCCGGCGGTGGACGATGGTGACCGACTTGGCGAAGCGGGAGAGGAAGGTCGCCTCCTCCATCGCGGTGTCGCCGCCGCCGACCACGGCGATGTCCTGGTCCTTGAAGAAGAAGCCGTCACAGGTGGCGCACCAGGAGACACCGCGTCCGGAGAGGGCGTCCTCGTTGGGCAGGCCGAGCTTGCGGTGCTGCGAGCCGGTCGTCACGATGACGGCCTTGGCGCGGTGCACCGTGCCAGCCGTGTCCGTCACCGTCTTGATGTCTCCGGTGAGGTCCACGGAGACGACGTCGTCGGGAACCAGCTCGGCGCCGAAGCGCTCGGCCTGGGCGCGCATGTTGTCCATGAGCTCGGGGCCCATGATCCCGTCCTGGAAGCCCGGGAAGTTCTCCACGTCGGTGGTGTTCATCAGCGCGCCACCGGCGGTGACGGCGCCCTCGAACACCAGCGGCTTCAGAGAGGCGCGTGCGGTGTAAAGGGCGGCCGTGTAGCCCGCGGGGCCGGAGCCGATGATGATCACGTTACGGACGTCGCTCACGGGTTTCTTCCTCGTCTCTGCAGACTGCCTACTGTCCACGCCTACTGGGGCCGGTTCAACGACTCTCACCCCACCCAACGGATCCTACGGGGGATGCATTCCCCGACGTGCCGGGCGGCTTCGGCGGGATTCTCAGGGGCGCGGGTAGGAGTGGGTCAGCAGGAGCTCGCCCTTGCCCGCGGGCGCGGTCCGGACGCAGGCCGCATCGACGAGGTACGCCTGTACACGGCTCGCGTCGGACGGGTGCGGAAGGACGACGAGGAACGCATCCGTGCCCTCGTAGGTGCCTTCTTCCACGGCGAGGGCGGCAGTATCGCGTCCGGTGCCCTGCTGCACACACGGCGGGACGGGCACGGTGGGTGCGCGCAACGGCGTCTGGGGCGACCCGGATCCGGCGGAGCTGCCCTTGGGTGTCGACTGCGCCTCGACGGACGGCGCCTGCTTCCCGGCCTCCGTACCATCCGCCGACTTCGACGGCTTCGAGCCGGTACTCAGAAGAAGCGTGTGCACCCGGTCCCCGAGCGTGGACTCCGAGAACGCTCCTCCGCTGTTCTCCTCGGCGGTGGAGCTGCGGTCTGCTGCCTTGAGGCTTCCGGACTCCTGGGACGGCTGGAGGCTCTGCAGCATGAAGACACTCACGCCGACCACGGCCGCACCGAGAGCGGCTCCGAGCACGGCTGTGCGACGGCGGCGCCGGACCGACCGGCGGCCGGGCCCGGTGGTCGCCCGGGGACGTCCTGCGGGACGGTCCGAGGGACCGGGGTCCGTGTTCGGCTCCTCTGCTGCCGGCCGCTGTGTTTCACGTGAAACATGTGCCGAGCCAGAAGGCTTCGTGACGCCGAGAGCCGCCTCGGCGACAAGTGCGGCATCGATGCGGTCCGCGACGTCGTCAGGCATGCGCTGGGGCATGGGCACGGTGCCGAGCAGCTCGCGGATCTCCATGAGAGAGGCATGGACCTCACCGCAGAGCTCGCAGCCGGCCACATGGTCACGTACCTCTGCTGCACGTGACGGTGGGAGCAACTCCTCCGCCAGCTCGGAGATCTCCGTGACATCCGGATGCTGGGTCGTGCCGGTCGTTGATGTCATGTGCGCCCACCTCCGCCCTTCACTGCAGCGGGATCGCTTGTGCCCGCATCTCTCGGCCCCGATGCCGGTGGGACGGATGCACGCGGCGTCCGGTTCCTTCCGGCTCTCTCGCCGACTCCTGCGACCTCGCCGCGCAGGTGGTTGAGCAGCGGCGCCAGCCGGGCCCGTCCCCGCGCACAGCGGCTCTTCACGGTGCCTGTCGGTACATCGAGGATGCCTGCCGCCTCGGCCACCGGGTAGCCCTGCATGTCGACGAGGACGAGTGCGGCCCGCTGCTCGGCGGGCAGAGTGGCGAGGGCGGCCAGGAGCTCGCGGTGGAGGTCCTGGCGCTCCGCCGGTGCCTCCGCTGATTCGTGCGGTTCCAGGAGTTGCTCGAACCGTTCGGTGTCATCGACCGGAGCGGTCCTGCGGGTGGCCGCCTTGCGGACCCGGTCGAGGCAGGCGTTGACCGTGATGCGATGCAGCCAGGTGGTGACGGCGGACTGACCGCGGAAGGTATGGGCGGCCCTGAAGGCGGAGACAAGGGCGTCCTGGACGGCGTCCGCGGCTTCCTCGCGGTCTCCCAGGGTCCGTATCGCCACGGCCCACAACCGGTCGCGGTGGCGCCGTACGAGCTCGCCGAAGGCGTCCGGGTCACCGGCCACATGGCGAGCGAGGAGGTCTGAGTCGCTGAGTGGTTCCGACGGCTCGGCGGCCACCTCCCCCTCCCTCCCTTTCGCTGCGTCAAGGTGCGTCTGTCTATCACGATTTGAGCGGACGGGGCAGGGGCGCAGGAGGCGCCGTCCGGGACCGGACGCGGTCACCGGTGCGAGGCGCACCGGATACACGGGAGGCCGGTGGGGGCGTCCCACCGGCCTCGCGGTCACTTGAGTACGGAGATCTCCGAGATCCCGCCCCGGTAACCACCCGTTCCGTCCGAAGGCAGCTCCGCGAGCCGGACCAGGACGTAGCGCGTCCGCACCGGCTTGGGGAAGGTCTCCTTCAGATCGCTTCCCACCGTTGCGAGCTCTGTGAGGCGCTGGGGGAAGTCGGAGAGGGACGACGGGGCGGAAGCGCTCGGATCGGCAGCCAGGACCTCGGCCTTCTGCCCACTGCGGTACATCTTGGCGGCGATGCCCGCGACGTCCTGAACACTGCCCAGGTCCACGACTATGCCGCTGCCGTCCCTGCGGTTCGGGTAGTTGCCGAAGTTCGCGAAGCCCAGGTAGCGCGGGGTGACCCAGGCCGTGCCCGCATCACCGTCGACGGAGTTCGGCACCTGATCCGTCTGGATCCCCGAGCCACTGGGCATGAACTCCGTCGCTCCGGCGATGCGCAGCGGCTCGGTCGCGGGCTGAGCCTTGTTGTCGCTGTTCTTCGGGTCGGTTTGTGTGCTGTCGCCGGAGTCGGAACTCTTGTTGTGGTCGATGAGCGCCTCGGCGAGCTGCCAGCTGCCGAGGCCCAGTGCGGCGATGAGCAGCGCGGACACGGCCCACTTGAGGGCTTTGCCGGTGCGGCTCTGGAGCGGTGCCGGGGGCGCCGTGATCGTGGGCTGGGCGGCGACGGGCCGGGCGGGCGGGCGCCCGTAGGAACCCTGCTGGTAGGTGGTGCGCTGGTACTCGGGAGGCGCCGTGAAGGCGGGCTCCGGAGGACGGATGCGGGGCATCGCGGCAACGGCCTTGGCCAGCTCGTCCGGCGTGGTGCACGGCTGCTCCTGCCGGGAGGCAGTGGCGCCGTCGTTGGCGAGTGCGCGCATGGCGAGCTCGGAAAGGCCCCGGTGGACGCCGGCGCGCACCTGGTCGGGGGCGATCAGCCCCACTCCCTTGGGCAGCCCGGCCAGGCCGTACGCATCGCTCTCGTACGGCCAGCGCTGGGTCAGCGCGGCGTAGAGCAGGGCGCCGATCGCCTCGGTGTCCGCACGCTGGGGACCGTCGGCGGTGATGCCCCGCAGGGCGGCGTTCACCGCGAGGCCGCGGATCCGGTACTGCCCGGTCGAGCTCCGCAGCACCGCCCCCGGGGTGAGCCTCAGATGTGCGAGGCCTTCCCGGTGGGCTGCCGCCATGGCCTGGGAGACCTGGCTGACGAGCTGGTAGGCATCGTGCGCGTCCATCGGCCCCGAGGCCAGCAGCGAGGTGAGCTCAGTGGCGTCGGGGAGCCATTCGTGGACGACGTAGACGAGGTCGTCCTCCTCCACGGCGTCGAGGACCTGCACGAAACGCGGGTCACCGAGCAGTGCGGAGGAGCGGGCCGCGGCCAGCACGGAGCGGGCACGCGGGTGGTCGGCCGGAAGCAGATGGACGCCCACCGCGCGGCGCAGCTTCTCGTCGACGGCACGCCAGCTGCTGAAGCCGTCCAGGCGGGTGACGCACTCCTCCAGGCGGTAGCGTCTGGCAAGTTTGTGCCCGCTGTGCAGATCAGGGGTCGGCAGGGTGGCCTCGGAACCGATGTGATCACCATCCGTGTCCTGCGGCTTCGTGCCCTTGGTGTCCTGAGCTTCTGTCGTCCCGTCGGCCGTGGTCTCGTCCGCCTTGGCGGTCAGCGGCTCATCACCGCTGTTGTCGGCCACGTCGACGGCAGCCGTGCTACGTTCCGCCACCGTCGTTCCTGCCTCCCCATCCGTTGCGCGATGCCAGCCAGCTCTGCACAGTCACGCCAATTGTGCCCACACTCCGGCGCTATGCACGACACGCAAGGGGTGGTGATGGTTGTGCGGTGGTTGATCCTCAGCGGCCGAGCCGCCCTCGGACCATGCCGACCATGCCGTTGATCTCCTCGATCCGCATGCGCTTGGCGGCGACGAAGAAGACGCCCAGCAGTACGGCTCCACCGCAGATCAGCGCAGCGAGAGAACCGAAGGCACCCTCGCCGAGGCCCAGGAGCACGGCATAGCCCACGCCGCCGCCGAGTACCGCTGCCGGGATCGCGGCCAGGCACAGCCGGGCGTAGGTACGTACGACATGGGCACCGTCCAGATCTCCGCCCAGGCGGTTGCGGAGCCGCCGCCAGGCGATGCCCACACCGACGGCGTAGGCGAGCCCGTACGAGGCGGCCATGCCGACCACGGCCCACTGGGCGGGCAGAACCACGTAGCAGAGGGCCGAGGCGGCCGCGTTGACCGCGGCGACGATGACCGTGTTGTAGAAGGGCGTGCGGGTGTCCTCGTACGCGTAGAAGCCGCGCAGCACGACGTACTGCACGGAGTACGGGATCAGGCCGAGACCGAAGGCCATGAGGATGAAGCCCATGGAACGGGCGGCCTCGGTGCCCGCGGAGGCGTACAGCAGGGTGCACATCGGCAGGCCGAGTGCGAGGAAGGCGAAGGCCACCGGCACGATCGCGACGGCCGAGTTCCGCAGCCCCTGGGAGATGTCGTCACGGACGGCGCCCGGGTCGTCGTCGTGGGCGGCGCGGGAGATACGGGGCAGCAGTGCCGCCATGACGGAGACGGTGATGATCGCCTGCGGCATGCCCCAGATGAGCTGGGCGTTGGAGTAGGCGAGGAAGCCGGTGCCGTCCTTGCCGGACAGCTTGCCCGCGGACGTCGCGAGCTGTGTCACGACGATCACGCCCGCCTGGTTGGCCAGCACGAACAGGACGGTCCACTTGGCAAGCTTGATCGTCTTGCCGAGCCCGTGTCCCTTCCAGTCGAAGCGCGGGCGGAAACGGAACCCGGCCTCGCGCAGGTACGGGACCATCGCCAGGGCCTGTACCACCAGGCCGAGCAGCGTGCCGATGCCCAGGAGCCGGACGCCCTCCGGCGGAATGGTCTGGACGCCCATCTGTGACTCGGCGGACGTGCCGTAGACCCAGATGAACATGCCGAACGTGAAGATCATGACGATGTTGTTGAGGACCGGGGTCCACATCATCGCGCCGAACTTGCCGCGGGCGTTGAGGATCTGGCCCATCACGACGTGCACGCCCATGAAGAAGATGGTCGGCA
The DNA here is from genome assembly GCF_042891445.1 of Streptomyces sp. NPDC001890. Lineage (NCBI taxonomy): Bacteria > Bacillati > Actinomycetota > Actinomycetes > Kitasatosporales > Streptomycetaceae > Streptomyces > Streptomyces sp. NPDC001890. The sequence goes on along the minus strand of NZ_JBIATE010000003.1, from coordinate 193,672 downwards.
GGCAGTACCGGGCGAAGGTCACGGCGACGCTGTTGGCCGCGGCGTCCTGGGCGATCGTCGGCGACATCATGTGGATCAGCCATGGAGCGGCGAAGACCGCGAGCGCGACGATCACGCCGAGCGCGACCATGACGAGGGTCAGCAGCCGGTTGGCGTAGGCCTCGCCGCCGTCCTCGTCGTCCTTCATGGAACGGACGAGCTGGGGTACGAAGACCGAGTTCAGGCCGCCGCCCACGGTGAGGATGTAGATCATCGTGGGCAGGGTGTAGGCGATGGTGAAGCTGTCGCCGAGCAGCGCCGCGCCGAGCGCGGCGGTGATCACCAGGCTGCGGACGAATCCGGTGAGGCGGGACACGAGCGTGCCGGCCGCCATCAGTGCGCTGGACTTCAGCAGGCCGGAGGCCCGGCCGCCGGACTTCGGCGGGGCGGGCGCCGGGGCCGGCTCGGGCTCCGCAGGGACGGGGGCGGACCCGGCCGGGCCCTCCTGGTCCCGGAAGAGGTGTGCGAAGGCATCCGGCTGCTCGTCGCCCCGGGAAGCCTGGCTGACGAGGTCGTCCACCCCGACGAACTGGGTGGTCCCCGGATTGTCGCCGTACGGCAGGTACCGCGACGGGCCGTCGGGCTCGGGCGGGGGGGTCTGCGCCCAGATGCGAGGGTCGGGCGGGTACTGGGCCGCGGGCGGCTGCTGGTAGAGCGGCTGGGGCTGCTGGTAGGTGCCCGGGGGCGGCGGCGGGTGCGCGGCACGGTCGTACAGCGCCTCGGTCACCGGGTCCTGGACGGACAGATCCTGGGCGCGGTAGGGATCGCGGTCGTAGGCGTCCTGCAGGTACGGATCGGTCACCGGCGCCGCCGGAACCTGGCCAGGGCCTGGGGGCATCGGAGGCCCGCCGGAAGACCCGGCTCCGCCCGCACCCTGACCGCGGTCACCGTCGTACGGCGCGTTCATCGAAACCCCACCTCATCGTCCCCGGCCGACCGGCCACGACAGACATCGCTCAACGTTCCACTTTCTCACCCGAGCCCGACGGCTCCCCGCTTTCCGGACCGGTGTCCGGAGTCGGGTCACTCGGCTGCTCGGGTTCACCGCCGTCTTCGCCGGGCGCGCCGCCCGCGTTGGCGCGCTTGCGATGGGTGTACATCCTGATGCCCGCGAGGACCAGGAGCAGCAGCCCGCCGGCGATGACCAGCAGCACGGTCGGGGTGAGCTCGGAGACCTTCACGGTGAAGGTCATCTCTCCGCCGTACGGTGTGCCGTCCTCGGTGTAGAGCTGCGCCGTCATCTGCACCTGGCCGTTGACGTTGGCCGCCGCGTCGAACTTCACGGACTGGCTGTGGCCGGGGCCGATCCGGATCGGCTGCTCCGCCACGGCCCCGCCGTCGTTCAGCTTGAGGCGGGTCGCGTTCTCCGACTTCAGCCGCAGGACGAGATGGTCCACGCCCTGCAACAGCCTGTTCTGCACGGTCACCGGGATGGTGGCGCTGCGGCCGGACAGGGTGACGTCGGACTTCGAGATGAGCTGGACCTCACCGACGAGGTCCTGCAGATAGCCGCGGACCGAGTCCCGGTACTGCTGGGCCTCCAGCGGCCTGCCGCGCCATGACGTCGACATGGACCGGTTGAGCGCGTTGCCGAAGGGGGTCACCACCCGATCGGGCTGGGTGAGGATGACCTGGAAATTGTTCAGCGAGACCTGGGTGGACTTGATGTCCTGGAAGGCCTGGGTGGGCAGCTCCTGGCTGCGGAGCTTCTTCGGGTACTGGGAGGCCCTGGGGACGCTGGTCGTCGCGTCCGCGTCGGGCTTCGCCGCGGCCGCGTCCACCAGCCCGAGGGGCTGCGTCCAGCGCCCGTCGTCGAGCCCGTGCAGGGCCTGGGCCATCGACTGGGCCTGGGCCACGGTGGGCATCCGCTGCGGTGCGACGACGATGCTTCGCTCGGTGTCCGTGTCCTGTTCGGCCAGGGCGAGAGTCAGAGCGAGGAATTTTTGGACGGCGAGGGTGGAGTTCCCCGCCTTCGACATGTCGCCCTGGAAGGCCGTGGAGAGCCGGGCGTCGGCGACGACCGCGGTGGTGCCGCCACCGATGGGCCGGGCCGCGGTCGGCGTGTACGTCAGAGCGCCGGTCTCCTGGAGGCTGTCGCTGCGGGCGATCACCTTGTGGGCCCCGGCCGAGGTGGCGACATCGACGATCGACGGGTCGATCGCCCCGTCGACGGGCCATGCGAAGTCGGTCGACGGCTTCACGTGGAGGATCGTCTGCACTGTCGTCCCGGCCACTTCGGTGGCGGTCTGCAGATGGCTGAGGGTGCCGGAGACGTTCTTGCCGCGGTGGGCGATGGACGCCAGATCGGGGTCGGCGAACGGCAGCGCGACGACCTTCCCGTCCGACACCGCGGCTTCGAGCGAGGTGAGCCACTGCTTGGCGACGGCCTGGTTCGTCCCGGCGACGGTGGTGTCGCCGGACTTGACGCGGTAGCTCCCGGCCATCGCGTCGACACTGGCCAGCAGATCCGGGTCGATCACCCAGGTCACGGGCAGTTCGCTGCCCAGCGACACCAGCTGTTCGAGCCGTCCGCCCGGAGCGAGCTCGGCGGCCAGGCCGTCGTCCGCGAACACGGGCGTCCGCTGATCGTCGGTGCCCGTCTCGGCGGTGACATGGGCCGACGCGATGAGCGGCCAGAGATAGGTGACGTTCGTCCTGGAATCACGCTCCTCCTCCTGCCAGGGCAGGAAGGTGCGCTCGATCCCCAGCACCTGCTCGTACTGGGCCTGGGCGGTCTGCCCCGACAGTGAGACGCCGAGCTGGTAGACGCCGTCGTCGCCGAGTTCCAACTTGCCGACCGGAACCGAGAGCGTGAAGTCCTGACTGATCCCGGAGGGGAGCTTCGCGAACTTCACCGTGTACTTGCCGCCGACCGGGGCGGGATCGACGCCGGGCACGTACCCGGTGCGCTTGGCGGCGGTGTCGATCTCCGTCCGGCTGAGGAGCTTCGGGCCCACCCGCAGATCGACCACGGCCTGCGTGATCGTGCCCTTGCCCCGGTTGGTCACGGTGCCGGAGACGGTCAGGGTGTCCCCCTTGACCGGCGCGCTGGGAGCCAGGGTGTCCAGGGACACATCGACGGTTTCGGACCCGGTGCGGGCCTTGCCGGTCCCGCCGGCCTGCGCCACGGGTGCGGTCGGACCGGCCAGCAGCGCCGCGACGAGCGGTGCCCCGATGATCAGGGCGGCTGTGCGGCGCAGCCACCGGCGGGCAGGAGAGGGACCGATCCCCTGAATGTCTGCCGCCTCGGCCACGCGCCTACCCGTCCCTCGTCGTCGTCAGCTGGTGTCGATGGTTGTCGGTTCTTGCGTCCACGCATGGTAACGATGTGCGCGGGTGCCAAGTGCTGGGGAGTTCGCTACATGATCGGAAGAGTCTTGCAGGGCGGGCCGAAACCAGGACGACCGGGCCGGTCCGGGCACGTACCCTTTTCTGTTGTGTCGAACGCCAATGAAGACAGCTCCCGTGCCCTGACCCAGGTGCAGCACCGCGCAGTCAGTGAACTGCTGCGGGTGTCCCCGGTCGCCGACGACCTCGCTCGCCGCTTCCAGGACGCCGGGTTCAGTCTCGCCCTGGTCGGAGGTTCGGTCCGGGACGCGCTTCTCGGCAGGCTCGGGAACGATCTGGACTTCACGACCGACGCCCGCCCCGAGGCCGTGCTGAAGATCGTCCGACCGTGGGCCGACTCGGTCTGGGAGGTCGGGATCGCCTTCGGCACGGTGGGCGCCCAGAAGGACGGCTACCAGATCGAGGTCACCACCTACAGGTCGGAGGCGTACGACAGGACCTCGCGCAAGCCCGAGGTGTCCTACGGCGACTCCATCGAGGAAGACCTCGTCCGCCGTGACTTCACGGTCAACGCGATGGCCGTGGCCCTTCCGCAGAAGGAGTTCATCGACCCTCACGGCGGCCTCGAAGACCTGGCGGAGCGCGTTCTGCGTACCCCCGGGACACCCGAGGAGTCGTTCTCCGACGACCCGCTGCGGATGCTGCGCGCTGCCCGCTTCGCGGCTCAGCTGGACTTCGATGTCGCTCCCGATGTGGTCACCGCGATGACGGAGATGGCCGGGCGCATCGAGATCGTCTCCGCCGAGCGGGTCCGGGAGGAGCTCAACAAGCTGCTGCTCTCCACCCACCCCCGCAAGGGGCTGGCGCTGCTCGTCGACACGGGGCTGGCACAGCAGGTACTGCCGGAGCTTCCCGCGCTGCGTCTGGAAAGTGACGAGCATCACCGTCACAAGGATGTCTACGAGCATTCGCTGACCGTTCTGGAGCAGGCCATCGACCTGGAGCAGGACGGCCCCGATCTGGTCCTGCGCCTTGCCGCTCTGCTCCATGACATCGGGAAGCCGAGGACGCGCCGCTTCGAGAAGGACGGGCGGGTCTCGTTCCATCACCACGAGGTGGTGGGGGCGAAGATGGTCAAGAAGCGGATGGCCGAGCTCAAGTACTCCAACGACATGGTCAAGGACGTCTCGAAGCTGGTGGAGCTTCATCTGCGCTTCCACGGTTACGGCGACGGCGAGTGGACGGACTCCGCGGTCCGTCGCTACGTGCGGGACGCAGGCCCCCTGCTGGAGCGGCTGCACAAGCTGACCCGCTCGGACTGCACCACGCGCAACAAGCGCAAGGCCGCCGCGCTCTCGCGGACCTATGACGGTCTTGAGGAGCGCATTGCGCAGTTGCAGGAGCAGGAAGAGCTGGATGCCATCCGCCCCGACCTGGACGGCAACGAGATCATGAAGACCCTGGGCGTCGGTCCCGGGCCGGTGATCGGCAAGGCGTATGCGTTCCTGCTGGAGCTGCGCCTGGAGCACGGCCCGATGGAGCATGACGTGGCAGTCGGGAAGCTCAAGGAGTGGTGGGCCGCGCAGGGCTGAGACCGCGGAGCGGTGGGTCATGTTTCACGTGAAACATGACCCACCGCTCTGGTGCCCGAGGGGGCTGTTTCACGTGAAACAGCCCCCTCGCCATGTGTCCACCCCGGTGCTCAGGCAGCTTCTCCGGTGCGGCTCCACCGGAACATCAGTACCGCGACGACCGCGTAGAGAACAGCCACCCCGACCACCACCACGGTCGATCGCCCATCAGGAGGCAGTATCAGGGCGGAGACCGCGGCGGCTCCCACGAAAGCGACGTTGAACAGCACGTCATAGAGGGAGAAGGCCCGGCCGCGGAAGGAGTCCTCCACCGAGGTCTGCACCACGGTGTCGGTCGCGATCTTCGCCCCCTGGGTGGTCAGCCCGAGGACGAACGCCGCGACCAGCATGGGGGCGGGGACGAACCACAGCCCCAGTGCGGGTTCGAGGACCGCCGCCCCAGCCGCGCACACCGTCAGCCAGCGGACCGGGCCGATCCGTCCCGCGGCCCAGGGCGTCAGCACGGCCGCCGCGAAGAACCCCGCACCGGAAGCCCCCACGGCCAGCCCCAGAAGAGCCAGGCCCTCGGATTCGTCGGCGGTCCAGGCGTAGCGGCACAGCATCAGTACCGTGACGGTCAGCGCTCCGTAGCAGAAGCGCATCACGGTCATGGCGGCCAGCACCCGGGTGGCCTGCTTCCGCTGAGCCAGATGACGCAAGCCGTCGGCCAGCCCCTGAGCGGTGTCGCTCAGGGCCTCCCACAGCCCGATCCGGTGTCCGCCCCGATCCGGTCCGAGGAGCCCGGTGGCAAGGGTCAGGGACGCCAGCGCCGACGTGAGGTAGAGCGCCGCGCCCAGCAGTACCACCACGGCGTCGGAGTCCGAGGCCAGCAGCCTCACGATGAAGGCGAGGCCGCCGCCCGCCGTGGCCGCGAGCGTCCCTGCGGTCGGTGAGAGCGAGTTGGCCAGCACCAGCCGGTCGCTGTCGACGACGCGCGGCAGCGCCGCCGAGAGCCCGGCCAGGACGAAGCGGTTGACCGCGGTGACGCACAGCGCCGAGGCGTAGAAGAGCCAGTCGGGCGCGGAGCCGAGGATGAGGAGCGCCGTGCAGCAGGCGAGCGCGGCGCGCAGCAGGTTTCCGTACAGAAAGACCTGGCGGCGCGGCCAGCGGTCCAGCAGAACGCCGGCGAAGGGGCCGATGAGCGAGTACGGCAGCAGCAGCACCGCCATGGCGGAGGCAATGGCACCGGCCGAGGCCTGCTTCTCCGGCGAGAAGACGACATGAGCCGCCAGCGCCACCTGGAAGACACCGTCGGCCGACTGGGAGAGAAGTCGTACGGCCAGCAGACGACGGAAGTTCCGAAGGCGCAGAAGAACGCGCAGATCACCCACGACGGCCATGTGACCAAGAGTCACATACGTTGAGGGTCCCCGGGCAGATTGCCCGGGGACCCTCAACAGCACGGGAGGGAATGAGCGTTGCCGCTCAGCACCCTGCCGCGTGGACGTGCCGTGTCCGGCTGCGTCAGTTGGAGACCTCGCCGCGGATGAACTTCTCGACGTTCTCGCGGGCCTCGTCGTCGAAGTACTGGACCGGCGGGGACTTCATGAAGTAGGAGGACGCGGAGAGGATCGGGCCGCCGATGCCGCGGTCCTTGGCGATCTTCGCGGCGCGGACGGCGTCGATGATGACACCGGCGGAGTTCGGGGAGTCCCAGACCTCGAGCTTGTACTCCAGGTTCAGCGGAACGTCACCGAAGGCACGGCCCTCAAGGCGCACGTACGCCCACTTGCGGTCGTCCAGCCAGGCCACATAGTCCGACGGGCCGATGTGGACGTTGTCCGCACCGAGCTCGCGGTCCCGGATCTGAGAGGTGACGGCCTGCGTCTTGGAGATCTTCTTGGACTCAAGGCGCTCACGCTCAAGCATGTTCTTGAAGTCCATGTTGCCGCCGACGTTCAGCTGCATCGTGCGGTCCAGGATGACGCCCCGGTCCTCGAAGAGCTTCGCCATCACGCGGTGCGTGATGGTGGCGCCGACCTGCGACTTGATGTCGTCGCCGACGATCGGGACACCGGCCTCGGTGAACTTGTCCGCCCACTCCTTGGTGCCGGCGATGAAGACCGGGAGAGCGTTGACGAACGCGACCTTGGCGTCGATGGCGCACTGCGCGTAGAACTTCGCAGCGACCTCGGAGCCGACGGGCAGGTAGCAGACCAGGACGTCGACCTTGCGGTCCTTGAGGACCTGGACGATGTCGACCGGGGCCTCGGCCGACTCCTCGATGGTCTGGCGGTAGTACTTGCCGAGACCGTCGTGGGTGTGGCCGCGCTGGACGGTGACGCCGGCGTTCGGCACGTCGCAGAGCTTGATGGTGTTGTTCTCGCTGGCACCGATGGCGTCCGCGAGGTCGAGACCGACCTTCTTCGCGTCGACGTCGAAGGCGGCGACGAACTCGACGTCCCGCACGTGGTAGTCGCCGAACTGGACGTGCATCAGACCGGGCACCTTGCCGGCCGGATCGGCGTCCTTGTAGTACTCGACGCCCTGGACCAGCGAGGCGGCGCAGTTGCCCACGCCGACGATGGCTACGCGAACCGAACCCATTCCGGTTGCTCCCTGTGTGTTTTGGATGTTTCCGATGGAGGCCCCGCGGATCTGCGGGGACCTCACTCTGCGGTGTCGTCGGACGGATCCGGCGGGGTGTCACCCCGGCGCCGGGGCAGGCCGTCCGTCGCTCCTGCGGTGTTCTGCTGAGCTTCGCTCCCGGGCGAGGATCGTCGCTGATCCCGTCCCGACCGCTCGCTCTCGATGAGCTCGTTCAGCCAGCGCACTTCGCGCTCCACGGACTCCATGCCGTGTCGCTGCAGCTCAAGTGTGTAGTCGTCGAGGCGCTCCCGGGTGCGGGCCAGTGAGGCCCGCATCTTCTCCAGCCGCTCCTCCAGCCGGCTGCGCCGGCCTTCCAGCACGCGCATCCGCACGTCGTGCTCCGTCTGCCCGAAGAAGGCGAAGCGCGCTGCGAAGTGCTCGTCCTCCCAGGAGTCGGGGCCGGTGTGCGAGAGCAGCTCCTCGAAGTGCTCCTTACCTTCCGCCGTCAGCCGGTAGACGATCTTGGCGCGGCGCCCGGCCAGTGAGGAGGCGGGGGCGACCGCACGGCCGGTGGCGGGTGGCTGGTCGACGGGGGCGGCTCCCGGCTCCTCGATCAACCAACCGTTCGCGACCAGCGTCTTGAGGCAGGGATAGAGGGTGCCGTAGCTGAAGGCGCGGAAGATGCCCAACGAGGTGTTGAGACGCTTGCGCAGCTCGTAGCCGTGCATCGGGGACTCGCGGAGCAGGCCGAGAACGGCGAATTCGAGGATGCCGGAGCGTCTGCTCAACTTCGCCTCCTCCCTCTTCTCCGAGTACGTCCGAGTGCGCCCGGGTGCGTCCGAGTGCTTTGAATGCGTCCGAGTGCTCCTGCGGAGCCCGGGGACGGGCCGATGTGCCGAGCCGATGTATCGACTCGATACATCCCGACGATAGATCGGGAGTCGCGATGCGACAAGGGGAGTCATCGTGAACGGCGTCACATCGCGAATTCATAGGCACCGACTTGCGTTGTTTGGGGTGAAGTTCGGCCCTAGGGGGGTTTTGACCGTGCGTAGTCTGTGCGGCATGCAGACCACCGGTAACCGCGCGACGCGCCCGCGCGTCACTCTCCGTGGGCCAGCCGGACGCATGGCGGACGAGCCCGTCACAAGGCTTGTCCGTAATTCGGGGGACCGGATCTCAACTGCCGCTTCCAGGCGCTCTCGCCTGCCCGAGGAGTAGTCGTTCGATGAGCGAGCACCGTCGCAAAACGCCGCAACCGCAAGGTGGCGGGCGTGCAGCGGCCAGACGAGCCGCCCAGCAGTCCTCAGGACGCCGCGCTGCTCCGTCACGTGGAGTAACTTCCGAGTCACCTTCCGGTTCGCACGGCGGTGACAGCCCGTACGGCGGACGCGCCGAGGCCAGACGCGCCGCCCAGCGGGGCGGCGGAAGCCGTCGTGCCGCCGAGGGCGGCGGAGCGGGCCGCGGAGGCGGCGGACGCCGTCGTGGCGGCGACGGCGGGCACGAGGGGCCGGGCAGGGGGCGGGGCCGGGGCCCCCAGCGTCCTGCCAAGAAGCGCTTCATCGACTATCCGCGCGCCGGCAAGTACGGCTTCCGGCGCTGGGTACCGTCCTGGAAGCTGGTCTCCAGCCTCTGCGTCGGCTTCCTGGGCATGCTCATGGGTATCGCCGGTATCGCGTACGCGATGGTCGAGAAGCCCAAGGTGAACGAGGCCGCGGAGGCGCAGAACAACGTCTACCTCTGGGACGACGGCACGCAGATGGTCGCCACCGGCGGTGCGGTCAACCGCCAGATCATCGGCTTCGAGCAGATTCCCGAAGCGATGCGGAACGCCGTCATCTCGGCCGAGAACAAGTCCTTCGATCACGACCGGGGCATCGACCCCATGGGCATCGCGCGAGCCCTGTTCAACATGGCGGCCGGAGGCGAGACGCAGGGTGGTTCGACGATCACCCAGCAGTACGTGAAGAACTCGCGTCTGTCCCAGGAGCAGACCCTGAGCCGGAAGTTCCAGGAACTTTTCATCACGCTCAAGGTCAGCAACGACATGAAGAAGAACGACATCATGGCGGGCTACCTCAACGTCTCGTACTACGGACGAGGTGCTTCGGGGATCCAGGCGGCCGCCCGTACGTACTACGGCAAGGACGCAGTCGACCTGGACCCGAGCGAGTGCGCGTTCCTGGCCACGCTGCTCAAGGGCGCGTCCTACTACGACCCGGCGGGTGCCACCGACGTCGACCCCGTGCAGGCGACGCCGGAGCTGAACACCGACCGGGCCAAGAAGCGCTGGAAGTGGATCCTCGACGAAGAGGTGAAGGACGGGCGTCTCTCGAAGGCGGAGCGCGCCAAGTACACCGAGTTCCCGACGCCGGACCTGCCGAAGAAGAACGCCCAGCTGGAAGGCCAGACCGGTTACCTGGTCGAACTCGCCAGGCAGTACTTCCTCAGCAACAACAAGGAGGGCGTCACGGCGGAGATGCTGTCCCGCGGTGGCTACCAGATCCACACCACCTTCAACAAGAAGAAGGTCAACGAGCTCAAGAACGCGGTCCAGAAGGTCTACGACAGCAAGATCAAGCCGAAGCAGCGCCCGAAGACGGACACCCACGTCCAGTTCGGCGGCGGCTCGGTGGACCCCAAGACCGGGGCCATCGTGGCGATCTACGGCGGTCAGGACGCGACCAAGCACTTCACCAACAACGCCAACCCCACCGGCGCGCAGGTCGGTTCGACCTTCAAGCCGTTCGTGCTGGCGGCGGCGATGGAGTACGGCAAGCGGAACCCGGCGCTCGCGGAGGACCAGGACCCCTCGGAGCGCACCAAGGTCTCGCCGCTCAGCATCTACAACGCCGACGACAAGCTGAAGATCAAGAAGTACAACGGCGAGATCTGGACCGACGAGGACGGCAAGGAGTGGCTGCAGGCCAACGACGGCCATGAGTCGAGGGGCAACATCACCCTTCGCGAGGCGATGCAGTGGTCGGCCAACTCCCCGTACGTTCAGCTCGGCATGGACGTCGGCACCGACAAGGTGAAGGAAATCGCCATGGCCGCAGGGCTCAAGGACGACGAACAGATGGCGGATTCGCACGTGCCGTCGTTCTCCATCGGTACGTCCTCGCCCAGTGCGATCCGGATGGCCGGCGCGTACGCGACCTTCGCCGCCAGCGGCCAGCAGCGCGAGCCCTTCTCGGTCTCCGAGGCGAAGTACGACGGCAAGACCATCTACCGGCACAAGGACGCCCCCAAGCGTGCCTTCGACGCCGCGATCGCCGACAACGTCACCGACGTCCTGAAGAACGTCGTCGACAAGGGCACCGGTACTCCCGCGCAGATCCCCGGCCGGGACGTGGCGGGCAAGACGGGTACGACGGACGACAACAAGTCGGCCTGGTTCGTCGGTTACACGCCGCAGCTGTCCACGGCCATCAGCATGTACCGGCTCGACGACGACGCGTCGAACAAGGACCGCAAGTTCGAGAAGATGTACGGAACGGGTGGCGAGCAGACGATCCACGGTGCGTCGTTCCCGGCCCAGATCTGGCACGACTACATGGTGGGCGCGCTGAAGGGGAAGCCGGTCCTGACCTTCCCGGAGCCGGGTCCGATCGGTGACAAGGTCTACGGCGGCGGTGCGCAGAGCCCCACGCCGACGCCCACGGCGCCGGCGACGCCCTCGCCGACCATGTCGGTGACCGAGTCGCCCTCGATGAGCGTGTCCCCGTCGGCACCCGACCCGACGCAGAGCTGCGGTACGTGGGACTGGGACTGCCAGCACAACAACGGCGGGACCAACAGCGGTGCGAACGGCGGAGGCACCGGCGGTGCCAGTGAGAGTCCGACGATGTCCCCCGAGCCACCTACCGGCGGGAACGGGAACGGCGGAAACGGGAACGGCAACGGCGGATTCTTCGGCGGGCCGACCGGATAACGTCCGCCCGGCCGACGGGCCGGCCAGGCCATGAGGGCCGCCGCACCACACGGTGCGGCGGCCCTCGTCGTTCCCACAGTCCGGTACGGCAGGATGAGCGGCATGCCAAGCGCAGAAGACACGAGTGTGCACCAGCCCGAGGAACGGTCGGTCGTACGGCCCACCCACCAGGACGAGGTGGCCGCGGCCGGCAGCGAGCTGATCGGCGGTCGGTCGGGGCGCTGGACACGGCTCGGCAGCACGGCGCTCACGCCCGTGGGCGCCATCGCCCTGGTGGCTCTCGGGATGTTCGCGCTGGGCATGGTGCAGAAGCTGCCCTGCTACAACTGGGCGTGGTTCCGGGGCGCGGGTTCGCAGTACACGCACGCCTGTTACTCGGACATCCCGCATCTCTTCGCCGCCCGGGGCTTCTCCGACGGGCTGGTGCCGTACTTCGACCGGCTGCCCGGCGACATGCAGTTCCTGGAGTACCCCGTCCTGACGGGTGTGTTCATGCAGGTCGCCGCCTGGCTGACGCCGGGCGGATCCATCCAGCACCGCGAGCAGATGTACTGGATGGTCAACGCGGGCATGCTGATGATCTGCGCCGTGATCATCGCCGTCTGCGTCGCCCGTACGCACCGGCGCCGCCCCTGGGACGGACTGCTGGTCGCCCTCGCGCCGGCCTTCGCGCTCACCGCGACGATCAACTGGGACCTGCTGGCCGTCGCGCTGACGGCCGCAGCGATGCTCATGTGGTCCCGGGGACGGGTGCTGGCGTTCGGCATCCTCATCGGGCTCGCCACGGCCGCCAAGCTCTATCCCGTATTCCTGCTGGGGCCTGTGTTCGTCCTGTGCTGGCGGGCGGGCAAGTGGCGGGAGTTCGGCATGGCGACGCTCGGGGCGGCGGTGTCCTGGCTGGTGGTGAACCTGCCGGTGATGGCCCTCGCACCCGAGGGCTGGAAGAAGTTCTACACGTTCAGCGAGGAACGAGGCATCGACTTCGGCTCCTTCTGGCTGATCATCACCCAGCGGACCGGCGAGAGCATCGAGGTCTCGACCGTCAACACCGTCTCGACCCTGACGACGGTCCTGCTGTGCGCGGCGATCGGCGCACTGACCCTGATGGCGCCGCGTCGGCCGCGCTTCGCCCAGCTCGCCTTTCTCGTCGTCGCGGCGTTCATCCTCGTCAACAAGGTCTACTCGCCGCAGTACGTGCTGTGGCTGATCCCCCTGGCCGCCCTGGCCCGGCCGCGCTGGCGCGACTTCCTGATCTGGCAGGCGTGCGAGGTCATGTACTTCCTGGGGATCTGGATGTACCTCGCGTACACGACGAGCGGGGACAAGCACCAGGGGCTGCCCACGGAGGGGTACCAGCTGGCGATCGCCCTGCATCTGCTGGGCACGTTGTACCTCTGCGCCGTGGTCGTACGGGACATCCTCATGCCGGAGCGGGACGTCGTACGGCGCGACGGGTCGGACGATCCGTCCGGCGGGGTGCTCGACGGGGCCCCGGACGCGTTCGTGCTGGGGAGGGCGGCGCATCCGGTGCGCGATGCCCACCCGGCGGTGGAAGGGCCACGGGTGGAATGGGGCGCGGCGCGCGGACCGGTGGCCGACTGAGAGCCTGTCGCCCGACAGGCTCTGAGAGCCGGGTCGCTCCCGCCCGGAGGGACCCGGCTGCCTTCCTGGGGCCTGTCCGGCCCTGATCCGCCGGACGTGCCCTAGCGGTCGACGAGGCGGTCGAACTGGGTGGTCGTGTGGCGCAGATGGGCCACCAGCTCGTCGCCGACCTTCGGCTCCTGGGCGTCCGACGGGACGAACAGGATCGAGACCTGCATGTGCGGCGGCTCGGCGAACCAGCGCTGCTTGCCCGCCCAGACGAACGGCGACAGGTTGCGGTTGACCGTGGCCAGGCCCGCGCGGGCGACCCCCTTGGCGCGCGGCATCACGCCGTGCAGGGCCTTCGGGGCCTCCAGGCCCACGCCGTGCGACGTACCGCCGGCGACGACCACCAGCCAGCCCTCCGAGGCGGCCTTCTGCTGGCGATAGCCGAAGCGGTCGCCCTTGGCGACGCGCGTGACGTCCAGGACGGCGCCCCGGTACTCCGTCGCCTCGTGGTCGCCGAGCCACAGCCGGGTACCGATGCGGGCGCGGAAGCGGGTCTGCGGGAACTGCTGCTGGAGCCGGCCCAGCTCCTCGGCGCGCAGATGGCTGACGAACATGGTGTGCAGCGGCAGCCGGGCCGCGCGCAGCCGGTCCATCCAGCCGATGACCTCCTCGACCGCGTCAGAGCCGTCCGTGCGGTCCAGCGGCAGGTGCAGGGCGAAGCCTTCGAGCCGTACGTCCTCGATGGCGGCGTGCAGCTGCCCGAGCTCCTCCTCCTTGACGCCGTGGCGCTTCATCGAGCTCATGCACTCGATGACGACCCGTGCGCCCACCAGGGCGTGCACGCCGTCCACGGAGGACACGGACCGGATCACGCGGTCGGGCAGTGGCACCGGCTCCTCGCCCCGGCGGAACGGCGTGAGGACCAGCAGGTCGCCGCTGAACCAGTCCTTGATGCGGGCCGCCTCGTAGGTGGTTCCGACGGCGAGCATGTCGGAGCCGAAACGGATGGCCTCGTCGGCCAGCCGTTCGTGGCCGAAGCCGTATCCGTTGCCCTTGCAGACCGGTACGAGGCCGGGGAACTGGTCGAGGACGGATTTCTGGTGCGCCCGCCAGCGCGCGGTGTCGACGTAGAGGGAGAGCGCCATGGCCGGTCCGGAACCCTTCTGGTGGCTGCTGTGTGGGAGGTGTGTGAAGCCGAAGCCCCATTGAAACCAATGAAGCCGGATTCGTCAGCGGGGCGACGCGTAACAGCGGGGCGCCACGTACGGCGCGACGCGGGTCGGCGGCGTGGGTCAGCGACGCGACATGTAGATGTCGAGCGCCTTGTGCAGCAGCTTGTTGAGCGGGAAGTCCCACTCGCCGAGGTACTCGGCGGCCTGGCCGCCGGTGCCGACCTTGAACTGGATCAGACCGAAGAGGTGGTCGGTCTCGTCCAGCGAGTCGGAGATGCCGCGCAGGTCGTAGACGGTGGCGCCCATGGCGTACGCGTCGCGCAGCATCCGCCACTGCATCGCGTTCGAGGGCCGGACCTCGCGCTTGTGGTTGGCGGAGGCGCCGTAGGAGTACCAGACGTGCCCGCCGACGATCAGCATGGTCGCGGCCGCGACGTTCTCGCCCTCGTGCCGGGCGAAGTACAGCCGCATCCGGTTGGGGTCCTCGTTGTTGAGGGCCGTCCACATGCGCTGGAAGTAGCCCAGCGGACGCGGCCGGAAGTGGTCGCGCTCCGCCGTGATCTCGTACAGCCGCTGCCACTCGTCGAGCTCGGCGTAGCTGCCCTGGACGACCTCGACGCCGGCCTTCTCGGCCTTCTTGATGTTGCGTCGCCACAGCTGGTTGAAGCCCTTGTGGACGTCTTCGAGCGAGCGGTTGGCCAGCGGCACCTGGAAGACGTAGCGGGGCTGTACGTCACCGAATCCGGCGCCGCCGTCCTCGCCCTGCTGCCAGCCCATCTTCCGCAGCCGGTCCGCCACTTCGAAGGCGCGCGGCTCGATGTGGGTGGCCTCGACATCGCGCAGCCGCTTCACCTCCGGGTCCTGGATGCCCGACTTGATGGCGGCGGCGTCCCAGCGGCGGATGATGACCGGCGGGCCCATCTTCACGGAGAAGGCACCCTGCTGCTTGAGGTGGGCCAGCATCGGACGCAGCCAGTCGTCCAGATTCGGGGCGTACCAGTTGATGACCGGGCCCTCGGGCAGATAGGCGAGGTAGCGCTTGATCTTGGGCAGCTGCCGGTAGAGCACCAGTCCGGCGCCGACGAGCTGTCCGGTCTTGTCGAACCAGCCGAGGCTCTCCGAGCGCCACTCGGCCTTCACGTCCGCCCATGCCGGGACCTGCATGTGACTCGCCGCAGGCAGGTTCTGGATGTATGCCAGATGCTGCTCTCGGCTGATGGTCCTCAGGGTCAGGCTCATGCGGGGCGCTCCTCGGCAGGTGTGTCCCCATCGGTCAGGGGCTCCGGCTCTCGCGCCGAAGCCTACTGTGGCCGACGAGTACGCCGTCTGGCCCTATGGGGACCAGCCGTTCCGCCGCCGTCGCGACCCGGGTCGCGGGGTTCCTCGTACGGGGAACGGCGCGAGGACCCTGTGTGGTTCCCGCGCCGTTCCCCTTCCGGTTGCGACTGTGCCGGGTCAGCCCACCACGCCGCCGAAGAGGCCGCCGTGTGCCATGCCCAGGAAGAAGCCGATGGCGGCCGCGCCCATGCCGACGATCAGCGGGAACCGCTCGCGCGTGGTCACCGAGATGTACTGGCCGTACGCGCCTGTGAGGATCCCGATGAGTCCGGCCCACGAACTGATCAGATGCAGGTTGTGGAACATCGCCGTCACGAAGGCGAGCAAGCCGAGGACCAGCGTCACCGCCACCAGGGTCTCCTGGAGCGGATGGGGCTTGCCGTCCGTGGCGAGCAGGGAGACGGGGGGACGGGGTCGTGTTGCCTGTGCCATGGAGTACCTCCTGGCCGAATGGGGCGCGTGGTGGCGCCGCTCACACCCGATGTGTCCAGATTGCGTCTCCTGACCACCGGATTTCAACCGGAGGCCGGTCTGCGGGTACTCTGTACGGTCTGCACCGGTGTCTGCCCAGGCCAGCACAGCAACCCCTCTCCGCAGAGGACGTTGTCAGTGGCGGCTGTTCTACTCGGAGACACCGATGCTCACGCATCACGACCCTCCTGCCACGGAACGACCGTGGCCGCTGAGTCCAAAGGAGGTGGGTTCCACATGCGTCACTACGAGGTGATGGTCATCCTCGACCCCGATCTCGAGGAGCGCGCTGTCTCCCCGCTGATCGAGAACTTCCTCTCCGTCGTCCGTGAGGGCAACGGAAAGGTCGAGAAGGTCGACACCTGGGGCCGTCGTCGTCTCGCTTACGAGATCAAGAAGAAGCCCGAGGGCATCTACTCGGTCATCGACCTGCAGGCCGAGCCTGCGGTCGTCAAGGAGCTCGACCGCCAGATGAACCTGAACGAGTCGGTCCTCCGGACCAAGGTCCTCCGTCCCGAGTCCCACTGAGCATCTAGCTCAGTGGTCATCGGGTTCGAGTAGCAGCAAGCAGCCAGAAGCAATCCCCGCCGAGAGGTTCATCCATGGCAGGCGAGACCGTCATCACGGTCGTCGGCAATCTCGTCGACGACCCCGAGCTGCGCTTCACCCCGTCCGGTGCGGCGGTCGCGAAGTTCCGTGTCGCGTCCACTCCCCGCATCTTCGACCGGCAGACCAATGAGTGGAAGGACGGCGAAGGCCTGTTCCTCACCTGCTCGGTCTGGCGGCAGGCGGCGGAGAACGTCGCCGAGTCGCTCCAGCGAGGCATGCGCGTTGTCGTGCAGGGCCGGCTGAAGCAGCGGTCGTACGAAGACCGCGAGGGCGTCAAGCGCACGGTCTACGAGCTGGATGTCGAGGAAGTCGGCCCCAGCCTGAAGAACGCCACGGCCAAGGTCACCAAGACCACCGGTCGCGGTGGTCAGGGCGGCCAGGGTGGATACGGCGGTGGCCAGCAGGGCGGCGGCAACTGGGGCGGCGGTCCCGGTGGTGGCCAGCAGGGTGGTGGCGGCGCTCCCGCCGACGACCCGTGGGCCACGAGCGCGCCCTCCGGCGGCCAGCAGGGCGGGGGCCAGCAGGGCGGCGGAGGCGGCTGGGGCGGAAGCTCCGGCGGCTCCGGCGGCGGCTACTCGGACGAGCCTCCCTTCTAGGGCAGCTCGTACCCCCACTTCTTGATCACACAGGAGAAACACCATGGCGAAGCCGCCTGTGCGCAAGCCTAAGAAGAAGGTCTGCGCTTTCTGCAAGGACAAGACCCAGTACGTGGACTACAAGGACACGAACATGCTGCGGAAGTTCATTTCCGACCGCGGCAAGATCCGTGCCCGCCGCGTCACCGGCAACTGCACGCAGCACCAGCGTGACGTCGCCACGGCAGTCAAGAACAGCCGTGAGATGGCGCTGCTGCCCTACACGTCCACCGCGCGATAAGGGAAGGGTGACCGAATCATGAAGATCATCCTCACCCACGAGGTCTCCGGCCTCGGTGCTGCGGGCGACGTCGTCGACGTCAAGGACGGGTACGCCCGTAACTACCTGGTTCCGCGTGGCTTTGCCATCCGCTGGACCAAGGGTGGCGAGAAGGACGTGGCGCAGATCCGCCGCGCCCGCAAGATCCACGAGATCGCCACGATCGAGCAGGCCAACGAGATCAAGGCCAAGCTTGAGGCCGTCAAGGTCCGTCTGGCCGTTCGCTCCGGCGACGCCGGCCGTCTCTTCGGCTCCGTGACCCCGGCCGACATCGCCTCGGCGATCAAGGCCGCCGGTGGCCCCGACGTCGACAAGCGTCGCGTCGAGCTCGGCTCGCCGATCAAGACGCTCGGCGGACACCAGGTGTCCGTGCGTCTGCACCCCGAGGTCGCTGCGAACCTCGGCGTCGAGGTCGTTGCTGCCTAAGGGCACAGCTCACCTGAGCAGCTGAAGGGCCGCACCCCCCGGGGTGCGGCCCTTCGTCATGCTTTCGGTCTCGCGGTCTCGCGGGGCTCTCCGGTCTCGCGGTTTCGCGGTTTCACGTGAAACGGGGCCATGGTCGGTGGCTCAGCGGGTGGCCCCGGTGATGACCCACTTGCCGGAGCGGGTACGCAGCCAGAGCGTCACCATGCGTACCGTCATCATCAGCGTCATCGCCCACCACAGCGCCGTCAGGCCGCCACCGATCACCGGCACCAGCAGGGCGACCGGGGCGAAGACCGCGAGCGTGACGAGCATGGCCCAGGCCAGGTACCGTCCGTCACCGGCGCCCATCAGCACTCCGTCCAGGACGAAGACCACACCCGCGATCGGCTGGGACAGCGCCACCACCAGCAGCGCCGGGAGCAGGGTGTCCTGCACGGCCTGGTCGCCGGTGAACAGGGGCACGAACAGTGGCCGGGCAAGGACGATCAACGCCCCGAACACCACCCCGGAGACGATGCCCCACTGCACCATGCGACGGCATGCCTCACGTGCGCCCTTCGCGTCGTCGGCTCCCAGGTAGCGGCCGATGATCGCCTGACCGGCAATGGCGATGGCGTCGAGAGCGAAGGCCATCAGGCTCCAGAGGGAGAGGATGATCTGGTGCGCTGCGATCTCGGTGTCGCCGAGACGGGCGGCGACGGCGGTGGCGATCATCAGTACGGCACGGAGCGACAGCGTACGGACCAGCAGCGGAACGCCGGCCTGGGCGCTGGCCCTGATGCCTGCCGCGTCGGGGCGCAGCGAGGCGCCGTGCCGTCGGGCTCCCCGTACCACCACGACCAGATAGGCGACGGCCATCGAGACCTGCGCGATCACGGTGCCCCAGGCCGATCCGGCGATCCCGAGTCCGGCGCCGTAGACCAGTCCCGCGTTGAGGGCTCCGTTGGCCGCGAAGCCGCCTATGGCGACGTAGAGCGGGGTTCTGGTGTCCTGCAGGCCGCGGAGAACGCCGGTCGCGGCCATCACCACGAGCATGGCCGGGATGCCGAGGCTGGAGATCCGCAGATACGTGGTCGCATAGGGGGCCGCCGTGTCGGAGGCGCCGAAGACGTCCACCAGCAAGGGGGCCGTGGGGAGAGTGATGGCGATGACGGCGACGCCCAGCAGGACCGCCAGCCAGATGCCGTCCATCCCCTGCCGGATCGCGGAGGCCAGGTCGCCCGCTCCGACCCGTCGTGCCACTGCCGCGGTGGTGGCGTAGGCGAGGAAGACGAAGATGCTGACGGCGGTGGTCAGCAGGGCGGCGGCGACGGCCAGGCCGGCCAGCTGCGGGGTGCCGAGATGGCCGACGATGGCGCTGTCGACCATCACGAAGAGCGGCTCGGCGACGAGCGCGCCGAAGGCAGGAACGGCGAGCGAGATGATCTCGCGGTCGTGCCGTCGACGACTGTGCGGCGGGGACGCCGGGGCCTGGGTCATGGGGGCCAATCTAATCTTCCACAGGTAATGGATGCAATGCCTGATCATCCCTTACATTTGCTCAGGTTCGGCGTTCTCCGGTGTGCCGTTTGTCGTGATCTTGTGCTGACTCGGAAAGTTTTTCTCCCCCACAGGCCGTGGATGGGGAAACGCCAGGTCAGAGCGCTGATGGTGTGGGTGTTATGAGTTTGTCCACAGTGCTGTCCCCCGCTCCGTGCACAGGTTCCGCAGAGTTCTCCACAGCATCTGGTCGGTCGTCCACATGCCCTGTGGATAACCAGATTGGCTGACGGTGCCGAGCGGCCTACCGTGGACCGGCGCCCGCACCCCGTTCCGGACTCGGAACCACTCAGAACTCGACGCGCCGGAACCGGAGTCGGGCGTCTTGTTTGTCGGTGCTGTGCCGTAAGAAAGAGTGGCATGGCGAGGTCCGCGGAGCGGACGGGAGGAGGTGGCCCGGTGAGCATTCCCGAGCCTTTGGACGACCCCTGGGCCGAGACCGGTCCCAGCGACCGTCTGCCCGTTTCCCGGCAGCGCCGCGGTGAAGGCAGGAACCGCGGCGAGCAGCACGAACGCGGCAGGGAAGGCGGCGACTGGGAGGGTGGCTCACCCGGTTTCGAGCGGGTTCCGCCCCAGGACCTCGATGCCGAGCAGTCGGTTCTCGGTGGCATGCTCCTGTCCAAGGACGCCATCGCCGATGTCGTGGAGATCATCAAGGGCCACGACTTCTACCGCCCCGCGCACGAGACCGTCTACCAGGCGATCCTCGACCTCTACGCCAAGGGCGAGCCGGCCGACCCGATCACGGTGGCGGCCGAGCTGGTCAAGCGCGGCGAGATCACCAAGGTGGGCGGGGCACCGTATCTGCACACCCTCGTCCAGTCCGTGCCGACCGCGGCCAACGCTTCGTACTACGCGGAGATCGTCCACGAGCGGGCGGTCCTGAGGCGGCTCGTCGAAGCCGGCACGAAGATCACGCAGATGGGATACGCGGCGGACGGCGATGTCGACGACATCGTGAACTCCGCGCAGGCCGAGATCTACGCGGTCACCGAGCAGCGCACCAGCGAGGACTACCTGCCGCTCGGCGACATCATGGAGGGCGCGCTCGACGAGATCGAGGCGATCGGTTCGCGCAGCGGCGAGATGACCGGTGTGCCGACCGGTTTCACCGACCTCGATGCCCTGACGAACGGTCTGCACCCGGGCCAGATGGTCGTCATCGCGGCCCGTCCCGCCATGGGTAAGTCCACTCTGGCCCTCGACTTCGCGCGGGCTTGTTCGATCAAGAGCAATCTGCCCAGCGTGATCTTCTCCCTCGAAATGGGGCGCAACGAGATCGCGATGCGTCTGCTCTCCGCCGAGGCCCGGGTAGCGCTGCACCACATGCGTTCCGGCACCATGACCGACGAGGACTGGACGCGGCTGGCCCGCCGGATGCCCGATGTTTCGGCCGCCCCGCTCTACATCGACGACTCCCCGAACCTCTCCATGATGGAGATCCGGGCCAAGTGCCGCCGTCTCAAGCAGCGCAACGACCTCAAGCTCGTGGTCATCGACTATCTACAGCTGATGCAGTCCGGCGGATCCAAGCGTGCCGAGAGCCGCCAGCAGGAAGTCTCGGACATGTCCCGAAACCTCAAGCTGCTGGCCAAGGAGCTTCAGCTTCCGGTCATCGCGCTCTCCCAGCTGAACCGTGGTCCCGAACAGCGCACCGACAAGAAGCCGATGGTCTCCGACCTGCGTGAATCCGGATCCATCGAGCAGGACGCCGACATGGTGATCCTGCTGCACCGCGAGGACGCGTACGAGAAGGAGTCCCCCCGCGCCGGTGAGGCCGACCTGATCGTGGCCAAGCACCGTAACGGTCCGACGGCAACGATCACCGTCGCCTTCCAGGGCCACTACTCGCGCTTCGTGGACATGGCACAGACCTGATCGGCATCGTCGAAGGCCCCGGGGACAGGCCGGGGACGGCCGGGGTGGTCCGGCGCGGTGCGGCGCGGTCCGGACGCGGGGAAATGGGCTCGCCACCGCTTGATTCTGCGGGTAGTTGTTTGAGCATGACCTACTCACCCGAACAGTTGCTACCGGGGACGCAGCGTGCCCTGCTGCACCGCATCGCCACCGCTCAGTCGGAGGGCCGGGCGCCCTCGCTCGTTGCCGCGGTGCGGAGGCAGGGGCGGACCGTCTGGAGCGGTGCCCGCAGTTGCGTGGACGGCCATGCCCCCGACGGCGACACACAGTTCAGGATCGGCTCTCTCACCAAGACCTTCACCGCGGTGCTGGTGCTGCGCCTGCGCGACGAGGGCCTTCTGGGCCTGGAAGATCCGCTGGAGAAGCATCTGCCCGGCACCGGAGTCGGCGAGGTGACGATCCATCAACTTCTGGGGCACAGTGCTGGACTCGGTGCCGAGGCGCCCGCGCCCTGGTGGGAGAGGACGCCGGGCACGCTGCGGCCCGAGTTGGCCGATGTGCTCGGTGAGCAGACCCGGATGCACAGCCCGGGGCAACGTCACCACTACTCGAACCCCGGCTACACGCTGCTGGGCGCGTTGGTCGAGAAGGTGCGCGGGGTGAGCTGGGCGGAGGCGCTGCGGCGCGAGATCCTGGAGCCGCTCTCCATGCACCGCACCGGGTCCCACCCGCAGGCTCCGCACGCGGGCGGCTGGGCCGTGCATCCCTGGGCCGATGTCATGCTGCCCGAACCGGCGGAGGATCTCGGGCTGATGGCCCCGGCCGGCCAGCTCTGGTCCACGACCGATGACCTCCTGCGCTTCGCGGCCTTCCTGGCCGAGGGGGACGACCGGGTGCTCCGTGTTGCCTCCGTGAAGCAGATGCGCGTACCGTCCGCACCTTCCGAGCCCGGTGAGTGGCAGTCCAACTACGGTCTGGGTCTTCAGGTGGTGCGGAGCGGCCGCCGCACCCTCATCGGTCATACGGGCTCGCTGCCCGGATTCCTGGCTGCCCTGTGGATCAGCGTCGAGGACGATGTGGCGGTCGTAACGCTCACCAACACGACGGCGGGGCTGATGGTCGGTGGTGTCGCAGCCGACCTGGTGGACATCGTGGCCGAGTCCGAGCCCCGTATTCCTGAGCCCTGGCGCCCGTTGCCGGAGGCGGACGCGGAACTGCTGGCGCTGACCGGTCCCTGGTACTGGGGCACGCGCTCGAACGTCCTGCGGATGGCCCCGGATGGCGGGCTGGAGCTTGGACCCCTGCAGGGCGCCGGCCGCGGCGCCAGGTTCACCGCACAGCCCGATGGCACCTGGATCGGCCTCGACGGCTACTACGCGGGGGAGACGCTGCGCGTGGTCCGTAACAGCGACGGCAGCGTGAATCACCTCGATCTGGGGTCGTTCGTCTTCACGCGGGAGCCGTACGACCCGGCGGCAGCCGTTCCTGGTGGAGTGGACGAGGGCGGCTGGCGGGGGCTGGAAGGCTGAGCTTCACGTTTCACGTGAAACAACGGGAGGGAGCGGGTCGGCTCAGGCCGTCGACTCCCGTTCCAGCCGGGTACGTAAGCGCGCAGTGATCCGTGCCTGACCCACCATTACGCGAACCGGGATGCCTCTGCCTCGACTGCGACGGAAGCATCCCGGCCCGCGTCGGACTGCCGGGGAAGTCGCCAATGCGGTGCAGGGGCGACCCCCTCCAGGATTCCGAAACGCGATCAGAGCGCGAGCTTGAAGCCCACATGGCTGGCGGTGAATCCGAGCCGCTCATAGAAGCGATGGGCATCGGTCCGGGTCGCATCCGACGTCAGCTGGACCAACTGGCAGTCCTGCCGCCGCGATTCGTCCACGGCCCATTCGATCAGCAGGGTGCCGAGGCCGCTGCCGCGCTCATCGGCGTGGATGCGTACGCCCTCGATGACCGAGCGGGTCGAGCCGCGCCGGGAGAGCCCGGGAATCACGGTCAGTTGCAGGGTTCCGACAACGCGGCCCTCGCGGACGGCGACCATCAGGTGCTGGTTCGGATCGTCCGCGAGCCGCTGGAAGGCGGTGCGGTACGGGGCGAGGTCGTCCGGTGACTCACGCCGGGCACCCAGCGGATCGTCGGCGAGCATGGCCACGATCGCCTGGATGTCGGCGGCGGCGGCGGGGCGTATCTCCAGATCACTCATGATCGGCAGGGTACGCAGACCATCCGGGCGGCGCACGGGACCGGTCCGGGCGGGTCGGCCCCGTGCGACTCACGCGACCGGTGCGGGGACCTTCGGCGTTCCGACGGCCTCGACCAGTGGTGCCAGTGTCGTCAGCCCATGGCCACGGTCAGCGGGGCGTAGCGGCGGGTCCAGTCGCCCGGTACATCCGCGGCTCCATGTGTCATCACCGCCGTCGTGGGGCCGGGCCGCAGACCGTGTGCCTCGAACCAGTCGAGCAGCTCGGTATGGCGCGCGTCGATGTCCACGCGCAGCGGCAGATCCGTCGTCTCCGCGAGTGAGGCGACAAGCGCCTCAGCCGTGGCGGTGTCGCGCGCGACCAGCGGGCCGATCGCATGGGTCCGGCCGCTGGGCCAGACCGCCGCGTAACCGATGAGACGTCCCCCGTCCTCCGCGACCCGGATGCGGTCGGCGTACGCGGGGAGCCGGGCGAGGACATGGGTCCGGTCGGCGCCGAAGACATCCGCGTCCAGCAGAACCATGGCTCGCAGGTCCTCCGCCGTGGCCGGGCGGACGGTGACGGCAGGGGGTCCGCCGTCGGTCGGCCGGAAGTAACCGGCGACCCGCTGGGAGTGGCCCACGACCGAGAAGCCGAGTTGTTCGTAGAGTGGTTGCCCCGTGGCCGTCGCGTAGAGGCTGAGCTGGATGTCTCCGTACTCGGCGATCACATGGCGCATCAGCTGCCGCGCGATTCCCTGCCGCGCATACCGCTCCGCGACGAGCACCATGCCGATGGCTGCCAGCCCGTTGCCGTAGGAGGTCACCACGCAGCTGGCCATCAGGCCCTTGCCATCGGGGTCATCCACGCCGTAGCCGGTTCCGGCGGCCAGGAGCAGGCCCCACCTGTGCTCGTCGCGTGGCCAGCCACGGTCTTCGCTGAGATCGGCGCAGGCGACCAGGTCGCCAGGGGTGAGGCGCCGGACAAGCAGTTCGTTGATCGGACGGGGCAGTGAGCTAGGCATGAAGGTCAGGCTGTCCGACCCGATGTTCGCCCGTCCACCCCTTTACCTGTTCCGGACGAGTGGCGCAGCCTACGGCCGCGCCGGGTCGGTCCCCAGGGCTTCAGTACCGATATCGCGGTGATGAAGAGGTACGTTGCCGTTGCCACCGACGGTGCGACCACCAGGTCGATGTCGACGGCCCCACGTGCCGCGGCCTCGTCGATACCGGGCCGCAGGGAGAAGACGGACAGCGCCACGGTGATCAGAGTGAGCCAGAACTTCGTCCAGACCCACCGGTGTCTGGCCAGCCCCCACGGGGTGCCGAGGGCCAGGACGAGGCCGCTGAGAAGAGAGAACAGGGCGACCGGCACGATCAGCCAGTCCCCGAAGATCTTCATGGCACGGGTGGCTGCCTGTGCGGTGGTGGGGTCCCCGGTGGAGAATGCCGCGATTCCGAGCGCCAGCAGTCCGACGGTCAGTCCCAGCCAGCTCACGGATACCGCAACATGTGCCACCAGGAGGCTTCGGCGGGCGGAGCGTTTGAGTGGTTTCACGTGAAACACGGTGCCGGGCACGAGGGGATCGGGCGTCTGACAGCGGGAGTATTCGCGCGTACTGGTCTCGGCGTACGGCACGCGTTCTACGGGGCTCCACGCGTCATCTGCAGGCTTCTCCGCCGGGTGAGTTGCCGTCCTGCCCAGTGCTGATGCGTTCTTGGACGTCCGGCATGGGTCCACGCCCCGTCCGTGTCCTTCGCAAGGCATGCTGGGCCAGGGATCGTGGACAGTGGCCGGACGCCGGCCGTCAGCGGGTCCCGACTGCGTCCGCGGGCTGGGGGGTTGCGGGCAGTGCTGGTGCGTAAGGCGACGACGAGACGTACGAGGCGAGGCACAGTATGGATGCTCCGGCCACCGGGTGGACCGATGACGGAACGGGCAGATCCACCGACGCGACCCTGATCCACCGCACCCTGGCCGAGATATCGCCCGTCGCGGATCAGGCGACCTCGTACTTCTACGCGCTGCTCTTCGTGCGCCACCCGGAACTGAGGAACCTGTTCCCGGTCGCGATGGACGTCCAGCGGGACCGTCTCCTCCGTGCGATCCTCACTGCGGCTGATCGGCTGGACGATGCACACGCACTGGCCGAGTATCTCGGCGATCTGGGGCGGGGCCACCGCAAGTACGGCACGTCGCCCATGCACTATCCCGCGGTGGGGGAGGCGCTCATGGGCGCCCTGAGCCGCTACGCGACCACCACTTGGGACGGGGAGACCGAAGCGGCGTGGGTGCGTGCCTACACCGCGATATCGCAGATCATGATCGACGCGGCCGCCGTGGACGAGCAGCGGGCCCCCGCCTGGTGGCACGCGGAGGTCGTGTCGCACGACCTCCGAACCCGTGACATAGCGGTGCTCAGGCTCCGGACCGATCAGGCCTACCCGTTCCTCGCCGGCCAGTACACGGCAGTGGAGACCCCGTGGTGGCCCCGGAACTGGCGGCACTATTCCTTCGCTTCGGCGCCCCGCCCCGATGGTCTGCTCACCTTCCATATCAAGGCGGTCCCGGCCGGCTGGGTCTCCAACGCCCTGGTGCACCGGGCCCGGCCCGGCGACATCCTGCGCCTCGGCCCGCCCACGGGCTCGATGACGGTCGACCACTCCACCCACAACGGTCTGCTCTGCCTGGGTGGAGGCACAGGCATCGCGCCCATCAAGGCGCTTGTGGAAGATGTCGCGGAGCACGGCGACCGGCGTCCGGTGGAGGTCTTCTACGGGGCACGCAGCGATCACGACCTGTACGACATCGACACGATGATGCGGCTCCAGGACACCTTTCCCTGGCTCGCGGTGCGGCCCGTGGTCGCCACCGGTCCGGGAACGGGAAACGGCCTGATGAGGGGACTGCTGCCCGAGGCGGTGCGGCAGCACGGCCCGTGGCACGGGTACGACGCCTATCTCTCGGGCCCGCCCGGCATGATCCGCAGCGGCGTGGACGTGCTCCGGGGCATCGGGATGCCGGCCGAGCGCATCCGCCACGACTTCTTCGACGAACCGGCCGACACCGGCCCCGCCTGACCGCGACAGCCGCCGCGAAACCGGGACAGCGGCCGCCGCTCCACCGGGACCGGTGGCAGTCAGCCCAGATCGGGCGCGTGCATCGCGCGTACGCCCTCGATGTTCCCGTCCAGGTAGTGCCGCAGCGACAGCGGTACGAGGTGGACGGCTGCGATCCCCATCCGGCTGAACGGCACCCGTACGATGTCGTACTCCCCGCAGGGATCGTCGATCTCGGGGCCGTGCCGCCGGGACAGGTCCATCGAATCCAGTCGGCAGACGAAGAAGTGCTGGACCTTCACGCCCTTCACCCCACCGCCCTCGATGTGCTCCACGGTGTCGACGAAACAGGGGACCACATCGGTGATCTTGGCGCCCAGCTCCTCGTCCACCTCGCGGTGCAGGGCGTCGACCACGGTCGCGTCCTCGGGCTCGACCCCGCCGCCGGGCGTGAGCCAGTAGGGATCCACTCCGGGCTTGGTGCGCTTGATGAGGATCAGGTCGTTGCCGTCGAGCAGGATGGCGCGTGCGGTGCGCTTGACCACGGGACGTTCGGTCATGGCAAGAGAGTGGCCCGCAGAACCGGTTCTGAAACACCGGACCGGTGCTGGGCGGCCCTGAGCTCACCAGTCGGCGGCAGCACGCAGCAGCCACTCGTGCGCCCGCGCGATGTGGGGCAGCGCGAGTGTGCCGGTCCGCACCGCCAGGAAATAGGTGCGCAGGGGAGGAACCGGAGGGTCCAGGAGGGCCACGACCTCGCCCCGCTCCAGCGCCCTCTCGCACAGGTAGCGCGGCAGCACGGCGAGCCCGGCGCCCGCCGCGGTGCACTCCAGGACCGCCCGGAGGTCGGGCACGATCACGGTGCCCGCGAGGGCCGGCCGGCTCTCGAAGACGGCGGCCCAGTACCGGGAGACGAGCGGCAGGCTCTCGTGGACCTCCACGACGGGCAGCTGCTCCAGGACCACGGGTCCCTTGTGGCGCAGGGTCCCGGGGCCGAGGCGCCCGGCCCAGCGCGGCGCGGCGACCAGGACATGCTCTTCGTCGCAGAGGGCGGACGCGGTGAGCAGCCCACCGCGTGGACGGGCGGTCGCGATGGCCAGGTCATGGTGTCCGGCGGCCAGCCCCTCCAGTGCTTCTTCCGCGCCGGTGAAGAAGGAGCTGCGCAGGGCCAGACCCTGGGCGACGAGCGGGGTGAGCGCGGGCAGGGCGCGCATCGACGAGAATTCGGGCGGCCCGGCCAGATGCAGCGTCCGTACGCCCGACTCCGCGTCGAGCTCCGCCTCGGCGATCTCGACCAGAGCGTCCAGATGGGGCGCCGCCCGGTGCGCGAGTTCGTCGCCGACGGGCGTCGGGGTCACGCCGCGGGCCCTGCGCAGGAAGAGCGGCCGGCCGAGCTGCTGCTCCAGGGTCCGGATCTGCGAGGTGACCGCGGGCTGGGAGAGGCCGAGCAGGGCGGCGGCCCTGGTGAAGGAACCGGCCCGGTGCACCGTGACGAACGTGCGCAGCAAGGTCAGGTCCATGTCCTGTCCTCCCACCCTCGCGACGCTTCGGACCCGTACAACTATAAATATGTCGATAGGTCGCTGTCGCTACTGTGATTGGACACTGACGGAGAGTCAACTAGCCTTGTTCGGGCGGTTCTTCGCAGGGGGAACCGGGGGCGGTCCGAGCCACGAGGGGGGAGGCTCGGACCGTCCATCTTTCGTAAGGCACCTGGCTGCGGGTTCCTTGTGCGGTACGCCTTTCAGATGGGCGCTGGGAAGTGCTGGGGGAGATTCAGCGTGAGGGGATCCGTGAGGCGATTGCCCGCTGCGACAGGAGTGTCGGCAGGCGGTTCACGGCTGTCACGCCCTTGGCCCCGGACTTCGGCAGGAAGCGGGCGTAGTGCTCAAGCGCGATGGTCGGCGCCTCGTGGCCGAGCCAGTGCGAGAGCGTAACGATGTCCTCCCCTTCGGCGAGCGTCACGGAGGTGGCCGCCCGGCCGACTACAGCCCGATGTCCCCAGGCCTCCCGCTCATCGTGGAGGCGATCATCACGCTGTCGTCGATCCAGGCGTTCGCCGATCTCGACCCCAGGCGCATCGAGGACCGCCTCGCGGATTACCTCGACGGCTCGGAAGGTGCGGTGCACTTGTCGGGGAGCACTGCTGTACACCGGCTGGACTTCGGACCGCCCTGGTCCGTGGCTGCTCCGGCGGACGAAGCTCCGGAGGGTACTTGGCCGGACGGGCCGTGATCTGCTGACGCAGGCGGTCAACTGAACCGCGGCCAAGGGCAGCGTTCGTCGCTACATCCAGAGCCGACGGCCGTGACCGGGGCCGAAGGCACGGTGATGTTCATGAACGCGGATGCCTGGGGCGCGCCTGCGTTTTTGTCCCAGTGCCAGTCACGTCGTTCGGTCACGCGGCGATCGTCCCCATCCGATCCGGAACACGAGGCCAGAAGAACGACGGCGGTGAGCGTCGCGAGGAAGTGGGCACCACGCCGGATCTTCAACGGTTCTCCTCGTCACCGCGGGACACGTCTCCGCGGGTACCTTCGCAGCCCTGGTCCGGTGGGTTCACCGTAGAGGACGTGGGACTGTTCAGGTCGTACGTGTAGGTGGAGCTGCTTCCCCTCATATCGAATTCCTGGCCGCACTGGCTGCGCACACCCTGCTGCTGACGGGCTCGGGCGAGCTGGCGTTCATCGATGTCGACTCCACCCGCGGGGTGGTCCACCGTCGGGCGAAACCGGCGCCGATTACAGCCGGTTCAAGGGCATTCGCACCCTTGCACCCGCTCCTCGCCACGGTCTACCTCACAATCGAGGCCGCGATCGCGACGCTGCGGAGGCGACGCGGCAAGGCAGCAGACTCCAGAGGCGCCCCGAAGTTCATGAGTGGGGCCCTGGCCACCGTCGTCGAGGTCGGCTGCACTGCACCGGGACCCGTGTCCTGCGGGCTGACTCGCAGTTCTACAACGCCGGGGTGATCGCCGCCGCCCGTACCACCGGTCGGTCAGCGCTCGCCCATCGCCGCGTCGAGTGCCCGTTCCACATCCGCCACCAGGTCCTCCGGGCTCTCCGCGCCGACCGAGAAGCGGATGAAGCCCTCGGGCACCGCGTCACCGCCCCAGCGCGCCCGGCGCTCGGCGGTGGAGCGCACTCCGCCGAAACTCGTCGCGTCGTCGACCAGTCGCAGCTCGGTCAGGAAGCGCTCGGCCCGTTCGCGGTCGGGCAGCACGAACGACACCACGGAGCCGAAGCGCCGCATCTGCCGCACGGCCTTGGGATACGACGGGTCGGAGGGGAGTCCGGGGTAGCGCAGCCCGGTCACCTCGGGCCGCTTGCCGAGCGCCTGCGTCAGCGTCAGAGCGGTGGCGCACTGCCGGTCGATCCGCAGCTCCAGCGTGGCCAGCGACCGGTGCGCGAGCCAGGCCTCCATGGGGCCGGGGATGGCGCCGACCACCTTGCGCCAGCGCCGTACTCCCGCTGCCAGCTCGGGATCACGGCAGGTCACATGGCCGAGCAGGATGTCCCCGTGTCCGGTCAGGCCCTTGGTGTCACTGGCCACCGAGAAGTCGGCCCCCAGCTCCAGCGGGCGCTGGCCGAGCGGCGTGGCGAGGGTGTTGTCGACGGCCACCAGCGTGCCGGCCGCGTGCGCCGCCTCGACGAGCCGGCGCACGTCGCAGACATCGAGCCCCGGATTGGAGGGGGTCTCGATCCACAGCAGCTTGACGCCTTCGAGGACGGCCAGCTGGGCATCGCCACCGGTCGGCGCGGTCCGCACCTCGACGCCATACGCCTCCAGCTGCTCGCGCACCAGCGGCAGGGCCTGATAACCGTCGTCGGGCAGTACGACGACATCTCCGGTGCGTGCCTGGGACAGCAGTACGGCCGAGATCGCCGCCATCCCGGAGGCGAACACCGTCGTCTCGACGGGCTCCCCCGGTGCCTCCAGCTCACCGATGGCCCGTTCCAGATGGGTCCAGGTCGGATTGGTGTCCCGGCCGTAGGTGTACGGACCCGTCGGCTCACCGGAGAGGTGGAAGTGCGCGGCGAAGACCGGCCCGGGGAGGGTGGGCTCGAACTGCTCCGGTTCGGGCAGCCCGGCCCGTACTGCTCGTGTTCCGTCACCCAGGGTGCTCATACCGCTTCCTCGCTTCTCTCGCTGGCGCTTGGCTCTCCGGTGTGCCACGGACCTGAACTGCACTGTCTCAGGAGGCTTCGGGTCAGTCCTCGTCGGGCAGGATCACGTTCAGTGCCCACGACACGATGGAGATGATCAGTCCGCCGAGTACGGCGGTCCAGAAACCGTCGACATGGAAGCTCAGATCGAACAGGCCGGCCAGCCACGAGGTCAGCAGCAGCATGAGCGCGTTGACCACCAGCGTGATCAGCCCGAGCGTGAGGATGAAGAGCGGCAGGGTCAGCAGCTTCACGATCGGCTTGACGACGAAGTTCACCAGACCGAAGAGCAGGGCCACCAGGACCAGGGTGAGTGCCTTGCGTCCGGTGCTGCCGCCGGTCAGCGTGATGTCCTGGATCAACCAGATGGCCACGGCCAGCGCACCTGCGTTGGCGATCGTCTTGACTACGAAATTCTTCATGTGTCTGATCGTGGCAGACCTGATCGGTGGCGGACACCGGCAGCGCAGAGGCAAGGGGCGGACAGGGCATGAAGGCATTCAGACTGGACGAGCTGGAGGCGGAACGGGCCGCCAACGACGGCGCGTATCTGCAGTTCGTCAAGGAACGGAACATGTCCGTCGGCCTGTACGCACTGGATGCCGGTGAGCTCGACCCGCAGCAGCCGCACGATCAGGACGAGGTCTACTTCGTCGTCAGCGGCCGCGCAGCCATCACGGTCGGAATGGAGACCACGCAGGTGGGCAGAGGAAGCGTGGTGTACGTACCGGCCGGTGTCGCCCACAAGTTCCACCACATCACCGAGGACCTGCGGGTGATGGTGGTCTTCTCACCCCCGGAGGGCTGAGCCGGTCCCCGGGAGGCTCATCTCCGGAGGGCGGGGGTCCGGTCTCAGGGATCCCTCAGGGGTCGATCAGGGGACTTCAAGGGCTGCGGACCCACCGCCGGCCCCCTCCGCGCCTCTAGCATCGAAGGAGGAACTCATGGAGACGAGGTAAGGACGATGGCGGTGCGGGAGATATTCGCGGGGATGCCCTGGTGGGTGAAGTGGATCGCGGTGCCGGTCATCGCGATCGTCGTGTTCGGCGGTCTCATCGCCAGCGTGATCGGGTTTGTGATCGGACTGCTCTTCAAGGTCCTGATCTTCGTGATCCTGGTCGGCGGGCTCATCTTCGTCGTACGCAAGTTCATGTCGTCGTCCTCGTCGCGCAGTGACTGGTAGGACGATCGGAAGCCGGCCGTGGCATTAGCCCAGCTGAGCTAAGCGGAAGACGAAACGAAGCCCCTCGCGGACTCGGCGGATAGGGTGGCAGTTCGCTGCCACCACCTGGGAATCAACAGTCCGTCACCACGCTGACCAGTGGCCAGTACGGCGCGTTCGTCGTCCGGACCCCAGCCATGCGGCAGTGCGTGGGGGCGGCCCCCACAGGCGGGCTGACCACCCGTCACCATGCCTGGGGGTGACTGTTGACCACGGCATCGAGCACTGCTGCCCCGACGCTGATCGGTTCGGTTCAGCGAGCGCTGAGGCTGCTGGAAGCCGTGGTGACCCATCGCGACGGGGCGCCCGCGAAGCAACTGGCCAGGGAAGCGGGCCTTCCCCTCCCCACGGCCTACCATCTGCTGCGCACCCTGACCCATGAGGGCTATCTGCGCCGGGAGAACGGCGTCTTCCTCATCGGGGCCGCGGCCGAACGCCTGGTCGACGAAGGCGCGTTGCAGAATCGTCGCGGCAGGATGGCCGAGTCGTTGGGCCGCTGGCGCGACATCATCGGCGCACCCGTGTACTGCGCCGTCTACCGCGAGGGCGAGATCGAACTCATCGCGGTCGCCGACACCCCCGCCATTCCCGCTGTCGACGAGTGGGCCTCCTTCCGGGAGACCGGGCATGCCCATGCGATCGGCCAGTGTCTGCTGAGCCAGCTCGACGAGAAGGCCCGCGAGGACCACTTAGACCGTCACCCTGTGCGTCCGCTGACCCGCTACTCGGTGAAGGACCGAGCCACGCTCCTTGAGCGGCTGCGGTCGCTGGAGCGGACGGAACCTGTCATCGAGCGACAGGAGTACGCCCTGGGAACGGTCTGCGCGGCCATCCCGATCACGGCCGGATTCACCGCTGCCGCGATGGCGATTTCCGTACCCCTGGAGCAGGAAAGTCGGTTGCTCCCCGCAGTCGAACAACTACGTGGCGAAGTGGCCAACCTCTTGCGTTCGTTCGTGTTCTCTATCAGTATCTGAAAAATCACTCCTTGTGATCTGCTATCGCGTGCACCACGATGGCGTCAATAGGGCCACGGGGGATCATTCCTGGCCAGATTCATCTACTGCGGGGTTGAACGATGCGCGAGTCGGTTCAAGCTGAGGTCATGATGAGCTTCCTCGTCTCCGAGGAGCTCTCTTTCCGGATCCCGGTGGAGCTCCGGTACGAGGTCTGCGATCCGTATGCGATCCGGATGACCTTCCATCTGCCCGGTGACGCCCCCGTCACCTGGGCATTCGGCCGTGAGCTGCTGCTCGACGGCCTCAACAGCCCCAGTGGCGACGGCGATGTGCATATCGGCCCCACTGAGCCCGAGGGGCTGTCCGACGTACATATCCGGCTCCAGGTCGGCGAGGACCGGGCCCTCTTCAGGGCCGGTACGGCACCACTTGTGGCGTTTCTCGACCGGACCGACAAGCTCGTGCCACTCGGTCAGGAGTGCACGCTGGGTGACTTCGAGGGCAACCTGGAAGACGCCCTGGGCCGGATCCTCGCCGAGGAACAGAACGCCGGCTGAGTGGAGACGGCGCCGCCGACCGGCTCGCCGGTCGAACACGGCACCTGCCGAATGGGTGAAATTGCTCAGCGTGGAGAAGCTCAAGGCCTCGCCCTGCGACGACGGCCCTTCCTGGTCCGTACGGGCGCCGAAGCTCCGGCTTCCGCGCCGGACCCTGTGCGGTCCGCGGAGACGACCAGCGCAGCGAGCACCGTCGTCACCGGCACCGAGGCGACCAGTCCGATCGAGCCGACCAGCGTTCGTACGATCTCCTCCGCCACCAGCTCGCTGTTGGCCACCGTCCCCACGCTGCTCTGCGCGACGGAGAACAGCAGCAGCAACGGCAGTGCGGCGCCCGCATAGGCGAGCACCAGGGTATTGACGACCGAGGCGATGTGGTCGCGTCCGATCCTGATCCCTGCCCGGTAGAGCCCCCGCACACCCAACGTCGGGTTCGCCTGGTGGAGTTCCCAGACCGCCGACGTCTGGGTCACGGTCACATCGTCGAGGACCCCGAGCGAACCGATGATGACACCGGCCAGAAGCAGACCGCTCATGTCGATGTGCGGGTACAGACCATGGATGAGGCCGGTGTTGTCGTCGGTGTTGCCGGTCAGGCTCGCCCAGCCGATGAAGAGCGATCCGAGCAGTCCGATCAGCAGCAGCGAGATCAGTGTGCCGATCACCGCCACCGAGGTGCGGGCGCTCAGGCCGTGGCACATGTAGAGCGCGATCAGCATGATCGCGCTGGCCCCGACCACGGCGACGAGCAGCGGATTGGAGCCCTGGAGTATGGCCGGGAGGATGAACAGGGTCAGCACGGCGAACGAGACGGCGAGCGCGACCAGCGCCATCACCCCGCGCATGCGGCCCACCGCGACCACGGCCAGGGCGAAGATCCCGGCCAGCAGGGTCAGCGGGAACTTCCGGTTCACATCCGTCACCGAGTACTGCAGGTCACGGGGCGCGTCGGGGGCGTACGCCACGACCACGCCCTGACCGTCGCGCAGCTGACGCGTTGCGTCGGGCTGGACGATCTCGGTGAAGGTCCGGCCCTTGTCATGACCGGTCGTCACCTCGATCGTGGCCTTCTTGCACAGCCCCCTCGTGCTCCCCGGGGATGGTGTGACGGCCCCGTCGATGGGCGTCTGGACCGCGTTCACCTCCTTGCAGTCCACCATGTCGACCTTCACCACCTTTCCCTGCTGGGTCTGCCGGTCGAATCCGACGCCGGTCCGCTCGTGCGACGGCGCACCACCCGGCCACAGCGCCACCAGACCGACGAGGACGGCGGTGGCGAACGGGATCAGTACGGCCGCGATGACTTTGCGCAGAT
This sequence comes from Streptomyces sp. NPDC001890, assembly GCF_042891445.1. Taxonomy (NCBI): domain Bacteria; kingdom Bacillati; phylum Actinomycetota; class Actinomycetes; order Kitasatosporales; family Streptomycetaceae; genus Streptomyces; species Streptomyces sp. NPDC001890. The sequence goes on along the minus strand of NZ_JBIATE010000003.1, from coordinate 158,870 downwards.
GTCTGGAGACGGGTGCGGCGGGGCCATGGCTGTGCGAGTGACCGTGCTGATGGCCCTGCGTTTCGAGGTCGATAAGGGGGGACGTCACCGGCCGATCATCGCAAGAAGAGACGGGCCCACTGTTCATCGGGCCGGACGGGGCGCTAGCGTGGGGGAACCTTTGCACACGCGGGAGCTCGGAGCACCGGGCTGAGAGGGCGCTGATCTCCGTACGTCCGTACGGGACAGGCTGCGCCGACCGCCGAACCTGTTACCGGGTAATGCCGGCGTAGGGAGTAGGTCTCATGACCACATCGGACGCACGCACGCCTGCCTCGAACCAGAGCGACGAGGCCGGGAAGTCCATCGGTTGGCACAAGGGGTACGTCCAGGGCTCGCGCCCGGACCTCCGGGTGCCGGTCCGTCAGGTGCACCTCACCAACGGCAAGGACGTGACGCTGTACGACACGTCGGGTCCGTACACCGATCCCACCGTCGAGACCGATGTCCGCCGCGGGCTCGCACCGCTGCGGGAGAACTGGATCATCGCCCGCGGCGACACCGAGGAGTACCCGGGCCGTCCCGCCCGCCCCGAGGACGACGGGCTCAAGCACACCTCGCCGCGCGGCGGACTGCGCAACCTCGACGCGGTCTTCCCCGGCCGCCCGCGGCTGCCGCGCCGCAGCCGGGACGGGCAGCCGGTGACCCAGCTCGCGTACGCCCGCCGGGGCGAGATCACCCCGGAGATGGAGTACGTGGCGATCCGGGAGAACGTCGAGCCCGAGGTGGTGTGCGAGGAGATCGCGGCCGGCCGGGCCGTGCTGCCGGCCAACGTCAACCACCCCGAGATCGAGCCGATGATCATCGGCAAGCGGTTCCTGGTGAAGGTCAATGCCAACATCGGCAACTCCGCGGTGACTTCCTCCATCGAGGAGGAGGTGGAAAAGATGACGTGGGCGACGCGCTGGGGCGCCGATACCGTCATGGATCTGTCCACCGGCCGCAACATTCACACCACTCGTGAGTGGGTTTTGCGTAATTCACCCGTTCCGATCGGAACTGTCCCGCTCTACCAGGCGCTCGAAAAGGTCGACGGCCGGGCGGAGGAACTGACCTGGGAGATCTACAAGGACACCGTCATCGAGCAGGCCGAGCAGGGCGTCGACTACATGACGGTCCACGCCGGCGTGCGCCTGCCGTACGTGCCGCTGACCGCCCGTCGCAAGACCGGCATCGTCTCGCGCGGCGGCTCGATCATGGCGGCGTGGTGCCTCGCGCACCACAAGGAGTCTTTCCTGTACGAGCACTTCGAGGAGCTCTGCGAGATCCTCGCGACCTACGACGTGACGTACTCGCTGGGCGACGGGCTGCGGCCCGGCTCGATCGCCGACGCCAATGACGAGGCGCAGTTCGCCGAACTGCGCACGCTCGGCGAGCTGAACGCGGTCGCCAAGAGGTTCGGCGTCCAGACCATGATCGAGGGGCCGGGGCATGTCCCGATGCACAAGATCAAGGAGAACATCGACCTCCAGCAGGAGATCTGCGAGGAGGCGCCGTTCTACACTCTCGGCCCGTTGACCACCGACGTCGCGCCGGCGTACGACCACATCACCTCCGGCATCGGCGCGGCGATGATCGCGTGGTGGGGGACGGCGATGCTCTGCTACGTCACGCCGAAGGAGCACCTCGGCCTGCCCAACCGGGACGACGTGAAGACCGGCGTCATCACCTACAAGATCGCGGCGCACGCGGCGGACCTCGCCAAGGGGCACCCGGGGGCGCAGGACTGGGACGACGCGCTCTCCGACGCCCGGTTCGAGTTCCGCTGGGAGGACCAGTTCAACCTGGCCCTCGACCCGGACACCGCACGGGAGTTCCACGACGAGACGCTGCCCGCCGAGCCGGCGAAGACGGCGCACTTCTGCTCGATGTGCGGCCCGAAGTTCTGTTCGATGAAGATCAGCAGAAGCATCACTGAGCAGTTCGGCGGCGATGCGGACGCCACCCCGGAAGAGATCAAGGCCGGGATGCTGGAGAAGTCCAAGGAGTTCGCCGCCTCGGGCCACCGGGTCTACCTACCGATGGCCGACTGACCTGCGGAAACGCGACTGGCCGACGGCGCCACCGGGGAGTGGTCGGCTATCCGTGGCAGTCGGCTGTCAGACCGGTTCGGGGTGGCTTGCCACCCCGAACGGGTTGTCGATCACGTAGCGCCAGTATCCGTCCGGGCCACGGCGGGCCACATCCGTTGCGGTGCCCTCGATGTGCACATGGTCGCCGTGGGCCGCGATGCCGTCGATGACGAAGTCCACGATCAGCAGCGCCAGGTCGCCGACGACGTATGTGTGACGCGGCGTCACTTGGATCGGGACATGTAGCCGGAGGAATTCTCGGTTGGCGCGAAACCGATCTGCTCCGGTGACCAGATGGCCGGGACTCGGCGCGAAACCTGCGTCGGGCTCGTAGAGCTGGTCGACGGCCTCCGGGTCGAAGGTGTTGAACGCCCGTGCAAAGGCGTGGGGATGCTCGGCGGCGCTGCTCGCCAGCGGCACACTGGTGGAATGAGTCATGCGGCAAGCGAACAGCCCGTTGACATGGGTCACCAAATGGAAACCCATACCGCCTGGGACGCGGAACTGGTACCAGGCCCGCGGGGCCGCACCCATCGGCCCGAGGGTGACTGCCCCGTCGAGATCGCCCTTGCAGCGGTCTCCGGTCGCTGGACCACACTGCTGCTGCGCGAGCTGATGGGGCATCCTCGCGGTTTCATGGAGCTGCGGGCACTGTTCCCCGAACTCTCCGCGAAGGTGCTCAGTGATCGGCTCCGAACACTGCAGGAGAGAGGTCTGGTGGCGGCGGAACGCCGACGGGGCTTCCCCGTGCGTACGCGATATTCCCTGACGGAGGCAGGCGGGGCTCTGCGATCGCTGCTGATCGAGCTGTACGCCACCGGTGAGGAACTGCTGCGCTTGACCGAGCCGCTAAGTGAAGGCCCGCGATCTCCTGAGAATCGCACTCATCGATGAAGATCTCCCAGGACATCCGGCGCGAGCACGGCGGTTCGCAGTCGGAGCCGGTCAGTCCAGTTCGTGTTCGGGGCCGCCGAAGTCGGGGCTGGTGAAGTCCGGTGAGGTGAACGTCGGACGGGGGCCCGCCGCCGGGCCGTCGCCCGGGCTGGAGAAGTCCGGCGGGCTGTAGCCGACCTTCGGGATGCGGTTCGCCGAGCGGACCGGTGTGCGCGAGGCGGGCCCGGCCCCGGGATCGGCGAGCGCGTCCCGCAGGAACGGCAGGATGCCGCGCTCCAGCAGGGCGTGACGCCAGGCTTCCCTGGCCCGTGCCACGTCCTCCGGCAGCTCCTCCTCGTCGTCCTCGACGGGCTGTGACTCCGAGCCGTTGCGCAGTGCCGTGATGAGCAGTCCGACGGCGGCGGCCAGGATGGCGACGGCTGTGACCGCGGCGAAGAACCAGCCCGCGGAGACCATGGTCGAGGCGAAGGACGGTGCCGGGTCGAGCAGCCTCAGCAGGTAGCCCGCCAGCAGGAATATGAACGCGGCGGTACCGGCCAGCACCGGCGCCAGGACCGTGACGACGGCTCCTATGCCGGCCCCCGACTGGTGCGCACGGCCCGTGCCGGAGCCGGGGAGCGCGTCCTGGTCCGTCCCGTCGGCAGGGCCGCGCAGTTCTTCGCGGGCCTGCACGTAGTGCTTGTACTCGGTGGCGGCGGTCGCGGTGATCAGCTCCGTGGCGTCCAGCGCCATGGTGCGCAGCTGGACGGCGTTGAGCCGTTCGCCGACCGCGGCCAGATCCGGCCGTTCATGGGCATGACGCAGTGCGTCATCGAGGATCCGCTCGTACTCGGGGCGGTCCTCGGCCAGCAGGTGCGGAGCGCTGTTCATGTGCATCCCCCGATGCTCCGTCGGGCCTGAGTGCCCGTTGGAGACGGGCAGTTGGGCGGAAACGGAGGAGAGCCTGCTACTGATAGGCCGATGGTAGAGCGCCCACGGCACGGGGTGACAGGGGGTTTCCGGAAATAGGCCCAGTGGTCGGCGTGGTCAGGTCCTGGAGCGTCTTCCCGGAAGAGCGTCAGTCATGCAGAGGCAGTTGGACGACCAGTAGCTTTCCGGCCATGGTCACTCCGCCGTCCATGGCGATGGCGAGCCCGTCCGCGTACACGTGCGGACCGTCGACCACGGGGCCGGAGCCGTCCTCGCCGTCCTCCGAGCCGACCTCGCCGAGGAGGTACGGAATGGGGCTGTGGCCATGGACGATGCGCTGTCCGCCGTAGGCCGACATCAGTTCCCGGACGGCCTGCGGACCCGACTCGTCACGGAAGGCGAACCGCTTGGTGAGCTTGCGGAAGAGGTCCCAGCACTCATCGGCGTCGTTACGCGTGAGAATGGCGTGCACGGTGTCGTTGACGTCCTCGATGGTGGTGCCGTATTCGAGGTACGCCGTCGTGTCGGAGTGCATCAGCAGATGCCCGTCCTCCTCGACGATCGCGTCGAGCCGGGACATCCACTGGAGATGGACGTCCTGGAGGCGCTCCATGTCGTTCTTCTGGCCGCCGTTGAGCAGCCAGGCCGCCTGGAAGGTGGCGGTGCCGGCGCCGGAGTTGACCGGGGTGTCGCTGAACCGCTTGGCGCCCAGGAGCAGCAGCTCGTGATTGCCCATCAGGGCCTTGCAGTAGCCACCGGCGGCCGCGGCCTCGGCGGACAGCCGCATCACCAGGTCGATGACCCCGATGCCGTCCGGCCCCCGGTCGGTGAAGTCACCGAGGAACCAGAGCCGGGCGTTGCCCGCCGACCACTTGCCGTCGGCGTCGATGAGGCCCTGCTCGGCGAGGGCGGCGTGGAGCTCGTCCAGATAGCCGTGGACGTCGCCGACGACGTACAGCGGCCCGCGACCCTGCTCCGGGACGGGGCGCGGGTCGGGGACGGTCGGCACCTGCAGGGTGTCACCACGGTTGATCACGGGAAGATCGCGCGCGGTGGGGGTGTACCCGTCCGGCGGCATGTCACCGGGGACTGCGTTGCCCGGGTGCGGTGACGCAGGCGGCACCGGGCTCTGGGCATAGGGCGGTACGCGGAAGTCGCGCAACGTCGCCGTCCGCACCACGGGTTCCTGACCGGCCCCCTGTGTCATCGACCCCTCCACCACCGTCGCGCCGCCGTACACCTGACGGGCCCTGCTGGTCGGGGCGGTCCGCGGTGTCGTGCGCCCATCATAGGAATGCGGATCGTGCTGTGTGACGCACCAGGGGTGGTGAATCCGGACGCACGTCGGGTTCACCAACCGATTGGTCCGAAATCGCCTGATCAGTCCCCTGCCGGAGAGCGGGGTGCGCTGACCGTGGTGCGGGGTGGACGGCGTTGCGAGGAGGTCCGCACGATGAGTTCGGTCGGTATGACCTGCTCCACCGGCCGGTCCTGGTCCACGCCCTCGATGGCGTCGATCAGGAGCTGGACGACCGCGGTACCGATCCTGCGCGGCTTGAGCGAGAGGGTGGTGATGGGCGGCTCGGTCGTCGCGTACACGGTGGACTCGCTGCAGCAGACCAGCAGCAGGTCCTCGGGGACGCGCAGGCCGTACCGGCGGGCCGCCGCCAGCAGATCGGTGCCGTTGGGGTCGAAGAGCCCGTAGACGGCGTCGGGCCGGTCGGGGCGGGCGAGCAGCCGGTCGGCGGCGACCGCGCCCGCGCACGGGTCGTGGGCGGGGTACGACTCGTACACCGGGTCCTGGCCCACGCGCTCGCACCAGTGGAGGTACGCGGTGGTGGAGAGGCGGGTGTACGTGTCGGTGGTGGTGCCGGTGAGGAGGCCGATGCGGCGGGCGCCGGCCGCGGCGAGATGGTCGAGCAGGTCGAGGACGGCGGCCCGGTGGTCGTTGTCGACCCAGGCGGTGACCGGGAGCGTTCCGGCCGGGCGCCCGTCCGAGACGACGGGCAGCCCCTGGCGCACGAGTTCGGTGACGACCGGGTCCTGGTCGGAGGGGTCGATCACGACGGTGCCGTCGAGGGCGACGTTCGACCAGACGTCGTGTCGCGAGGTGGCGGGCAGGATGACGAGGGCGTAGCCGCGGGCGAGCGCCGCCGAGGTGGCGGCTCTGGCCATCTCCGCGAAGTACGCGAATTCGGTGAAGGTGAAGGGTTCGTCCCCGTAGGTCGTCACGGTCAGGCCGATGAGGCCGGACTTGCCGGTACGGAGGGTTCGGGCCGCGGCGGAAGGGCGGTAGCCCAGGCGCTCTGCGACCTCGCGGACATGGCGGCGGGTGGCGTCCGGGAGCCTGCCCTTGCCGTTGAGCGCGTCGGAGACGGTCGTGATGGAGACTCCGGCGGCGGCGGCCACGTCCCGGATTCCCGCTCGTCCCTGCCGGCCGCCGCGCCGGGGTGTGTCCGTCCGGCTCACCTGGTGCTTCCCTGCTGCTGTCATGGCGAGCCGATAGTAGGGCTCGGAGGGGTGGTTGGCCTGGTCGCATATTCACTCGTTGACAGGCACGTTTTTGCATGATCATCAAAGGTCAAATGCCTTGCAAACCAAGGGTGTTGAAGGGCTTGGCCGTAGTGTGTCATGCGTCGAACCCGATGGGCCTACTAAATGGCCGATGTCTCGAAGAGGTCTCATCTCACCTCTTCGGGGGACGCGCGCCACGGAGTGAGCCACCGGCGCGCGACGGAGCGAAGAGCGCTCCCCCCATTCCTGGTCGCACCGGACGATTGGACGCTCCGGCCATTCGCAGCGGCGCCCAATCCTCATAAGGTGAGCAGTATTGATGTGTACAGACGATCGAGGAGGACCTGCGGTGAGCGAGACGAGCCCCAAGCTGCGTGCCGAGCTGGACGGCGTCCCCGCCTATGTACCGGGCAAGCCGGCCGCCGCCGGTGGACCGGTCGCGTTCAAGCTGTCCTCCAACGAGAATCCGTATCCGCCGCTGCCCGGAGTGATGGAGTCCGCCCTGGCGGCGGCCGCGAACTTCAACCGCTACCCGGACATGGCCTGTACCGGCCTGATGAACGAGCTGGCCGACCGTTTCGGTGTGCCCCTCTCGCACCTCGCCACCGGAACCGGCTCGGTCGGGGTGGCGCAGCAGCTGCTCCAGGCCACGTCGGGCCCGGGTGACGAGGTCATCTACGCCTGGCGGTCCTTCGAGGCGTACCCGATCATCACGCAGGTCAGCGGTGCGACCTCGGTGAAGGTTCCGCTGAACGAGGGCGAGGTGCACGACCTCGACGCGATGGCGGACGCGATCACGGACCGCACCCGGCTGATCTTCGTCTGCAACCCGAACAACCCGACCGGCACCGTGGTGCGCCGGGCCGAGCTGGAGCGGTTCCTGGACCGGGTGCCAGGCGATGTCCTGGTGGTGCTCGACGAGGCGTACCGGGAGTTCATCCGGGACGTCGAGGTGCCGGACGGCATCGAGATCTACCGGGACCGGCCCAATGTGGCGGTGCTGCGGACCTTCTCCAAGGCGTACGGCCTGGCGGGCCTGCGGGTCGGTTTCGCCGTGGCCCACGAGCCGGTGGCGGCCGCGCTGCGCAAGACGGCGGTGCCCTTCGGGGTCAGCCAGCTCGCGCAGGACGCGGCGGTCGCCTCGCTCCGTGCCGAGGACGAGCTCCTGGGGCGGGTGGGCTCCTTGGTGTCCGAGCGCCAGCGGGTGCAGCGGACGCTGGCCGGGCAGGGGTGGACCGTGCCGGATTCCCAGGCGAACTTCGTCTGGATGCGGCTCGGGGACCGTACCGCCGACTTTGCCGCAGCGTGCGAGCGGGCCGGAGTGGTGGTCAGGCCGTTCATGGGCGAGGGCGTGCGGGTCACGATCGGGGAGGACGAGGCGAACGACCTGTTCCTGAAGGTGGCGGAGTCGTTCCGCGAGGCACTGTAGGTCACTCGCGCAGGCCGCCCGCGCAGGCCGCCAGCGCAGGCCGCCCGTGTGGCGAAGGGCTCCCGGCCCCGTACCTCGTTTCGACGAGGTACGGGGCCTTCTCGTGCTTACGGGGCCTTCTCGCTGTCGATGGCCGGTGCGTCTGGTTCGGGCTGATTGATCGGAACGTCCCAAGAGGGGTACCCCGCCCGAACGTCCCGAAAGTCTGTGCGCCATAATGCTTGTGAATGTGAACGCGTTCACAAGCGTGTCCTGTTCCTCCCGTGATTAGTCGGATTTAAAGGGCAAACTGCCGGTGTGATTACGGCGACGTAAGGAGAAGACGACGTGGAGCTAGCTCTGGCGCCGGAGACGCTGGCGCGATGGCAGTTCGGTATCACCACCGTCTATCACTTCCTGTTCGTTCCCCTGACGATCTCGCTCGCCGCGCTCACTGCCGGCCTGCAGACCGCCTGGGTCCGGACGAACAACGAGAAGTACCTCAGGGCGACGAAGTTCTGGGGGAAGCTCTTCCTCATCAACATCGCCATGGGTGTCGTCACCGGCATCGTGCAGGAGTTCCAGTTCGGCATGAACTGGTCCGACTACTCGCGGTTCGTCGGTGACATCTTCGGTGCCCCGCTCGCGTTCGAGGCGCTGATCGCGTTCTTCTTCGAGTCCACCTTCATCGGGCTGTGGATCTTCGGCTGGGACAAGCTGCCGAAGAAGATCCACCTCGCCTGCATCTGGATGGTCTCCATCGGGACGATCCTGTCCGCGTACTTCATCCTGGCGGCCAACTCCTGGATGCAGCACCCGGTCGGCTACCGGATCAACGAGGAACGCGGCCGGGCCGAGCTCACCGACTTCTGGCACGTGCTCACCCAGAACACCGCGCTCGCCCAGTTCTTCCACACCATCACCGCGGCCTTCCTGGTCGGCGGCGCGTTCATGGTCGGCATCGCCGCCTTCCACCTGGCGCGCAAGAAGCACATCCCGGTGATGCGGACCTCGCTGCGGCTCGGCCTGGTCACCGTGGTCGTCGCCGGACTGCTCACCGCCATCAGCGGCGACACGCTCGGCAAGGTCATGTTCAAGCAGCAGCCGATGAAGATGGCCGCCGCCGAGGCCCTCTGGGAGGGCGAGAAGGGTGCGCCGTTCTCGCTCTTCGCCGTCGGTGACGTGGCCAAGGGCCACAACACCGTGGAGATCTCCATCCCGGGGATACTGTCCTTCCTCGCGGACGACAGCTTCACCTCGTACGTCCCCGGCATCAACGACATCAACAAGGCGGAGCAGGAGAAGTTCGGCCCCGGCGACTACCGGCCCAACATCCCGGTCGCGTTCTGGAGCTTCCGCTGGATGATCGGCTTCGGGATGGCCTCCTTCGCCCTCGGCATCCTCGGGCTGTGGCTGACCCGGAAGAAGTTCATGCTGCCGCCGGGGCTGCGGACCGGTGAGGACGAAGTGCCGAACCTGGTCCTCTTCAAGAACAAGGCACTCAGCCCGAAGTTCGCCAAGTGCTACTGGATCCTCGCGCTCTGGACGATGCTCTTCCCGCTGATCGCCAACTCCTGGGGCTGGATCTTCACCGAGATGGGCCGCCAGCCCTGGGTCGTCTACGGCGTGTTCCAGACCCGCGACGCGGTCTCCCCCGGCGTCTCGCAGGGCGAGGTGCTCACCTCGATGATCGGCTTCACCCTGCTCTACGCCGTGCTCGCGGTCGTCGAGGTCAAGCTGCTCGTGAAGTACATCAAGGCAGGCCCGCCCGAGCTCACCGAGGCCGACCTCAACCCGCCCACCAGGATCGGCGGCGACCACGACGACGCCGACCGGCCGATGGCCTTCTCCTACTGAGAGCAGAGGAGCTGAGAGATGGAACTCCACGACGTCTGGTTCGTGCTCATCGCCGTCCTCTGGACCGGCTACTTCTTCCTGGAGGGATTCGACTTCGGGATCGGCGTCCTCACCAAGCTGCTGGCCCGCGACCGCAAGGAACGACGGGTCCTGATCAACACGATCGGGCCCGTCTGGGACGGCAACGAGGTGTGGCTGCTCACCGCGGGCGGCGCGACCTTCGCCGCCTTCCCCGAGTGGTACGCCACACTGTTCTCCGGTTTCTACCTGCCGCTGCTGATCATCCTGGTCTGCCTGATCGTGCGCGGGGTCGCCTTCGAATACCGGGCCAAGCGGTCCGGCGAGAAGTGGCAGACCAACTGGGAACACGCCATCTTCTGGACCTCGTTGATCCCGGCCGTGCTCTGGGGCGTGGCCTTCGGGAACATCGTGCGCGGCGTGAAGATCGACGCCGACATGGAGTACGTGGGCAACTTCTGGGACCTGCTCAACCCGTACGCCATTCTCGGCGGACTGGTCACGCTCTTCCTCTTCACCTTCCACGGCGCCGTGTTCGCGGGGCTCAAGACGGTCGGGGACATCCGGGAGCGGGCGGGCCGGCTGGCGCTGAAGCTGGGGATCGTCACCGCGGTGCTCGCGCTCGGCTTCCTGATCTGGACCCAGCTCGACAACGGGGACGGCTGGAGCCTGCTGGCGATGATCGTTGCCGCGGCCGCGCTGGTTGCCGCGGTCGCCCTGATAGCGGCGGGACGCGAGGGCTGGGCCTTCGCCTTCTCCGGCGTGACCGTCGCGGCGGTGGTCGCGATGCTCTTCCTGACGCTCTTCCCGAACGTCATGCCGTCCTCGCTGGACGACGCCTGGAGCCTCACGGTCACCAACGCCTCGTCCACCCCGTACACGCTGAAGATCATGACCTGGTGTGCCGGGATCGCCACCCCCCTCGTCCTGCTGTACCAGGGCTGGACGTACTGGGTGTTCCGCAAGCGCATCGGTACGCAGCACATCGCCGAAGCGCACTGAACGCAGCTGGGGCCCGACCGGCGGATCACGGCCGGGGTCGCGACGCCGACCCCGGTCCGCCGGGCGGACCCCGATCGAACGACCGAGATCGCTAGGGGCTGTTTCACGTGAAACCGATCGACCCGCGTCTGCTCCGCCACGCCCGTGCCACCCGCTTCTTCCTGGCAGCCGTGGTGGCGCTCGGAGTTGTCGGGGCGGTACTGGTCATCGCCCAGGCCATGCTCGTCGCCGAAGTGGTGGTGGGCGGGTTCGAGGACGGACTGACGGTCTCCGGGCTGCGGACCCCGCTGATCCTGCTCGCCGCGGTCGCGCTCGGCCGGGGCCTGGTCTCCTGGCTGACCGAACTGGCCGCGTACCGGGCCAGCGCGGCGGTCAAGTCCGAACTCCGCGGCCGGCTGCTGGCACGGGCCGCGGCGCTCGGTCCCGGGTGGCTGAGCGGCCAGCGCACCGGCTCCCTGGTGGCGCTCGCCACCCGTGGTGTCGACGCGCTCGACGACTACTTCGCGCGTTATCTGCCGCAGCTCGGACTCGCGGTGGTCGTGCCCGTGGCGGTCCTGGCCCGGATCGTCACCGAGGACTGGGTCTCGGCGGCGATCATCGTGGTCACGCTGCCCCTCATCCCGCTCTTCATGATCCTGATCGGCTGGGCCACCCAGTCACGGATGGACCGCCAGTGGCGGCTGCTGTCCCGACTCTCCGGACACTTCCTCGACGTGGTCGCCGGGCTGCCGACGCTGAAGGTCTTCGGCCGTGCCAAGGCACAGGCCGAGTCCATCCGTACGATCACCTCGCAGTACCGCCGGGCCACGCTGCGGACCCTGCGGATCGCGTTCCTGTCGTCCTTCGCCCTGGAACTGCTGGCGACGCTGTCGGTGGCCCTGGTGGCCGTCACCATCGGCATGCGGCTGGTGCACGGCGAGCTCGACCTCTACACCGGCCTGGTGGTGCTGATCCTGGCGCCCGAGGCCTATCTGCCGATCCGCCAGGTCGGCGCTCAGTACCACGCGGCCGCCGAGGGGCTCTCCGCCGCCGAGGAGATCTTCGCGGTCCTGGAGACCGAGCCCCGGTCGGCCGGCACGGCGGACGTACCCGATTCCCTCCGGCTGGAGCTGGAGGGGGTGACCGTACGGCACGAGGGACGTGCCGAACCCTCGCTGGACGCGGCCTCACTGGTGGTGGACGAGGGGGAGACCGTGGCTCTGGTCGGCCCCAGCGGCGTGGGGAAGTCGACCCTGCTCGACGTGGTCCTCGGCTTCACGGCACCCGACGAGGGGCGGGTACGGATCGGCGGCGTCGATCTGGCGACGCTCGCGCCCGAGCGGTGGCGGGAACGGATCGCCTGGGTGCCGCAGCGCCCGCATCTCTTCGCGGGCACCATCGCGGAGAACGTACGGCTGGCCCGGCCGGACGCCGACGACCGCGCGGTGACGGCCGCCCTGCGGGACGCCGGGGCGTACGACTTCGTGGCGGAACTGCCGGACGGGACACGGACGCTCATCGGCGAGGACGGCGCGGGCCTCTCCGCCGGACAGCGCCAGCGGCTCGCCCTCGCACGGGCCTTCCTCGCCGACCGCCCGCTGCTGCTGCTCGACGAGCCGACCGCGAGCCTGGACGGCGAGACGGAGGCGGGGATCGTCGAGGCGGTACGGCGACTGGCCGTGGGCCGGACCGTGCTGCTGGTCGTGCACCGCCCGGCGCTGCTCCCGGTGGCCGACCGGGTGGTGACCCTGGACCCGGGCGCGACCGAGCGAGCGACGAGCAACGGGACTGCCGGGGCGGCTGGGACGGCCGGGGCGGCTGTGGCGGCCACGAAGTCCGCGACGGTCACGAAGTCCGCGACGGTCGGGGCGGCCGTGACGTCCGGGGCCGTGCCACGGCCGACGCGCGCGCCCCTTGCCCGCGAGGAACGCGAGGAACGCGAGGAAGAGGCGCCGGAGCCCGAGGTGCTGCGGGAGACCGCGGCCCGCTCCGGACGGGTCCTGGCCCGGGTCAGGGAGGCCGCCGGGGCACAGCGCGGCCGGCTGGCGCTCGCGCTGCTGCTGGGCAGCCTCGCCCTGGCCTCGGCCGTCGGGCTCATGGCCGTTTCCGGCTGGCTGATCTCCCGCGCCTCCGAACAGCCCCCGGTGCTCTATCTGATGGTCGCCGTGACCGCGACCCGCGCCTTCGGAATCGGCCGGGCGGTCTTCCGCTACGCCGAGCGCCTGGTGTCGCACGACGCGGTGCTCAAGATGCTCGCCGAACTGCGCGTCTCGGTCTATCGGGGGCTGGAGCGCATCGCGCCCGCCGGACTCCGCCGCACCCGGCGCGGGGACCTGCTCTCCCGGCTCGTCGCCGACGTGGACGCCCTGCAGGACTACTGGCTGCGCTGGCTGCTGCCCGCCGGGACCGCCGTGGTCGTCGGCACGGCGGCCGCCGGGTTCATCGGCTGGCTGCTGCCCGCGGCAGGCGTCGTGCTGGCCGCCGGACTGCTGCTGGCCGGGGTGGGAGTGCCACTGGTCAGCAGCGCCTGCTCCCGGCACACGGAACGTCGGCTCGCCCCCGCACGCGCCGATCTGGCCACCCGGATCACCGACCTGCTCGGCGGCACCGCCGAACTGACCGTCGCGGGTGCCCTGCCCGCCCGTGCGGAACGGACCCGGGACGCCGACGGCGTGCTGACCCGGATCGCCGCCCGCGCGGCGACCTCCAACGCGCTCGGCGGCGGCCTCATCTCCCTGGTCACCGGCCTCACCGTCGTCGCCACCGCACTCGTCGCCCTGCCCGCCGTGCACGACGGCCGGCTCGCGGGCGTGGAACTCGCGGTGGTGGTGCTCACCCCGCTGGCCGCCTTCGAGGCCGTGGCCGGCCTGCCGCTCGCCGTGCAGTACCGCCGGAGGGTCGAGCGCAGCGCGGAGCGGGTGTACGAGGTGCTGGACGCCCCGCTGCCCGTACACGAACCCGAGCGCCCGGCCGAGGCGCCCGCGTCGCCCTTCCCGCTGGAGGTACGGGGGCTGTCGGCGCGGTACGCCGGAGCGGCGCGGGACGCCCTCGACGGCGTCGACCTGACGTTGACGGCCGGCCGGCGCATCGCCGTCGTCGGGCCCTCCGGCTCCGGGAAGACGACCCTCGCCCAGGTCCTGGTCCGCTTCCTGGACGCACGGGCGGGGACGTACCGGATCGGCGGCGTCGAGGCCGGTGCGCTGGAGGGGGACGCGGTACGGCGGCTCGTCGGGCTGTGCGCCCAGGACGCCCATGTCTTCGACAGCACCATCCGGGAGAACCTGCGGCTGGCCCGGACCGGGGCGACGGACGAGGAACTGCGGGACGCCCTCGGCCGGGCACGGCTGCTGGACTGGGCCGATGCGCTGCCCGACGGGCTCGACACCCTCGTCGGCGAACACGGCGCACGCCTCTCCGGCGGCCAGCGCCAACGCCTCGCCCTGGCCAGGGCGATCCTCGCCGACTTCCCCGTACTGGTCCTGGACGAACCCGCCGAGCATCTCGACCTGGCGACCGCGGACGCCCTGACCGCCGACCTGCTGGCCGCCACCGAGGGGCGCACGACCGTCCTGATCACCCATCGCCTGAAGGGACTCGAAGCCGTCGACGAGGTGCTGGTGCTCGACGGGGGCAGGGTCGTGCAGCGCGGCCCGTACGCCGACCTCGCCGCCGGGGAAGGCCCCCTGCGCCGGATGCTGGAGCGCGAGCGGGAGACCGCACGGGCACCCGGCGGAGCCGTGGGCGCACGGGAGGAGGCGCCGGCGGTGTCCGGGGAGGCTGTGGGCGTGCACGCGTGAGCCGGGTGGCGCGCGGAGGCCGTGGGCGTGCACGCGTGAACCGGGCGGCGCGCGGAGGCCGTGGGCGTGCACGCGTGAGCCGGGCGGTACGAGAACCGACTTTCCTCGTGAATCGGGACTAACTACTCTCGGGGTATGCCGGAGCAGGACCCGAAGGACTCACTCGAAGCGGCTACCCGGGCGACTCGCAGCCTGCAGGGCCTGTCCACCGAGATCACCGCCCGCATCCCGCAGCTGCTGGAGGCCATGCGCTCCGTCGGCGCGGGCCTGGAGCTGCACTCCACCCTCGACCGGATCTGCGAGACGGCCGCCGAACTCGCCCACTCCCGCTACGCCGCCATCGGCGTCGTCGACAAGGAGGGCGAGGGGCTCTCCGACTTCGTCACCTATGGAGTGCCGGACGAGGTGGCGGACGAGATCGGCCACCGCCCCGACGGGCACCGGGGGCTGCTGGGCGCGCTGATCCACGACCCGGCACCGGTGCGGCTCGCCGATCTGACGGCTGATCCGAGGTTCGCCGGCTTCCCGCCCGGCCACCCCCCGATGCGGACCTTTTTGGGCGTCCCGATTCGCGTGCAGGGGGAGATCTTCGGAAATCTCTACCTGGCCGAGAAGGACGGCGGCGAGTTCAACGACTACGACCTGCACATGGTGCGGGTGCTCGCCACCGAGGCCGGGATCGCCATCGGCAACGCCCGGCTGTACGAGGCGGCACGCCAGCGTGAGCGCTGGATCGACGGATCGGTGGCCGTGACCACCGCGCTGCTCTCGGGCGGGGACGCCGACGACGCGCTCTCCGTCGTCGCCGAACAGGCCCGCCGCCTCGCCGACTCCGCCGCCGGGATCGTGCTGCTGCCCACCGAGGAGGGCGGCCTGGAGATCGTCGCCGTCTCCTCGGACGACCCCACCTCCTCGCTCGGGGTGATCATCGGGCCCGAGAGCTCGGTGGTGGCGAAGCTGCTGGGCGGCGAGGCGGTCTTCGTGGACGATTCCGCCAGTGACGCCCGCATGGTCACCAGGCTGGCCCACCAGTACGGCCCGAGCATGCTGCTGCCACTGCACAGCGGCGGGCGGGTGCTCGGCGCGCTCGCCACGCCTCGCGCGCGGGACGGCCGGCCGTTCACGGAGACGGAGCGGACCCTCGCCACCCAGTTCGCCTCGCAGGCCGCGCTCGCGCTGATGATGGCCGAGGCGCAGCGGGACCGGGAGCGGCTGGCGGTCTACGAGGACCGGGACCGGATCGCCCGCGATCTGCACGATCTGGTCATCCAGCGGCTGTTCGCCACCGGGATGATGCTGGAAAGTGCCCAGCGCAGGTCGGACGTGCCCGAGGTGCAGACCGGGGTCGGCCGCGCGGTCGACGAACTGGACGTGACCATCCAGGAGATCCGTACCGCGATCTTCGCGCTCCAGCAGGAACCCGCCGAGGCGCCGTCGGGGCTGCGCACCCGGGTCCTGCGCGAGATCAACATGGCGGCGGTCCCGCTGGGCTTCAAGCCCTCGCACCGGTTCCTGGGCCCGGTCGACGCGCTGGTCGGCGAGCTCACCGGCAAGAACCTGATCGCGGCGCTGCGGGAGGCGCTGTCCAATGCGTTCCGGCACGCCGAGGCGTCGTTGATCGACGTGGTCGTCGACGCGACCGCCACGCTGCCCGACGGGAGAAACGCGGTGCGGCTGTCGGTCGCCGACGACGGGGTGGGAATCCCCGAGGGCGGCCGGCGCAGCGGGCTGCGGAACCTGGCGCGCCGGGCGGAGTCGCTCGGCGGTGCGAGCTGGTTCGGACCCGGGATCGGGGAGGACGGGGGCGGCACGACGGTGGTGTGGGAGGCGCCTCTCTGAGGCGCCTGTCCACGTGTACGGGGCCGGCTGTCCCGGTTCAGCGCCCGGGGCCGGCTGTCCCGGTTCAGCGCCCGGGGCCGGCTGTCCCGGTTCAGCGCCCGGCGTCGGCTGCCCGGCGCTCGGCGATGATCCGCTCGATGACGACCGCGACGCCGTCCTCGCCGTTGGTGGCGGTCCGGCCGGTGGCGGCGGCGAGTGCGGCCGGGTGGGCGTTGCCCATCGCGTACGAGGTGCCCGCCCAGCTCAGCATCTCCACGTCGTTGGGCATGTCCCCGAAGGCGACGACCTCGGCGGGCGAGATTCCGCGCTCGGCGCAGCAGAGCTCCAGCGTGCTGGCCTTGGAGACCCCCGGACCGCTGACCTCCAGCAGGGCCGTGGGGCTGGACCGGGTGAAGGAGGCCCGGTCGCCGGCCGTCGTACGGGCCAGGGCGAGGAAGTCGTCCGGGGTCAGCGAGGCGTGGTGGGCGAGGAGCTTCAGCACGGGGACACCGGTGCCGGGCGTCTCCTCGTGCAGCAGCTTCTCGGCTACGGCGACCGTGGCGCCCGGGTCCAGGTGGAACGGCGGATAGTCCGGCTCGTAGTGGATCCCGGTGGCCAGCTCGACGGCGAAGGTGGTGCCGGGGGCGGCGGAGCGCATCGAGCGGACGACATCGAGGGCGATGGCGCGCTCCAGCGGCCGGACCTTGACCAGCTCGCCGCCCGCGTGCAGATCGGCGACCGCCGCGCCGTTGGCGCAGATCGCCAGGCCGTGGCCGTGCACGTGGTCGCTGACGACATCCATCCAGCGGGCCGGGCGTCCGGTGACGAAGAAGACCTCGATACCGGCCTCCTCGGCGGCGGCCAGCGCGGCGACGGTGCGGTCGGAGACCGTTTTGTCGTCGCGGAGCAGGGTGCCGTCCAGGTCGGTGGCGATCAGCCGGATTGCGGCAGGCGAAGGCGAGTCGGTAGCTGAGGTCACCCGTCCATTCTCACGTACGTGGGTGCACGGGCGTGCGGAGGGGCGCACATCTGAGGATGCGCGCCCCTGACCAGGCGAACATGCCCGGTGCATATGCCAGAGGTTGCGGAACCGTTCTGCGGGCCGGTTCCGGTGAGCTGGTTCTGCGCGCCGGTTCCGGCGGCGGCCGGGTCAGCGGCCGAGCTGGGCCAGGCCCTCGGTGGCGATGCGCTCGAAGACCTTCTCGTCCGCCGCGAAGTCGGAGTCGGGGATCGGGTTGTGGATGACGATCTCGGTGAAACCGAGCGCGAAGTGGGTGCCCGCGAAGTCCACGAAGGCATCGAGCGACTGGAGCGGGCGGTCCGGGGTGAAACCGGTGAGGAGGATCTTGTCCAGCTCGGCGGCGTCCCGGCCGATGGACTCGCAGGCGGCGCCCAGCCTGGTGAGCTGCCCGCGGATGGCCGCCACGGACTGCTCCGGGGTGCCCGTCTCGTAGAGCTTCGGGTCTCCCGTGGTGACCCAGGCCTGGCCGTACCGGGCGGCGAGCTTCATTCCGCGCGGGCCGGTGGCGGCCACCGCGAACGGCAGCCGGGGCCGCTGCACACAGCCGGGAATGTTCCGGGCCTCGTTCGCCGCGTAGAACGTGCCCTCGTACGTCACCGAGGGCTCACGCAGCAGCTGGTCGAGCAGCGGTACGAACTCGTCGAAGTGGTCGGCCCGTTCGCGCGGCGTCCACGGCTCCTCGTCGCTCCGGCGCAGTGTCGTGGCGTCGAAGCCGTTGCCGCCGGCGCCGATGCCGAGGGTGAGGCGCCCCTCGGAGACGTCGTCGAGCGTGATGAGGTCCTTGGCGAGCGTGACGGGGTGCCGGAAGTTGGGGGAGGTGACGAGGGTGCCCAGGCGGAGCCGGTCGGTGGTGGCGGCCGCGGCGGTGAGAGTCGGCACCGCGCCGTACCAGGGGCCGTCGCGGAAGGTCCGCCAGGCCAGGTGGTCGTAGGTGTAGGCGGCGTGGAACCCCAGGTCTTCGGCCCGCCGCCAGATCTTCTGTCCCTCGCTCCATCGGTGGATGGGGAGGATCACCGTGCTCAGACGCATGGATACGACCATACGGGCCCGGAAACGGACACTCCCGCTCCGTACGGGGGCTCGGCTGTGCGGCGGGACCGGGCGGTCGCGGTGCCGGGTGGCCGGGCCGCTGCCGCTGGTCAGTCGCGGAACCGCAGGAACGCGGGCGGTACGGATGCGGTGAGCCAGACGCCGTTGGCGCTGACGTGGAAGGTGTGGCCCGCGCGGTGCATCGCGCCCGCGTCCACGGACAGGACGACGGGCCGGCCCCGCCGGGCACCGACCCTGGTCGCCGTCTCGCGGTCGGGCGAGAGGTGGACGTGCGTGCGGGCCATGGGCCGCAGGCCCTCCTTCCGGATCGAGTCCAGCGCATGGCCCACCGTGCCGTGGTAGAGGTACGCGGGCGGCTCGGCCGGTGGCAGGTCGAGGTCCACCGGGACGGTATGGCCCTGGCTTGCACGGATCCGGCCGTTCTCCACGGCAAAGCGCTGCTTGTCGTTCGTGGCTACGACATGGTCGAGCTCGGCCCGGGTGAGGGGGACGTTGTTGCGGGCCAGGGCACGCAGCAGCGTGTCGATCGGCACCCAGCCGTTCGCGTCGAGCGTGATGCCGATCCGCTCCGGCTGATGGCGCAGGTGCTTCGAGAGGTACTTGGACACCTTGACGGTGCGTCTTTCATCCATGCGGCCAGGGTGCCGGGGACTGTTCCGTCGGCGCATCCGGGTTTCGCTCACGATGTGCTGAAGCAATTCTCGGCCGCGCTGAAGAAAGTTTCGTCCACAGGTTTGATCCACAGTCAACTTGAGTTATCCACAAGCTGATTGGCGATTCTGTGGACAAGTGAAAGCGAAATCAACCAGTTTGGTCAATTCACTCATGTTTGTTGATGGATGGAGCAAGTGCCTCCAATGTCCTTGATTGCACCTCGCGTTCCGTGGAGGCCGTGACGAAGGCGGAGACGTTCTCCGCGCCAACCAGCTGTTGGACGGCCCGGATTGTCTCGGAGGGGAGATCCACGCGACGCGTCGCGAGCGACGGGGAATCGGATCCGATAGGTGTGTCCGAAGCGAGGTGATGATGCAGATGGCGGGTCGCGAACGTCCGCATCGCGCGGGCAAGTTCGGCGTCGACCGTCTGCTGGGCGAGCGGACGCAGCCTGCGCACCATGGCGGCCGCCTCGGCCGCGTCCGCGTCGGTCGGGGGTCGATGGCCGAGATAGCGGGCGAAGACGTGCTCGGTGGTGAACTCCAGGAAGCGCGAGGCGATCTGCTCGACCTGGCCGCGAAGTTCCCGCAAATGACCGGAGATCGCGCTGAGCGGCACGCCGGCCGCGTGCAACTCGACCGCGACGGCCAGCTCTTGAGGGCTCGGCACCAGAAACTCGTCCTCCCTGCCCGGGATCGGTTCGAGCACACCGAGCTCCACCGCTTCGGCGACCGCCTCGTCGTCCGGGGCGCCGCCGAACTTTCGGATCAGCTCGTCCACAGTGATCCGGTCGGCCTGCTCGTCCGTCCAGGGGCCGTGCACCTCGGCCACGAGTCCGAGCACCCCGCCCAGACCGCGGCCGGTGTCCCAGGCGTCCAGGAGCTCCTTGATGCTGGCCAGCGTGTAACCCCGGTCCAGCAGATCGGCGATCTGCCGGAGCCGGGCGAGATGGGTGTCCCGGTACACATTGGCCCGGCCGCGCCGCTCCGGTGTCGGCAGCAGGCCGCGGTCCTGGTAGGCGCGGATCGTGCGGACCGTGGCCCCGCTCGCGTGGGCCAGGTCCTCGATCCGGTACTCGGCGGCGGACTGCCGGTCCGCGGCCGACGACCGCCCGGGGCCGCTCACAGCGGCGGCTTCAGCCGGGCGATCCCGCGCAGCGCGCCGGGGCTGAACCGGGACAGGAGGCGGGCGCCGCGGGCCTCCGGGGTCACCGGCACGACGGCCTGGTTGCGCACCACCGCCTTGAGGATCGCGTCGGCCACCCGCTCCGGCGGGTAGTTGCGGAGCCCGTACAGCCGGCTGGTCCGCTTCCGCAGCCGCTTCTCCTCCGCCGCGTCGGCACCGGCGAAGTGCGTCGTCGCCGTGATGTTCGTGTTGACGATGCCGGGGCAGATGGCGCTGACCCCGATCGACCGCTCGGCGAACTCGGCCCGCAGGCATTCGCTGAGCATCAGCACGGCGGCCTTGGAGGTGCTGTACGCGGGCAGCGCCCGGGACGGCTGGTAGGCGGCGGCGGAAGCAGTGTTGACGATATGGCCGCCCTGGCCGCGCTCGGCCATCTGCCTGCCGAAGATCCGGCAGCCGTGGATGACGCCCCACAGATTGACGTCCAGGACGTTCTTCCAGTCCTCGCTCGTGGTGTCCAGGAACGAGCCGGAGAGGCCGATCCCGGCGTTGTTGACCAGGACATCGACTATTCCGTACTCGGCGGCGACCTTCTCGGCGAGCTTCTCCATCGCCTGCTCGTCGCTGACGTCGACCGCTTCGCCCCAGGCCGCCGGAGCTCCTATGAGCCGGGCCATCTCGGCCGTCCTGGCCGCACCCTCCGCGTCCCGGTCCACGGCCACCACCCGGGCGCCCGCTTCGGCGAACGCGAAGGCCGTGGCCCTGCCGATGCCGCCCGCCGCGCCCGTCACGAGAACCAGCCGGCCGCCGAACCGGTCCGCGTACGCCCCGGTCGGCGCGGTGTCCTGCACCGGACGGCCGTCCTCCTTGGCGGCCTCGTTCGCGGCGACGAACTCGCTGATCCAGGCGGCGAGCTGGTCCGGCCTGGTGCGCGGCACCCAGTGCTTGGCGTCGAGCGTCCTGCGTACCAACTGCGGTGCCCACAGCTCCAGTTGGTCGTACAGCTTCTCCGAGAGGAAGATGTCGCCGGTCGGGGTGATCAGCTGGACCGGCACATGGGCGTAGGCGTCGGTGCGCGGCCGGCTCAGCCGGGCGCGGACGTTGTCGCGGTAGAGCCAGGCGCCGTGCGCCGCGTCGTCGGGCAGCGAGGGGGTCGGGTAGTCGCCCGCCGGGATCTTCTCCAGGCGCTCAAGCATCTTCGGCCACCGCTTGCTGAGCGGGCCGCGCCAGGCGAGCTCCGGCAGGACCGGCGTATGCAGCATGTAGACGTACCAGGACTTGGCGCCCTGGCCGAGCAGCTGGCCGACCCGGCGCGGCGTGGGCCGGGTCATCCGCTGCTTGATCCAGTGCCCGAAGTGGTCCAGCGAAGGGCCGGACATCGAGGTGAACGAGGCGATCCGGCCCTCGGTCCGCTTGACCGTGACGAACTCCCAGGACTGGACCGACCCCCAGTCGTGCCCGACCAGATGCACCGGCCGGTCGGGGCTCACCGCGTCGGCGACGGCCAGGAAGTCATCGGTGAGCTTCTCCAGCGTGAAGCCGCCGCGCAGGGGCTTCGGGGCCGTGGACCGGCCGTGCCCGCGCACGTCGTACAGCACGACATGCCACTGGTCGGCCAGCTGCTTCGCCACCTCCGTCCAGACTTCCTTGCTGTCCGGGTAGCCGTGCACGAGGACGACCGTGGGCCGCTCCTCGTCGCCCAACTCGACCACGCACAGCTCGATTCCGCCCGTGCGGACCCGGCGCTCGCGCGCCCCCGGCAGGCTCCCGAGATTCATGCCGCCACCCTTTCCTCGGCCCAGCGCCGCACATGCGGCAGATCGTCGTCCAGCCAGAAGGCGCTCTGCTCGGGGTCCTTGGAGTCGGTGACCACCAGGATCTCCTCGAACTTGGCTCCCGTACCGCGGAATCCGAGATGCGGCTCCACCGCCCACAGACCGGGCTGCGGCGGATGATCGGAGAAGCGGTACGGACTCCACAGCGGTGACCAGCCGTCCCGGTGCCCGTGCAGCGCGTCGCTCATCAGCCCCTTGAGGGACTGGGTGCCGAAGCCGAACACATGCGGGGACCAGCGACGCTCGGCGACACGGTCGACCTTGTGGGCTATGACACCGAAGGGGTAGGCGCGATGCCGGTTGGCATACCCCTGCTTGATCATGAGGCGTTCGACGTCCTCGTATATCTCGCGCAGCGAACGCCGCTCACGCACCTCGCGCAGTATCAGCTCGCGGTGGGCCTCCAGATCGGCCATCAGCTTGTCGTGCAAGGGGTTGAGCCCGAGACAGCCGGAGTAGCCGATGTCAGCCGTGCAGCCCTTGTAGACCGGGGCCATGTCGAGGATGAAGGGCATCCCCGGCTCCAGCTTCCGGTTGGTCGGGAAGAACTGCAGGGGCACCTTGAAACCGGCGAACGCCGTGCGGTCCCCGAACCAGGCGAAGGGGAGATGGAACCAGTCACGCACCCCGCGCTCGCGCAGCCAGTCGCGCTGCATACGAGCCGCCTCGCGCTCGGTCACGCCCGGTTCGAGCCGGGCCGCGACCGCCTCCGCGCAGGCGTACGCAAGGCTTTGGACTTCTCTGAACCCCCGCAGTTCCGGGGCCGTTTCGTCCTTCACTGCCGAGGTCATGCCACCGTCCGTTCCCTGCCGTGTGCGGTACGTGCCCGTAACGTGACACTGATGAATGTGACAATGTCCGACGGCTACGTCAAGGGGTGTGCGGAGACCTGTGGACAACTCGGCCGGGCCGCCGCTCCCGACCGGGCCCCTCCTCCTTCGTGGGGGCCCCTTACGGGTCCGTACGCCTGGAGTCGGACGCCGATCCAGCCGCCAGGGCTGACGACCGGTGTGGCCCGCGCCACTACCTTCGAAACGTGACTGTGATCGCGACCGAAAGCCTGAGCATGCGGTTCCCCCAGGTGACCGCGCTTGACCGGCTCTCCTTGGACATCGGCCCCGGTGTGACCGGCCTGGTGGGTTCCAACGGGGCCGGCAAGTCCACATTGATCAAGATCCTGCTGGGTCTGTCCCCCGCCACCGAAGGCCGGGCCACGGTGCTCGGGCTCGACGTCGCCACCAGTGGCGCCGCCATCCGGGAACGGGTCGGCTACATGCCCGAGCACGACTGCCTGCCACCGGACGTCTCGGCCACCGAGTTCGTCGTCCACATGGCACGGATGTCCGGACTGCCGCCGACGGCGGCCCGTGAGCGCACTGCCGACACGCTCCGGCACGTGGGCCTGTACGAGGAGCGCTACCGCCCCATCGGCGGCTACTCGACCGGCATGAAGCAGCGGGTGAAGCTGGCGCAGGCGCTGGTCCACGACCCGCAGCTGGTCCTGCTCGACGAGCCGACCAACGGCCTCGACCCGGTCGGCCGCGACGAGATGCTCGGACTGATCCGCCGCGTCCACACCGACTTCGGCATCTCGGTCCTGGTCACCTCGCACCTCCTGGGCGAGCTGGAACGCACCTGCGACCACATCGTCGTCATCGACGCCGGCACGCTCCTGCGCTCCAGCTCCACCAGCGACTTCACCCAGACCACCGCGACCCTCGCGGTCGAGGTCACCGACAGCGACACCCACCCGGACGGCACCGACGCGCTGCGGCAGGTCCTCACCCGGGCCGGCGTGAAGTTCATCGGCCAGGACGGTCTCGACGCGCAGGGACTGCCCGGTGCGGGCCACATCCTGCTGGTCGAAGCGGTCGGCGAGGCGACGTACGACATCGTGCGCGACAGCGTCGCCGGGCTCGGACTCGGCCTCGTACGGATGGAGCAGCGGCGCCACCACATCGCCGAGGTCTTCCGTACCGAGGGGGTGCCCGCGACCGCGGGCGCGGACGCCGGAGCCGTACAGCAGCACGCCGTACAGCAGGAGCAGCACGCCGTACAGCAGAAGGGAAGCGGCCGCGATGAGCACTGAGACCGGGACCGTTGCCGGGAGCGACACCTCCCGCATCCACAACATCGGGTACCGCTCCTACGACGGCCCGCGGCTGGGCCGTGGTTATGCGCGGCGCTCGCTCTACTCGCAGTCGCTGCGCGGCTCGTTCGGACTCGGCCGGTCCGCCAAGTCCAAGGTGCTGCCGATGCTGCTCTTCGGCGTGATGTGCCTGGTCGCAGCGATCATCGTCGCCGTCGCCATCGCCACCCCGACGGCGACCGCCCTGCCGATCAAGTACACCGCGTTCGCGATCTATCTCCAGGCCGTGATCGGCCTCTTCCTCGCCGCACAGGCGCCCCAGTCGGTCTCCAGGGATCTGCGCTTCAAGAGCGTCCCGCTGTACTTCTCGCGGCCGATCGAACGGGTCGACTACGTCGTGGCCAAGCTGGCCGCCATGGCTTCCGCACTCTTCATCCTCACCGGCGCGCCGCTCGTCATCCTCTATGCGGGCGCGCTGCTCGGGAAGTTCGACTTCGCCGACCAGACCAAGGGATTCGGCCAGGGGCTGGTCTCGGTGGGGCTGCTCTCCGTGCTCTTCGCCGGGCTGGGCCTGGTGATGGCCGCGCTGACACCGCGCCGCGGCTTCGGTGTCGCCGCGGTGATCGCCGTGCTGTCCATCACCTACGGCGCGGTCTCGGTGGTCCAGACCATCGCCTGGCACACGGGCTCCGAAGGAGCCGTCGAGTGGCTGGGGCTCTTCTCCCCCATCACGCTGATCGGCGGCGTGCAGACCGCGTTCCTCGGGGCCGGCTCGGACTTCCCCGGCGGGTCGGGCCCGGACGCCGGGGTCGGCATGGTCTATCTGATCGTTGTTCTCGCGCTCGTCGCCGGCTCGTACGCCGTACTGATGCGCCGCTACCGGAGGGTCGGGCTGTGACCACCATCGAGATCGACCACACCTCGCGCTGGTTCGGCAATGTGGTCGCCGTCAACGACGTGAGCATGACGGTGGGACCGGGCGTCACCGGGCTGCTCGGGCCGAACGGCGCGGGAAAGTCCACGCTGATCAACATGATGGCCGGATTCCTCGCCCCGTCGACCGGCACGGTCACGCTGGACGGCAGGCCGATCTGGCGCAACGAGGCCGTGTACAAGGAGATCGGCATCGTGCCGGAGCGGGAGGCCATGTACGACTTCCTGACCGGCCGCGAGTTCGTCGTCGCCAACGCGGAACTCCAGGGGCTCGGCGACGCGGAGGCGCGAAAGGCGCTGGCCACGGTCGAGATGGAGTACGCGCAGGACCGCAAGATCTCGACGTACAGCAAGGGCATGCGCCAGCGCGTGAAGATGGCGTCCGCCCTGGTCCACGAGCCTTCGGTGCTGCTGCTCGACGAGCCGTTCAACGGCATGGACCCGCGCCAGCGGATGCAGCTGATGGAACTGCTGCGACGGACGGGGGCAGAGGGCCGTACGGTGCTCTTCTCCTCCCACATCCTCGAAGAGGTCGAGCAGCTCGCCTCCCACATCGAGGTGATCGTGGCCGGACGGCACGCGGCGTCCGGCGACTTCCGCAGGATCCGCCGCCTGATGACGGACCGCCCGCACCGCTATCTCGTACGTTCCAGCGACGACCGCGCCCTCGCCGCCGCGCTGATCGCCGACCCGTCGACGGCCGGTATCGAGGTGGACCTGGGCGAACGGGCCCTGCGGATCCAGGCGGTCGACTTCGGACGCTTCACCGAGCTGCTGCCGAAGGTCGCGCGGGAACACGGAAT
Organism: Streptomyces sp. NPDC001890; assembly: GCF_042891445.1. Classification (NCBI taxonomy): domain Bacteria; kingdom Bacillati; phylum Actinomycetota; class Actinomycetes; order Kitasatosporales; family Streptomycetaceae; genus Streptomyces; species Streptomyces sp. NPDC001890. The sequence goes on along the minus strand of NZ_JBIATE010000003.1, from coordinate 133,053 downwards.
CCGTCTGCTGACCGTTTCGCCGTCCGACGAGTCCCTCGAATCGGTCTTCTCCTATCTCGTAGCGGCCTGAGTAGTGGCCTGAAAGGAGCTGTGAATCGTCATGTACGACCCCACAGTCGCCCGGCTCACCTACCGGGCCCTGCTCGGTCGGCGCCGGGCCGCCATCCTGTTCGTCCTGCCGGTGCTGCTGGTGGCCATCGCCGTCGCGGTACGGGCGTTCGCCGGGTCCGACGACCAGGTGGCCTCGGAGGTGCTGGGCGGCTTCGCCATCGCCACGATGGTGCCGCTGATCGGCGTGATCGCCGGAACCGGGGCCATCGGTCCCGAGATCGACGACGGATCCATCGTCTACCTGCTGTCCAAGCCGGTGAAGCGGCCGACGATCATCTTCACCAAGCTGATCGTGGCCATCGCCGTGACCATGGTCTTCTCCGCGCTGCCGACGATGATCGCGGGCCTGATCCTCAACGGCAACGGCCAGCAGATCGCGGTGGCGTACACCATCGCGGCACTGGTCGCCTCGATCGCGTACAGCGCGCTGTTCCTGCTGCTGGGCACCGTCAGCCGGCACGCGGTCGTCTTCGGCCTCGTCTACGCGCTGGTGTGGGAGGCCCTGTTCGGTTCCCTGGTGCCGGGGGCGCGCACGCTCAGCGTCCAGCAGTGGTCCCTGGCGGTCGCCGAGAAGGCCGGCGGTTCGGGCGCGATCACCTCCGACGTCGGACTGACGACCGCGACGGTCCTGCTGGCGGCGGTCACGGTCGTGGCGACCTGGTACGCGGGCCAGAAACTGCGCACGCTGAAGCTGGCCGGCGAGGAGTGAATCGCCGTCGCCCCACCCGTCAACCCCCGCCTTCCCGGTGGGGGTTGACGCATTTCGGACAGTCGTACGCGTAACTGTACGGTTATCGGTTCGTTGGGCAGGCTACGTGGAGGCAACTGGAATCCGTGGCGTCGTGGCTTTCGTGAAAACAGGGATTGCCGATGCCGGCGAGGCAGTGCCCGCCGGGTCGGTCATTGAGTGAGTGGCAACCGTGAGCGTCCTCCGCCCCTCAGGCCCGGGACAGGGCTGCCCGTCGACGGTTTCGCGGATCGTCGTTCCTTGATCGGAAGGCATGCCCATGCCCACAGAAGTCGCCCTGCTCGAATCGCGCGCGCTGCGCGTGGAGCAGATGGAGCGCGTCGATGTCCTCGACAAGGTCAAGAGCCTTGTCATGCTCCCGGACGGAATTCACCTTCGCACAGAGGATGTGGCTCGGTACTTCGAAGTATCCACAGAAGTCATCAAGAAGGTCACTCAGCGGCATCGAGCCGAGGTCGTAGAGAACGGACTTGTCCTCATGCGCGGCGCTGACCTGCGGGAGTTCCATAGGGACATGTTGTCCCTATGGGGGAGTGAGGGGGCCGGAAGTTATCCACAGGCAGCCACTCAGCTCACCCTCTACACCCGCAGGACCGTCCTCAACGTCGCCATGCTTCTTCGCGACAGCGACATCGCCCGATGCGTCCGTACGTATCTGCTCGACGCCGAGCAGGACCTGCGGGCGGGCTACGCATCGCTCGAACACCGCGTCACCCGGGTGGAGAGCTGCCTGGCCGGAGTCGGTACCGCGCTCCAGGAGCTCGGGCCGGTCCTCAACCGGATGTCGCACCGGCTCGACAGTCTCGACCGGAGGCTGGACGTCACCCATCAGGTCGTCGGCGCCATGAGCGTGCGGCTGGGCCACATGTCCGAGGACATCGTCCGTATCGACGGCAGGATGGATGAACTCGCCCGCAACCTGAAGGATCTGAGCCGCCGCGGCAACAAGCAGCGCTGATCCGGCAGGAGTTCACGGCCCTTCGGCCCCGCCCGGAAAACGGGTGGCGTCGAAGGGCCGTCCCCGGCAGAGTGGTTGGTACCGCACACGCCGCCACGAACGGCACACGCCGACATGAACGGCACACGCGGTCAGAACAGCACTACGCCGACAAGCACGTCACAGGCCGGGAGGGGAGCGCGACGATGACCGAGAGTCCGAGTACGTCGAGTTCCCCGCAGGGCGGACCCGAGCCGGCACCGGAGTAGTCACCGACGACTCCGCCACGCCGCTCGGAGTACAACGCCCGGGGCGGCCTTGTCCGCGCATCGCGCCGCGGCCGCCCACCCGGAGGATTGGCCGAGTGGTAAGGCAGCGGCTTGCTAAGCCGTCGTCGGGGCTGTGAACCCCGCGCGCGTTCGATCCGCGCATCCTCCGCCGCGGCAGGGCCGCGCACCGCTGCGCGACCCTGCACCCGCCCATACCCGTACGCGAACCCTTTGCCCGCACACCTGCGGCTGAAGCAGGCGTCTACGACTGGAGCAAACGTTCCAGCACCACGGCGATGCCGTCGTCCTCGTTGGACGCGGTGATCTCCTGGGCCACAGCCTTCAGGTCCTCGTGCGCGTTGGCCATCGCCACGCCCCGTCGCGCCCACGCGAACATTGGGATGTCGTTCGGCATGTCGCCGAAGGCCAGGGTGTCCGCGGCCTTCACGCCCAGCCGGCGCGCGGCCAGGGAGAGTCCGGTCGCCTTGCTCAGCCCCAGCGGCAGGATCTCCACCACTCCCGGACCGGCCATGACCACGTCCACGAGGTTGCCGACGGCCGCGCGTGCGACCTTCGCCAGCTCGTCGTCGTCTAGCTCGGGATGCTGTATGTAGACCTTGTTCAGGGGCGCGGACCACAGCTCGGCCGGGTCCTTCACGAAGACCGCCGGAAGCGGCCCTTCCTGTACCCGGTAGCCGGGACCGACCATGACTTCGCCGTCGAGCCCGTCACGGCTCGCCGCCAGTGCCAGCGGACCGACCTCGGCCTCGACCTTGGACAGCGCGAGCCCGGCGAGCTGCCGGTCCAGCGTCAGCGAGGTCAGCAGCTTGCGTTCGCCGGCGTGGTAGACCTGCGCGCCCTGGCCACAGACGGCGAGACCCTCGTAGCCCAGGTCGTCCAGGATGTGACGCGTCCAGGGGACCGCGCGGCCGGTGACGATGATGTGCGCGGCACCGGCCGCGGCGACCGCGGCCAGTGCCTCACGGGTGCGCCCGGAGACCGTGTCGTCGTCACGCAGCAGCGTGCCGTCGAGATCGGTCGCGACGAGTTTGTACGGGAAGGTCACTTGGCGACCGGCTCCAGGACCTCGCGTCCGCCCAGATACGGCCGGAGGACCTCGGGCACCCGGACCGAACCGTCGGCCAGCTGGTGGTTCTCCAGGATCGCCACGATCGTGCGCGGTACGGCGCAGAGCGTGCCGTTCAGCGTGGCGAGCGGCTGGAGGACCTTCTTGCCGTCGCGTGTGTCGCGCATCCGGACGGACAGACGGCGGGCCTGGAAGCCGTTGCAGTTCGACGCCGACGTCAGCTCGCGGTACTTGCCCTGCGTCGGGATCCACGCCTCGCAGTCGAACTTCCGGGAGGCCGAGGCGCCCAGGTCGCCGGTGGCGACGTCGATCACCTGGAAGGGCAGCTCAAGAGCGGTGAGCCACTGCTTCTCCCAGTCGAGGAGCCGGCGGTGCTCCGCCTCGGCGTCCTCCGGGTCGACGTACGAGAACATCTCGACCTTGTCGAACTGGTGCACCCGGAAGATGCCCCGGGTGTCCTTTCCGTACGTACCGGCCTCGCGGCGGTAGCACGGCGAGAAGCCCGCGTAGCGCAGCGGCAGCTTCTCGGCGTCGATGATCTCGTCCATGTGGTACGCGGCGAGCGGGACCTCGGAGGTGCCGACCAGGTAGTAGTCGTCCTTCTCCAGGTGGTACACGTTCTCCGCGGCCTGGCCGAGGAATCCGGTGCCTTCCATGGCGCGCGGGCGGACCAGCGCCGGCGTCAGCATCGGTACGAAGCCGGCCTCGGTGGCCTGCGCGATCGCGGCGTTGACGAGGGCGAGCTCCAGCAGCGCGCCGACGCCCGTCAGGTAGTAGAAGCGCGAACCGGAGACCTTGGCGCCACGCTCCATGTCGATGGCGCCGAGCATCTCGCCGAGCTCCAGGTGGTCCTTGGGCTCGAAGCCCTCGGCCCCGAAGTCACGGATCGTGCCGTGCGTCTCCAGTACGACGAAGTCTTCCTCGCCGCCGACCGGCACGTCCTCGTGGACGATGTTGCCGATCTTGAGCATCAGGCTCTTGGCCTCGGCGTCGGCCTCGTCCTGTGCCGCGTCGGCGGCCTTGACGTCGGCCTTCAGCTGCTCGGCCTTCTTGAGCAGCTCGGCGCGCTCGTCGGGCGAGGCCTTGGGGATGAGTTTGCCGAGCGCTTTCTGCTCGGAGCGGAGTTCGTCGAAGCGGACACCGGACGACCTGCGCCGCTCGTCGGCGGAGAGAAGGGCGTCGACGAGTTCGACGTCCTCTCCACGGGCGCGCTGGGAGGCGCGAACACGGTCGGGGTCCTCACGGAGCAGGCGAAGGTCAATCACCCCTCCAGGCTACCGGCCTGTACTTGCCCTGCTCGAACCGATATTGCCGAGCGCGCCACTTTGCCCTAATTGCCTGAATTGGTAATGCTGGGGGAGATTGTGCGGCTGAAGTCGATCTCGACCGTCAATAAAAAGAGCCTACTCCCCTAAATGGGGCAGAAGGCTTCACTCGTCTTGACGTATCCCCCTTGCCTGGAAGGGCAGTTGATCGTTGCTTGTCCACAGGCTCCCGGTCTCCCGAGAGTTATCCACAGGCTGTGAGGAAGGTCTGTGGATGCCGGAGGTTGGCATTCCGAAAGCTGCGTGATGGCTCGCGGATTTCCCGTTCAAACCCGCTTCAGACACTCGTTCGGGTGGGAATTCCCTCTCCTGATGAGTTGATCAACGGAATTGAGGCGACAGGGGCTGACACGGGATGACCTGGATGGCCTGGCGGCCTGTGGACGCATCTGGTGCGGGTGGAGCGATATGTCGACCATGTCGCATTGGGCTGTCGACTTGTCCCCAGGTCGAGAACCGACCCTGTGGATAACTCTGTGGATGCCGAAAATCGGCAGATAGCACTGGGGGTGGACGCGTGCCGAGGCTGGGGAGCCCGCAGCGGGCCAGGCCCCCCGGCCCAGTGCGTCAGCCCCGAGCGTCAGCCCGGTGCGTCAGCCCCGCCCGTCAGCCCCGGCCGTCGAGGTTTCTGGCCAGCCAGTCGGAGGCCTCCGTGAATTCCGCGTCCGACGTCCCCGCCCGCAGCGGCCGTACGTCCTGCACCGCCACACCGGCCCGCGGGTACGAACCCAGGAACCGCACCTTCGGGCAGATCCGCTTCAGCCCCATCAGCGCCTCGCCGACCCGGCGGTCCGCGATGTGCCCCTCGGCGTCCACCGCGAAGCAGTAGTTCCCGATGCCCGCCCCCGTCGGCCGCGACTGGATCAGCATCAGGTTCACCCCGCGCACCGCGAACTCCTGGAGCAGTTCGAGCAGCGCACCGGGGTGGTCCTCGCCCAGCCAGATGACCACCGACGTCTTGTCCGCGCCCGTCGGTGCCGCCGGCCGGGCCGGGCGGCCCACCAGGACGAAGCGGGTCTGCGCGTTCTCCGCGTCGTGGATCTCGGTCACCAGCGGTTCCAGGCCGTAGGTCGCCGCCGCGAACTCACCGGCGAACGCGGCGTCGTACCGGCCCTCCTGCACCAGCCGGGCACCGTCCGCGTTGGACGCCGCCGACTCCCACACGGCGTCCGGCAGATGGGCGGCCATCCAGTTGCGCACCTGAGGCTGGGCGGCCGGGTGCGCGGTGACCGACTTGATGTCGGACAGCTTGGTACCCGGCCGCACCAGCAGGGCGAAGGTGATGGAGAGCAGCACCTCGCGGTAGATCATCAGCGGTTCGCCGGTGGTCAGCTCGTCGAGCGTCGCGGTGATGCCGCCCTCGACGGAGTTCTCGATCGGTACGAGCGCCGCCGCGGCGGCCCCGCTGCGTACCGCGTCCAGCGCCGCCGGTACGGAGACCATCGGGACGAGTTCGCGGGTGGCGGCTTCCGGGAGCGTACGGAGGGCAACCTCGGTGAAGGTGCCTTCGGGGCCGAGATATGCGTAGCGCGTGGCGGACATACCGTCACCCTAATGCGCCCCGGTGGCTCAGGACTCCAACAGTCGCTGCCCCACGTACTCGCCGTCCGCCGCACCGCCCGGCACCGCGAACAGGCCGCTCGCCTCGTGCCGGATGAACGGCGACAGGGCATCGCCCCGGTCCAGCTTCCGCTGCACCGGGACGAACCCGCGCAGCGGATCCGCCTGCCAGCAGATGAAGAGCAGACCGGCGTCCGGAGTGCCGTCCGCCGAGATGCCGTCGTGGTACGAGAAGGGGCGCCGCAGCATGGCCGCGCCGCTGTTCTTCTCGGGGGCGGAGATCCGGGCGTGGGCGTTCTCCGGGATCAGGAGCTTGCCGTCGGGGCCCGCCCGGTCGAGGTCCAACGCGGTGGTCTCGGTGCCGCCGCTCAGCGGGGCGCCGTCCTTCTTCCGGCGCCCTATGACCTGCTCCTGCCGTGCCACCGGGAGCTTCTCCCAGTCGTCGAGCAGCATCCTGATCCGGCGCACGACCACGTACGAGCCGCCCGCGAGCCAGTCGTACTTCGCATCGGCTCCGGCCTGGGCGGCCGGGACGAAGATGCGGCGGTCGAAGTCGCTGTCGGCCGGCTCCGGGTTGTTGGTGCCGTCGACCTGACCCATCAGATTGCGGGCGGTCATCGGCCGGGCCGTGGCGCCGGGCGCGCGGTTGAAACCGTTCATCTGCCAGCGGACCCTGGCGGCCGGGGCGGCGTCCTTCTGTACGGCCCGCAGCGCGTGGAAGGCGACCAGCGCGTCGTCCGCGCCGATCTGGACCCAGAGGTCACCGTTGGAGCGCGCGGTGTCGATGTGGTCGGACGAGAAGGGCGGCAGCGGGTCGAGCCCCGGCGGGCGGCGGTCGGTCAGCCCCGTGCGTTCGAAGAAGGTCCGTCCGAAGCCGAAGGTGACGGTCAGCGAGGACGGTCCGGCGTCCAGCGCGATCCCGGTGTCGTGGTCCGGCCCGTCCGCCGCGCCGCTCCCGGCGGGCTTGCCGGCCATCAGGCGTGCGGCCGTGGCCGACCACCGGCGCATCAGGGCGGCGGCCTCCTTCCGGCCGGCACCGGGCACCAGATCGAAGGCGACGAGATGGCCGCTCGCCTGAAGCGGAGTGGTGATCCCTGGTTGATGTTTCCCGTGAAACATCACCTGGGTGGAGCCGACCGCGGTCAGCGCGGTGGGTTCGTCGGGGCGGGTCGCGGCATAGCCGGTGGCACCGCCCGCCGCGCCCAGCACCAGCCCGGCCGCACCGGCCGCGCCCGCGCTGCCGATCAGCCGACGCCGGGAGATGCCGTCGCCAGGGGCGCCGTCGCCCCTGGCGGCACCGCTGCCACGGCTGCCGTCGTCCACGCTGCCGGATGTCTTCCTGTTGTTGTCTGCGCTCACGATCCTGCTCAACCGATCTTCACGTTCTTGTCGACGGTCGTCTGATCGATGTCCGACGTACGCACCGTCACGGCGACCTTCCAGTTGCCCGCCATCGGGATCTGGACGCCGGCGGCGGTCCAGTGGCCCTCGGTCAGCCGGGCGGGGACGACAGGGAGCGGGCCGATGTCCTTGGACTCCAGGGTGAGGGTGACCTTCACCTCGGGGACGTCCATGGGCTTTCCATTGCTGCCGTCGATCCAGAGGTGGAGCTCATTGGCGCCAGTACCGGCCGGGGTGATTTCCATCCGTACCGTTCCCCTGCCCTTGGTGCCGCCCGTGTCGAAGGGCAGCTTCATCTCGACCGGGCCGGTGGCTGCCGGCGCGGCTGCCGCAGTCGATGCGCGGGCCGCCTCTTCCTCGGTACGCGCCGGCTCGGTCGAGGTCAGCACGGTCGTCACCGCCAGCAGCGCCACGGCGACGCCCACTTCGGCCAGCACCGACCGGCGCAGCCCGGACCGGTCGGGGTCGGCGTCGCGGATCCGCTTCTTCTCTGCGGTGGCCACGGCGGCCTGCTGCCGGGCGAGCTGAGCCGCCCGCGCGGGGTCCTCGGACGTGGCCCCGAAAGCGTCGGTGGCCCCGGAAACGCCATCGGCCTTGGCCCCGGAAGCCCCCGGGTCCTCGGCACTTACGGACGCCTGGGCCGGAGTGGACTCCCCGGCCTCCGCCGCCTCCGTCCCCGCGCCGCCCCCGCCCGTGATCAGGCGTGCCGTCCACCGCCGCGAGGTCCAGGCGATCCCGACGAGGAGGGCGACGAGCCCCACCTTCACGAGCAGCAGCTGCCCGTATCCGGTGCCGGTGAGCGCGGACCAGGTACCGACCTGGCGCCAGGACTGGTAGATCCCGGTCGCGGCGAGCACGATGACGCTGCCGAACGCGATGCCGGAGAAACGCCGTACGGCCGCCGCACCGATGTCGGGGGTCCGGTAGAGCGCGACCAGCAGGGTCGTGAGACCGCCGAGCCAGGCGGCGACGGCCAGCAGGTGGAGCACGTCGACCGGCATGGCGATGCCGGGCTGGAGCCCGGTCGAGGCGTGCTCGGCGAGCGCCCACGTACCGGCGATCCCGGCGGCGATCACCGTGCCGCCGATGGCCAGACCGAAGGTGAGGTCCTTCTTCTCGCGCTCGTCCTCACGCTTGGCGTAGGCGCCGAAGAGCACGGCGATGAAGAGTGCGGAGGCGCCGAGCAGCAACAGCCGGGAGACGAGTGCGGCGCCGGGCTTGGTGTCGAGCACGGCCTTCAGACCGTCGAGGTCGAAGGCGTCCGCGAGCTTCCCGGACCCGGTGTACGGGTTGCGCAGGAGCAGCATCGCCAGGGTGGCGACGGTGAGGGTCATCCAGCCGCGTACGACCAGGCGCTGCAACGGCCTCGCCCCCGCACCGCGCTGCCAGCAGGCCAGTACGAAGGCGGAGCCGCCGGCCAGCAGGATGAAGCCGGCGTACGCGGCGTAGCGCGCGATGCCGTAGAGGGTGCCGACGAGGCCGCCCCCGGCCTGGTCCGCCGGGAGCGCCACGGTGGTCTTCGAAGGGGCTCCGACGGAGAAGGTGAAGGCGCCGGACACGGGGTGGCTGTCCGCGGACACGGCCTGCCAGGCGACGGTGTACGTGCCGTCGGGCAGTCCGGTGTGCAGCGAGACGCCGTACTTCGTGAGGGAGCCGTTCCCCAGATCGCGCGGGGTGGCGGCGGTGTCGGCGCGTTTGCCGTCGGGGTCCAGGATCCGGATGGAGTCCTCGTCGACGGCGACCTGCTCGGAGAAGGTGAGCGTGACCTCCTTGGGGGCGGTGGCGACCACCGCCCCGTCCTGCGGATCGCTCCCGGTCAGTGCGGCATGCGCGGACGCGGGGCCCGCGCCTCCCAGCAACAGGGCGAACACCATGCCGACGAGGGCGGCGAGGAGCGCGGCCGCGGCGAGCGGCCGGCGTGTCGCGGGAGTGGACGGGGTCGGTCCGAAGTGCGGGGCGGTGGCTGTCATGACGAGTCAGTCCCTCACTGCTTCTTCGGGTTGTAGGTGGTCTCCTTCACGGGAAGGGTGACCTTTATCGGGTCGGCCTTCTCGAAGTGCAGCTCCACGGACACTTTGTCGCCCTGTTCGGGCCGCTGCTTGAGTTTCATGAACATGATGTGGTTTCCGCCGCGCTGCAGATCCAGCTCGCCGCCCGCGGGCACGTCGAAGGACGTCACCATGCGCATCGTCTGGTTCTTCGTCTCGTGGATCGTGATGTCGTCGGAGAGCGAGCTGGTGACGGAGGTGAGCCGGTCGGACGTCCCGCCGCTGTTCTTCACGACGAGGAATCCGGCCGCCATGTCGCTGACGGGCTGCGGCATGAACGCGCCGGTCACCTTCAGCTCCGGCTTGCCGTCCGAGGACGAGCAACCCGCCAGCGTCAGCCCCGCGGTGAGGGCGGCGACGCCGACGAGGGCGGTGCGGCGGTTCACGGGGTCTCCCCCTTGACGATCTTGGGGAGGTCCTTGGTGTAGTCGTCGGGCGAGGTGTCCTCGCTGTAGACGAGGTAGCCCTTGTCGGTCTTCGGCGAGAACGCGATGACCTGGGACCCGTGCATCGAGACGACCGTGCCGTCCTTCTCCTTCTTCGGAGCGTCGATGCCGATGCCGATCTGGCGTGCGCCCGCCTGGATGGTCGGGAAGTCGCCGGTGAGGCCGATGAAGGAGGCGTCCTGGGACTTGAGCCAGCTGCCGAGCGAGGACGGGGTGTCCCGCTCGGGGTCGGTGGTCACGAAGATGACCTGGAGCTTGTCCTGGTCGGCCTTGGGCAGCGCCTTCTTGGCTATGGCGATGTTGCTCATGATGAGCGGGCAGACGTCGGGGCAGTTGGTGTAGCCGAAGTAGATCAGGGTCGGCTTGCCCTTGGTCTGCTCCCGGAGGTCGTACTTCTTGCCGTGGGTGTCGGTGAGGACGAGGTCCGGCTTGGTGAACGGCTGGTCCAGGACGGTCGCGGCCTTGGTCTTCGCCTCGACCGATACGTCGGCGATGGGCTTCTTGGCGTTGTCGTCGCTGCTGCCGCAGGCGGACAGAGTGAGCGCAGCCGCGGCGACGAACGCCGCGGCCAGCACCGTTTTCTTAGTCATGGAGCACTGATTCCTGAGGGTCGGTGGTACGGGTGGTGCGGTGGATCAGGCGGCGCGGCGGCGGCCGGCGAGGACTCCGAAGGCCACTCCGGCCACGCCGATGACAATGCCGACGATGCCGAGGACACGGGCCGTGGTGTCGCTGTCGGACGTGTCCGAAGCGGCCGTCGTCTTCTTGTCCGCCGACTGAGCACCGGTGTCGGAGCTCTTGGCGTCGGCGGCCGCACCGTGCTCGCCGGTGGCGGGTGCGGTCAGGGCGAGGACCGGGGCCGGGCTCTCGGGCTCCTCGGCGCCCTTCTTCTGCTCCTCGATCCAGCGGACGACTTCCTTGTTGTCGTACGTCTGGATGGCCTTGAACACCAGCTGGTCGGCGTCCTCGGGGAGCTGGCCGATGGAGAGCGGGAACTGCTGGAACTGTCCGGGGCGGATGCCGCGCTCGTCCTTGTCGCCCGTGGCGGTCCAGGTGACCTTGGAGACGGCCTCGTTGATCTTCTGGCCGTGCATCTCCATCGGCTTGGCCAGCTTGCTCCTGGTCACCTCGATGTCCCAGCCGGGGACGGCCTGCGGCTGGACGGAGGCCAGCGGGTGGTCGGTCGGGAAGTTGACCTCGACCTTGGCCGTCGCGGCGTCGTCGCGCTCGTTGGGGACCTTGAAGTTGACGGTGGCGTAACCGCCCTTGGCGGCCTCGCCCTGCGGCTGCACGCTGACGTGCGCGGAGGCGGTTCCGGCGAGGATCAGGACGGTGGACGCGGCGACGCCGCCGGCGAGGGCGATGCGGGAAACGTTCATGGCAGGTATCACTCCACGGAAGCACGTAGGGAAGGTGGTGCGGCGCGCGTGCGCGCCGGCATCACGACACCTCTCCCCCTCGAACGGCGGGCATGTGCCGACCGGGTACGGAACCGAGCGGTCCGTGCGCCGGGTGGAGGTGTCGCGTCAGGCAGCGAGTGCGTACGAGAGTGGCGGACCGCGCCTGATCACCTGGTGCTGCAAGGGGTCCCCGGTGGCGGGGGCCGGGGCGTCGACCGCCGTACGGACGGTGCGCGGCCCGGTCGTCGGGCCGCCGGGAAGCCCGGCGCGCAGGGCGTCGACCAGGGCGAGCGCGGCGCGCAGCGCGCGCAGCCGGGCCCCGGCCGCGATCTGCTGGGCGCCGTGCGCGGACAGCCGGACCAGCCGGAACAGGGCGATCTCACCGCGGCGCAGCAGCCAGCCGGTGGCCACCGCGGCCAGCAAGTGGCCGAGCAGCATGGGCAGGTCGGGCAGCAGGGCGGCGAGCGTGGCCGGATCCGTGCCGGAAGTGGTGGCCAGGTGCTGATGGCCGCCGCCCGCCACCGATGCCGGGTCGATGCCCGCGGTGGTGACGATGCGGTGCGCCTCGGCGGCGCTCAGCTGCGCCGGACCGGCCCCGCACACGAGGCTCGCCGCGAACCGGATCAACGAGTCGTCGCCCGTCGCGGTGTTCGCCGGGGTGCCGTGCGTGCCCATGCCGAACAGGGCGTGCAGGGCGATCTGCCCGCCCGCCAGCGCGGCGGCGATGGACGGCAGTGAACGCTCGCGTCCGGCGAGCGGTGCCACCACCGCGGACATCCCCAGGAATCCGGCGAGCAGGGTCCACCAGGGGACGGGCGCACAGGCGGCCAGCATGTGACCGGCCGCGGACAGCGCGACACAGACCGCGGCGAACACCGCGGTCCTCAGGAGCCGCAGACCGGCTCCGGCGCGTGCGACCGGCATAGACATGGCGGGGTCATCATCGCACCGGGCCCCCGGGTTCCGTACGGCAGGTCCGGAAGGTCGCCTTCCGCCCGATAGGAACGAGCCGTTGGGCACGTACCGGTGGAAGGTGCCGGGTGCAAGGTGCCACGTGGAAGGTGCCGAGTGGAAGGTGCCGGGTGCAAGGTGCCGCATGGAAGGCGCCATAGGGAGCATGCCTGCCGGATCGAACGCGCGCGGTGTGCGGCGGGCACAGCGGCGGGCATACACGGGCGCACGTGGAGCTGGTATCCGCCGAATGAGCGGTCTCACATCCGGTCTGCGCTTACGAACGGTGCCGCGCGGCAATAGGTATCGGTATGTCGAGCCGCAGCCAGGAGGCTGGAGCATGAGCATCTGGTGGTCCCTCCATCTGCGGCGTGAGGCTGCGAGCGTTCCGCTCGCCCGCCGCTTCCTGCTGGGCACCATGGAGACCGCGGGCGTGGACCCGGACATCTCCTTCGACCTGTCGCTCGCACTCAGCGAGGCCTGTGCGAACGCCGTCGAGCACGGCGGTGACCACGGCGTCCATGAGGACCAGGAGGGCCAGGGCGACCAGTTCGGTACCCGGGATCCGTGGGACGTGTGGGACGAGCTGCCCGGCGCCGCCTCGGCGCAGTACCGGGTCACCGCCTATCTGGACGGCGAGAAGTGCCGCATCGAGGTCGCCGATTCGGGGCCCGGCTTCCCTGCCCGGAGCCCTCTTCGTACGGCGGCGCAGCCGTACGAACCCCGGCAGTACCCGCCGCTCGGCGCCGAGGACGGCCGGGGGCTGTGCCTGATCGAGCAGCTCGCCGACCACGTGCACTTCGGCAACCGCCCCGGCCGCGGCGCCGTCGTCAGCTTCGACAAGGTCCTGAAATGGCGGAAGGACGCCCTGCTCATGGTGTCCTGAGCAGAGCGCCCTCCGGCGCGTGGGGATCAGCCCTTGAGCCGGGCCATCCACTCCTCGACCTCGTCGGACCGGCGCGGCAGCTTGTCGGAGAGGTTCCGGTTGCCGTCCTCGGTGACGAGGATGTCGTCCTCGATCCGGACGCCGATGCCCCGGTACTCCTCCGGCACGGTCAGGTCGTCGGTCTGGAAGTACAGACCGGGCTCGACCGTGAGGCAGACGCCCGGCTCCAGCGTTCCGTCGACGTACGTCTCGGTGCGCGCGGCGGCGCAGTCGTGGACGTCCATGCCGAGCATGTGACCGGTGCCGTGCAGCGTCCAGCGGCGCTGGAGTCCCAGCTCCAGGACCTTGTCCACGGTCAGATCGCCCAGCAGGCCCCACTCGACGAGCTTCTCGGCGAGCACCCGCTGCGCGGCGTCGTGGAAGTCGCGGTAGGCGGCGCCGGGCTTGACGGCGGCGATGCCCGCCTCCTGCGCCTCGTACACGGCGTCGTAGATCTTCCGCTGCAGCGGCGTGAAGGTGCCGTTGATCGGAAGGGTGCGGGTCACGTCGGCGGTGTAGAGGTCGTTGGTCTCCACGCCGGCGTCGAGCAGCAGCAGCTCGCCGGAGCGCACCGGTCCGTCGTTGCGCACCCAGTGCAGGGTGGTGGCGTGCGGGCCGGCCGCGCAGATCGAGCCGTAGCCGATGTCGTTGCCCTCGATGCGGGCACGCAGGAAGAAGGTGCCCTCGATGTAGCGCTCGCTCGTCGCCTCGGCCTTGTCGAGGACCTTGACGACGTCCTCGAAACCGCGCGCGGTGGCGTCGCAGGCCTTCTCCAGCTCGGCGATCTCGAAGGCGTCCTTCACCAGCCGGGCCTCGGACAGGAAGACGCGCAGCTCCTCGTCGCGCTCCGCGGTGACCTTGTCGGTCAGCGCGGCCTCGATGCCGGCGTCGTGGCCACGGACGTTGCGGACCGGACCGGTGGCCTCGGTCAGTGCGGCGGGGAGCTCGCGCACGTCCTTCGCCGGGATGCCCAGCAGCTGCTCCGCCTCGGCGAGGGAGTGGCGGCGGCCGACCCACAGCTCGCCCTGGCCGTCGAGCCAGAACTCGCCGTTCTCGCGGTTGGAGCGCGGCAGCAGGTGGATGGTCGCCTCGTGACCGTCCACGGTCGGCTCCAGCACGAGGACGCCGTCCTGGGTCTGGTCGCCGGTGAGGTACGCGTACTCGGTGGAAGCGCGGAAGGCGTACTCGGTGTCATTGGAGCGGGTCTTCAGGTTGCCCGCGGGAATGACCAGCCGCTCACCGGGGAAGCGCGCGGAGAGCGCGGCGCGGCGGGCGGCCGTGTGCTCGGCCTGGGCGACCGGTTCGAGGCCGTGCAGTTCGGTATCGGCCCAACCGGACTTCATGTTCGCGGCGAGTTCATCGGAGACGCCCGGGTACAGGCCGTTCTTCCGCTGCTTGACCGTCTCTTCTTCCTCGGTCTCCGGGTTCTCCGGGGTGAGCTCCTCAGCCACGATTTGTCTCTCCTTGATACGACACTGGACCCCGTCCATCGTACGGGCGTGCGGAAGGGGGCACAGGGCCGGAAGACCTGTTACATGGCAGGACCGGGGCAGGCGGACGGGGCGGGAAACCCCGCGGGACCTGGTGTCGCTCAGTCGAAACGCGCGGCCAGTACGACTACGTCCTCGGCGCTGTCACCGGGGTCGGGAGCGCGGTCGCTCCGGTCGAGGCCGTCCGGCAGCACGGTGCGCAGCACATGGTCGGCGACGGCTCCGGCGTCGTGGCGCGCGGCCTTCGGCACGGACGCGGCCGCCGAGTGGAGGCGCGCGAACGCCCGGTCCGTCGAGACGCCGGTACGGCGCAGCAGTCCGTCGGTGTAGAGCAGTACGGTCTCGCCGGGCGCCGGGGTGATCTCCACACTGGGCGCTTCCCAGCAGGCGAGCATGCCCAGCGGCGCGGAGACCGAGGTCTCGATGAATTCGGTGCGCCGGTCGCCGATCAGGAGCGGCGGGGCGTGGCCCGCGCCGGCCAGCAGGATCTTGCGCTCGGCCGGCTCGCAGTACGCGAACAGGGCGGTCGCCGTACGGGCCGGTTCGGTGAGCCGCAGCAGCAGTTCCAGATCCGAGAGCACGGCGACGGGATCCTCGCCCTCCATCACCGCGTACGCCCGCAGACCTGCCCGCAGCCGTCCCATGGCGGCCAGGGCGCTCGGCCCGGAGCCGTTCACCGAGCCCACCGCGAGACCGAGCGCGTCCTCCGGCAGGGCGAGCGCGTCGTACCAGTCGCCGCCGCCCTGCGCCGCCCCGCGGTGGCGGGCGGCCAGCTGTACGCCGGGGACCCGGGGCAGCCGGCTGGGCAGCAGCTCCTCCATGACGGTCGAGACATCGGCCCTGGCCCGCTCCAGCTCCAGCAGCCTGGCCAGGTGCTCACCGGCGTATCCGGTGTAGAGGCCGACGAGATGGCGCTGGCGCTCCAGGGGTTCGGCGGGTTCGTCGTACAGCCAGACGGCCGCACCGAGCCTGCCGGCCGAGTCGGCGGTGATCGGTACGGCGTAGCTGGCGGCGTATCCGAGCCGGGCGGCGACTTCGCGGCGGCGGGGGTCCAGGCCGGGGTCGCCCAGCAGGTCGGGGGTGGTCAGCGCTCCTTCGGTGTCCGGGAGCCCTTCCAGGATCCGGCCGTAGGAGGTGGCGGTGCGCGGAACCGTCTCGATCTGCCCGATCTCGGCATGGGCGAGCCCGAGGCCGATGGTGGACACGGGGCCGCGGTGGTCGGACGGTTCGAAGACGACCAGGCCGCGGCGGGCGCCGACCAGGGCTGCCCCGGCGTCCAGGAGTTCGTGGAGCGCGTCGTCGAGCGTGCTGGTTCTGGCCAGCCGCTCGGTGAGTTCGTGCAATGTGGTGAGGTCGGAGATCCAGCCGGCGAGCCGGTCCTGGATGAAGGACCCGGGGGCGGGGGGCACTTCGGACAGAGACCCGGCAGTGTGCGCTGAAACCGGAACTGTGGGATCGATTCCAGCCACTTTCGGGAGGTGTGGGGCGCTCATGGCTGCCGACTTTCCGACCTGTGCGTTTCGTCGAATAGCATCGCAAACCCCCATGTCATTCTGCGTCGCTATCAGTGCATCCGCATGTACACGTGCACCACATGTACACGCACAAGTGAGGCGATGTCCAGCATTGTCACCACGGGATTTGTGGTGTCAGAGAGGCCATCAAGGTTGGCCAAAAAACGCACCCGTGGGTAACTATTTGCGGTCGACTGGGTGTGCTCGAACAGGGGGTGTTCTCGGGGTGAAGTCCCGGAGGAGCGTCATTTCGGGCATGCTGGGTACGTAATCGATGAAGGCCAGGGGCAGTTCTGATCGCCCCGGAACCCGGCAGCGGGCCCGGACGTCCTCTCCAGTGACGGCCACGCACCCACCCCCGAGTGGCGGGGTTTGCACCTTGGTACGGCAGGCGCGACATGCGCGCTGCCCCTCGCCGCGCTTGTCCGGACCCATCCGTCCGGACCCGTCTCGCACCTGCTCGACTCGGCTCGGCCCATGCTCGGTACCGACGACCCACCCGTACCGCAGATTCGAAGAGCATGTACGCACAGTGAAGTAATGCACACGTACAGCAACTCGCACGTGGTGTGATGTGGACCCTCGGCGTTCAACGGAAAGGAACGAGCGCTCATGCGCGAGATCCTCGGAAGGCGACGCAGGCTCCGGCTCCGGCGCAGGGGAAGGCCCGCCCAGCTCGACGCGGCCCTGACCTGTGCCACCGCATGGCGGTGGCCCGTGCTCCCCGGAGTGGGACTGCAGGCGGCCGGTGCCCGCGGAGACCGTGGCCGCGGCTGTGCCTGTCCCGATCCCGAGTGCGCCGTGCCCGGCGCACACCCCTTCGATCCCGGTCTCCTCGCGGCGACCACCGACGAGCGCATGGTGCGCTGGTGGTGGACCAACCGGCCCACCGCCCCGATCCTTCTGGCCACCGGTGGGCGCGCCCCGTGTGCGCTGAGCCTGCCGGCCGTGGCCGCCGCCCGCGCGCTGGTGGAGCTGGACGGGATGCATGTGCGGCTCGGTCCCGTGGTGGCGACGCCGACGCGGTGGTCGTTGCTGGTCGCCCCGTACAGCCTCGAACGGCTCGGTGAGCTGCTCCACGCCCAGGACCGGGTGCCCAGTTCGCTGCGTTTCCACGGCGAGGGCGGCTATCTCGTCCTCCCGCCGTCCGAGGTGGGTGCGGGGCAGGTGCGCTGGGAGCGGGCCCCGGCGACGGACGCGCCGTGGCTGCCGGACGTGGGGGCGGTGCTGGACGCGCTGGTCGAGGCGAGCAGCGGCGCACCGGACGGCGGCAGCCGGCTCGCGTACTGACGAGTACCGGCGGAGTGCCGGGGCGAATGGCGTCGGCCCGGTATTCCGCCGGGATATCTGACGGTCCGCCGGATGCCGTCGACTGTTGAGACTCGTCATTATCCGGTGATCGGTTTCCGCATGTCGCAAACGGCTCCCGGTTCCGATCTCGGTTCTTGCCGCGCAAATGCAAAGTCTTCGCCTTCCGCCGTTGCGAAGTTCGACGGCGGAAGGCTTTCTGATGACCCTTCCGGAACGCCGCCGACCAGGTTGCTCGAATATTTATTCGAGTGTTCTTTGGTGTGGAACGGAGGCGGTGGAGGCATTGCGCGAAGATCGTCCAGTCCTGGCTTCCGGAACCCGGCCCCTGGCTTCCGGAACCCGGCACCGGCGCCCGGTCGGGTGCCTGTCCGGGACCGGTCGTGCCGTACGCGGTTCGTGCCGTGCACGGTTCGGGCCGTACGCGGGCAAGGTGAGGGGCCGGGGCGGAGCAGAGGATGCTGGGGGATGCGGGCCGCCGTGACCGATGAGCCGGGGCGTATCGACGAGAGGTTTGCGCGCGCTCGTGCGCGGGCTCGTGCGCCGTGTGGTGCGCTGTGCGCCGCATCCGGAAATGAGGATGCCCGATCGCTGGCGACGGGGGATGCACCAGCGACCGGGCTTCTAGAACGGTAACAAGAGATCTGCCGTTCGCAAATTCGATCTCGCGTATTCGGACAGCGATTTACCTGCGAGTACGGCGAGTTGTGACGCGAGTCACCTGACGGGCCCGGTGAGTCCGGGGTTTCGTCACTGTCAGCTGAGTGTCACCTGTCGGTTGGTGAGCCCGCCGCGAGCCCGCCTCTCCTCCGCGGTGAGCGGAGCGTCCGAGGCGAGCGCCTCGGTCAGTCGCTCCGCGAACTCCGCTGCGGGCTTCTCGCACTCCTCGGCACCCATCGCGCTCGGCAGGTCCCAGACCGGGACCATCAGTCCGTGCGCCCGGAAGGAGCCGACCAGCCTGGTGCCCTCGCCCAGCGAGGAGGTGCCGGCGGCGTGCAGCCGGGCGAGCGCGTCGAGCAGCCGCTCCTCGGCGTGCGGCATGACCCAGCGAAGGTGGTTCTTCTCCGGAGTCTCGCACCAGTAGGCGGCGTCCACGCCGGCGAGCCGTGTCGTCGGGATCGCCGCCTCGTTCGCGCGCTCCAGGGAGGCGGACACCTCGGGCGTGGCGTTCTCCGCGTCCGGCACCCAGAATTCGAAGCCGGAGTGGACGGTGGGCTCGAACGTCGCACCCGGGTCGAGCACGTCCTGCAGCCGGGGGCCGTCGGCCGGCACGCGCTGCGCCGCCACGGGCGAACCGGGCTCGGCGGACAGCGCCCGCAGCAGGGTGCCCGCGAGGTCACGGCTGAGGTCACCGGACGGGGTGTCGTTCTGCAGGGCGAGCAGCACCGAACCGTCGTCGCGACGGAGCGCGGGCCAGGCCATCGGCAGCACGGTCGCGAGCGTCACCGAGGGCACGCCCTCGGGCAGTCCGTCCTTCAGCGTCAGCGCCACCGTGGCGGCCGGTACCAGTTCGCGCAGGGCGACCCAGTCGCACTCCCCGGCCAGCCCCTCGAAGGGACGGTGGACGAGCTCGGTCACGGCCTGGGCGGCGGCGCGGCCGTGACACGCCTTGTAGCGGCGGCCCGAACCGCACGGGCAGGGTTCGCGAGCCCCGACCACCGGGATCTCGCCGTCCTTGAGTTGCTGCTTCCCGGCCTTGGTCTGAGGGCGCTTCTTGGCCATGGTGGGCTTTCTCCCGATTGCGACAGTGCGGTCTGGGCCGCGAGCCTAGCCGTCCCCGTCGCGTCCGGGACACACGTGCCACGCGCCCACGCGTGTGCCGGTGGTCGGTATCCGCTCCGGAACGTCAGCCCACGTCGTCGAAGGCGTCCGCGAAGCCGAACGCGTCGAGCCCCGAAAGGCCCGCTCCCGCAACGCCCGCTCTCGAAACACCGGGCCCCGGCATGTCCGCCCCTGCCGCCCCCGGTCCTGCCGCACCCGGCCCCGCAACACCCGCACCCGGCACCCCGGACTGCTGCCCGTGCCCCTCGTTGACCAGGACCCACACGGTCACTTCACCGGACGAGCTGTCGCGTACGCCCCACTCGTCGGCCAGCGCGCTGATGATGTTGAGTCCGCGGCCGCCGCGCGCCGTCACCGAAGGGGTGGCCGGAACCGGACGGGTCGGACCGCCGCCGTCCGTCACTTCGACGGTCAGCCCACCCGTTCTGTCGACGCGCCACGCGGCGCGGACGTCGCCGTCACCCACATCCGTGTGCCGGCCCAGTGGCCTGCCGTGCCGACAGGCATTGCTGAGCAGTTCGGAAAGAATCAGTACTGCATCGTCGACGACCGAATCCGACACCCCGTGACTGCGCAACTGCTCGCGCATCCGGTGCCGCGCCTGGCCCACGCCCGCAGGGCCATGGGGTACGGCCATGCTCGACGACGTGGGCACTTCCTGTGCCACCACCAACGCCACCCCCGAGACCTCCTTTGCCCCACGCCACGGTGTGGATGCCCCCCTGGGCTGGACCGGAAACCGGCCAATGGACTGCCGGTGACGCACTCGTAACGATCGAATACGGTTCGAATGCGCCGGTGCACTCCGTGTAACTGATGTTAAGAGCGTCCCAGTTGTGACAGAACCTGTTTTGGGCGGTTTGTGATGATCGCCTCGATGCCGAGACCGACGCAGAGTTCGACGTCCGCCGGCTCGTTCACCGTCCAGACGTGCACGCGGTGCCCCGCGCGGTGCAGCCGGTCGATGTATCCGGGGTGGTTGCGTACGATCCGCATCCCCGGACCGGCGATACGGGCCCCGGCCGGCAGCCGTCCGTCGCGCAGCCGTGGCGAGACGAACTGCATCAGGTACACGGTGGGCAGCGTGGGGGCCGCGGCCTGGATGCGGTACAGCGAGCGCGCCGAGAAACTCATGATGCGCACCGGGGACGGACCATCGGCCGGGGGCGCGTCGAGCTCGAAGTGCTTCAGCAGCTGCAGCAGCCGCTCCTCGACCTGGCCCGCCCAGCGGGTGGGGTGCTTGGTCTCGATGGCCAGCTGGAGCGGACGGCCGGCCGCCCGGGTCTCGACGACGAGTTCGAGCAGCCGCTCCAGGGTGAGTACGGAGGTGAGCTCCCCCGGCACGGGATCCCAGTCCGGGGACTCCGACTCCTCGCGGTCCTTCCAGGAGCCGAAGTCGAGGGCGGCGAGTTCGGCGAGTTCCAGGGCGGAGACCGCGCCGCGGCCGTTGGACGTGCGGTTCACCCGGCGGTCGTGCACGCACACGAGGTGGCCGTCGGCGGTGAGCCGTACGTCGCACTCCAGGGCGTCGGCGCCGTCCTCGATCGCCTTCCGGTACGCGGCCAGGGTGTGCTCGGGGGCGTCGTCGGACGCGCCCCGGTGCGCGATGACCTGGATGGGGTGGGGCGTGGATTGCTGCCGTGCGTGGGTCACGGCGTCATCGTGTCACCGTCGGGCGACCGCTGTGAGCACGTTGCACGGCGCAAGCGCGCACCTCCGGGGCGCGGCCGAGGCGCACCCTGCGGTGCGTCTTGCACCGGGGGACCGTTTTGACCGATGTAAAGATTGGTGTGCGGATGCACAGGTCCTGCTTACAGTGGCCTGACGTGCCTTGGGAAAAGCTGTTACCGGACACGTACACAGCGGATCTCTTGCCGAAAATGATGTGGAACCCGAGGAGTAAAGAGCTGTGAGCACAGAGAACGAGGGCAACGAGGGCACCGCGGGCGAAGCCGTTCCGTCCGTTCCGTCCGCACCTCCAGTGCCGGCCGATGCTCCCCAGGGGGCGCCCGGGAGCCCGCCCGAGTCCACCCCCGCCCAGGCGGCCGAGCCGCCCACCGCCCCTCCCCACGCGCCGCAGCCCCAGACCCACACCACCCCTTACGCACCGCAGGCGCAGTCGGCCGCCGAAGCCAACTGGCCGCCTCCGGCCCCGCCGACCGTGCCCGCGTACGCCTCCCACGGTGCGGGCGGTGGCGGCCCGGTCTGGGGCGCGCAGTCCCAGCCGTACGCCCCCGAAGGCCCGCGCAAGCGCGGCATGGGCGGCCTGGTGGCGGCGGTGGCAGCCGCGGCGCTGATCGCAGGCGGCATCGGCGGCGCCTTCGGCTACTGGGCGGCCGACCGCAACGGCTCCGGCTCGACCACGGTCTCGGCCTCCACCAATCCGCAGGACCTCAAGCGCGATCCCGGCACGGTCGCGGGCGTGGCCGCCAAGGCGCTGCCCAGCGTGGTCACCATCGACGCGCAGGGCGGCGACGGCGAGGGCGGTACGGGCACCGGCTTCGTGTACGACAAGGAGGGCCACATCCTCACGAACAACCACGTGGTGGCCTCCGCGGCGGACAGCGGCCAGCTCACGGTGACGTTCTCCAACGGCAAGAAATACGGTGCCGAGGTGGTCGGCCGGGCGCAGGGCTACGACGTCGCCGTGCTGAAGCTGAAGAACCCGCCGTCCGGGCTCACCCCGCTCTCCCTCGGCAATTCGGACCAGGTCGCGGTCGGCGATTCCACGATCGCGATCGGCGCTCCGTTCGGCCTGTCCAACACGGTCACCACGGGCATCATCAGCGCCAAGAACCGCCCGGTCGCCTCCGGTGACGGCTCCGGCGGCAGCAACTCGTACATGAGCGCCCTGCAGACCGACGCCTCGATCAACCCGGGCAACTCCGGTGGCCCGCTGCTCGACGCCCGCGGCGCGGTCATCGGCATCAACTCGGCGATCCAGTCGACCGGCAGCAGCGTCGGCCAGACCCAGGCGGGCTCCATCGGCCTCGGCTTCGCGATCCCGATCAACCAGGCGACCAACGTCGCCCAGCAGCTGATCAAGACCGGCAAGCCGGTCTACCCGGTGATCGGTGCCACGGTCACCATGGACGAGAAGAGCGGCGGCGCGGTCATCTCCGACCAGGGGGCGGGCGGCACGGAGGCGGTGTCGAAGGACGGCCCCGCGGACCGGGCCGGCCTCAGGGCGGGCGATGTCATCACGAAGTTCAACGACACCACGATCGACAGCGGCCCGACCCTGATCGGCGAGATCTGGACCCACAAGCCCGGCGACCGCGTGACGCTGACCTACGAGCGCGACGGCCGGACGGGGACGGCCGAGGTCACCCTCGGGGAGCGCAGCGGCGACAGCTGACCCGGCCGATCGGCCACAGCGCCCGACGCCGGGAGGGCCCCGCACCCGCGGGGCCCTCCCGCGCATCCGGGCGACGGCCGACTACCGGTACGCTGTAGGCGCTCCGTCACAGGCGGGCGGAGCAGGGGTGGGTTGCCCGAGCGGCCTAAGGGAACGGTCTTGAAAACCGTCGTGGCGCGAGTCACCGTGGGTTCAAATCCCACACCCACCGCAGCAGTTCGGCGAGCACGCCGATGAGGCGAGCATGCCGATGAGGATGAGGCGAGCATGCCGATGAGAAGGGGCGTCCCGGGAACGGGGCGCCCCTTCGTCGTGGAGCGCCGTCCACCCGGTGGTGTCAGTGGCCGCTGTTAGCGTCCGGCTGTTCTGGCAGGCAGAGCTGTGTGGGGAGGACGGCGGATGGGCGCTTCGGGGTGGGACTACTCCGTGCCGTATCAGGAAGATCTCGTCGGGGCGTTCGAGGGGTTGCGGCGGAAGGTCTTCCAGGAGCGGGAGTACTACTGGGGGCCGGGCGGCGACTGGTTGCCCGAGGGGGATCGGCTGCCGTGGCCCGAGAGCGAGGAGGAACTGTGGGAGCACGAGCTCGTGCAGCACGACGGGACGCACTCGATCCTCGACATGTTCCGGATCATCGGAGCGGAGGAGCAGCCCGACTACGGCACGGTCAAACAGGTCACCGAGGAGGAGGCGCTGCGGGTCCTGGGCGCGCGGAAGCTCACCCGGGCGCACGTGCCGAGGTTCGAGGAGTTCGATCACTGGCGTTGGTACGGGCGGTGCGCCGTGCTCCATGACGACCGGGGGGAGCCGCGGGAGATCTACTTCTGGGGCTACTCCGGCGACTGAGCACACGCGGCCCACTTGCCGGGGCTTCCCGTGCCTCGACGCCGGTACGGGTGGCGCGGCGGGGATAGCCTCCGGTCATGGCGAGCTTCGAGATCACACCGATAGGTACGGTCCGGAACGACCGGACGGATGTCCAGCACACGGACAACTGGGGTGCCGTCCGCAGCACGATCACCATCGACGAGCGCTTCGGCGAGGCAGCTCTCCAGGGCCTGGAGGGGTTCTCCCACGTGGAGGTCCTCTTCGTCTTCGACCGGTTCCCGGAGCCCGACGACTACCGCGAACCCCGCCCCTACCGCGGCCGGTCCGACCTTCCGCCCGTCGGCGTGTTCGCCGGCCGCGGACCCCGCAGGCCGAACCGCATCGGGGTGACGTGCTGCGCCGTCGAATCCGTCCACGGCCGCGAACTGACGGTGGTGGGCCTCGACGCGGTCTCGGGCACCCCGGTCATCGACCTGAAGCCGGCGATGGTGGAGTTCAGCCCCGTGGACATCAAGCAGCCGGAATGGGTCAGCGGCCTGATGTCGGAGTACTTCCGGCCGTAGGCGGGGCCGTCGGGCCGGACCGGTCAAGCGGTGTTTGTCCGTGAAGAGTTCGCTGATCAGGGGTGTCGCCGCGGTGACCGGGTCGGTCGGTCGGTCGGCACAGTTGGATACCAGCCATTTGTGTCCGTGGCACCGGTTGCGGGTGAAGATTTTTGTCGCATGATGTGCCACCACACAGCGCTGCGTACTACTAGATTGTCAACGCACCACGAGGCCGATCATGGTCTGCCCCGCATCGTTCATCAGCTGCCATTCGGCAGTCGGTCACCACGAAGAACCCTGGTGAACACCATGTCCAGGCAGGCTTTCGGTCCGCACCAACCGCGCACGGCCGGGCCGACAGTGCTGGACGGTCGCGACGTTCGCAGTAGTTCTTGACCTGATCCGGTTGTCCGGGGAGCCCCACGTTCCCGGCCGAGAGTATGAGGCACGTTCTGTGAAGGTTCGTACGAGGCGGTCGGCCACTCTGCTCTCAGGGGGAGTGGCGGTGGTGCTGTTGCTGGCGGGTTGTGGCTCGGAGGACCAGATCTGGCCATTCGACAGCGAGGACACGATGGTCGTCGGCATGTCCGACGACATCCTGGCGACCGATCCGGCCGCCGGGTACGACCCCGGGTCCTGGCTGCTGTTCAACAACGTCTTCCAGTCGCTGCTGAGTTTCCCGCCCGGGAGCTCCATACCGGTGCCCGAGGCCGCCGACGAGTGCGCTTTCTCGGACGGCAGCAGGACCTACACCTGCACCCTGCGCGACGATCTGAAGTTCAGCAACGGCCACAGCCTGACCTCGGCGGACGTCAAGTACTCCTTCGACCGGGCGATCAAGATCAACGACCCGGCGGGACCGGCACCGCTGCTCTCCGGTATCTCGTCGATCAGGACCCCGGACGACAAGACCGTCGTATTCCGCCTCAAGGTTCCCGACGCCACGTTCCCGAGCAAGATCGCATCGGGTGCCGGCTCCATCGTGGACCGCCAGGTCTATCCCGAGGACAAGCTGCTCGAAGGCGGCGAGACGGTCGGTTCCGGCCCTTACAAACTGGACTCCATAGACAAGACGAAGGCTGAATTCTCGGTCTATTCCGGCTATCACGGAACCGCCGAGGTGAAGAACTCCGGCGTGACGATGAAGCTCTTCCAGGGCGACCAGAACGCGCTCAAGACCGCGCTGGAGGAGGACGAGGTCGACATCGCGTACCGAGGTCTCACCGCCAAGACGGTCGCCGCCCTGGACACTTCGCCCAGCGCGGAGAAGGACGGCATCGAGGTCGTCCAGGGAAGCAGCGCGGAAGTCCAGCACATGGTCTTCAACGTCTCCGACCCGGTGATCGGCAAGCTCGCCGTACGCAAGGCCATCGCCTATCTCGTCGACCGGTACGCCCTGGTCAGCCAGGTCTACCAGTCCACGGCCACGCCGCTCTACTCGATCGTCCCGGTCGGCATCACCGGGCACGGCAACTCCTTCTTCAACACCTACGGCGACAGCCCGCAGCCGCAGAAGGCGAAGGATGTGCTGAGGGAATCCGGGATCACCGAGAAGGTGAAACTCACCCTCTGGTCCACGCCGAGCCGTTACGGTCCGGCGACCGACGACGAACTCCAGACCATCGCCGATCAGTTGAACAAGAGCGGACTGTTCGAGGCCGGGATGAAGTCCGTTCCGTTCGACCAGTACGAAAAGGGCATCGCCGAGGGCAAGTTCGGCGTCTACGTCAAGGGCTGGGTTCCTGACTATCCCGACCCCGACAACTTCACCCAGCCGTTCTTCGGCGACGGAAACGTCCTGTCGAACAATTACGAGAACAGCGAGATCACCAAGAAGATCATCCCGGAGACCTCGTCCATGACCGACCGCTCGAACGCCCGGTCGGCGTTCATCAAGCTCCAGGACATCGTGGCGCGTCAGCTGCCGCTCCTGCCGCTCTGGCAGGGAAAGCAGTACGCGGTCGCCAACGAGAAGGTCCGGGGCCTGCAGAACTGCCTGGACACGTCCACCGTCTTCCGGTTCTGGGAACTCAGCATGGCGCCCTGACGCTCTGCTGCGGGGCAGCCCTCAGTCGTCCGTCGCCCCGGGGGCGGCCGTGGTGAGGCGGGCCGCCGATGCGATGGTGGCGCGGGCCTCGCGTTCGGTGAGGCCGGTGCGGACGGCGGCGTGGGTGAGGGCGTCCGCCAGGGCGTCGCCGTAGCCGTGTTCGTAGGCGCGGCAGGCCGCCCAGAAGAGCCGTGTGTTGCGCTGGCCCTCGCGTGCCGCGAGGACGAAACGGACCAGTCCCCGGCCCCGGTCCGGGCTTTCCGTGCCGGTCCGGCGGCGCGCCGGGGGCATGAGCAGGCGCAGCAGCGCGCGGGGGCAGGGGGCCGGAGGCAGGCCGGCGGTGCCCGGGGCCAGTCGGTAGCGGCCGTGCGGAGTGACCGAGCCGGGGCCCACCAGATAGCCGCCGGTGCCCCGGATGTCGATGCCGGGGGCCAGGCGGCTCGCGGAGTTCGGTACGGGGATGCCGGGCGGGCCGGTCAGCCAGAGGTGCCGCCCGCCGCTCGGGGTGAGGACCATGACGGTCGGCGGGATCGTGAACAGGTGGTGCAGGGCCAGCCGCCGGAGCGATACGGCGGAGTCCTCGCCGCCCGGGGTGTCGACGTCCAGGTCGATGCCGATGAGGTGGTGCGGGGGCCGCCCGCAGGCGATGCCGTAGCCGGTGGCCCAGGGGGCGGCGGCGAAGAGGGCCCGTACGGCGGCCGGGTCCGTGGTGGCGTCGTGGACACCGTGCCCGGGAAGGCCGCACGCGCCCCGGCAGGTGGACCGGCGGTCGTCGTTCCGGTGCGGAGAGGGCAGCGCGGGGAGCTTGCGGGCGGTCAGCGGGATGACGGGGAGCCCGCGCTCGGCGGCGGAGAGCGCGTGGGCGAGGGCCAGGGTGGCGGTCTGCCGGTCGGTGATGGCCATGGTTCTATTTTCGTTCAGGTGTTCGAAAAAGGGAAGGGAGTGTGGCGCCGACGGGCCGGCCGCCGGAACGCTTCTTCCCTTGGGGGTACGGGGCTGGGCCGCCCGGCCGCGCCCCGGTGACCGCCCGGCGGGGCGCGGGCGGGGGCGACCTGGGGCTTTTGGGGCGCGCAAAGGTTTATCGGCGCTTCCTCACGCCTGCGGGGGAATCGGCTCGCAGAGGCGGTTCGCCGGGGATCGGGTGGGCAACTCTGGTCTCGCGACGTCGTGACCAAGACCGGGGCGGTCGGCCAACTGCCTCGGAACAAGCCGTACTTCCGGTTCCTGGAGGAATTGAAATGGCAAGCATCCGTACCGCTCGTGCCCTCGCCGCTGTCGCCGCCCTGCCCCTTGCTGCCGCGCTCTTCAGCGGTGTGGCCCAGGCCGACAGCGGCTCGTTCGCGAACGACGGATCCAACGCGGCCGTTGCGACGGTCGTCGGCAGTGGCGTCGGCGGCAACAACTCCGGCAACTCGTCCACGTCCCAGCAGCAGGCCGTCGGCTCCGGAGCGTCGAATTCGAGCAACTCCGCGCAGGTGAACGGCTCGGGGTTCACCGTGGTCGACCAGGACAACGACAACGTCGCGGTGAACTTCACCAACCTCTGGTGACCCGTGGCCGGTCATGGCCGGTCGGGGGGTCGGGCCAGGGTCGGCCGCACAGGCAACACGGTCTGCGCGAGGGTGCTTGGGCGCCCTCGCGCGGGCCGTTTCGCGTTGCCGGAGGAAGCGGACGGCAGGGGTGGGCGCACCCCCGAGGGGCGTCGTCGACCTTGACAGCGGACCTGGATCTGACGGACAGTCAGAAACCCTGATCCGTACGCCCCGTGTCCGGGAGGCAGCCCGCCGTGCACCTCGCCCAGACGGAACGCCAGCAACAGCTGCGCGCCGAACTCCGCACGTACTTCCGCGAGGTGATGCCCGGGAGGGACACGGGTACGGCCCCGGGGGCCGAGGACCCGGCCGAGCAGCGCCGGGTGCTGCGCAGGATCGGCGCCGACGGGATGCTCGGACTCGGCTGGCCCGTCGAGTACGGCGGCCAGGGGCGCGGCGCCGACGAGCAGTTCGTCTTCTTCGACGAGGCGTACCGGGCCGGGGCGCCCGTTTCGATGGTCACCCTCAACACCGTCGGCCCGACGCTGATGAAGTACGGGACCGATGAGCAGAAGGCGTACTTCCTGCCCAGGATCCTCAGCGGCGACCTCGTCTTCGCCATCGGCTACAGCGAGCCCGAGGCCGGTACGGACCTCGCCTCGATGCGTACCAGGGCGGTGCGGGAGCACGGCGAGGACGGTGCCGAGGGCGGCGGGCACTGGGTGATCGACGGGCAGAAGATCTTCACCAGCAACGCCCAGAACGCGGACTGGATCTGGCTCGCCTGCCGCACGGATCCCGACGCGCCCAAACACCAGGGCATCTCGATCGTCCTCGTGCCGACCGACTCCCCCGGGTTCTCCTGGACGCCGATCGAGACCGTGGGCGGGCTCACCACGACGGCCACCTACTACGACGGGATCCGGGTACCGGCCACCAACCTGGTGGGTCCGGAGAACGGCGGCTGGGGACTGATCACCAATCAGCTGAACCATGAACGGGTGGCCCTCGCCGCGATCGGGATGCAGGCCGAGGACTTCTACGAGGCCGCCCTCGCGCACGCCCGCACCCCCGATCCCGTGACGGGCGGGCGCCCGGCCGACGAGCCGTGGGTGCGTGCCCGGCTGGCGGAGGCTCATGCCCGGCTGGCGGCGACGCGGCTGCTCAACTGGCGTCTGGTGGGGGAGGTCGGGGCGGGCTCGCCGGCCCCGGGCGAGGCGAGCGGCGTGAAGTTCGCGGGGACCGAGAGCGCCGTCGAGGTGTACCGGATGTGCCAGGAGATCACCGGGGAGACGGGCATGGTGCGGGGCGGTTCGCCCGGCGCCTTCGGGGACGGGGAGCTGGAGCGGATGAACCGGGCGGCGCAGATCAACACCTTCGGGGGCGGGGTGAGCGAGGTGCAGCGGGAGATCGTCGCGACGATGCGGCTCGGCCTGAAGCGGGGCAGGCGGTGAAGGCCGGGGCGGGAGCGCCGGAAGTGAAGGCCGGGACGGAAGCGCCCAAGGGGCCGCCCAAGGGGCCGGGCAAGGGGCCGGGCAAGGGTCCGGACGAGCTCCACGGGCGGCTCAAGGAGTTCGAGGGGAGGGCGGCCGCGACCGCGGGCACCGGCAAGGACCCGGTCAACGAGGCGATGATCAGGCACTGGTGCGAGGCGATGGGGGACACGAACCCGGCGTACGCGGGACCGGACGCGGTCGCTCCGCCGACGATGCTCCAGGCGTGGACGATGGGCGGCCTGTCGGGGCACACCGACCGCTCCGCCGCGTACGAGGAACTCTTCGGGCTGCTCGACGGCGCGGGGTACACCTCGGTGGTCGCGACCGACTGCGAGCAGGAGTACCTGCGGCCGTTGCGGCCGGGGGAGCGGATCACCTTCGACGCGGTCATCGAATCGGTCTCGGAGCGCAAGACCACCAAGCTCGGGACGGGGTACTTCGTCACCACGCGCATGGACGTCCGGGCGGACGGCGAACCCGCCGGTACGCACCGCTTCCGGATCCTCAAGTACACCCCGGCGAAGGCGAAACGGGCGGCGCGCGGCGACGCGAGGAGCCGGCGCCCGAGGCCGGTGATCAACCGGGACAACGCCGGGTTCTGGAAGGGCGTCGCCGAGCACCGGCTGCTGATCCAGCGCTGCGGCGGGTGCGCCACGCTGCGCTTCCCCTGGCTGCCCGGCTGCAACGCGTGCGGCTGCCAGGAGTGGGACACGATCGAGGCGAGCGGCGAGGGCACCGTCTTCAGCCATGTGGTGATGCACCACCCGCCCTTCCCCGCGTTCGCCGCCGACGGAGCGGGCGGACCGTACGCGGTGGCACTGATCGAGCTGGTCGAGGGGGTACGGATGGTCAGCAATGTCGTCGGTGTGCCGTACGACAAGGTGCGGCCGGGAATGCCGGTGCGGCTGGAGTTCCTGCGTACGGACCCCGAGTTGGAGCTTCCGGTCTTCCGGGGAGGCGAGGGCTGAGATGGATTTCGCACCCACCGAGGAGCAGTCGGCGGCACAGGGGCTCGCGGCGCGGATCTTCGGCGACCTGTCGACGCCCGAGCGGCTGGCCGTGGCCGGCCCGGCGACCGACGCCGAACTGTGGAAGGAGCTCTGCGCCGCCGGGCTGACCGCGGCCGTCGAGGAGACCGGGCTGCTCGGCCTGGTGCTCCTGCTGGAGGAGCAGGGGCGCACGACGGCGCAGGTACCGTTCGCGGCGAGCTGTGTGTACGGGCTGCTGTCCGTCGCCCGGCACGGCACGGACGAACAGCGGGAACGGCTGCTGCCCGCGCTGCGGGACGGCACGGCCGTCGCCACCGGGGCCTTCCCGGCACGCGGCGGGATACGGGCGGACGGTACCGGCGCCGATGACGCCGGGCGGCTGAGCGGCACCGTGCCGTACGTGCCCTGGCTGCGGGACGCCGACCTCGTTCTCGTACCGGACCGGGAGCACCGGCTGTGGATCGTCCGGACCGGTGACCCCGGGGTGCTGACCGAGCCGGTGGAGACCACGGCGCCGTGGTCGGCGGCGCGGCTCGTCCTGGACGGCGCGCGCGGGGAACGGCTCGGCGGCGCCGGAGCGTACGCGGCGGTGCTGGCGGCGGCCCGGACGGCGTTCGCGGGACTGCAGGCCGGGGTGTGCGCCGGTTCGCTGGCCCGCGCCGTCGCGCACGTCAACACCCGGGAGCAGTTCGGGCGCCCCCTCTCCACCAAGCAGGGGGTGCTGCTGCGCGCCGCCGACGCCCACATGGACACCGAGGCGATCCGGGTCACCGCGTACGAGGCGGCCTGGCGGTACGACACGGGCCTGCCGTGCGGACCGCAGGCGCTGACCGCCGCCTGGTGGGCCTCGGAGGCCGGAAAGCGGGTGGTGCACGCCGGGCAGCATCTGCACGGCGGCGCCGGCGCGGACCTCGACCACCCCGTGCACCGCCACTTCCTCTGGGGCCGGCAGCTCGACGCCTACCTGGGCTGCGGCGGCGAAGTGCTTCAGGAACTCGGCGATGCGCTGGTGAAGGAGGGCACGGAGTGAAGGTGAAGGCCGGTGACGAACTGGCGCCGCTGGAGATCGCGGTGACCCGCACCCTGATCGTGGCGGGCGCGATCGCCTCCCGCGACTACCAGGACGTGCACCATGACGTGGAGCTCGCCCGGGAGAAGGGCTCCCCGGACATCTTCATGAACATCCTGACGACCAACGGCCTGGTCGGCAGGTACGTCACCGACCGCCTCGGCCCGTCGGCCGTGCTCCGCAAGGTCGCGATCCGGCTGGGCGCACCCAACTACCCCGGGGACACCATGATCCTGAGCGGCACGGTCACCTCCGTCGCGGACGACGGAACGGCCGAGGTGAGGATCATCGGCGCCAACGGTCTCGGCAGACACGTCACCGGCACGGTGACCGTCGGCGTACCGCGGGGGGCGGCATGAGCGTGCGCAGGGCCGATTCGCTCGGCGGCAAAGCCGCGGTGGTGGGGATCGGCGCGACCGAGTTCTCCAAGGACTCCGGGCGCAGCGAGCTGAAGCTGGCCGTCGAAGCGGTACGGGCCGCCCTCGACGACGCCGGGCTGACCCCCGACGACGTGGACGGGCTGGTCACCTTCACCATGGACACCAGCCCCGAGATCACCGTCGCCCAGGCGGCCGGGATCGGTGAGCTGTCGTTCTTCTCCCGCATCCACTACGGCGGCGGGGCGGCCTGCGCCACCGTCCAGCAGGCGGCGATGGCGGTGGCGAGCGGGGTGGCCGACGTGGTGGTCTGCTACCGCGCGTTCAACGAGCGCTCGGGGCGCAGATTCGGCTCCGGCGTGCAGCAGCGGGAGCCCACCGCGGAAGGCACGGCGCTCGGCTGGAACCTGCCCTTCGGGCTGCTCACCCCGGCCTCCTGGGTCGCCATGGCCGCCCAGCGCTATCTGCACACGTACGGGCTGACGCCGGAGGTCTTCGGCCATGTCGCGGTGACCGACCGCCGCCATGCCGCCCGGAATCCGGCGGCGTACTTCTACGGGAAGCCGATCACCCTGGCCGACCACGCGGCGTCGCGGTGGATCGTCGAACCGCTGCGGCTGCTCGACTGCTGCCAGGAGACCGACGGCGGGCAGGCGATCGTCGTCACCAGCGCCGAGCGGGCCCGGGACCTGCGGCGGCCGCCCGCCGTGATCGTGGCCGCGGCGCAGGGCGCCGGGCGGGCGCAGGAGCAGATGACGAGCTTCTACCGCGACGACCTGACCGGCCTGCCGGAGATGGGCGTGGTCGCCCGGCAGCTCTGGCGCAGCTCCGGTCTCTCCCCCTCCGACATCGACGTGGGCATCCTCTACGACCACTTCACCCCCTTCGTCCTGATGCAGCTGGAGGAGTTCGGCTTCTGTGCGCCGGGCGAGGCGGCCGGCTTCGTCGCGGCGGACGCGCTGCCCCTGAACACGCACGGGGGCCAGCTGGGGGAGGCGTATCTGCACGGCATGAACGGCATCGCGGAGGCGGTCCGGCAGATCCGCGGTTCGTCGGTGAACCAGGTCTCCGGGGCGGCCAGGACCCTGGTCACGGCAGGCACCGGCGTACCCACCTCGGGGCTGATCCTCGGCACGGACGACTGAGCCCGCCTCAGGGGCGCGCCCCTGATCCCCGGGGACGACGGCTCCACCTACAGGAGGTGGAGGAGGCCCTACCCCTCCACCCTGAGGCGGACGCGCTTTCGGGACCTGGGGCCGATCCCCCGGTGCGGTGCCCGCTTCTAGCGTGGAGCCATGACCACGCCAGTCTGCACGGGCAGCTCCGGGGGAGCCGCCACCACCGGACACGCGCCGTACCCGGGACACATGTCGCACACCCCGCACATCACCGGGCACGGCGTACCCAGCCAGCACGGAGCGCGCACCGCACGCCCCGCGTACCCCTCGCGGACGCCGTACGCGACGCAGGTCCCGAACACCCCGAATGCCCTGAACGCGCCGGGTGCCCCGTACGCTCCATACGCCCCTTATCCATCGTTTTCCTCCTTCGTGCGGGCGAGAGGGCCCGTGCTGCTGCGGGCCGCGCGCTCACTCACCGCCAACCCGAGCGACGCCGAGGACCTGCTGCAGACGGCGCTCACCAAGACGTACGTGGCCTGGGAGCGGATCGAGGACCACCGGGCGCTCGACGGCTACGTCCGCCGGGCCCTGCTGAACACCCGGACCTCGCAGTGGCGCAAACGCAAGGTCGACGAGTTCGCCTGCGACGAGCTGCCCGAGCAGGAGGCCGCGCCGGCCCCCGACCCGGCCGAGCGGCAGACGCTGCACGACGCCATGTGGCGTGCCGTGCTGAAGCTGCCGGACCGGCAGCGGGCGATGGTGGTCCTGCGCTACTACGAGGACCTGAGCGAAGCCCAGACGGCCGAGGTGCTCGGGGTCTCCGTCGGCACCGTGAAGAGCGCGGTGTCACGGGCGCTCGGCAAGCTCAGGCAGGACCCGGAACTGGCTCCGGTGCGGTGACTCCAGAGGGTCGGCGCGCCGGCGGCCGCGCCTGATTTTGCCGAACGACACCGATTCGTACTCTCGGAGCTAGTGACATACCGCGCGGTATGTGGGCAGAATCAGGCCAACCTTACTGCCGCGTAGCGCCCACCGGGAGGACGCCGTGCTGAGCACCATGCAGGACGTACCGCTGACGGTCACCCGCATCCTGAACCACGGGATGACGATTCACGGGAAGTCGCAGGTCACGACCTGGACCGGCGAACCCGAGCCGCAGCGGCGCAGCTTCGCCGAGATCGGCCGACGGGCCACGCAGCTCGCCGGCGCGCTGCGCGACGAGCTCGGCGTCGAGGGCGACCAGCGGGTGGCCACCCTCATGTGGAACAACGCCGAGCACATGGAGGCGTATCTCGCGGTCCCCTCGATGGGCGCGGTCCTCCACACGCTCAACCTCCGGCTCCCGGCCGAACAGCTGGTCTGGATCGTCGGGCACGCCGACGACAGGGTCGTCATCGTCAACGGCTCCCTGCTGCCGCTGCTCGCCCCGCTCCTCCCCCAGCTGCCGTCGGTCGAACACGTGATCGTCACCGGTCCGGGCGACCGTTCGCTCCTCGACGGGGCGACGCCCCGGGTGCACGAGTACGAGGAGCTGATCGCCGGACGGCCCACCCACTACGACTGGCCCGAGCTGGACGAACGCCAGGCCGCCGCCATGTGCTACACCTCCGGCACCACCGGCGACCCCAAGGGCGTCGTCTACTCCCACCGCTCCGTCTACCTGCACTCCATGCAGGTCAACATGGCCGAGTCGATGGGCCTGACGGACAAGGACACCACGCTGGTGGTCGTCCCCCAGTTCCACGTGAACGCCTGGGGGCTGCCGCACGCGACGTTCATGTCCGGCATCAACGTCCTCATGCCCGACCGGTTCCTGCAGCCCGCCCCGCTCGCCGAGATGATCGAGCGCGAGCGGCCGACCCACGCCGCCGCCGTCCCCACCATCTGGCAGGGACTGCTCGCCGAGGTCACCGCCAACCCGCGCGACCTCAGCTCCATGGCCCGCGTCACCATCGGCGGCGCCGCCTGTCCGCCCTCCCTCATGGCCGCCTACGACAAGCTGGGCGTCCGCCTCTGCCAGGCCTGGGGCATGACGGAGACCTCGCCGCTCGGCACCATGGCCAACCCGCCCGCCGGACTGACCGAGGAGGAGGAATGGCCCTACCGCATAACGCAGGGCCGCTTCCCGGCCGGTGTGGAGGCGCGGCTGGTCGGCCCCGGCGGCGAGCACCTGCCGTGGGACAACGAGTCGGCCGGTGAGCTGGAGGTGCGTGGCCCCTGGATCGCCGGGGCCTACTACGGAGGTGCGGACGGTGAGCCGCTGCGCCCCGAGGACAAGTTCAGCGAGGACGGCTGGCTGAAGACCGGCGACGTCGGTGTGATCAGCGAGGACGGCTTCCTCACGCTCACCGACCGGGCCAAGGACGTCATCAAGTCCGGCGGCGAGTGGATCTCCAGCGTCGAACTGGAGAACGCCCTGATGGCGCACCCCGATGTGGCCGAGGCGGCAGTCGTCGCCGTCCCGGACGAGAAGTGGGGCGAGCGCCCGCTGGCGACCGTGGTCCTCAAGGACGGCACGAGTGTCGGCTACGAGGTGCTGAAGGACTTCCTCGCCACGTCCGGCATCGCCAAGTGGCAGCTGCCGGAGCGCTGGACCGTCATCGCGGCGGTGCCGAAGACCAGCGTCGGCAAGTTCGACAAGAAGGTGATCCGCAGGCAGTACGCGGCGGGCGAGCTGGACATCACCCAGCTCTGAGCCGGGCGCCTCGGACACGGCGAGGGCGGTACGGGAGTCGCTCCCGTACCGCCCTCGCCGTGTCCCGCGTCCTTCGTGCCCGCGGCCTTCTTCCGGCTTCCGGCGCGTCAGTTCGTACCGATCTTCGCGAGCAGATCGACGATGCGTGCCTGGACCTCTTCGCTCGTGGACCGCTCGGCCAGGAAGAGCACGGTCTCGCCCGAGCCGAGCTTCGGCAGCTCCGACCCGGTCATGTCGGCGGAGGTGTAGACGACCAGCGGGGTCCGGTTCAACTGGCCGTTGGCGCGCAGCCAGTCGACGATGCCGGCCCGGCGGCGGCGCACCTGCATCAGGTCCATCACCACCAGGTTGGGCCGCATCCGGGTGGCGAGCGACACCGCCTCGCTGTCGGTGGAGGCCCGCGCCACCTGCATGCCGCGGCGCTCCAGGGTCTCCGTCAGCGCCAGCGCGATCTCCTCGTGCTCCTCGATCAACAGCACCCGGGGCGGATGCTGTTCGCTGTCGCGCGGGGCGAGCGCCTTGAGGAGCACGGCGGGGTCGGCACCGTACGCCGCGTCCCGCGAGGCCTGTCCCAGGCCCGCCGTCACCAGCACCGGAACCTCGGCCGCCACCGCCGCCTGACGCAGCGACTGGAGGGCCTTGCGGGTGATGGGGCCGGTCAGCGGATCGACGAAGAGCGCGGCGGGGAACGCCGCGATCTGGGCGTCGACCTCCTCGCGCGAGTGCACGATCACCGGCCGGTAGCCGCGGTCGCTCAGCGCCTGCTGGGTGGAGACGTCGGGCGCCGGCCAGACGAGCAGCCGACGCGGGTTGTCCAGCGGCTCCGGGGGCAGCTCGTCGTCGACCGGCTGCGGCGACGGGCGGTTGGCGACCTCGACCGCGCCACCCGGGCCGTCCAGCGGCTCCGGTCCCTCGGCGCCCTCGTCGGGGGCGCCTATCGCGTACGCACGCCCCTCGGCCTCCGGGGCCGGGCGCAGCGGGCCCTGCCCCGGACCCGAGCCCGGTGCGGGGACGGACGGGGACGGGGCCGACGCGGCGGCCTGCGGGGTGCGCTCGCCCTCCGGCGGCGCGGCGAGCTTGCGGCGCCGTCCGGCACCGCCGAGCGTCTGGTTCTGCTGGTGCGCGATGTGCTGGGCGAAGGGCACGCCCTGCCCGAGGGTCCGCACGCTGAACGCGCGCCCCTGCGTCGAGTCGGACGAACCGCCCGGCATCGGAGCCTCCGCGGGCAGCGGCTGCCTGCGCGCGTCCGGTACGGGCGAGATGCCCTGCGGGCCCTCCGCGGAGCCCGCTGCGGGAGCCGCGACGGCCGTGGTGCCCGTGGCGTGCGTGGTCTGTCCGGCCGCAGGCGGCTCCGTGCCTTCGCCGGGCATCCCGTCGCCCGGCTCGGCCTGTTCGGCCTGGAGCGGGGCCTCGGAGGGGCGGGCCCGGCGCCGGCCGGTCGGTACGGGGTGCGGCTGGGGCGGGGTGTGGTCGTCGCCCGGTGCGATGTGCACGGCGTCGTGGCGCCCCGGCAGCGAGGCGTCCGCGTCGGCAGCCATGGCCGGGGACCGGTCGGCCTGCGCCGGCGGCAGCGCGAACGCGGTACGGGGCCCTGCGGGCTCGGCCTGGGCGGTCCGCTCCTGGGCGGCCGCCAGCGCCCGCCGGGCCCGCCGCCCGGCCGGCTGAGGCGCCTGCGCCGGCGCGGCCGGAGCAGGGACGGCAGCCGGGTCCGCAGCAGCGTCCGCATCCGAAGCGGAGGCGGGCAGAGCCAGCTGCCCCAGCCCCTGCCCCTGGTTCTCGGCCGGTACACCCTGCGGCGGCACGGTCTGACCGAGCTGCGGCCGGCTGCCGCCGCCCTGCGCACCCTCAGCCGCCGTCACCACGGCACCTTCGGACGGGGCGGACGGGGCGGACGGGGCGGACGGGGCCGCGGAGGCCGCGGGCAGCGCCAACGCCTGCCCGGCCTCCTGCCCCTGCCCCGGCGCCTCCGGCGCGTCCTGCGACCTGGGCGCCCCGGGTGCCCCGGGCAGCTCCGGCAGCGAGTGCTGAGCGCCGGTCTCGGCCGGGCTCGGCCGCCCCCGCCTGCGCCCCGAACCCTCGGTGCGTGCGCTCTCCGCGCCGTCTGCCTCCTGCGCCACAGGTTCACGACGCGCCCGGCGCCGCCCCGTCGGCTCGGCCGCAGCCGTGTCACCGTCGGCCCCGGCACCAGCCCCTGAACCGCCCACGGGGCTCTCCAGGAACGCGTCCGTGGACGCCCGCCGCGCGCGTCGCCGCCCGCCGCCCGGCTGCTGCGCCGCCTCGGGCCCCGGAGCGGGCTGCGCACCGGCCTCGGGCTCCGGCTCGGACGCGGGCACCGTCACCGTCCCCGAACCGGCACCCAACGGAACTTCGAGCACATACGCGCTGCCGCTCATCCCCGGTACCTCGTGCGTCTGGAGCACACCGCCGTGCGCCCGCACGATCCCGCGCACGATCGGCTCGTGCACCGGGTCTCCCCCGGCGAACGGTCCGCGCACCTCGATCCGTACGACCTCACCGCGCTGCGCCGCCGCGACGACGACCGTCGAGTCGACGTACCCGCCGCCCGGCACCACCCGGGTCTTGCCGGTCGAGTCGACCCCGGCGACATCCGCGACCAGATGGGCCAGCGCGGTCACCAGCCGGGCCGCGTCCACCTCGGCCTCGATCGGCGGCGCGTGCACGGCGAACTGGGCGCGCCCGGGACCGATCAGCTCGACGGCCGCGTCGATACCGGCCGTCACGACCGAGTCGAGCAGCACGTTCGTCTTGGCCAGCTTCTCGGCGCCGGCGTCCAGGAGCTGATAGCCGAGGACGTTGTCGACGAGGGTGGTCATCCGGGCGTAGCCCGCCGCCAGGTGGTGCAGGATCTGGTTGGCCTCGGGCCACAGCTGCCCCGCCGGGTCGGCGGCGAGCGTGGAGAGTTCGCCGCGCAGCTCCTCCAGCGGGCCGCGCAGCGATTCGCCGAGCACGGCGGTGAGCTGGGTGTGCCGGGCGGTCAGCGCCGCCAGCAGATCGGCCTGCGCCTCCAGCTCGGCCGCGTACCGCTCGGTCCGGTCCGCCAGCTCCGTGTTGTGCCGCTCCGTCAGCTCGGCGACCTCGGCGGTGTGACTGCCGGTCAGTTCGTCGACCTCGGCCCGGTGCTGCTCGCCGAGCTCCTCGTACGGCCTGCGGTCGGTGAACGTCATGACGGCGCCGACCAACTGGTCACCGTCCCGGACCGGAGCGGTGGTCAGGTCGACCGGCACCTGCGCGCCGCTCTTGGACCACAGGACCTGCCCGCGCACCCGGTGCTTGCGCCCGGACCTGAGGGTGTCGGCGAGCGGCGACTCCTCGTACGGGAACGGCTCGCCCTCCGCCCGCGAGTGCAGGATCAGCGGATGCAGTTCCTGACCGCCCAGATCGCTGGCGCGGAAGCCGAGGATCTGCGCGGCGGCGGGGTTGACCAGGACGACCCGGCCGTCGGTGTCCGTACCGACGACGCCCTCGGCCGCGGCCCGCAGGATCATCTCCGTCTGCCGCTGCGACCGGGCCAGTTCGGCCTCGGTGTCCACGGTGCCCGACAGGTCCCGCACGACGAGCATCAGCAGCTCGTCGCCCGTGTAGCTGCCGCTGTAGGTGCTCTGGAAGTCGTTGTACGCGGCCTGCCCGTCCTCCAGGCTGGCGCTGGTGACCTCGACCGGGTACTCGGTGCCGTCCGTCCGCCGGGCGGTCATCCGGGTCGGCTTCGTGCGGCCGCGGTCGTCGGCGGTGTCGGCGCGGCGCATCGACCCCGGGATCAGCTTGGAGTCGAACTCGGGCAGCAGGTCCAGGAGCCCGCGCCCGACCAGCGCGGTGCCGGGCGTCTCGAACATTTCGAGCGCGATGGTGTTGGCGTTGACGACCGTGCCGTTGCAGTTGACGAGCAACAGCCCGTCGGGGAGTGCATCGAGTATGGCTGCGAGGCGAGCAGCGCCTCGGGATGGCCTGCTGCTCACGACGACGCTTCCTCCCTGGTTACCGCACCTTGCCGACAGCGGGCCCCATCTTGCCCCTCGGGCCGCGGGCTGTCACTGGAGGAGTCTAAAGGCAGCGAAGGGGCGAGGGGCTGCGGATGAGGGGGAGCTCTCACCAAGGTTCTGTGCATACGGTGTACGACTCCGTCCGGGCCGGCCCGGTCAGCCGACGTTCGGGAGCACCGGTACCAGGTTGTTCCAGCGGGCGATCTCGCAGCCGTCGGTCCGGCTGAAGACCGCGTCGATGTGCCGCCGCTGCCAGGTCCCGGTGACCCGGGCGGTGGCCTCGCCCCCGTGCTGCAGGGTGCACAGCGCGTCCTCGGGCACCGGGGCGAACGGTTCCTCGCCCTCGTCCGCCAGCTCGTCCAGCCGGCCGCAGGCCTGCTTCGCCGCCGGGTGGCTGCCGCCCGCCGGCGCGCACCGGAGCTCGAAGGTCCCGTCGGCGGCGCCCCTCACGCCCGAGACGGTGATCGTCAGCCGGGCAGGGGCTTCGCCGGCTTCGTCCTGGAGCGCGGGCAGCGGCAGCGGCAGCGGCAGCGGCCGGGCCAGCGGCAGCGGAAGGGTGCCGCTGTCCGCGGTCGCGGCCGGCGCGACGGCGGACAGCGCGGCGAGGGAGGCGACGGCGGTGAGGGCGAGGCGGCGCATCATTGCGGGCTCCTGTGCTCGTGCACTGCGGCGGAAATGCCGGTGGAACGGACGGAAGGACGGGGGGCGGTGCCCCCGTCCTCACTAACGCTCCGCACGCCACGGCGTTGCGCAACCGCAGACGCTTTGCCCTCGTGGCCGCCTGCCTAGTACCGTAGGCATCGATTGGTGACGCACCGCTCAACTGTGTCATCATCTGCACGCACCACTCGCGCTCGCGCGGGGTGTGCTGGAGGCGTCGCCTAGTCCGGTCTATGGCGCCGCACTGCTAATGCGGTTTGGGTCTTAAAGCCCATCGAGGGTTCAAATCCCTCCGCCTCCGCTTCATCACCGAAGCCCCGTGCCACTGGCACGGGGCTTCGGTCGTATCCGGGCTTCATTCGTGTGCACGGCTCCGATCGCGCGCATGCACGGCTCCGGTCCCGTCCGGATCCGGACCCGGACACTCCGCCCGTGCTGTCCCGAACAGCCTCATCAGTACCCGAGCGACAGCGTCGCGCGGGGCATTTCCGCAGGTCAGGGCTGGTGGGGCTAAAGGATTTCGCGTCCCGGCGCAGGTCATGTAATGTTGTTCTCGCAACGCCGACCGGGGAGAAAAAACCGGGAAGCACAAGCACTCGTAGCTTAACGGATAGAGCATCTGACTACGGATCAGAAGGTTGCAGGTTCGAATCCTGCCGAGTGCACAGCAAGCCGGAGGCCCTCAGGAGAAATCCTGAGGGCCTCCGGCGTTGTCCGTGGAACAGCGGGCGGCCGGGGCGGCACGGCTCGTCGCCGTGCCGCCCCGGCGTCCGGTCAGCGGGTGGCGAGGAGTTCCAGCGTGTCGATGACGCGGTTCGAGAAGCCCCACTCGTTGTCGTACCAGGCGACCACCTTGATGTGGCGGCCTTCGACGCGGGTGAGGGCCGAGTCGAAGATCGACGAGGCGGGGTTGCCCGTGATGTCGGAGGACACGAGCGGGTCGTCCGAGTATTCGAGGACGCCGGCGAGCGGCCCCTCGGCCGCGGTGCGGTACGCCGCCAGCACGTCGTCGAGCGTCACGTCGCGGGCGACGGTCGTGTTGAGTTCGACGATCGAGCCCACCGGCACCGGCACGCGGATCGAGTCGCCCGACAGCTTGCCTTCGAGGTTCGGCAGGACCAGGCCGATCGCCTTGGCGGCGCCGGTCGTGGTCGGCACGATGTTGACGCCGGCGGCCCGCGCGCGACGGGCGTCGCGGTGCGGACCGTCCTGCAGGTTCTGCTCCTGCGTGTAGGCGTGCACCGTCGTCATGAACCCGTGCTCGATACCGGCGAGTTCGTCGAGGACCGCGGCCAGCGGCGCGAGCGCGTTGGTGGTGCAGGAGGCGTTCGAGACGATCGTGTGCACGGCCGGGTCGTAGGCGTCGGTGTTGACCCCGTACGCGAGCGTGACGTCGGCGCCGTCCGACGGCGCGCTGACGAGCACCTTCTTCGCGCCCGCGTCGAGGTGGGCGCGGGCGGCCTTGGCCGAGGTGAAGCGGCCGGTGGCCTCCAGGACGATGTCGACGCCGAGTTCGGCCCACGGCAGCTGCGCCGGTTCGCGCTCCGCCAGCACCTTGATCCGGTGGCCGTCCACGACGAGAACGTCCCCGTCGACGGACACCGGGCGTCCGAGCCGGCCGGACGTGCTGTCGTAGGCGAGCAGCCGGGCGAGAGTGGCGGGCTCCGTCAGGTCGTTGACGGCGACGATCTCCAGGGCGCTGTCGCGCTCCAGCAGTGCGCGCAGCACATTGCGCCCGATGCGGCCGAATCCGTTGATGGCGATGCGAGTCATGAGTGATGTCCCTTTCCTTCGCCACCAGGCTCGCCCGTGGCTCGCGCCGCCGACAGTGGCGGGATCGCCATGGTTCAAAAGGATCCAGCCATGCGGTGCCGGGCGGGTCACTCGCCCCGGGTGAAGGTGCGCCGGTACTCGCTCGGGGTGGTGCCGAGGATGCGCTGGAAGTGCAGGCGCAGGTTCGCGCCGGTGCCGAGCCCGACGTCGGCGGCGATCTGCTCGACGCTGCGCTGAGAGCGCTCCAGCAGCTCGCGGGCCAGGTCGATGCGGGCGCGCATCACCCACTGCATCGGCGTGTAGCCGGTCTCCTCGACGAAGCGCCGGGAGAACGTGCGCGGCGACACCTCGGCCTGCCGCGCCAGTATGTCGAGGGTGAGGGGATCGCCGAGCCGGTGCAGCGCCCACTCGCGGGTGGCGGCGAACCGCTCGCCGAGTGGCTCGGGGACGCTGCGCGGCACGTACTGGGCCTGGCCGCCGCTGCGGTAGGGGGCGGCGACCAGACGGCGGGCCGCGTGGTTGGACGCGGCCACTCCGAGGTCGCCGCGCAGGATGTGCAGGCACAGGTCGATGCCGGAGGCGGCGCCGGCCGAGGTGAGCACGCTGCCCTCGTCGACGAACAGCACGTTCTCGTCGACCCGGACGAGCGGATGCCTGGCCATGAGCGCCCGCGTGTAGTGCCAGTGCGTCGTGGCACGCCTGCCGTCGAGCAGGCCCGTGGCGGCGAGCGCGAAGGCGCCCGTCGAGATGGCGGCGAGCCGCGCGCCCCGGTCGTGGGCGGCGATCAGTGCGTCGACGACGGCCTGCGGCGGGTCCTCGCGGTCCGGGAACCGGTAGCCGGGGACGAAGACGATGTCGGCCCACGCGAGCGCGTCGAGGCCGTGCGCGACGTAGTACGCGAGACCCTCGCCGCCAGCCACGGGACCGGGCGTCGCCCCGCACACCCGCACCTCGTACGGCATGCTCGCGCGGGTCGTGAAGACCTGCGCGGGAATTCCGACATCGAGCGGTTTCGCGCCCTCCAGCACGAGGACGGCGACGCGATGCAGGCGGGAGGACGACACAAGGAGAGGTTACGCGGGGCGTGACACGCCGGTCGAACGGGACTTTCCGGACACGGCTCAGCCCGTGATGCGGAACGGGGTGTCGGCGCGCTCGTCGCTGTCCAGGCCGCGGACCTCGAACGACTGCTGCTGGTCCGAGTCGACGCTGTCCTCGGGGACCGTGACCTCTGCGGCGAAGCCGCCGTCCGGGCCGGCCGTGACGTCGCGGAGGTCGAGCGTGGAGCCGTACGTTCCGTTGAACGTGATGCGCACCTGTTCCCCGGCCGTGAAACCGGAGCCCGTGATCGTGACGGTGGCCCCGATGGCGGCCGAGTCCGGTGCGGCCATGACGCGGGCGGCCGTGGGGGAAGGGGCCGGGGCCGGCGGTGTGGACGGAAGGCTCTGCACGGGGCGCGGGGTGGGCGAGGTGTGCTGCGAGGCCGAGGGCGCTGTGACGGCCGCGGGTGCCTTCGGGGAGTGGCCGCCCGCCACCGTGGTCGCGATCACGGCGGCGATGACGGTGGCCGAGCCGGTGATGACGGCCGCGATGATCACCGTCCGGTGGCTGCGGTCGGTCCTTCCGGCCGGATCGCCGGTGGTGCGGGTGTCACCGGAGTCGGACACGTGGATTCTCCAACCAGTCATGTTTGAAAAGCAGTTGATCAGAATACGCGGCTCGGTACTCCGGCGACCTCCGGTTTTCCCGTCCCGGCGCGGGACTGCCTCGGTCGTCCATTAACGTCGCCTGACGTCGCTCAATGTCTTTCCGGGGGTCGTTCATGGCTGTGGCGTGGCAGTGCACCGGGCTGCGGTGGCCGGACGCGCAGGGGCCGCCCGTGCTGGGCTGGCGGCGGGGCGGGGCCGTACGGGGGAGTGCGCAGGCGTACGGGACGGAGTGCGGGTTCCGGGCCGAGGGGGAGCGGCGGTGCGTCGGGGCGCGCGGGAACGTGTGTCCGGTGGGGGCCGTGGTGTCGGGGCGGAGCACGGGGGCGCGGTGCCCGGAGTGCGCGCGGCTGGACCGGGCGCATTCGGTGGCCGCCGACACGATCGCCGACGACCCGAGGACGTACCGCGTGTATCTCGCCTGGTTCGGGCCGGGGATGGTGAAGGTCGGGATCACCGCCGAGCAGCGGGAGGCGGCGCGGCTGCGCGAGCAGGGGGCCGTGGTGTTCAGCTGGCTGGGGCGGGGGCCGTTGATGGCGTGCCGGCGGACCGAGGAGCTGCTGCGGTCGGCGCTCGGGGTGCCGGACCGGATTCCGTACGCGAGGAAGCGGGCCGTGCGCGGGGCGCTGCCGGGGGCGGCGGAGCGCCGGACCGAGGTGGCGGAGCTCTACCGGCGGGCCGTGGCGCTGGAGGGGGCCGGGTGGCCGGATTCGCTGGAGCGGCTGCCGTTCGAGGCGGTCGACCACGCCGGGCTGTTCGGGCTCGACGGCGCCGTGGAGGTGGCGTGGGCGGTCACCGAGCTGGTGGCCGGGGGTGCGGTCGCGGGGCGGCTGGTGGCGGCGGCCGGGCCCGATCTGCATCTGGCGACGGCGACGCACGGGGTCGTGGTGCTGGACACCCGGCTGATGAC
The DNA here is from genome assembly GCF_042891445.1 of Streptomyces sp. NPDC001890. Lineage (NCBI taxonomy): Bacteria > Bacillati > Actinomycetota > Actinomycetes > Kitasatosporales > Streptomycetaceae > Streptomyces > Streptomyces sp. NPDC001890. The sequence goes on along the minus strand of NZ_JBIATE010000003.1, from coordinate 88,650 downwards.
CGGGTGGGAGCTGGTGGCGGCGGACCCGCGGGCCGGGGTGGGGGTGCCGGTGGCGGACATCGGGGGCGGTGGCGTGCAGGGCGGGCTGTTCTGAGATCGTCGGACCGGACAGTGAGGAACGGGTCGGCCGGTTCGGACGGTGAGGAACGGGTCGGCCGGTTCGGACGGTGAGGAACGGGTCGGCCGGTTCGGACGGTGAGGAACTGGCCGGTACGGGCGGTGCGAGCAGTGGGAGGGGCGCGGGATGAGTGGTGACGTCGACGACGTCGTACGGTTCCGGGAGCGGCTGGGGCTGCCCGGGATCATCGATGTCCATACGCATTTCATGCCGGAGCGGGTACTGGACAAGGTCTGGGCGTACTTCGACTCGGCGGGGCCGCTGACCGGGATGGAGTGGCCGATCGAGTACCGCCGCGACGAGGACGAACGCCTCGCGCTGCTGCGATCGTTCGGCGTGCTCCGGTTCACCTCGATGCTCTACCCGCACAAGGCGGGGATGGCCGCCTGGCTGAACGGCTGGGCGGCCGACTTCGCCCGCCGGGTGCCGGACTGCCTGCACACCGCGACCTTCTACCCGGAGGACGGCGTGGAGCGGTATGTGCGCGAGGCCGTCGAGGCGGGGGCGCGGGTCTTCAAGTCGCACCTCCAGGTCGGCGCGTACGACCCCAACGACCCGCTGCTCGATCCGGTCTGGGGGCTGCTCGCGGAGGCCGGGATCCCGGTGGTGACGCACTGTGGTTCGGGACCGGCGCCAGGCAAGCACACCGGCCCGGAGCCGGTCGGCCGGCTGCTCGCCCGGCATCCGCGGCTGCCGTTGATCGTGGCGCACATGGGGATGCCGGAGTACGCGGAGTTCCTGGCGCTGGCGGAGGCGTACCCGCAGGTGCGGCTCGACACGACGATGGCGTTCACGGACTTCACGGAGAACTTCAGCCCGTTCCCGCCCGCCGAGCGGGGGCGGCTCGCCGCGCTCGGGGACCGGATCCTGCTGGGCACCGACTTCCCGAACATCCCGTACCCGTACGCCCATCAACTGCACGCGCTGGAACGGCTGGAGCTGGGGGACGACTGGCTGCGGGCGGTCTGTCACGGGAACGCGAGCGCCTTGTTCGGGGCCGGCTGACGGTCCGGCGGTGGTGCTGCCTCTTTCTCAGGGAATTCACAGATTCGGGTAAGGGCCCTTTCAGGGGAGCCCCACAGGGTGTGGGGCATGACGACGACGACCTCGCCCCAGGGGCGTACGGAACTGCTGAGGGCGGACCGCACCCCGGTTCGTGTGCTGGTGGTGGACGACGAGGCTCCGCTTGCCGAGCTGCTCTCCATGGCCCTGCGTTACGAGGGCTGGGAGGTGCGCAGCGCCGGGGACGGTGCCGGGGCTGTCCGGATGGCACGCGAGTTCCGGCCCGACGCGGTGGTCCTCGATGTGATGCTGCCCGACACGGACGGCTTCGCCGTGCTCGGCCGGCTGCGGCGGGAGCTCGCCGAGGTCCCTGTGCTGTTCCTGACCGCGCGCGACGCGGTGGAGGACCGGATCGCCGGTCTCACGGCGGGCGGCGACGACTACGTCACCAAGCCGTTCAGCCTGGAGGAGGTCGTGGCGCGGCTGCGCGGGCTGATCCGGCGCTCGGGCACGGCGGCGGTGCGCGGCGAGTCGACGCTCGTCGTCGGCGATCTGATGCTCGACGAGGACAGCCACGAGGTCAGCCGGGGCGGGACGTCCATCCACCTCACCGCGACCGAGTTCGAGCTGCTGCGCTTCCTGATGCGCAATCCGCGGCGGGTGCTGAGCAAGGCGCAGATCCTCGACCGGGTCTGGAACTACGACTTCGGCGGGCAGGCGAACGTCGTCGAGCTGTACATCTCGTACCTGCGCAAGAAGATCGACGCGGGCCGGTCATCGATGATCCACACCCGGCGCGGGGCGGGGTACCTCATCAAGCCCGGTGAGTAGGTATCCCCGCAGGTGGCGGGGGCCGTGGACGCTGCGGACCCGGCTGGTGGTCTCGGCGGTCACGCTGATCGCCGTCGTCGCGGCGGTCATCGGGACGGTCACCACCATCGCCTTCCACAGCTACATGTACGGCAAGCTCGACGACCAGCTGGACGCCATCGCCGTACGGGCCGCGAAGCCGCCCGGCGGGGGCCCGATGCCCGGCGGCGGTGTGCCGCAGAGCCTCGACCCGCTGGCCTTCGTGGACGCGCGCGGGCTGCCCGTCGGCGCCTTCGGTGCCGTGGTGGCGGACGGCGAGGTCACCTCGTCGCGCGTCGTCGTGGAGACCACCACCACCCCGGGGCCCGGGGCCGAGGACGTCGGGCAGCCGATGACCGCGGCCCAGAGCAGGGCGCTGGCGGCGGCGGACCTCTCCGTCGGCCAGGACCCGCGCACCGTCGACCTGCCGGGGCTCGGCGCCAGCCGGGTGGAGGCGGTCACGGACCCGCACGGGACGACCGTCCTCGTCGGCATCCCCGCCGACGAGGTGGGCTCGGCGCTCACCACCCTGATCGTCGTCGAGGTCTGCGTCACCGGCGCCGGCCTGATCGCGGCCGGGCTCGCGGGCGCCGCCATCGTCGGTGTCGCGCTGCGTCCGCTGCGCCGGGTCGCCGCGACCGCGACGCTGGTCTCCGAACTCCCGCTGCACAGCGGCGAGGTGGCTCTCCTGGAGCGGGTCCCGCAGGCCCAGGCCGATCCGCGTACCGAGGTCGGCCAGGTGGGCGCGGCGCTCAACCGGATGCTGGGCCACGTCGGTTCGGCGCTGGAGGCCCGGCAGCAGAGCGAGACGCGGGTACGCCAGTTCGTCGCGGACGCCAGCCATGAGCTGCGCACCCCGCTCGCCTCGATCCGCGGCTACGCCGAACTGACCCGGCGCGGCCGCGAGGAGGCCGGCCCCGACACCCGGCACGCCCTGGGGCGGATCGAGTCCGAGGCGGAGCGGATGACGGGCATGGTGGAGGATCTGCTGCTGCTCGCCCGGCTGGACGCCGGACGCCCGCTCGGCCTGGAGAGCACCGACCTCTCGCCGGTCGTCGTCGACGCGGTGAGCGATGCCCGCGCCGCCGGGGAGAGCGGCCACCACTGGCGCCTGGAACTGCCGGACGAGCCCGCGACCGTGCACGGCGATCCGACCCGGCTCCATCAGGTGCTGGTCAACCTGCTGGCGAACGCCCGTACCCACACCCCGCCCGGCACGACCGTCGCGGTCCGGGTGCGGGGCGCGGCCGGGCGGCCGTGGGTGACGCTGGAGGTCGAGGACGACGGGCCCGGCATTGCGCCCGAGCTGCTGCCGCACGTCTTCGAGCGGTTCGCGCGCGGTGACGCCTCGCGCTCCCGCAGCGCGGGCTCCACCGGGCTCGGGCTCGCCATCGTGCAGGCCGTGGTCGCCGCGCACGGCGGCCGGGCCGAGGTGGACTCGGTGCCGGGACGCACGGTGTTCGCCGTCCATCTGCCGGCTCAGGCTCCCGCCGGGCCCGAGGATCCTGTGGGACCCGCGGAACCTGTGGAGCCCGCGGAGCCCGCGGAGCCCGCGGATCCTGTGGAACCTGTGGAACCTGCGGATCCTGTGCAACCCGCGAAACCTGCGGAGCCCGCGGCCGATCCGTACTCACAGCGGGGGGACAGGCTCAGCACACCGTCGTGACAGCGGAGTTGGTGAGTGTCGGTCCCATGCGAACCGACACTTCCTGGGGCACTCTGCCGGCCCGGGACCACCTCCTCGCCGGAGCGGTCGATGCGGCGGGCGCACCCGTACTCGATGTGGTGGTACCCGTCTACAACGAGGAGAAGGACCTCGAACCGTGCGTACTGCGCCTGCACGACCATCTGGCGCGCACCTTCCCGTACAGCTTCCGGATCACCGTCGCGGACAACGCCAGCACCGACCGGACACCGCAGGTGGCGGCCCGGCTCGCGGCGGCGCTGCCCCGGGTCCGGTCGTACCGGCTGGAGGAGAAGGGCCGGGGGCGGGCGCTGCGCACCGTCTGGTCCGGCTCCAACGCCCCGGTCCTGGCCTACATGGACGTCGATCTGTCCACCGACCTCAACGCGCTGCTGCCGCTGGTCGCACCGCTGATCTCGGGCCACTCCGACCTGGCCATCGGCTCCCGGCTGGCCCGTAGTTCGCGGGTGGTGCGCGGATCGAAGCGGGAGTTCATCTCGCGCTCCTACAACCTCATCCTCCGCTCGTCGCTGGCCGCCCGGTTCAGCGACGCGCAGTGCGGGTTCAAGGCCATCCGGCACGATGTCGCGGAGCGGCTGCTGCCGATGGTGGAGGACTCGGGGTGGTTCTTCGACACCGAGTTGCTGGTGCTCGCCGAACGCGCCGGGCTGCGCATCCACGAGGTGCCGGTCGACTGGGTCGACGACCCCGACTCCACCGTCCACATCGTCCGCACGGCGACCGAGGACCTGAAGGGCGTGTGGCGGGTGGGGCGGGCGCTGGCGGTCGGCGCGCTGCCGCTGGACCGGCTGGCCCGGCCCTTCGGGGACGATCCGCGCGACCGTGCGCTGAGCGGGGTGCCGGGCGGGCTGGCCCGGCAACTCGTCGGGTTCTGCGTCGTCGGCGCGCTCTCCACGCTCGTCTACCTCGCCCTGTACTCGCTGTTCCGGCTGGGCGTCGGCCCGCAGCTCGCCAACGGCGGCGCGCTGCTGCTGTCGGCCGTCGCCAATACGGCGGCCAACCGGAGGCTCACCTTCGGCGTACGGGGCAGGGGCGGGGCCGTACGCCATCAGGCGCAGGGCCTGGTCGTCTTCGCCATCGGCCTCGCGCTGACCAGCGGGTCGCTGGCCGCACTGGGAGCGGCGTCCGGATCCCCGTCGCACGGTACGGAACTCGCCGTGCTGATCGCGGCCAACCTCGCGGCGACGGTGCTGCGGTTCCTGCTCTTCCGCGCCTGGGTCTTCCCGGAGCGGGCCGCCACCGTAACGGAGGGCCGTCCGGCGGCCGGTGCCGCCCCCGCCGTGCCTTCGGCCGGGACCGCCTCCGCCGCTCCGACAGCCGGTGCCGCCCCCGCCGCCCCTTCGGCCGGGCACAGCGATGACACTCACCACGAACTGGGGAACGTCCGATGACCACGCTGCACCCCGACCGCCTTCCGGCCCCGCAGGCCCACCCGGGCGCGCAGGCGTCCGGGCCGTCCGTGCCGTCCGTGCCGTCCGCCGCGCCGGCCCACGGTCGCCCGAACAGGCCCCTGACGTACCGCGTTTGGCGGGGCAGGCCCGAGGACCCGCGCTGGGCGCGGCCCGCCTTTCTCGTGCTGCTGCTGGTCATCGCGGGCGCGTACCTGTGGAACCTCAGCGCCTCCGGCTACGCCAACTCCTTCTACTCCGCGGCCGCGCAGGCGGGCAGCCGGAGCTGGAAGGCCTTCTTCTTCGGTTCGCTGGACGCGGCCAACGCCATCACCGTCGACAAGCCCCCGGCCGCCCTCTGGCCGATGGCCCTGTCGGTCCGGGTCCTCGGCCTCAACTCCTGGGCGATCCTGCTCCCGCAGGTGCTGATGGGGGTGGCCACGGCCGGGGTGCTGTACGCGGGCGTACGCCGCCGTTTCAACGCCGTGGCCGGGCTCATCGCCATGGTGGTGTTCGCGCTCACGCCGGTGACCGCGCTGATGTTCCGCTTCAACAACCCGGACGCGCTGCTGGCGCTGCTGATGACCGTCACGGTCTACTGCGTGCTGCGCGCGATGGAGCGCGGCCGCACCAAGTGGCTGGTGTGGGCGGGCGTGGCGGTCGGGTTCGCGTTCCTGACGAAAACCCTGCAGGCGTTCCTGATCCTGCCGCCGCTGGCCGTGCTCTACGCGGTGTTCGCGCCCGTCTCCGTACGCAAGCGGCTCGGCCAGCTCGGGCTCTCGGCCCTCGTGACGGTCGTCGCGGGCGGCTGGTGGGTCGCGATCGTCGAACTGTGGCCCGCCTCGTCCCGCCCGTACATCGGTGGCTCGCAGAACAACTCCTTCCTCGAACTGACCTTCGGCTACAACGGCCTGGGCCGGATCAACGGCGACGAGACCGGCAGCGTCGGCGGCGGTGGCGGTCCGGGCGGCGGGTCCGGCGGCCAGTGGGGCGAGACCGGTATCGGCCGGATGTTCAACTCCGAGATCGGCGGCCAGATCTCCTGGCTGCTGCCCGCCGCGCTGATCCTGCTGGTCGCGGGCGTCTGGCTGACCTGGCGGGCGAAGCGGACCGACACGGCCCGTGCGGCGTTCCTCGCCTGGGGCGGCTCGCTGCTGATGACGGCGGTCGTCTTCAGCTTCATGGCCGGCATCTTCCACCAGTACTACACGGTGGCCCTCGCCCCGTACCTCGCGGCGCTGATCGGCATGGGCGCCACGGTCCTGTGGGAGGAGCGGTCCCGCTGGTGGGCGGGGGCCGTGCTCGCCGCCACGGTCGCCGTGACGGCGTTCTGGGCGTACGTGCTGCTGGGGCGGACCCCGGACTACCTGCCGTGGCTGCGTACGGCCGTGCCGGCCGGCGGGATCGCCGGTGCGCTGGGGCTGCTGCTCGTGTCCCGGACGGGGCGGCGGCTGGCGTTCGTCGCCGTGGGGCTGGGCTTCGCCGCGTCGCTGGCCGGGCCGGCCGCGTACGCCGTGAGCACGCTGAACACCGGGCACCAGGGCTCGATCGTCACGGCCGGCCCGTCGGGCGGCGGCATGGGCGGCCCCGGCGGCATGGGCGGAGGCGGACGCGGCGGTCCCGGTGGCGGGATGCGGCCCCCGGGCCAGGCGAACCAGCAGGGAGGCCAGCAGGGCAACCAGCAGGGTGGCGGCTTGGGGAAGCCCCCGACCGGTGCCATGCCCGGCCCAGGGCAGTCGCAGGGCCAGGGCCAGGGTCAGGGCTCCATGCCTGCCATGCCCGCCCTGCCCGGCACGGGCGAAGGCTTCGGGGCCGGGGGCGAGCGGGGCGGCGGTATGGGCGGGGGCATGGGCGGCCTGCTCAACGGCGCGTCCGTCGGCACCGAGGCCAAGAAGCTCCTGGAGCAGAACGCCGGGGACTACACCTGGGTTGCCGCGGCCATCGGCTCGCAGAACGCCGCCAGTTACCAACTCGCCACCGGCGAACCCGTGATGGCGATCGGCGGCTTCAACGGAAGCGACCCGTCCCCGACGCTCGCCCGGTTCAAGCAGTACGTCGAGGACGGGAGGATCCACTACTTCATCGCGGGCGGAACGGGCGGGGGAGGCGGCGGCAACGGCACCTCCTCGCAGATCTCCTCCTGGGTGGAGGAGAACTTCGAGGAGGTGACGGCCGGCAGCGCCACCTTCTACGACCTGACCCGGCCGAAGGAGAACAGCTGAGCCTCAGCGCCGCAGCGACAGATCGGCGACGACGGGGCGGTGGTCCGAGGCAAGCGTCTCGGCCACCGCCGCGTCACGTACCCGCACCGTGTCCTTCGACACCGCCACGTAGTCGATCCGCCGCACCGGATCGAGTGCCGGGTACGTGGGACCGCCGGGCTCCACGTCCGTGAGCTCCTGCCACAGCGGGGCGAGCTCCGGCGCCGCCGGTGCCGCGTTGAGGTCGCCGAGCAGTATCTGCCGTACCGGCTTCCGTTCCGCCGCCCGGTCCTCGGCCATGATCCGGCGGGTGTCGGCCACCTGGGCGATCCGGACGGACGGGTCGCCGCGGTAGTCGAGATGCGTCGCGTACACGTGCACGGGCAGCCCCTTCACCCGCAGCACCACCTCACCGAAGCCGGGCGCGGGCGCCGGGACCGGGTTCGGGTCCTGGGTGGAGAGCCGGGTGATGTCGTGGTTCTCGGCGCTCACGATCGGGTACCGGGACAGCACCGCGACACCGAACTCCCGCATCGGCGCACCCGGCGCCGCCGGATCGAGGCGGTAGATCGGGGCGAACGACACCCACATGCCCAGCCGCTCGGCCAGCTCGCCCGCCAGGTCGCGCCACTGACTGCGATCGCCCCAGTGGACGTCGACCTCCTGGAGCCCGATCACATCGGCGTCCAGCGAGCGCAGCTCGGCGGTCTGCCGGTCGAGATCGAAGACGTTGTCCATGCCGGCGCCCGCATGGATGTTGTACGTGGCCACCCGCAGCGGCACCGACTGCCCGTGCCCCTGGCCCGCCGCCGTCGCGGGCGGCACGAGGGCGCCCCCCAACAGCCCTGCCGCGACCAGTACTTCCACCGTACGGCGACGCAGTGTCATACCACTCCAGCCCTTGTCGGATCAGCGGCGAGCACCGTACCGCGGCCGTACCGCGGCCGTACCGCGGCCGTACCGCGGCCGTATCGAGCGGAAAGCGAAATTGCGTTGTACGCCGTACAGGAATAGCTATACGGTGTACAACGCCTTCTACTCGTACACCGTATAAGGGATCAGGAGTCCGTATGACGGCGACCGCCGCCGAGCAGAACCATCTCTCGTCGCCGAGCCACCCGCAGCGCTGGCTGATCCTCGGCGTCATCTGTCTCGCCCAGCTCACCGTGCTGCTCGACAACACCGTTCTCAACGTCGCGATCCCCTCCCTCACCCGGGAGCTGGACGCCTCCACCGCCGATGTGCAGTGGATGATCAACGCCTATTCGCTGGTCCAGTCGGGCCTGCTGCTCACGGCCGGCAGCTCCGCCGACCGCTACGGCCGCAAGAAGATGCTGATCACCGGGCTCGCCCTGTTCGGCATCGGCTCGCTGGTGGCCGGGCTGGCCCAGACGTCCGTACAGCTGATCGCGGCCCGCGCGGGCATGGGCGTCGGCGGTGCGCTGCTGATGACCACGACGCTCGCCGTCGTCGTGCAGATCTTCGACGAGACCGAGCGCGTCAAGGCGATCGGCATCTGGTCGACCGTCAGCTCGCTCGGGTTCGCCGTCGGACCGCTGGTCGGCGGAGTGATGCTCGACCACTTCTGGTGGGGCGCGATCTTCCTGATCAACATCCCGGTCGCGGTCATCGGACTGGTCGCCGTGGCCCGGCTCGTCCCGGAGTCCAGGAGCGCCGGCGGCGAGCGCCCCGACCTGTTCGGCGCGCTGCTCTCCACCATCGGCATGGCATCCGTCGTGTACGCGATCATCTCCGGCCCGGGACACGGCTGGACGTCCGGGCAGGTGCTGCTGACCGCCTTCGTCGGGGTCGCCGTCCTCACCGGATTCGTGCTGTGGGAGCTGCACATCCCGTACCCGATGCTCGACATGCACTTCTTCCGGAACCAGAAGTTCATCGGGGCGGTCGCGGGCGCGATCCTGGTCGCCTTCGGGATGGGCGGCTCGCTCTTCCTGCTCACCCAGCAGCTCCAGTTCGTGCTCGGTTACGGGCCGCTGGAGGCCGGTCTGCGCACGGCTCCGCTGGCGCTGAGCGTCGTCGCGCTCAACCTCACCGGCCTGGGCGCCAGGCTGGTGCCCAAGCTGGGAACACCGGTCACCATCGCGTCCGGGATGAGCCTGCTGGCCGCGGGCCTCGCCGCGATCGCGCTGCTCGGCGGCGACGGCTACGGCGGCATGCTGCTCGGCCTGATCGTGATGGGCGCGGGCATCGCGCTCGCCATGCCCGCCATGGCCAACGCGATCATGAGCGCCATTCCGCCGGAGAAGGCGGGGGTGGGCGCCGGGGTCAACGGCACCCTCGCCGAGTTCGGCAACGGCCTGGGGGTCGCCGTGCTCGGCGCGGTGCTCAACTCGCGGTTCGCGGCGCTGGTGCCGGCGGCGGTCGGGGCAGCTTCGCTGCCCGCCGCACTCGCCTCGGCGGCCGACGCCGGGGAGCGGGCCCGGATCACCGACGCCTTCGCCTCGGGGCTGGAGACCAGCCAGCTCTTCGGAGCGGTCGCGGTGCTGGTCGGCGGCCTGCTGGCCGCCGTGCTGCTGCGCCGCGCGGAGCGGACGGAATCCGCCCGCGCGGACTCCACCGGCACCGCCGCGGCGGCATAGCATCGGGGAGGGGCGCGCCGGACCGTAACGGATCCGTTCCGCGCGCGGGTCACGCGTACGCGGCCGGTCCGCCCCGCCGGCAAGACGAGGAGAGTGCGCCATGGTGTCCGCGGCCGACCGTGTGAAGAACCCCGCCAGGACCAGCGTGTGGCTGGAGCAGCGGACACCGTCGCGCACCCGCAAACCGGACCAGGCGGCGGGCCTGGACCGGGAGCGGATCACCGCGACCTCGGTCCGGCTGCTGGACGCCGAGGGGCTCGCCAAGTTCTCCATGCGCAGGCTCGCCGCCGAGCTCGACGTCACCGCGATGTCCCTGTACTGGTACGTGGACACCAAGGACGACCTGCTGGAACTGGCCCTGGACTCGGTCTACAGCGAGTTCACGCCGCCGAACGAGGACGCCCACTGGCACGACCGGCTGCGCGGGCTGGCCACGGAGTACCGGGAGCTGCTCGTCCGGCATGTCTGGGTGTCGATGCTCGCCGGGCACTTCCTCAACATCGGCCCGCAGGCGATGCTGATGTCGTACGCCGTCCAGGACGTGATCCGGGCGACCGGCCTGCCTCTGGAACGCCAGACCGGCGCGCTCTCCGCGGTCTTCCAGTTCGTGTACGGATTCGGCACGGTCGAGGGCCACTTCGCCCAGCGCAGCGCGGCCGCGGGACTCAGCCAGGAGCAGTACTACCAGCAGGCGATGGCCACGATCCGCGACCAGCCGCATCTCAGCGACATCATGGAGTCCTCGCAGGAAGTGATGGACGCCCGCGGCGGCGACACGGTCGAAGAGATGCGCGACCGGGACTTCGCCTTCGCCCTGGACCTGCTGATCGCGGGCATCGAGGCGATGCGGGACCGCTGAGGGGCGAGCGGGACCGCTGAGGGGCGAGCGGGACATCCGAGGGGCGATCCGATCCGGGACAGCCGGGGAGCGATCCGGGACATCTGGGGGTGATCCGGGATATGCGGGGGCGATGCGGGACCGCTGAGATCCCGCTCGCCCCGTCTCCCTGATCTCCTGCCGCGTGGTCAGCCGTCGGACGCCAGACGGGCCGGGAAGCCGCCGGTGGCGATCGGCCCCCACCGCTCCGGAGTGATCCGGATGATCGACTTCCCCTGCTTCACCATTGCCGCCCGGTACTCGTCCCAGTCCGGGTGCTCACCCGAGATGTTCCGGAAGTACTCGACGAGCGGTTCGACCGACTCCGGCGAGTCGATCACCTCGGCCGACCCGTCGACCTGGACCCAGGGCCCGTTCCAGTCGTCCGACAGCACGATCACGCTGACCCGTGCGTCCCGCTTCGCGTTGCGGGTCTTGGCCCGCTCGGGGTACGTCGAGACGACGATCCGGCCCGCGTCGTCCACCCCGCAGGTCAGCGGGGAGCCCTGGGGGCGGCCGTCGGACCGGGTGGTCAGCAGGATCGCCCGGTGCCTGGGCCGTACGAAGGCCAGCAACTCGTCGAGTTCCACGGCCGTGTTCGTCGCGATATTGGGTGCCATGTCCGCAGACTACGACGACGGTCACCGACCCCGCGCGCCGACTACGACGGCAGGGACTCGCCCTGCACGGCCTGGATGTCGAGCTCCACCCGCAGCGTCGTACCGATCGCCGAGATGCCCGCCTGCACCACCTGGTTGTAGTTCATGGCGAAGTCCTCGCGGCGCAGCTCCGCCGTGGCGCTGAAGGCCGCACGCACCCCGCCCCACGGGTCCGGGCCCGTCCCGAGGTAGCTCAGGTTCAGGTCGACCGGGCGTTCGACCCCGTGCATCGACAGCCGGCCGTGGACGGTCCAGCGGTCGGGGCCGGCGGGGGTGAGCCCGATGGAGCGGTACGTGATCTCGGGGAAGCGGTCCGAGTCGAGGAAGTCGGACGACCGCAGGTGCTTGTCGCGCATGCCGTTGCCGGTGTCGATGCTCGCCGCGCTGATGACGGCGTCGACCCGGGACCGGTGGACCTCCTCCGAGATCTCGATCCGGCCGCTGAACTCGGTGAACCGGCCGTGCACGCTGGAGATCCCCAGGTGCTGCGCGACCGCGGCCACCGAGGAGTGCGCCGGGTCCAGCGACCAGGCGCCCGGCGGCGGCAGCTCCACGCCGCCCTGGCGGGCCAGCACCACCGTGCCGGCCTCGACCCGCCCGCTCGCCGTGACGAGGGCGGTGGAGGCGGCAGGGGCGTACCCGACCGCCGTGACGATCACCGTGTAGGCGCCGGCCTGGAGCGGAGTGTCGGTCCGCACCGCCCCGTCCTCGTCGGCAGCGGCCCGCAGCACCTGCGCGCCGGTCATGTCGGTGACCGTCACGACGGCGTGCTGGACCGCCCAGCCGTCCCGCGTCCGTACCTGTGCGCGAAGTCCCATCCCGTTCTCTCTCCTTGCTCAATGACTCAATGAGTCGGGCCCCGGGGCGGGAACGGCAGGCCGTCCCCTGCCTGCCGTCCACGCCACCGGGGCCCATTTCCACCGGCCGGTACAGCGTCTCCGCTCGAAACGCCACCCGCCAGGGGTCTGTGATTACTCGTTGATCACTCGGATCGGTCGTCGGTCACTCGTCGGTCACTCGCCCGGGTGGGCGAGCTCGATGTCGTGGCCGTCGGCCCCGCGACCGGCGACGGTCAGCGCGCTCGCCACCGGCGGGTAGCCGGTCGCGATGACCGAGTACTCGCCCGCGTCCAGGTCGGTGAAGGCGTACGCCCCGTCCTCCCCGGTCGTCGAGGTGGCGACCACATTGCCCGCCGCGTCGACCAGCGTGACCCGGGCGTCCGGCAGCGGCCGCCGCGCGGAACCGGCCCGCACGACACCCTGGACCAGCGCACCGGACTGCAGCGCGGCCTCGACCCGGGTGACGCCCTGGCCGCCGATCTCCACCGGCAGCGCCAGCGGACGGAAGCCGGCGGCGTTCACCGCGACGGTCACCGAACCGGGGACCAGCTCACCGAAGGTGAACTCGCCCGTCTCGCCGGACTTGCCGGTGGCCAGCACATCGCCGCGCACATCGGTCACGATGACCATGGCGTTCTCCACCGGGGCGGCGGTCTCCGCGGCGCGCACGACGCCGGCCAGTCCGCTCGTACCGGAGAGCAGGATGTCGTACACGAGCGGCTCGTCACCGACGACCACCGTGGACGCCTGCGGCTGGAAGCCGTCGGCGGAGGCGATCAGGACGTACGAGCCGGAGCCCGGCGCGTCCAGACCGTAGCTGCCGTCGGCCTGGGCGACGGAGCGCCCCAGCTGCCGGCCGGCCAGCGAGATCAGCGTGACGGCGGCCCGTGCGACGGGCGCGCCCTCGGCGCCGCGCACCACACCGCGCACGGACGTGCCGTGCAGGGTGGCGACCGGGGCCTCCAGGGTGTCGACCGAGGTGGCCGTGGCGGTGGTGGCCGCCGGGGAGACCGGCGCGGCGGCAGCCGGAGCCTCGGCCGCCTCGACCGTCTTGGTGGCCGGGGCCTCGGTGGCCGTGGCCGTGGCCTCGGCCTCGGTGGCCGTGGCCGTGGCCTCGCTCGAAGCGCTGGTCTTCAGGGCGACCTCCTTGATGAAGATCGTGATCAGGAAGGCGATCAGCGCGGCCGGAGCGGCGTACAGGAAGACATCGCCGACACCGTGCCCGTAGGCGCTCTCCACGACCGTACGGAACGGCGCGGGCAGCTTGTCCAGGTCGGGGATGCCCCCGCCGCCGGTACCGCCGTGGCCCATGGCCGCACCCTTGGGGCCGAGCTCCGCGAGACCGTCCTTGACGTAGTGGGTGACGCGGTTCGCCATGACGGCGCCCAGCGCCGAGACGCCGATCGCACCACCGAGGGAACGGAAGAAGGTCACGACGGAGCTGGCCGCACCGAGGTCGGACGGAGCGACCTGGTTCTGCGTGGCGAGCACCAGGTTCTGCATCATCATGCCGATGCCGAGACCCATGACGGCCATGAAGACCGCGATGTGCCAGTACTCCGTGTCGTACCGGATGGTGCCCAGCAGCCCGAGCCCGGCGGTGACCAGGAAGCCACCGCTGACCAGCCAGGCCTTCCAGCGGCCGGTCTTGGTGATGATCTGGCCGGAGACGGTCGAGGAGACGAACAGACCCGCGATCATGGGGATCGTCATGACGCCCGACATCGTCGGCGACTTGCCGCGTGCCAGCTGGAAGTACTGGCTGAAGAAGACGGTGCCCGCGAACATCGCGATACCGACGAACAGCGAGGCCAGCGAGGCCAGTGTGATGGTGCGGTTACGGAAGAGGCGCAGCGGGATGATCGGCTCGCTGGCCTTGGCCTCGACGGCGACGAAGATCCCGGCGAGCACGAGGGAACCGATGACCATCGCGGCGGTCTGCCAGGACAGCCAGTCGTACTTGTCGCCCGCGAAGGTCACCCAGACGAGCAGCAGCGACACGGCGGCGCTGATGAAGAACGCGCCCCACCAGTCGACCTTGACCTGACGCTTCACGACCGGGAGCTTCAGCGTCTTCTGGAGCACGATCAGCGCGATGACCGCGAACGGCACGCCGACGTAGAAGCACCAGCGCCAGCCCATCCAGCTGGTGTCGGTGATGACACCGCCGAGCAGCGGCCCACCGACGGTGGCGACGGCGAACACCGCACCGATGTATCCGCTGTAGCGACCGCGCTCACGCGGGGCGATCATCGCCGCCATCACGATCTGCGCGAGGGCGGAGAGACCGCCGACGCCGATGCCCTGGATGACACGGCAGGCGATCAGCATGCCGCTGCTGGTCGACATACCGGCGACGACCGAGCCCGCGACGTAGATGATCAGGGCTATCTGGACCAGCAGCTTCTTGCTGAACAGGTCGGAGAGCTTGCCCCACAGGGGGGTGGTGGCGGTCATCGCCAGCAGCGAAGCCGTGACCACCCAGGTGTAGGCGCTCTGGCCGCCGCCGAGGTCGGAGATGATCTCGGGCAGTGCGTTCGAGACGACCGTCGACGACAGGATCGCGACGAACATGCCGAGCATGAGCCCGGCCAGTGCCTCCATGATCTGCCGGTGTGTCATCGGCGCGCCGGACGAGGAATCGGAGGATCCCCCGTGCTTGGCGTGGCCGCCCCGCACACCGGTTGGTGTGGTCGTAGCCATTTAAGTCCTTGTCTTTGCTTCTGTTACACAGGTGTACGGGTGTGCGCGTCGTTGTCGCTGTGGGCGTGCCGGGAACGGCAGTCGCCGCTGTGCTTTCCGGGGCCGCACCCGTGGGGCGCGCGACAGACGAAGCTGTCGCGCAGCCGGGCCAACAGCGTGTTGAGCTGGCCGACCTCGTCGTCCGACCAGTCGGAGAGGTTGTGGGCGAACATCTCGGTGGTCCGCCGGTTCAGGTCGCCGAGCACGTCCTGTCCGTCGGGGGTCAGCCGCAGGATGCGGGACCGCTTGTCCGCGGGATCCGGGGACCGTTCGATCCAGCCACGCTCTGCCACATGGGCGACATGACGGCTGGTCACCGACATGTCGACGTCCAGCAGCTCGGCCAGTCGGGTGATCCGCATCTCGCCGTGCTGTCTGAGAAGAGCCAGCACGGCGGCGGAGCCACCCGGACATTCGGCGGGCAGGATACGGGCGAGACCTCTCTTCACGGCCCCTACGGCACTCAGCTGCCGGGCCAGTTCTTCGTACTGACTCCGTGCGGCCACGGGACCCCCAGACATCTCACCGGTGCATCTTGTTGCTTAGGGCAACCATAGAAGCCGTTGGTTGCTGCAGGCAAACGAAAAGAGGCTTGCAGAAGTAAAGGAAAGCAAAAGGCTGCGTACGGCTCGGGTCAAAGCCCCAGCGTGCGGGGTGCGGGTGGTGCGGGGTGTGTGTCATGCCACAGGCGGGGCGGATGGGGTCGCTCCGGAGGTGGGGGCCACCGCGTGAACGACCGAGCACTCCGCGTGCGCGGAAGGCGGTCCGTACCGCGACCACCGCACCGCCGGCGGGCGGTCCGCGCCGCGAATCCCGCCCTGTCTGCGGGCAGCTAGTACTGCAACTACCGTGCGGAGCAGGCAAGTTGCCACGACCTGCCCGCGCCGAATCCCACAACTGACCTATGTACGTACCCGAATCCGCCCCGGCGCACCCCCGCGACCCACTGCGCGGGCCCCCGCCCGGCGGGCGCGCACCGGCCACTTCCCCCGCGTCCCCCCGGTCCTGGCCTCGGCCCTTTCCCGACCCGGGGGTTGGGCCGCAACGCCGAGTTCGCTAGGGTCCTGGCCCATGGCACACAACCCCCACGCCCCGCAGGGCCCCGAGGGCAACCACGACCCGGCCGGCAGCACCCAGATGTTCCGCGCCTTCGTCGACGAGGGCGAGCCGCAGCGTCGTCAGCAGCCGGCCGCCGCCTCGTCCGGACCGCGCGTCGGGGTGATCGCCGCCGTCGTCGTGGTGATCGTCGCCCTCGCGGCGGTCGCCTGGCTCGCGCTCGGCTGACCGGCGCCGCCGGTCACCGCACCCCGCCCCCGTCCACCCGTCACTTCAATACGGCGGTCACGTCCCGGGTCTCCACATGCATCCCCAGGGGCACCCGCCAGGCGTCCACACAGACGGTGTACGTCGCCGTCCGCGCCGCTCCCGCGCCGATCGGCGCGGGCAGTGGCCCGGTCGACTCGATGGTCGCCCAGTCGACCCCCAGCGCGCCGATCACATGCGTGGCGAAGGTGACGGTCCCCGCCCGCGCCGGTGACCCTCCGGTGTTCCGGAACTCCACGGTCACCTTCTCGCACCAGCGCTCGTCCGCAGCCTCCCGCACAGGGTCGCCCACCGCCAGCACGGCAGGCCCCGCAGGTGTGCCGGATCCGGGCGCCGAAGGGGTCACGGGCCCGGATGTGCCGGGTGCGGAGGGGGTTCCAGGTGCGCCAGGTGTGCCGGGTTCGGCAGGCGAGCCGGACGCCCCGGGAGCAGCACCGCCCGTGCCTCCGGAGCCACGGGGCCGGCCTCCCCCATCGCCTCCACCACTGCCATCACCGCCGCTGCCGGGATCACGGCTCTCGCCGGGTTGACGCCCCGCGCCGGAACCGCGGCCACGGTCACCACCCGGATCGCGGCCCTTCCCGTCCCCGTCCAGCGGGACCAGCGTCACCTTCCCCGACGGCGCCACCGCCCCGCCCGGCGTTCTCCCGGTGTCCGTTCCCGCCGCGCCGAGCGCCACGTAGCCCTCGTCCGCCGCGCCTTGGCCGCAGGCGGCCAGTACGCCACCCAGACACAGCACAGCCGCCGAGGCGGCGATCACGGTGCCCCGGCGGCCGTTCGAACCGAGCATCTGACGTCGCATCGCGCCAGTGTGGCTGACGGTCCGTCAAATCGGAACCCTTGTGCTCCGGTACGGGAGTCCACGGCGGTCAGTCGGCGATGAGTCCTTCCCTGAGCTGGGCGAGCGTACGGGTCAGCAGGCGCGAGACGTGCATCTGCGAGATGCCGACCTCCTCGCCGATCTGCGACTGGGTCATGTTGGCGAAGAACCGCAGCATGATGATCTGGCGCTCGCGCGGCGGGAGCTTGGCCAGCAGCGGCTTGAGCGATTCGCGGTACTCGACGCCCTCCAGGGCCGAGTCCTCGTAACCGAGCCGGTCCACGAGGGAGCCCTCGCCGCCGTCGTCCTCGGGCGAGGGCGAGTCCAGCGAGGAGGCGGTGTACGCGTTGCCGACGGCCAGCCCGTCGACCACGTCCTCCTCGGAGACCCCGAGCGCCTTGGCCAGCTCGGGCACGGTCGGCGAGCGGTCGAGCTTCTGCGCGAGCTCGTCACTGGTCTTGGTCAGCGCGAGCCGCAGCTCCTGGAGTCGGCGCGGGACGCGCACCGACCACGAGGTGTCGCGGAAGAACCGCTTGATCTCCCCGACGACGGTCGGCATCGCGAACGTCGGGAACTCCACGCCCCGCTCGCAGTCGAACCGGTCGATCGCCTTGATCAGGCCGATCGTGCCGACCTGGACGATGTCCTCCATCGGTTCGTTGCGGCTGCGGAACCGCGCCGCGGCGTACCGCACCAGCGGGAGGTTGAGCTCGATGAGTGTGTCCCGTACGTAGGCACGCTCCGGGCTGTCCGTTCCATCCGGGCCGGGTGCGGGCCCCAGCGCGGCGAGCCGCAGGAACAGGGAGCGGGACAGAGTGCGGGTGTCGATGGCTTCCGGCGAGCTGGTGAGCACAACGGGTGCGGGTTCGCTCTTCGTGAGCGTGAGCACCTTCGAGCTGCCCTGTTCTGCGGACATGCCACCCCCTTGAGGTCGCGGACGGTCGCGTCGAGCCGCGACCATCGGAGGAACGCAGCCTCCACCTGAATACCGGAGGCGAGGCCACGGCAAACGCGGTTCCCGCAGAATGTCACATGTCGGCAACGCGCTGTAGTGACATGTCGACAAGTCTTTGTGGCGTCTGCGCAGTTAACAGGGGGTGTGGGCCATTTGGGCGGCCGGAAACGGGACTTCGAGTGGTCTACCCGATCCGGTTAGGCCTCGATCCTGTTTGCGGATCGAAGTCGGGCGAAGCTTCGGGCCAACAGTCTTGACACATGCATCTGGGAGACACCCAGTTCGGCACTGATCTGGGACTGCGTCAGGTTGCTGTAGTAGCGCAGCAGAAGGATGCGCTGCTCGCGTTCGGGCAGCTGTACGAGCAGATGCCGGACGAGGTCGCGGTGCTCGACCCCGGCGAGCGCCGGGTCCTCGTAGCCGAGCCGGTCCAGTAGTCCCGGCAGCCCGTCACCCTCCTGGGCGGCCTCCAGCGAGGTCGCGTGGTAGGAGCGGCCGGCCTCGATGCAGGCGAGCACCTCGTCCTCGGAGATCCTCAGCCGCTCGGCGATCTCCGCGGTGGTGGGCGAGCGGCCGTGGGCGGTCGTCAGGTCCTCGGTGGCGCCGGTGACCTGGACCCACAGCTCGTGCAGGCGCCGGGGGACGTGGACGGTCCGTACGTTGTCCCGGAAGTACCGCTTGATCTCGCCGACGACGGTGGGCATCGCGAATGTCGGGAACTGGACGCCGCGCTCGGGGTCGAACCGGTCGATCGCGTTGATCAGCCCGATCGTGCCGACCTGGACGACGTCCTCCATCGGCTCGTTGCGGCTGCGGAACCGCGCCGCGGCGTACCGCACCAGCGGGAGGTTCGCCTCGATGAGGGCCGCCCGCACCCGGCCGTGCTCCGGCGTTCCCGGCTCCAGGTTCTTGAGCTGGCCGAAGAGCACCTGGGTGAGCGCCCGGGTGTCCGCGCCACGGGTCCTGGCAGGCGTCGCCGCCGTCGTACTGTCGGGCGCCTCGGTCTGGACGGACTGGGGAGGCACTTGAGGCGCTGTACTGGCCGGCACGATGAGGCCACCCCTTTGCGGTCAACTTCGGTCAACTCATCCGTCAAAAGCGGTCATAGCATCACAAGACATGTCCACTGTGTGCAAGCACCGTATAGCGTCGTGTTGAGTTCAACTTGGTTTAAACACCAAAAAAGCCCCTCACCGCAATGGTGAGGGGCTCAGTGGAGGTACGGTCCGGCCCGTACGCCGGTCCGGCCGGATCAGAACGGGTAGTCGGCGATCACCCAGGTGGCGAACTCGCGCCACTGCCCGGCGGCGGCCTGATGTGCGGGATGCTCGATGTACCGCTTCAGGGCGTCCTGGTCGGCGACCGCGGAGTTGATGGCGAAGTCGTACGCGATCGGCCGGTCGGTGATGTTCCAGGCGCACTCCCAGAACGCGAGCTCGGGGATCTGCCCCTCCAGCTCCTGGAAGGCCTTCACCCCGGCGACGACCCGCGGGTCGTCCCGCTCGACGCCGTCGTTCAGCTTGAACAGGACCAGATGGCGGATCACGGTGTACTCCTACTTCACGAGCTCGGACATGAAGTCTCCGACGCCCTGTGCGGCACTCGAAACGCCCTCGAACCCTACCTGGACGAGATCCGCGGCCCGTTCCGGGGACGTGATGATCGTGTACGCCACGAAGACAACTATCGCGTAGAGAGCTATCTTCTTCGCTTGCGCCATCAGCCCCCGCCTCCCCTTCGGTCCCCTGGTTCGATCCTTTGTGCAGTCGGGCGAGTCTATCCACACGGATGACCGCTCCCCCGGGGAGGTTTCCGACCCCTCACACAGTCTTTAAGGACCAAGGACCCGGCGATCCAGGCCCTTTGCCCTCCCGCACGTCCACCGAGCTGGAGCAGGATGGACGGTGAGCCCAGCGGACACGGCAGGAGTCCGAGGGGCTCGGAACGGGCCCCCACTGTGGGATCCCCGCCGCGGCTCACCCCCTGACCGCGACGAGGACCGGAGGCCCCGTTCTCATCGGGGGAAGCGGCTTGTCCCCCCGATTCCGCTTCCCCCGACCTGAGCTTGGGGAGAACCGGGGGCACGGTCCTATGCAGGGGCCCCTGGACCACTTCGACCGTGGCCCGACCTTGACCTCCTTGCGGGCCGCGTCTCTGCTTTTTACGCGGTAAAACGTGGTCGGCGGGTTGCCCCCGCGAGCGGGGGACCACGTTCCGCCTCATGGGATCCCAGAAGTCTGGTGGGGACCAACCCCGCATGAGCGGGGACCACAGGGGGTGCTGGTCCTTCGTCGTGCGAGGGTCGGGACCAACCCCGCACGCTCGGGGACCACTCCTTCTTCGGGGCGTTGACCGCGGCGACGCCGGGACCAACCCCGCACGCGCGGGGACCACGCTTCCACGAGCGACCTGGTGCAGTTCGGGCCGGGACCAACCCCGCACGCGCGGGGACCACCTTCGCGACGAACGACACCTCTTCGATGCGCAGGGACCAACCCCGCATGCGCGGGGACCACGCAGACGGTACGGGGCAGGTGCCGCAGGAACCGGGACCAACCCCGCATGCGCGGGGACCACGCCGACGGCGTGTCCGACCACGTCGTCCTGCTGGGACCAACCCCGCATGCGCGGGGACCACGACCCGACCGCATGGTTCCTTGTCGCTGCCCCGGGACCAACCCCGCATGCGCGGGGACCACCCGCGGCGTCGAGCCGTCGGCGTAGGTCGGCGGGACCAACCCCGCATGCGCGGGGACCACCGGGCCGGGCTCGGTGCGCTCGACGTGGGCCAGGGACCAACCCCGCATGCGCGGGGACCACATCCGCCGTCCCCGACCCGGCGACGGTGCGCGGGGACCAACCCCGCATGCGCGGGGACCACCCGGAGCGGGCCATGATGGCGGCCGAGAACGGGGGACCAACCCCGCATGCGCGGGGACCACTCCTGCACCAACCCGGGCGATGACGCCGTGCGGGGACCAACCCCGCATGCGCGGGGACCACATCCCGCCCATCGCCGAGGGCGAGACATGGTCGGGACCAACCCCGCATGCGCGGGGACCACAGGCACCCAGTGAAGCAGCCGCCCGTGACCGGGGGACCAACCCCGCATGCGCGGGGACCACGCCGCACAGCGACTCCGTCTCCTGCAGCAGGAGGGACCAACCCCGCATGCGCGGGGACCACATGTTCGGCTTCGGGCCGCCGGTCTTGGCGTAGGGACCAACCCCGCATGCGCGGGGACCACGTGCGACGGTCGTCATCGAGAACGGCAGGGCCGGGACCAACCCCGCATGCGCGGGGACCACCCGGCCGACGAGCAGCACCGCACACCGATCGGGGGACCAACCCCGCACGCGTGGGGACCACGGCGGACGCTGTCCGCGCGTCGTGGGATGAGCGGGACCAACCCCGCACGCGCGGGGACCACGTCCCGCCCTTGCGCGGCCGACGGCATCCGGTGGGACCAACCCCGCACGCGCGGGGACCACGATCTTCATGTGGTCGAACTCGGCTCGCGCGAGGGACCAACCCCGCACGCGCGGGGACCACGGGTGCGTAGATATCGGCGAGACGGCCGAGCTGGGACCAACCCCGCACGCGCGGGGACCACGTCGGCTTCATCATGTGCGCGCCGTCGGGCTGGGGACCAACCCCGCACGCGCGGGGACCACAGAGCGGCCGTCGGAATGTCGACGATGCCGCCGGGACCAACCCCGCACGCGCGGGGACCACGATGCCGGTATCCCGCACATCCACCCGCACCAGGGACCAACCCCGCACGCGCGGGGACCACCGCGTCCCGGGGGCGCCGGATCATCGCGTCTGGGGACCAACCCCGCACGCGCGGGGACCACAGGACTTGCAGGGTCTTGCGGATGCCCTTCCGGGGACCAACCCCGCACGCGCGGGGACCACCCTGGGTGGACGTCCGTGGCGCGCTGGCCGACGGGACCAACCCCGCACGCGCGGGGACCACCGACGGGTCAAGATGATCCCGTTCAAGCGCTGGGGACCAACCCCGCACGCGCGGGGACCACAGCGGGGAGCCTGTACCGGCTCCGGAGGGGATGGGACCAACCCCGCACGCGCGGGGACCACACCAGGCCCCCACCAGGTGTGGGGGTTTCGTCGGGACCAACCCCGCACGCGCGGGGACCACATGTGGGCGGCGACGATGTTGCATTCGGTGTCGGGACCGACCCCGCACGCGCGGGGACCACCCCAAACCCCCAGTGCGGGAGGGGCTCCTCCGGGGACCAACCCCGCACGCGCGGGGACCACCTCATCCGCCGTGGTGATGTAGACGATGAGGGGGGACCAACCCCGCACGCGCGGGGACCACAGCATCTCTGAGGACCAGGTGGACCTCCTGGAGGGACCAACCCCGCACGCGCGGGGACCACTGAGCAACCCGCGTTGGATCATCGGTGGCATCGGGACCAACCCCGCACGCGCGGGGACCACCCCTGGTGGTATCACTGGCCAGAGGGGGAGGGGGGACCAACCCCGCACGCGCGGGGACCACGCGCCCGACAGCGGCCGGCCGGAGCAGTCGCTGGGACCAACCCCGCACGCGCGGGGACCACCCAAGGTGTTCGGGAAGGACTTCGGGCATTCCGGGACCAACCCCGCACGCGCGGGGACCACTACGCCGCGGTGCTGGGCGGTGAGGTCCGCGAGGGACCAACCCCGCACGCGCGGGGACCACGGGGCGGGGCGTGGACTTCCAGTCATCGTCGAGGGACCAACCCCGCACGCGCGGGGACCACTTAAGCAGAACTACGGTGTTCAGCATGGGAACGGGACCAACCCCGCACGCGCGGGGACCACTCCTGGGCGATGCCGAGCGCCTTGATGAGCTTGGGACCAACCCCGCACGCGCGGGGACCACGGTCTCCTCGAACGGGACACCTGCGGCGCCGAGGGACCAACCCCGCACGCGCGGGGACCACCTCGGCGTCCCTCACCCAGAGGAGCCCACCATGGGACCAACCCCGCACGCGCGGGGACCACGTCGTGTCGTTGAACGTGATGCTCTGGATCATGGGACCAACCCCGCACGCGCGGGGACCACCCGGTACCAGTCCTCCTGGACGTGGTAGCCGTGGGACCAACCCCGCACGCGCGGGGACCACCTCCGATGACGTTCGCTCCCCGTACCTGGGTCGGGACCAACCCCGCACGCGCGGGGACCACCGCGGAGCGCGTCGTTGCGGCTCATGGGTCCAGGGACCAACCCCGCACGCGCGGGGACCACCCCGTCGCGTGCGGCGACGACGTGTTCGCCGCGGGACCAACCCCGCACGCGCGGGGACCACTCACCGACGAGCCCGCGGCAGACTCCGACCCCGGGACCAACCCCGCACGCGCGGGGACCACTCCAGCTCCTTAAGGCGCTTACGGAGGTTCTCGGGACCAACCCCGCACGCGCGGGGACCACTCGGTCCCCTTCGGGTCGACGTGCCCGGCACGGGGACCAACCCCGCACGCGCGGGGACCACTGCAGCTTCCGCAGCCGCAGCCTGTCGTACTCGGGACCAACCCCGCACGCGCGGGGACCACCCGGTGCCCGAGCTGGGCGGTCGTCGTGCCGGGGGACCAACCCCGCACGCGCGGGGACCACAGTAATTGACCTGGGGTTTTATGCGGGAAGGGCGCGGCTTTTACTTACTTCCTTGGAAGCGGGCAAAGTTGCCTTTTCTCTCTTTCTGGGTGGTACGGGAGTACCATCTCATTTCGCCCCGCGCTGTGGTCGCTCTACATCCCAGCCAAGCCGCACAACGCGTTGCCGCCTACCGGCCGCCGTATTTTCTCCGCTTCGAAGCCTTGCTCCAGCCCTGCCGAGGGAGTCCGGACGGCTTATGCACGGCGCGTGGCGCCCCGGGGTTCGGGCGGCGGATCAGGGTGAGGCCCTCGTGGTCGGTCGGGTGCCAGGCGTGGTCGTGGGTTTCGAAGGTGTAACCCTGTTCGTTGTTCGTCTGGTACGCGAGCAGCGCTCGCCCCTCGCCCGCGTACTGGCGGACCTCGTCCCACAGGGCCTCACGGATACGTGCCGATGGTGCGCCCAGAAAGACCCCCGGTGAGATCTCCAGCAGCCAGCGCGTGAGGAACCCTCGGAGGCCGACGGGGCAGTTGGTGAGAACGATGACGGTCACCAGATGATCTCATCCCCGTAGTTGCGACCGCTTTCGACGTGACGGTCACCGTCGGACTGGAGGGTGACCCGGTCCTGGGACGTGCCGTTCTCCTCTTCCGTACTGCGGCTGCCGTCGTAGCCGAGCAGATCCTTGATGTCCCGGACGCAGCGGTCGAGCAGGCCGGTTCGATTGATGTGGTCCCGGAGCATCCGACGGGTTCGCGTCGCCACGTCCTCCTCGCCCTCGGCTGCCGCGTCGAACGCGACGGGGATCGCGATCTCCGTCCGGTAGAAGTCCGCCACGTCCATGACGAACGACCGTTCGTGCCCGGAGTGGACGAAGCCCAGGCCCGGGGAACAACCGAGGGCCGCGACCACGGAGTGGGAGACCCCGTACATGCACTGGGCGGCGGCCGTGATGGCCTGGTTGGGCGCGTCTCCGGCCGAGAAGTCGTCGCGGTGGTACTCGCGCCGGCGCCAGGGCACGCCCGTACGCAACGACTCCCGTTTGTAGCAGTCCCTCAGGCGTCGGCCCTCCATGCCCAGCAGGTCTTGCCGGGTGCGGCCCGCGGTGTCCTCGCCGGGGAAGCGCAGGCGGTACATGGAGCGCGCCACGTCCAGCCGGGTGCGCCGGTTCGCCCAGGCGGTTGCCTGGGCCTCGATCAGGCCCGAGGAACGCGTCAGAGCCCGCCCGCCCGCGTAATACCGCACGCCGTGTTCGCCCACCCAGGCCACGCCGGCACCGGATTCACCGAGAAGAGCCATCGCCTGGTGGGTGACACGGGTACCCGGACCGAGCAGCAGTGTGCCGATGGTCGCGGACGGAATGTGCGTGATGCCGTCCACGTCCTCCGCGGTGATCGCGTTGGAGTCCCGGTGCACGGTGCAACGCTCCAGGTAGACGAAGGAGAGACGCTCTTTGACCCTGGTGAGTTCGCGTGGCGAGGAGGCTCCTCTGCGGCCGACTGTGCTCACGCCGCCTCCCGTACCGGGGCCAGGGTCATCAGGCCGCAGCCGTACGCCTTCGCCTTGCCCATGCCGTGGGTGAGCGTGCGACGGAAGAGGTCCGGCTCCGTGACGCGCAGGCGGCCGTCGAAGGTGACCTTTGTGATCTGTACGTCGCCCCTGCGGGCTTCCGTCGGGGAACGGCGGAACTGCAGCGGGGTCTGGTCGCGGACCATCAGCTCGTACTCATCGCCCTCGGGGAGGAGTCGACGCTCCACCGGCTTCTGGACGATCTCGAAGCCGGCGTCCTTCTGCCGTTTCAACAGCCAGTCCATCTGGTGACGGGGCGTCTTGTGCGCGGCGCGCTTCGTCCGCTCGCCTGCCTTGACGTACTCGTGGCGGATGTTGTGCACGGGGTTGGCGGTGAGCCTGAACCCCCAGGTGTCGCCCGGCTGGAGAGCGGCGAGGAAGTCCTCGTACGCGAACGTCGTCCAGCCCGGCTCCTCCGAGGCCGGCCAGCCGGCTTGGTCGACCAGCCCGGACAGGTCGGGACGGGTGGGGCTGACGATGTACAGCAGCGTCTCGGAGCTTCCGTTGCGGTCCACCCGCCACAGCACCCGAGGGCCGGATCCGTCCCGGGACGGCGGCGTGGGGAAGGACATGTTCACCGCCCCGTGCGTGCGGTGGGGCGAACCGAGCAGCCGCCGGGCATCGGATCGTCCGGTGTTCACGCGAAAACGGGTGAGGTACATCAGTCGGTCCTCGGTGTGACGGGCGTGAGCAGGGCAGTGGGTTCATGGGGCGGGGGAGGCGGTGATCCGGGGCCCACAGGTACGGAGACCTGGAGCGTCCGGACGCCGCGCAGCCCGTATCGCCGGTGACGCGGATCGAAGCTGACTGGGAGATCGCGCAGCGTGACATCAGGCCGGACCTCGGGCGGGCTGTCCAGCAGCAGATCCAGATGCACCGCATCGGACGGCGTTCCGCCTCTGCGCCGGAGGGACGCCGCGCGGCGCTCCCGGTATCGTCCGGACGCTTCCCATCCCGCCTCGCGCAAGGCCTGCTCAAGGTCCTTGTCCAGCGGTTCCCCGATCGTGATCGGCTCCGAGGGCGGGCAGGAGCGGCGCCCCAGGTACGGGAGGAAGACGGGCTCCAGCAGCGCCTCGTACAGCCGTTGCACGAGCGCCGCATCGCCGCTCACGCCCGCCACGAACACGGCGTCCGTCAGGTAGAAGCGCTCCGACAGCGGCATGGCCTTGAGCGTGTCGCTGTGATGCGCCGTCTGGAAGTCCCGCAGCCGGGTGCCCGGCTGATCGATGCGGACCCCGAACTCCAGCTCCGCCAGATCGGAGAGGTCGGCATCCCGCCTGCGCCCCTGGGCCGCGGCGAGGAGCCCGACGACTCCGCTCTTCGTCGGTGCGTTCTCGGTGGTGCGGCGCACGAAGCGGGCCGCGGACCCCCAGGACTGCAAGGGGCCCGCCAGCCGCATCAGCAGCACACTCATGCCCCGGGCTCCGCCGCAGCCCCGTCCCGACCGGCGGACGCCGTCTCCGGTGCCAGCCTGGCGACCACGTTGTCCCCCACGGCGGCCAGCAGCTCGGACAGGCTCACCTCGGCGCCCAGCCCGCCGAGCGCGCTCGTCTCGTCGCCCACTCGCAGCACCCAGCCCTGCCCGTTCCCGGCGAGTCCGTACCGGTCTTCCAGATCCGGTACGAACTTGGCGAGCCGCTCGCAGGCAGTCTGGAGGAAGCCACCGCTCTTCCCCATCGGGACCGGTCGCTCGAAAGCCCCGACGTAGCTGATCGGCCGTCTGGAACGGACCTTCACGATGACGGCGGCCGGCAGCGTCTGATTGCCGAAGGTGTTGATCTTCCCGGTCGGGAGCGAGGTGATGAAGCCTTCGAGGAACGCGGTGACCGCTCGCCGCGTGGGCTCCACCGGCCGGTCCTCGTCGTCTCCGCCACTGCCCAGGTTCTCCTGGAGCCGGTTCACGTCGACGGCCGCGTACCGGTACAGAGTCGCGGAGTTGAAGTCGACCGTGCCGATCATTCCGGCACCCGGCTCGGCGGCCGTGTTCCTGTCGTCGACCGCCGTGTAGTAGTCCGACTCGACTTCCACGGGGTGCACACTCAGCGCGTGGGCGACCTGCACGGCCGCGTCCACGCTCAGGTCGGCCGAATCCGCGACCATGCGTCCGAACAGCGCGATGTCCACCGAGTGCTCGGTGTCGGCCGCCTGCTTGGCCCGGTCCTTGTTCGCCTTGACCTTGAGGAACTCCTTGAGCGCGGACACATCGCCGCCCTTGCCCCCTTCGACCGCGAGAGCGGCCAGGGCGTTGAACTGCCGGTCGCTCAGGAACATGAGGTACCCGGATTCCCCGGCGAGATCCTCGGCATCGTCCTTGTTCTTGCGCTTGGGCACGGCGATCTTCGAGCCGGTCGCCGTGGAGATCGTCTCCGCGGCCAGCTCCAGTGCGGCGGCGCGTGTCAGCGACGTGTCGAGTGCCTGGACGCGCCCCGCAAGCTCCTCCGCGACCTTCTTGGTACGGATGCCCAGTTCGGACTTGTCGAGCAGCTCGGTGAACGTCGCTCGGGTGGCCCGCTTCCACGCCTGGCTGGACACCCGGGAACGCTGTACACCGCCGTACGTGGCTGACTTCGGCGCGCCCGTGTCGTCGCGGTTCAGATTGCTCGGCGGGACGGTCTGGAGGATGTGGATGTCAAGAATCAACCTGGACACGCGTGTTCAAGTCCTCTGTTCGGTAGGGCGGTACATGGAGCGGAGGGTGGTTCACCGAGGTAGGGGTGGTTCACCGAGGTGGGGGTGGTTCACCGAGGTGGGGGTGGTTCGCCGAGGTGCGGTGAAGGCGGCGATGGCAGGGGCGTCACTCCCCAGCCGCGTACCCGCTGTACGTTCCCACCTCGTCCGCGCCCAACTGCGGGTCGATCGCGTCGTCCCCCTCGGAGCCGGGGGCCTTGCCTCTCCTGGCGCGAGGAGCGATGGCGGCCAGGTGGAATTCGCGCCCCCACTCGCGTTGCACGCCGGCACGTTCGGGCCGGTGCTGCCACCGGTAGAGCTGACCGGCCAGGCGCCCGTAGTCGAGGGGGAGGGGATCCGGCGCGGTCCGCAGCAGCAGCACGATCTCCCTGAGCCGCACGGCCACGGAATCGAGCGACTCGGCCGTACCGACGCGGACCAGCCGTTTGCGCAGCGGCGATTCCTCGTCG
Source organism: Streptomyces sp. NPDC001890 (assembly GCF_042891445.1). NCBI lineage: Bacteria > Bacillati > Actinomycetota > Actinomycetes > Kitasatosporales > Streptomycetaceae > Streptomyces > Streptomyces sp. NPDC001890. The sequence continues at coordinate 60,261 of NZ_JBIATE010000003.1, read as the reverse complement.
TCCGTGCCCGGTGAGTCCTTCAGCCGGATCAGCGCGCGGACCGCGCCGCCAAGGGTGTGATCCTTGGCGTGCATGCCCCGGTCGCGGCGGGACTGCTGGTGCAGTGCCCACAACGTCGACGCGAGAAAGACCGCCTCCTCGGCGTCCTCGGGGCGGTCGGATCTGTGTCCTTCCCCGAGCAGCGCGGCGAGATTGTCCAGAGCGCCGACCCCCCACAGGTCCTGAACCTGGTGTGCCCTCTTTCCCGCACCACGCCGCAGCCGGGCGAGATCCGCCACGGCCGCCGATTCGTCCTTGAGGAACCGGGGCTGAAGCCGCGCGATGTACGTATGTGTCGCCTGTTCGACCAGTTTCTGAAGCGGTGGTTCCTGCGTCTGCTCGCCCGGTCGTCGGTCCGAAGCGGTGGTCATGAGACTCCCCCTGGAGGGTTGTCGTCGGGATGAGGATCGGCGGACGGGTCCGGCTGCGGGGCCGGCGGTGGCGGTTCGGGTGGCTTCGGCAGCACCTTGTTGATCCGGGTCCGGAACCACAGATCCGCGCGCGAGCTGTCGATCCAGCGCTTCCCGACTCCGGGCAGCTCCACCACCCGGCCTTCCGCTGCCGCCCGGCCCGCGCCGTCGAGAAGTTCCCGGCCGAGGTCGAGAACGACGCGACGGGCGTCGGCCTGCCACGCGGCACGCGCGGCGTCCGGGTCCGCTTCCTTCGCGAGGTTCACCAGCCAGCGCCGGTACGGTCCGTCGAGTGCCCCGAACCCCAGATCGCGCGCGGTGTTCGTGGCCGGACCGGGCGGCGAACCCGCCGCGCGGGCGAGATTCCCGGCCAGGTGTCCCAGCGCCGACACGGCCCGCTCCGCGTCCGTCACCGCGCCCACCGCCGCCGCGCCGTGCAGAGGGCGGTGCTCGTGGAGCAGAACGACCGGCAGGGTGACCCCGTCGTCGACCACCTCGTCCACCACGGACTGCTGCGTCCCGTACACCGCGCCGACGAGCCGGGTCCGGACCAGCGACTTCTCCGGCAGAACGCCCTCGTTGCAGAGCATCGACAGCCACCGCACCACACCGGACGGCTTGCTCTCGTCCGTACCCCGGCCCGATGCCCCGGTGTCCTCCCCCTGCGCGTACAGCAGGCTCGCCAGACCGCGCCAGGCGGCCCGGCTCGGATCGTGCTGACGGGGCAGGTAGACCAGCGGGCGGCCCAGTTTCTTCTCCTGCGCCCGGCTGCGCCGCCAACCGGTCATGGGTTCCGCCTTCCACCGATTGGCGGGCGCGAGCGGATCGCCGTAGCCGAGGACGACCCCCGTGACGTCATCGCCCTCGGTGTGCAGAAGCAGCCGCCGGGACTGCCAGGTGTAGAGGTCACGCGGACCGGCGGGCCGGGGTACGGACGGGTCGTCCTCCAGCACCCCGGGGCCGGGCGGTGTCTCGCGGCGCCAGACCGGGAGGTCGGCCCCACGGCCCGCCGCCGAATCCAGGATGTCTTCCTGTGTCGGGATCAGGTTCAGCAGCAGCGTCTCGCGCAGCGTGCTCCCCTCGGCCTGGACGCCACCGAGCGCGCCCGCCCAACCGACCCCCTGGGGGTAGACCTTCCCGCCCTTGGCCCGGTCGTCGCCCTCCATCCCGGACTTGATGCCGGACGAGTCGTAGGCATGGGTGTGCACCAGCCACCGGGCAGCCTCGGCAAGGCTCAGCCGGTCCACACCCGGCCGGCGCATCGAGAAGAACGCCTCCCCGTTCGGTACGTCGGCGACGATCCGGTTCAGCGGTGCGATCTCGTGTTTCGTCGTGTGCAATCCGGCGACCTGGAAGAACGGGCGCTCGGGGTGGAGCAGGTCGAAGCGCTCACGGTGACGGTCGAGGTAGTCCGCGACGACGGCGAGGGACTTCTCGTCGCGCCACAGCTCCTCCCAGTCCTCCAGCTCGGCCGGGGCACCGGATCTCCCGCCCTCCGCCTCGTCGAACGCGTCGTACGTGATTGCCAGCAGCAGCCGCAGCAGGGCGAACTCCTGCGTGGGCAGATCGCCCACCAGCCGCCGCAGCGTGTGGGCCTGCGCGAAGGCATCCGTCAGCGACAACTCATCCGTGGTGCCGTCTTCACGCTGTACGGGCAGCCAGGGCCGGGAGACCAGGTCGAATGAGGGCATCATCGGATCGAGCCCCTTGTCTCCGCGCGTGCCGACGGAACCCACCCGGAGTCCGTCGTCGGCGCTGTAGTGGATTTCCAAGCCTGACAGGTGGGTCTGACAACGCTCGTCGAGTACGAGCAGCAACTCACCCGCCAGCCAGGGGCATTCCTTCACCTGCCAGGCCGGAATGACGAACCGCTCCAGCTCGGAAATGGTCCGATCGATCACTCCTGGATGTGTCAGGGAGCGAGGCAGCGTCAGCGCGCTCGCGGCAACCGCCTCCGCGGCCCGGCGTACCGGAGGCGCGTGCTCCGGGAGGTCCAGCCCGCCGCGCCCGCCGTCGAGCCAGCCCACGGTGGTCAGCCGGCCGTCGTCCCGCCGTTGGACGACGAGTACCTCAAGGGTCTCCTCGCTGTCCCGTACCTGGGCCCGTCCGGTGCGGCTGTCGTCGGCGTCGCCGGCATTGCCGTCCAGCCAGCCGATGACAGCCCGCCCGGCCCGCCGTACCGGAGCGAGCCGGAACGCGTCCGCGCGCACCCGTTTCTCCGCGAGCTGTTTCAGGTACTTCCGCCGGGCGTCGGCCAGCACGGGTGTCCAGTGGTCCGGCCCGACCGGTCGATCGTCGTAGGCGGCCTGCACCAGCGGGCTGATGTGGTCGGGCAGCACCAAAGGGGTGCCGTCGAGGTGCGGGCCCAGCACGGCGAGCGACCGGAGGAGGGTATGTGCCCCCTGGTACACGGCAAGGGAGCCGCGTACCGGTACCGGCAGGTCGGCGCCCCAGTCCTCCACTCCCGTCACCAGACAACGGGCCTTGGCCAGGAGCGGCGGACGCGTACGGGGATGGCGGTGCAGTCGCCCCATGCGTTGGAGCATCAGGTCCACGGGCGCCAGGTCCGTTACCAGGAGGTCGAAGTCGATGTCGAGCGACTGCTCGACGACCTGGCTGGCCACGACGATGTGCGGCCCGGCGGGCCGGTCGCCGCCGGGCCCGAACCGTTCGCGTAGATCCGTGTCCTTGCGGGCCCGGTCGGCGGCGAGGAACCGGGAATGGGCAACGGTCACGGCCTCCGAGCCGAAGCGCTCCCGCAGATACGCGGCGGCCTCCAGTACCCGGTCGACGGTGTTGCGTACGACCAGCGCGCAGCCACCGTCCCGCAGCTCGCGCTCCAACCGCGCCGCCAGCGCCGGAAGGCTGTCGTCGAGTCGTTCTACGGTCACTTCGGTGCGGCGCCCCGAGGCCGGCTCGGGCCGAGCGGTGTGGACGACGCCTCCGGGCGCCACGGCGGTGATCAACGGATAGGCGTCATCCGGGAGATGCAGCGCATCGGCCAGCTCGGCCGTCTCCTCCCCGGCATAGGCGGCGGCCAACTCCCGGCGTCTCAACGCCGGAAGGGTCGCGGAGAGCATCACCACCGGAACCCGGTAGGCGGCCAGCCACTCCAGTACCCGGTCGAGATAGGTGTTCATGTATGCGTCGTAGGCGTGTACTTCGTCGATCACGACGACCTTGCCCGCGACGGCCAGATGCCGGAGCGCCAGATGCCGGCTCTTCAGCCCCGCGAAGAGCACCTGGTCGATGGTGCCCACCGCGAAGGAGGCGAGCAGCGCCTTCTTGCGTCCGCGCAGCCACTGGTGGGCGTGCAGCTCGGCCGGGTGGGCGGGATCTGCCGTGCCAGGACTTGAGATCTCCTCGCAACCGTCCAGTTCGACGGCGGCGATCGTGCGGTTTCCCGCCTTCGTCATCCCGGCCCATACCTCGTTGAGCGCGGCCTTCGCATGGGCGAGGACGACGGACAGCGGCCCGTCCGAGGGCAGATGCTCCAGCCAGCTCAGCAGCCGGGGAAACATGGCGTCGCCGGTGGCCCGCGTCGGCAGCGCGACCAGACAGCCTCCCGCACCGGTGCGGGCCGCCAGGATCTCCGCCGCCGCGAACGCCGCCTCGGTCTTGCCCTCGCCCATCGGCGCCTCGATGATCAACAGCCCGGAGCCGGGCATGCTCCGAGCCATCCGTACGGCTTCTTCCTGTACGGGCCTGATGCGGGCGCCGTCCGGCAGGTCGAAACGGTCTCGGAACAGCTCCTCCGCGCTCTGCTCCGGCGCTTCCGGCCGCCACGGTCCGGGGAGATCCAGCCCTGCCCAGGCGGCATCGAGCCGCCGGGCCTCACCGTCCTTCCCTCCCGACGACGACCAGGACGAGGGGTCGTACGGGAACAGCTCGGAGGAGCTGGCGATCCAGTCGGAGACGATCACGATCGCCGTCAGCACGACCTGGACGGTCTGCGGCAGGCGCACGGACTGCCATTCCGCCAGCCGCCCCTCCACCCCGGCTCGCCGCGCGCAAGCGTCCAGCAGCTCGTACTGCACCGAGCGCCAGGCAGCCTCGCTCTCCCCCTGCGTCCGCAACAGCCGGGGGTGCAGCCCGAGATCGTGAATCTGCTGGTGATCCGGCGGCGTCCCGTGATGTCCGCCGGCCACGACGGCGAACTGCCCGGAGGCCCGCCCGCCCCAGCCGAACCGCTCGGCCAGCCACTCCTGCATGAGCAACTGCCCGGCCAGCCCGTGCGGGGCCATGCGACGGTCATCGCCGAACTGCTTCTGGTCCGGCATGTCGAGCCCGGCCCGCCGCATCCGGTGGGCGAGCCCCTCCACCTGACACGCGAAGGCGGGCGTCGCCTTGCCGATGTCGTGCACGCACGCGAGGTATACCGCGAGTCGTCGTGCATCTGCCGCACCTTGGGGGAGTTGCTCGGCGACGAGCGCCTTCACGTTCTCGGGCACCCACGAGTCCCACAACCGGCCGGCGACTGCGGCGCTGTCAGCCATGTGGCGCCACAAGGGGAGCCACTCCTCGGTCGCCCGGTCGTGCTTGCCCCAGGCTGTCCGCGCTGCGGGGGACAACTTGTTGTAAGCCGTGGGGACTTCGGGGTGGTCATGGCGCATGGGTGTATTTGACATGGGTGGGTGGTGTTCATGTGTCGGATTCTGAAAGAGATCTGTAGTGAGCGTTTTCGACTGAATGGAGTTAATAAGTGATCAGCTTTCTGGGTGATGGTTTCGGGCAACCCCGCATGCGCGGGGACCACCGGAGGTGAGTGACGGTGGCGCAGCGGCTGACGGGACCAACCCCGCATGCGCGGGGACCACCGCCTGTCCACGGAGCTGGAGGCGAGCGGGCCGGGACCAACCCCGCATGCGCGGGGACCACCTCGCCCGTGAACAGCGCGAGCATGAAGCCTCGGGACCAACCCCGCATGCGCGGGGACCACTACTCCCAGAACTGCTTGGCGAACACGTTGGCGGGACCAACCCCGCATGCGCGGGGACCACGAGTAGTTCAGGAGCGATTCGACGGCGGCGCGGGGACCAACCCCGCATGCGCGGGGACCACCTGAAGCCGGTCGGGTCCAAGACGCCCCGCAGGGGACCAACCCCGCATGCGCGGGGACCACCGCTACGAAGAGGGGACTGACGGGCGAGGACTGGGACCAACCCCGCATGCGCGGGGACCACCGCGTACGAGGGCGAGACCCGCCGCAGCGGCGGGGACCAACCCCGCATGCGCGGGGACCACCGCAGCTGCTGCAAGCCATGATCTCCCCTTCAGGGACCAACCCCGCATGCGCGGGGACCACAACTCGGTGTCGTTGTACGACACAAGGAAGCGGACCAACCCCGCATGCGCGGGGACCACAACTACCGGCACCTCGACAAGGGGCCCAAGCCGGGACCAACCCCGCATGCGCGGGGACCACACCGCCATGGGTGAGGCGGTCGGCCTGCTGTGGGGACCAACCCCGCATGCGCGGGGACCACACGACCTGTGCGCGGAACGGCCTCAGGAGGCTGGGACCAACCCCGCATGCGCGGGGACCACAAGGACCCGGACGTGGAGGACGGCGAGGTCTGGGGACCAACCCCGCATGCGCGGGGACCACAGCGGGCAGGTTTCGCAGATGCTGGCCGCGTCGGGACCAACCCCGCATGCGCGGGGACCACCCTGGCCTCGGGGGCCGCGGGTACAGGATGGAGGGACCAACCCCGCATGCGCGGGGACCACCGACGTGGCGGAGGTCGTGGGGATCACGCGCGGGGACCAACCCCGCATGCGCGGGGACCACAGCACAGGCTGGTCGGCCGGGGAGTCGATCAGGGGACCAACCCCGCATGCGCGGGGACCACGGCGTACGGCATGGGGTCATCCTCCCGGTTGGGGGACCAACCCCGCATGCGCGGGGACCACATCGCCCACGAGATCCGCATCCGGCAGGAGCTGGGACCAACCCCGCATGCGCGGGGACCACCGTGCCCCCTCGGGCCAACTGTCCGGGTCACCGGGGGACCAACCCCGCATGCGCGGGGACCACATCTACTCGAAAGCGGCAAATTCGTTCGGCGAGGGACCAACCCCGCATGCGCGGGGACCACTGCTCTATCGGGCGAGGTAATCGAGCGCGCGGGGGACCAACCCCGCATGCGCGGGGACCACTGCTCTATCGGGCGAGGTAATCGAGCGCGCGGGGGACCAACCCCGCATGCGCGGGGACCACCACTGGCCTGGTCGATGAGCTGGTCCACGGCGGGGACCAACCCCGCATGCGCGGGGACCACCGGTCGTCGCGGATCGTGAACGCGTCGGGGACGGGACCAACCCCGCATGCGCGGGGACCACTACCTGCCGGTGTCGGCCGGTACCAGCATCCGGGGACCAACCCCGCATGCGCGGGGACCACCACATGGGGCTGGACCCGACCAACTACACCTGGGGACCAACCCCGCATGCGCGGGGACCACCAGCTTGGGCCGCGGCGTTCCCGGCCGCCGAGAGGACCAACCCCGCATGCGCGGGGACCACCCGAAGAAGAACGCCGTGGATGGCAACGCGCGGGGACCAACCCCGCATGCGCGGGGACCACGCGACGTCTTCATGATCTTCGACAAGCCGTTGGGGACCAACCCCGCATGCGCGGGGACCACACGCAGCGCGGGACCGGCGCCGCACCGGGCCGGGGACCAACCCCGCATGCGCGGGGACCACGGCCGTGACGCCGACGGGACGCCGCTCGCCCCGGGACCAACCCCGCATGCGCGGGGACCACCACCTGTCGGCCGAAGTTGCCGCGGCGCCAGTGGGACCAACCCCGCATGCGCGGGGACCACACGGCCGGCCCGGCTGCTGGCCCGCGCGACCGGGGACCAACCCCGCATGCGCGGGGACCACGAGGCGGGGCTCGCCAGGCGTGGTCTGGTCGAGGGACCAACCCCGCATGCGCGGGGACCACTAGAACGCGTTCATCCGGGCCGCCACACCACGGGGACCAACCCCGCATGCGCGGGGACCACACCACCACCGTTACCCCTGCGCAGCTACCGCGGGGACCAACCCCGCATGCGCGGGGACCACCTGGGGGACCAAGACGCAGGAGGCGTACGACGCGGGACCAACCCCGCATGCGCGGGGACCACTCCGGTGGTCTCTGTGTCCAGGGCCACCGGTTCGGGACCAACCCCGCATGCGCGGGGACCACCCCGCGCTGGGCGCCGTCCAGTACATGCGCAAGGGACCAACCCCGCATGCGCGGGGACCACCGCGCCGCGCACACCGACGCCCTCCGCGCCTGGGGACCAACCCCGCATGCGCGGGGACCACTGGCTCTGACCTGCGGTTTTGCTGATCGTCGGGGGACCAACCCCGCATGCGCGGGGACCACAGTTGCTGACCTGCTCGTTTATTCCGGGGTGGCCCTGTTTTCACTCACTTCTTGAGATTCGGGCATATCGCCGCGTATTTGTGTCTTCGATTTTCCGAGCAAGTTCAGGCTGGGGCGCGCGAGACCAACGGCCAAAGCGTCGGCCATCGTGGACAGGGCGTCGCGGTCAAAAAGTGAGGCCCGCCCGCTCGGTGCCTTGCCTTCTCTGGCAGGGACGGTCCGGCTGTCGATGATTCCGCACTCCATGCAGTCGGACCGAGTGCCGGACGCGTTGGACTTCCACCATGTCACAAGCAAGCCCGAAGCATTGCGAACGACAGGGCTCGTGATCATTTCTGATCCCTGATCTCTCTGACCATATGCACGGCTCGTCGACGGACTGTCCCGCAGCACGGAACTGCTGGATTGCGTCCTGGTACACGGCAACGAGGACGGAAAGACGCCCATCCGGCCTACGCATGGCACTGCGGTCGACGGAAGCGCATGGACGGTGTTCGTCGGCCGGTCGGACGGTGCGGGTAGGTGGTTGAGCTGGGCGTACACGAATCGGGTGCGCAGGGCAGCTTCACCAGTGATCGTCCACTCGCGTGCCTTCTCACTGGCGAAGACCCCGTCCGAGCCTGGCCCGCTGGCAGCCCGGATGCGGATTCACCGTCCTGTCAGTGGGCCCGCCGCCAGTGCAGCCCGGCAGGCGTTCCTGGCCAGAGCATCAGGAGGGCACCGGCTGCTAGCCGCGCTCTCCGCGAGGGGTCACCAGTACCAGTACCAGTACCAGGATCACCGTAACTGCCCCTGCTGGGGTAGGTGAGGTGTGCGTTGCCGGAATCGGGAGCCATGTGGTGAGCAGAGAGTGAGCGAGATCGATGAGCGGGAGTGGCGGCATGAGGACTCCTGGGTGCGAGGGTGGTGCATGGCATGGGCCCGAGGCCCGCAAGGGCCTCGCGGGATGCCGTGCAACTGGTCAGCTGTCCGGCTACGCCCAGTAGAACGGGTGGCGCTGCCCAGGGGTTACGGGCCGTTGCAGAATTCTTGTTCTGCTGAGATGGGCTCGGATTCCCATTTCGTGACCGTGCACCGTGTTCTCCCCAGTTTCTTTGGGTCGGACATTCCCACCCCACCCTGCCGTGCTCAAGCCCCGCATGCGCGGGGACCAACGTGCACACTGTTCGCCCCAAGGGGCACCCCCGCACACGCGAGGATCAAGGAGGATCGGCGTCGCTTCGGCACGGTAGTCCTGGTGACGCGCGAACGCCCTCCCGTACTGCGTTTCCGCAGTTCGGGAGGGCGTCGATGGCGGTAGCGGAGGGATTTGAACCCTCGGTGAGTCTCCCCACACTCGCTTTCGAGGCGAGCTCCTTCGGCCGCTCGGACACGCTACCGAGAGAGAGCTTAGACCATGGCGGGCCGTGGAAAGAAATCGGTTCTCAGGGGGCGCGGAAGAAGGACGTCAGGACGCTCGCGCACTCCTGCTCCAGGACGCCGTGGATGACCTCGGGGCGGTGGTTCAGGCGGCGGTCGCGTACGACGTCCCAGAGGGAGCCCGCCGCGCCCGCCTTCTCGTCGCGGGCGCCGTAGACGACCCGGTCCACGCGGGACTGGACCAGGGCGCCGGCGCACATCGTGCAGGGTTCCAGGGTGACGACCAGGGTGCAGCCGGTCAGGCGCCACTGTCCGAGGGCGGCTGCCGCCCTGCGGACGGCGAGGACCTCGGCGTGGGCGGTCGGGTCGCCGGTGGCCTCGCGTTCGTTGTGGCCCGTGGCGAGCGGGGCGCCGTCCGGGCCGAGCACGACGGCGCCGACCGGCACATCGCCGGCCGCCGCCGCCAGCTCGGCCTCGGCCAGGGCACGGCGCATGTGCGCCCGCCACGGGTCTCTCACGGGGTCGTGCGGTGGTTCGCTCACCCGCGGACCCTAACGGACGGTCTCCAGGACCTCGGCCGCGCCCAGCGCGTCCGCGATCTCTGCCATGGCGTCCGTGCGCAGCATCAGGAGTTCGGCCTCGGGGAGTCCGAGGTCGGCCAGGATCCGGGTGTCGCCGAGCGGGCCCGCCGGTACGGCGTCGGCGTCGAAGCCGTCGTCATCGTTGTCGTCGGTGTCGGTGTCGGTGTCGGTGTCGGTGTTGTCGTTGTCGGGGGTGGTGTCCGGGTCGCCGTCCTCCGGGTCGTCGAGGCCGACGAGCTCTTCGAGGGCGGCGATCGTGTCCTCGGCCCCGGGTTCGCGGCCGAGCAGTTCGTCGGTGAGCAGGATCTCCCCGTACGAGGAGCGTGCTGCGGCGGTGGCGTCGGAGACGAAGATCCGGGGATCGTCCTCGCCGTCCACCCGGACGACGCCGAACCAGGCGTCCTCCTGTTCGATGAAGACGAGCACCGTGTCCTCGTCCACCGAGGCCTCACGGGCCAGATCCGTCAGGTCGGACAGGGTCTCCACATCGTCGAGCTCCGTGTCGCTCGCTTCCCACCCGTCTTCGGTGCGCGCGAGCAGTGCGGCGAAGTACACCGTGACTCTCCCACTGGTCTTAGGGGTGTCGGTCCGGCGGGAGGGCAGTCGGTGCTCCGGCTGTCCTGGGTCCCGCCCATCGGAATCGTGGCAGAAACAAGGGCTTCGCGAGAGGAGTTCGGCCGCTGAGTCGGCCATCAGTTCTGCCGGACGCCGCCACCAGGGGGATGCCGGGTGCTGTCTCCGGGAAATGCCGGGGGCTGTTGCCGGGGAATGCCGGGTGCCGTCCCCGGGGGTGTCGGGGGCGGCCGCGGGCTACCAGCGGAAGGTGCGCATGCGCATGGCCTGGCGCATCCGGGCCGCCCTGGCGCGGCGGGGCTGCACCCGGTCGCGGAGGGCCTTCGCCTCGTGGAGCTCGCGCAGGAACTGGGCGCGCCGCCTGCGGCGGGACGCGTCGGTCTCCTCCGGATCCTGCTGGATCCGTGCGTCCTGCTCGTCCCGCAGGCCCGGCGCGTCCCGCTGGTCCTGCTTCCGCTTTTCCCCGTCCGGCATCGGCTCATCACCCCAAGGCTGGGTCCGTATGCCCCCACCTTCCCCCCGAACATGCGGTTGATGCCAGCGCACGGGTGCGGGAGGCACGGTTACTGTTGAGCCCATGCGGATCCACGTCGTCGACCACCCACTGGTCGCGCACAAGCTCACCACCCTGCGCGACAAGCGCACCGACTCCCCGACCTTCCGGCGGCTCGCCGACGAGCTGGTCACCCTGCTCGCCTACGAGGCCACCCGGGACGTGCGCACCGAGCAGGTCGACATCGAGACCCCGGTCACACCGACGACCGGCGTGAAGCTGTCGCACCCGCGGCCGCTGGTCGTGCCGATCCTGCGGGCCGGCCTCGGCATGCTCGACGGCATGGTGCGGCTGCTGCCGACCGCCGAGGTGGGCTTCCTGGGCATGATCCGCAACGAGGAGACGCTCCAGGCGGAGACGTACGCCACCCGGATGCCGGAGGACCTCTCGGGCCGCCAGGTGTACGTCCTGGACCCGATGCTGGCCACCGGCGGCACGCTGGTCGCGGCCATCCAGGAGCTGATCAAGCGCGGCGCGGACGACGTCACCGCGGTCGTGCTGCTCGCGGCGCCCGAGGGCGTCGAGGTGATGGAGCGCGAGCTGGCCGGTACGCCGGTGACCGTGGTCACCGCCTCGGTCGACGAGCGGCTCAACGAGAACGGCTACATCGTCCCCGGCCTCGGCGACGCGGGTGACCGGATGTACGGCACGGCCGACTAGGGCCCTTCGTGCACGGCTGCCGGGGCTCCCCGGCAGCCGTCAGCAGGACGAGGGCGCGGGGGCCGGCTTCGTCAGGGCGGCCAGGGCCGCGGCCGCCGACTGCGGCGTGTTGAACGTCTTGAACTTCGTACCGAGAATCAGATCGACGTCCGCCGTCCTGCGGGCGTCGGTCTTCGGCGTGGCGCCCACCAGTTGCGTGCCGAGGACCGGGAACGGGCCGTTCGTGGCCGAGGGGGCGCCCAGCAGCACTCCGGGGCCCGGGACCTTCTTGTCGTACGCGGCGGGGGCGTTGCCCACCTTGCCGATGGTGAAGCCGCGCTTCTTGAGCTCTTCGGCCGCCTTCTTGGCGAGCCCGCTGCGCGGTGTCGCGTTGTAGACGTTGACGGTGATCTTCGCGGGCTTCGGCAGCGCCTTCGCGGGTGCGGACGGCTTGGCGGTGGGGCAGTCCGTCTTGTGGTCGGCGGCGCTGGCCTTCCGGTCGCCGCCGGTGAAGACGTCGATGAGCTGCATCGTGCCCCATCCGGCCAGCCCGAGGGCGACCACGGAGGCGGTGGCAGCGAGGATCAGTTTGCCGCGACGCCGGGGGCGGCGCATCCGCGGGTACTTGTCGCCCGTGATGCGGTACTTTCCGCCCATGCCGGGGGGAGTGAGCATGCTCATGGGCGCAGCGTAGTGCGGCCCGGTGATGATGCCTACTAAATGATCAATGGATCGCACCCGTCCGAGTGTGAAAGCACCCGAACGAACCCCGTAGCGGCCCGCGGGTCGTACCGGGACGGGACGGTCCGTGGACGGGACGGTCCCTGGGAGGGGTCGTCCCTGGGTGGGGCGGTCAGGTCCGTGGACGGGACCCGCTTCGGTCAGCCGAGTTCGAGCACGCGGGCGTGGAGTACCTGGCGCTGCTGAAGCGCGGCGCGGACCGCGCGGTGCAGTCCGTCCTCCAGGTAGAGGTCGCCCTGCCACTTCACGACGTGCGCGAACAGGTCACCGTAGAACGTCGAATCCTCGGCGAGGAGGGTTTCGAGGTCCAGGTTGCCCTTGGTGGTCACCAGCTGATCGAGGCGGACCGGGCGCGGCGCGACATCCGCCCACTGCCGGGTGCTTTCCCGGCCGTGGTCGGGATAAGGCCGCCCATTTCCGATGCGCTTGAAGATCACACGGAAAGCCTACCGGGCAAGAGCCTCCAGGCGCAGCCATGGGACGGTACTGCGATCCTGGTAAAAACGCCGCAAATCCAGGCATTCCGGAATGGGGTCCTGATGAGTGACAGCGAGAACACGGCCGAAAGTGCCGGTGTGCTGCCGGAGCCGGCCCGGGAGATCGCTGCCGGGTACGCCGTTTCCGGGCCCGCCCTCGGTCTTGGCGCTCTGCTCTGGGACGGAATCTGCCTGCCGGACGCGCAGATCCGGATCCCACTGGCGATGCTCAACCGGCACGGACTGGTCGCGGGCGCCACCGGAACCGGAAAGACCAAGACGCTCCAGCTGATCGCCGAGCAGCTCTCGGCGGGCGGTGTGCCGGTCTTCCTCGCCGACATCAAGGGCGACGTCTCGGGCATCGCCGCCCCCGGCGCCCCCGGTGACCGGGTCGCCGAACGGGCCGGGCAGGTGGGGCAGGTGTGGGAGGCCGAGGGCTTCCCGTGCGAGTTCTACGCGCTCGGCGGCATCGGCCCCGGCATTCCGTTGCGCGCCACGGTCACCAGCTTCGGCCCCGTACTCCTGTCCAAGGTGCTGGAGCTCAACCAGACGCAGGAGCAGTCGCTCGGCCTGATCTTCCATTACGCCGACTCCAAGGGGCTGGAGTTGATCGATCTCAAGGACCTGCGGGCTGTGGTCGCCTTCCTCGTCTCGGACACCGGAAAGGCCGAACTCAAGGGGATCGGGGGGCTGTCCACGGCCACCGCCGGGGTGATCCTGCGGTCGGTCACCGCCTTCGAGCAGCAGGGTGCGGGCGACTTCTTCGGTGAACCGGAGTTCGACACCGCCGAGTTGCTGCGCCGGGCGCCGGACGGGCGCGGGCTGGTCTCCGTACTGGAGCTGGCGGCGGTGCAGGACAAGCCCCGGCTCTTCTCCACCTTCCTGATGTGGCTGCTCGCCGACCTCTTCCACGATCTGCCGGAGGTCGGTGACCTCGAAAAGCCGAAGCTCGTCTTCTTCTTCGACGAGGCGCATCTGCTCTTCGACGGGGCCTCGAAGGCGTTCCTGGAGTCGATCACCCGGACGGTACGGCTGATCCGCTCCAAGGGCGTCGGCATCTTCTTCGTCACGCAGACGCCCCGCGACGTGCCGGCGGAGGTGCTGGCGCAGCTCGGGAACCGGGTGCAGCACGCGCTGCGCGCTTTTACCCCGGACGATGCGAAGGCGCTGCGCTCGACGGCGAGAACATTCCCTCGTTCGCCGTACGACCTGGAGGAGTTGTTGACGCGGCTGGGCATCGGCGAGGCCGTGATCACGGTGCTGAGCGAGAACGGTGCGCCGACGCCGGTCGCGGCGACCCGGCTGCGGGCACCGCGGTCGTTGATGGGGCCGTGGCCGGCGGCGGAGCTCGAAGCGGCGGTGAAGGGGTCGTCGCTGTACGGGAGGTATGCGCAGGCGGTGGACCGGGAGTCGGCGTACGAGAAGCTGAGCGCCGGTCAGGAGGCGGAAGCGGAAGCGGAGGCGGCGAAGGCGGCGGCCAGGGCCGCGGAGGCCGCGGATCGGGCCGCGGTGGAGGAGGCGGTCCGTGGTGAGGGGGCGCGCGGGGCCGGGAAGGCGGGCGGGGCGGCGGCCGAGGAGGATGCCTCGCTGGTCGAGCAGGTGGTGGCGAGCGGGATGTTCCGGTCGCTGGCCAGGTCCGTCGGTACGCAGCTGGGCCGGGAGATCTCGCGGTCGCTCTTCGGTACGGCCCGCCGCAGGCGGTAGGGGGAGGAGGCGGGGGCTACTTTTCGGCGGCGCGTTTGGCGGCCTTGGCCGCCTGCTTCGCATGCTGCTTGTACGCGCGGACCTCGGCGAGCGAATCCGGGCCGGTGATGTCGGCGACCGACCGGTGCGAGCCGGCCTCGCCGTACGGTCCCGCCGCCTCCCGCCAGCCCTTCGGCCGGACCCCGAACTGCTTGCCCAGCAACGCCAGGAAGATCTGGGCCTTCTGGGTACCGAACCCGGGCAGCGCGTTCAGCCGTTTCCGCAGCTCGGCACCGTCGGAGACATCGCTCCACACCGCGCCGGCGTCGCCGTCGTACTCCGCCACCAGGTACTGGCACAGCTGCTGGACCCGCTTGGCCATGGAACCGGGATAGCGGTGCAGGGCGGGCTTCGTGGTGAAGAGTTCGGCGAAGGCCTCCGGGTCGTGAGCGGCGATCTCATGGGCGTCCAGATCGTCGCCGCCCATCCGCTGCGCCAGCGAGTACGGGCCGGAGAAGGCCCACTCCATCGGCACCTGCTGGTCCAGCAGCATGCCCACCAGCGCGGCGAGCGGACTGCGCGCGAGGAGCTCGTCCGCCTTCGGCTCCTGGGCGATCCGGAGGGTGGTGATGCCCTGGTCCTTCTCACTGCCCTTGCCGCTCCTGGCCACGTTGCTCTTGGTCATGCCACCGATCATCCCGACGGCGGTGCGGCCCGGCCACTCCACTGCCCGCCGGTGCAGCCGTTTGCCGTACGGACGCAGCGGCTGCCCGAAGGGGCAGCACCGGCTGCCCCCGGCCGGCGGGGTCCGGGCTGGACGGGGCAGTGGGGCGTCGTGAAGGTGGAGTGGTGAGGCCATCACGACGCGCCATCGACCGGGGCGCGGTCAGGGGAGATGATGATGCACGCACCGGAATGGGACCAGGAACACGACCACGACCACGAGCGGGATCACGGGCACGGGCATGAGCACGACGAGCCGGTGCACGCCTCGCGGGCGTCCGAGGGCCGGGAGCCGGCGGACACCCCGCACCTCTACCGTGCGGCGGCCACCGGGCGGCCCGATGTGGTCGGGGCCGGCGGCATGAGCGTGCTCCAACGGGCGGTCGGCAACAGCGCCGTGGGGTCGATGCTCCAGCGCAAGGAGGAGGAAGAGCGCTCCCCCGTGCACGACGTGGTCTCGTCGGGCGGCGGGCGGCCGCTGGACACCGACACCCGCGCCGACCTGGAGGGGCGGATGGGGGCGGACTTCTCCGACGTACGCATTCACACGGACTCCGCCGCGCACGAGTCCGCGAAGGGCGTGGGCGCCCACGCGTACACCGTCGGGAACAACGTGGTCTTCCAGCGGGACGCCTACGACCCGTCCACGCCGCAGGGCCGCACCACGCTGGCCCATGAGCTGACCCATGTGATCCAGCAGCGCAACGGCCCGGTGGACGGTACGGAGGCGGCGGGCGGGATCCGGGTGAGCGACCCCTCCGACCGGTTCGAGCGGGAGGCCGTCGCGAATGCCGACCGGGTGCTGTCGGACCCGGCTCCGGCGCCGGCCCCCGCTTCGGATTCGGCTCCCGCTTCGGCCGCCGCCCCGGGGCCGGGGGCGTCCGTGCAGCGGGCCGCGACGGAGGACGAGGACGAGCAACCGGCCGATGTGCAGGGCTCGTTCGTGCAGCGTGCGAAGGAAGGGGCCGAGGAGGAGGAAGAGGCTCCGCCGGAGTGAGGGAGGGGCGGGGTGGTGCTCCGGTGGGCGGTGCTCCGGTGGGCGGCGCCGACTGATGTGGGCCGCCCGGCCCCGTCAGTCCGCCGTGTCCGTCTTCATCGTGCCGCCGAGGAACAGCGACTCCGAGCACCGCGCGGGCGTCGGCGCGTTCACCGGCTTGCCGATCTTCCGGCAGTCCACGGTCATCGTGACCTTGCCCCCGGCGGGCACCAGGATCGGCGTGACGAAGTGGTAGTCCGAGTCCCGGAAGTTCTCCAGCGCCAGTCGGAGCACGGGCGCGTCCCGGCCCGAGGAGACCACGAGCGTTCCCGCGTCGCCCTGCGGGTTCTGGACCACGATGTCGGTCAGCTGGAACGTGTGTCCGGCGGGCACCTGGAGGGCCGTCGAGCTGTTCGACCCGCCGCCCACCGAGTCCCTGACCTGCACCTGCGCACTGGTCGGGGCGGCGGCCGACGCGTCGGAGTCCGCACCGGGGCTCGGTGAGGGGCTGGGCTTCGGCGAGCCTCCGTTCGCCCCGGAGGAGTCGCCCCCGCCCGACGACGCACCGGCCGAGGACCCCTTCTCGGGCGCCTTGCTCTTGTCGGCCGCGGCGGCGGACCGTACCGCGTCCGGGGTGATCGCCTCGCGGGCCGCCGACTTCACGGCCGGGCGCAGCAGCGCGTACCAGAGCCCCACCAGCGCGATCAGCAGAACGGCCGCGGTGATCAGCGCCCGGGGGAGCCAGCGCGGCAGGATCGGTTCCTGCTGGTACGTGCCGTCCACGACCACGGGTGCGACCGGGGCCTCGCCCTCGGCCACCTCCGGGGTGGCGACCAGCTGGAAGGGATGCGTGACCGGGATGCCGCGCCACACGCGCTTGGCGGGCCGGATCCGTACCTTCCCGAACTCCGCCCGGCCGGGCGCGATCACCAGGGAGTCCGCCGCGAACGAGACCCGTGCCCGCTCGGTGCCCGACTGGGCGCCCAGCCGCACGGTGAGGGGGGCGTTCCCCCGGTTGTCGACGGCGAGCTGATGCCTGCCGCGCCAGGCGCCGTGCGAACTGCGTGGTACCAGTTCGGCGGTCGTCTCGGTGAAGGGGAGTACGGTCACCCGCCCTTCGGGCACCACCGTGTCGCCCTGCTCGCTGGTGGGCACCACCCGTATCCCGAAGGGCGTCTCGCCCGCCGGTACGGTCGAGTCCCGGGGCGGGCGCAGTACGAGGGAAACCGTCTGCGAGTCGCCCGGATAGAGGGAGAGCGTCGCCGGCTCGACCGTCGACCAGGCGGCACAGGCGCCGACCACCTCGAAGCGGTACTCCTCGACGGTGCTGCCGGAGTTGAGGATCCGCAGGGGGAGGGCCGTCTCCTCGCCCGGTGCGGCAGTGACGGACGAATCGTCGAGGCTTGCCGTGAGACTCATAGGCGGCACCGTAGGTTCGCCGTCGAACGCCGACATCGGCCGTGAAGGAACACTTCCGGGCAGATTCTGTGCCCGGATCGGCCTTTTTGTTTCCCTGTAGGGATACGCGGGCATCTTTTGACCGCCTCAGACGAGTGAGGCATACGAAAACAGCCGTGCTGGTTGTGATCGACGTGACGCCATCGGCTGTTGCCCAGGGGGAGCATTGCCATGGAGCGCATCACTGTTGCATTACGGGCCCAGGATCCGATCTCGCAAGCAGGCGTGGCCAGCCAGTTGCGGACCCGGCCCGAGGTCAGCGTGACGGAGTGGGGGGAGGGCGACGTCTCTCCCCGGATCGTGGTCGTCGTCGTGGACACGGTCGACGAGGCGGTGTTGACGATGCTGCGCCACATCCAGCGCACCAGCACCTCACGCACCGTTCTGGTCACCACGGACATCGACGAGCAGAAGCTGGTGAGCGCCGCGGAGTGCGGTGTCGCCGGTGTGGTCAGGCGCTCCGAGGCGACTCCGGAGCATCTGGTGCAGGTCATCGGGACGGTGGCGCGGGGCGAGGGCCATCTCCCGTCCGACCTGCTGGGACGGCTGCTGGAGGAGGTGGGCCGCCTCCAGGGTCAGGTGCTCGGCCCGCGCGGGCTGCACTTCACCGGTCTCGCGGCGCGCGAGGTGGATGTGCTGAGGCTGGTCGCGGAGGGGTACGACACCGCGGACATCGCGACGAAGCTGGCCTACTCCGAGCGCACCATAAAGAACGTGCTGCACTCGGTGATGACCAGGCTGCAGTTGCGGAACCGGTCGCATGCGGTGGCGTACGCGATGCGGCAGGGGCTGATCTGAGCAGCCGACCCGCCCCGCAGCTCCGGTAGATCTCCTCGGTGCGCCCGCTGCCCCCGCTGCCCTTTCGGGCAGCGGGGGCTTCCCGGGGGTGTGACTCCCGCACCGCTGCGCGTCCGCCGCCGGTACAGGACCCTGACGTCCGGTGTGCCGGATCGGGCGAGGGTGGGGGAGGACTTCCGTGCGCTGGTACCAGCCGCTTCGGCGGGCGCCGCGGTCGCGGCGGGACGGATCGGCCCGGTCCCGGCCGTCCGCCTCGCGCCGCACCCTCACCGCGCTCCGGATCCCGGCCCTCGCCCTGCTTCTCATGGCCGGCGGCATCGCCCCCGGCTCGGCCGTCACATCCGATGAACCGACGGTCGCGGTGCCCGAACCCTGGGTCACGCCCGCCGAGTTCACCGACGCGGTGGACCCGGGCGGCTCCACGGGCGTGGACAAGCAGGTGCGTACGCCGGCGATCCCGCCGAGGCCGGACGTGGTCCTGCTGGTGGACGGCACGGGCAGCATGGGCGACCCGATCGGCGATGTACAGGACGGTCTGAAGGACATCACGGCGAAGGTCCTTGCACAGCAGCCGGATTCCCGCTTCGCGGTGGCCACCTACGGGGACGAGAAGGACGAACCGACGGCGGAGTTCGCCGTCCTCCAAGGGCTGACAACGAACCTGGACGACGTACAGAAGGGTGTCGGCAAGCTGGACACCTCCCGCGGATACAAGAGCAAGGGGCCGTCGGAGGACTGGATCTACGCGCTGTGGAAGGTGGCCAACGGCGCGGACGGCAGCACGGTCTTCCGCGAGGGCGCCAGTCCGGTCGTGGTCCTGGTGGGCGACGCGTCGAGCCACAACCCCAGCAACAAGATCCCCTACGAGGAAGCGGTGTTCGCGCTCCAGGACAAGGGGGTACGGGTCATCGCCGTCGATGTGACGACCGAGAACGGTGACGGGCTCAACGGCAACGGATACAAAAGCCCCAGCTACCAGGACCCGTATCACGAGCCCGACCAGGCCAAGCGGATCGCCGAGGCCACCAACGGCCGCATGCTGACCGGAATTCCCGGCGATGGTGTCACCGACGCCATCATCGAAGGTTTCAACAACCTTCCCACCAACGTGAGCTACCGCCTGGACAACTGCGATCCGCATCTGTCCGTCAGCCTCGACCCGCCCACCCAGCAGCTCACCAGCGGGGAGACCGCGCACTTCGCGGAGAACATCGACGTCTCCGCGGACGCCCCCCAGGGCACCCGGCTGAGCTGCACCGTCCAGTTCCTGATGGGCACCCAGGCCCCGGGCGCGGAAACGATCGGGCCGGCCGCGGCGGCCGACCCGGACTTCCAGGAGCAGATCAACATCGATGTGAACGACATCGACGCGCCGGTCGTCACCGTGGACGATCTGACCGTCCGGGCCAAGGACAAGCAGGGTGCGCGCGTGACGTACGCCGCCACCGCCCAGGACGCCACCGACGGCACGCTACCGGTGACCTGCACCCCTGCCTCCGGTTCGCTCTTCCCGGTCGGCCGCACCACGGTGACCTGCTCGGCGACGGACTCGGCGGGCAACACGGGGACGGACACGGCGGAGATCGAGGTCCTGGAGGCTCCCGTCCCGCCGTCGGCGGATGTGTCGATGAAGGTCGACGTCAGCCCCGACCGTACGTACACCGGCCGCCCGGCCCGTGCCCGCTTCGTGGTCACCAATGCCGGTCCGGACCCGGCGACCGGCGTGGTCATGGGCTCCGCCTGGCCCGAAACGTCCAAGGGTTCCAAGGGGAAGGACCGCAGCCTGTCTGCCCTGACCCGCTGCACGGCGGCGAAACCGTGCACCATTCCGGCCGGTGGCCGCATCGAGGTGACCCAGACCGGTACGTACCGCGCGGCGGTCACCGGGGACGTACGGGCCACCGTGCGCGGCACGCTGCCGGACCGCCGGAAGGCCAACAACCAGGACACCGACCGGCTGCGCGTCCTGAAACCCTCGCTGACCGTCACCCCGCAGGTCGCCAAGCCGGGCCAGCCGGTACTGGCCCGGGGCAAGGACTACCCGCCGGGCGCGACCGTACGTTTCACGTGGAACACCGGGATCACCCCCGGAGGGGCGACGGCCACGGTGGGCCGCGACGGCACCTTCGAGGTCCAGGTCCTGGTCCTGCGCAAGGACAAGCTCGGCCCGCGCGAGCTGCGGGCGGACTCTCGCGACCTCGCCCGGCTGAAGAAACCGGTCCTGGTGGTGCAGCGGAATCTCCAGCCACCGGACTTCGCGGGCCGCGCATGAGCGCCGGTGACCGCCCGGCCGGTGACCGCGTGGCTGGTGGCCGCAGGGCTGATGACCGCAGGGCCGGTGGCCGCATGGCCGGCGACTGCAGGGCTGATGACTGCAGGGCCGGTGACTGCAGGGCCGGTGGCCGTATGGCTGATGACCGCACGGGAGTGATCGGGTGATCCACGAGGTCGACGACGTACTGCGGGCGCTGATCAGGGCGGAGGTACTCGAAGGCGGCCAGATCGCGGTGGTCTTCGACGCCCCGACCCGGGAATGGGCGGCGAAGGTCAACGCGCCCATGGTCAACCTGTATCTCTACGACATCCGCGAGGACATGCGCAGGCGCGAGCGGGGTCTGCACAACGACTACGACGAGCGGGGCACGATCATCGCCCGTCGCCGCCCGCCCCGGTTCTTCAAGCTGTCGTACCTGATCACGGCATGGACGAAGCGCCCGGAGGACGAACACCGGCTGCTCTCCTCGCTGCTCGGCTGCCTGCTGCGTTACGAGGCGCTGCCCCCGGAACGGCTGGCGGGCACCCTGGCCGAGATCGGGGCGCCGGTACCGATGTCGATCGCACTGCCGCCACCGGAGGACCGCTCGTTCGCCGACGTGTGGAGCGCGCTGGGCGGCGAGTTGAAGCCTTCGCTCGACCTGGTGGTCAGCGTGCCGGTGACGGCGTCGCCGAGCTATGTGGTGGGTCCTCCGGTGGGGGACGAGGGGCTCCAGACCCGTTTCGGGGACGTACCCGAGCCGACCGAGCCGGTATCGGAGCCGACGCCGGGCCGCGGGGGTCTCCCGGTCTACGGCGGACGCCCGGGGCGGCCGGGCGGGGGCGCCGCCTCGCGCATCCCCGACGCGGAACGACGACGCGGCCTGTCCCTCCGGATCGTGGAGACCCGGGGAGCCGGCGGGGACCCACGAGAGCCCGGTACCGGTGCGGGGTCCCGTGGGTCCGGTACGGGATCCGGCGAGTCCGGTACGGGATCCCGTGAGTCCGGTACGAAGTCTCGCGGGTCCGGTACGAAGCCCAGCGCGTCAGGTACGAAGTCCCGCGAGGCCGTTACGGAGGACAGCACCGAATGACCACCGCGGGCGATCCGAACCTGCGCCACCTCCTCGCCCGCGCGGTAGCGGTCGAGCAGCGCATCCGACGGGCGGTCGAGGCCCGGCAGCTCACCGACCCGGACCCGGACGACGCCTTCCGCGGCCTCTACCTCACGGACGAGAACATCGCCCGCCTGCTGGACGAGGACGAGGCCCGCGCCTTCCCGTACCCCGTGCCGGACCCCGTCGAGGCGCCGGCCGAGCCGACCGGACTCACGTCCCTGGCCGCCGAGTTCGGCCTCACCGCACTCGACGTCGAGATCCTCCTCATCGCGCTCGTACCGGATCTCGACGACCGCTTCGAGGCGTTCTACGGGTACCTGAACGACGACGTCACCCGCCGCCGCCCGTCCATCGGCCTGGCGCTCGGCCTGTGCGGGCTCTCCCCCGCCGACCAGGTGGCTCGCGGCCGGCTCGCGGCCCGTGCCCCGCTCCGCGAGGGCCGCCTCCTCCTGGTCGAGGACCTGGACCGTCCGTTCCTGAGCCGGGCACTGCGCGTCCCCGACCGGGTCACCGCCCACCTCCTGGGCGACGACACCCCCGATCCCCGGCTGGCCGACCTCCTCGCCCCCTGGCACGCCGTACCCGGCGTCGGAGACCCGGCGCCGCTCGCCGGGGCCCTCGCCCACGGCGCCTCGCTGGCCTACCTCCGCGAGGACCAGGGCGGTGCGGGCACCGCCCTCGCGGCCTCCGCGCTGACCCGTGCGGGCCACCGGGTCCTGGGCCTGGACCTGGCGCGCCTCGCCGAGGACCCGTCACCCGCCGAGGCCGTCCGCTCCCTGGTCCGCGAGGCCAGGCTGACCGGTGCGGGCGTGGTCTGCGCCCCGATCGACGCGGTCTGCCGCGAACACCCCGCACTCCTCCGGCTGCTCACCGGAACCCCGGTCCCCACGGTCCTGGTGGGCCGGGCCCCCTGGGACGCGTCCTGGTCCGCCGCCCCGCCCCTGCTCCTGCACGCCCCACGCGTGGAACCCTCGACCAGAGCGGCCCTGTGGACCGACGCGTACGAGGCCCCCGTACCCGGGACCGTCGACGTGGACCGGCTGCTCGCGCCGTTCCTCCTCACCCCGGAACAGATCACCCGCGCGGCCCGGGGCGCCGCCCAGACCACCCATCTGGACGGCGGCGTCCTCACCCCCGACCACGTCCGTCAGGGCGCCCGCGCCCAGAACGCGGCGGGCCTGGACCGGCTGGCCCGCCGCATCGAACCCACCGTCACCTGGGACGACCTGGTCCTCCCGCCCGACACCCACGCCCAGCTCCGCGAACTCACCGCCCGCGCGCGCCATCGCGACCGGGTCCTGGGGGAGTGGGGCATGCGCCCCGGCGGCGGCCGCGGACGGGGGGTGTCCGCCCTCTTCGCCGGTGATTCCGGCACCGGCAAGACGATGTCGGCGGAGGTCATCGCCGCGGACCTGGGCCTGGACCTCTACACGGTGGATCTGGCGACAGTGATCGACAAGTACGTGGGCGAGACGGAAAAGAACCTGGAGCGCATCTTCTCGGAGGCCGCGGGCGTGAACGGCGTCCTGCTCTTCGACGAGGCGGACGCGATCTTCGGCAAACGCTCCGACGTGAAGGACGCCCACGACCGCTACGCGAACGTCGAGAGCGCGTACCTCCTCCAGCGCATGGAGTCCTTCGACGGCCTGGCCATCCTCGCCACCAACCTCCGGGCCAACCTGGACGACGCGTTCACCCGCCGCCTGGACCTCGTCATCGACTTCCCGGTCCCGGACCCCGAACAGCGCCTGGTCCTCTGGGAGCGCTGCCTGGGCCCCGTACTCCCCCGGGACAAGGACCTGGACCTCGCCTTCTGCGCGGAGAACTTCGAGCTGGCGGGTGGCAACATCCGCTCGATCGCGGTGACGTCCGCGTACCTGGCGGCGGACACGGGCGAGCCGGTGACGATGCCGACGCTGATCCACGCGATCCAGCGCGAGTACCAGAAGCTGGGCCGGCTGACCCTGGCGTCGGAGTTCGGCCCGTATCTGGAACTGCTGACCTGAGCGGCCGATATCCGTCGACCGCCTGGAAGATCCGCTCGCTGTGCCCGGACGAGCCGGTCAGGCACGGCGTCAGACGATCACGACACGGGAGCCGTTGAAGTCGGCCACGATCTCCAACTGCCCGCCGAGCGCGGCAATGTACGCGGCGATGGTTCCGACCTCCGTGGCTGTTGTCCTCCCACGTTCAATGGCCGACACCCGCTCCTGCCGCACGTGCATACGATCAGCGATCTCGCTCTGCGTCAGACCGAGCTGTTTCCGCATCTCGACCAGCCGATGCGCGCGCGCCTCGGCCACCATGCGATGGGCTCCGCGCTCGATCTCCTCAAGATCCTCTGCATCGAAGACCTCGTTCTTCACTTCGTCCCAGGAGTGGAAAGTAGTCATTCCGACGTGCCCTTCTGTCGCTGAGCCAAGTGTGCCAACCAGTCGTCGTAGCGCCCCTCGGCTACGGGGATCGACTGGCTGTACCACTCACGCCATCTTCCCGACTTGTTGCCGGCGACCAAGAGGACCGCGTTGCGGTCGGGGTCGAAGACGAACAGGATGCGAATTTCGCTCGTCCCGCCAGAGCCGGGCCGCAGTTCTTTGAGGTTGTGTATCGACGACCCTTTGATCCTGTCCACCAGAGGGCGTCCAAGGTCGGGCCCTTCCTCGACAAGCGCTTGGAGAGCCTGCCCCACAAGCCGAGCCGTGGCCCGATCAGCCTTTCGTAATCCGAGCAGCCACTCGCGAACCTCGCCCACCATTTCAAGGCTCCAGGACAAATGCCCTCGCCATGCAGTACGTATGCATACTAGTACGCTGGCATGCTGCGGGCGAGGCGAGGTCGAAACGTGTCAGCTGTCCCCCGAACGGGTGGCCTGCCGAGCCCCGCAGGAGCTGGCACGTCCTCTGTTCCCGAACTCTGTTTTTGAATCACGCCTGCCCGTAGAGAGCCTTGCGCGAAGTCGAGCTTGCCGCCACCGTGGTCGGAGCCGGTCGGTGATCGCCCGGTTCCTCTCCGTACGACGACGGGAGTCAGCGTGACCGCATTGCCTGTTCTGCCTCACGAACTGCACGGCGACGGCCCGCACAAGGTGATCGCGGTGCACGGCTGGCTTGCCGACCGCTCCGCGTACGCCCCCGTGCTGCCGGATCTCGACCTCGGCGCCTTCCAGTACGCGGTGGTGGACCTGCGGGGGTACGGCGAGGCCCGGGACACGGGTGGCGCGTACACCACGGCCGAGGGGGCCGAGGACGTGCTCGCGCTGGCCGACCGGCTCGGCTGGGAGCGGTTCTCGCTGATCGGGCACTCGATGGGCGGCTCCGTCATTCAGCGGACGCTGGCTGCCGCGCCGGGCCGGGTACGCAGGATCGTCGGGGTCTCGCCCGTCCCCGCGTCAGGCCTTCCGCTCCCGCCCGAGCAGTGGGAACTGTTCGCCGCGGCGGCGCACACCCCGCAGAACCGCCGGATCATCCTCGACACCACCACCGGAGGCCGGCGCCCGGCGGGCTGGCTGGACCGCATGGTGCGCCGCTCGATCGCGTGCAGCGACGCGAAGGCGTTCCGGGCCTGGCTGGACTCCTGGGCGGGCGAGGACTTCCACGACCAGGTCGAGGGCTCACCTGTGCCCGCCCTCGCCGTCGTGGGCGCGCTGGACCCGGCCCTCTCCGCCGAGTTGCAGCGCGCCACCTGGATGCGCTGGTTCCCCCGGGCCGAACTGGTGGAGCTGCCGTCGTGCGGCCACTACGCGATGGACGAGGCCCCACTCGACCTGATCCGTGTGGTGGAGGACTTCCTGCGGGCGGACGCGGACGCGGACGTGGACGCGGAGGCCGGCGAGGCGAAGGCATGACCGATTCCGGGCCCGGGGCCGTACCGGACGTCTTCGACCCCAGGCAGTACGGGCAGGGCATCCCCCACGACCGCTACCGCCACCTGCGTGACCACCACCCCGTGGCATGGCAGGAGGAGCCGGAGGTACTCGGCTGGCCGGCGGGCCCCGGCTTCTGGGCGGTCACCCGGCACGAGGACGTGGTCCGGGTCCTGAAGGACTCCGCGACGTACTCCTCGTACGTGGGCGCCACCCAGATCCGCGACCCGGACCCCGCCGACCTGCCGTTCATCCGCCGCATGATGCTCAACCAGGACCCACCGCACCACCGACGCCTGCGTGTACTGGTCAGCCGCGCCTTCACCCCGAAGCGCATCGACCGCTTCGAGGCGGTCGTCCGCGAACGCGCCCGCTCCCTGCTCACCCGCGCGGTCACCGAGGCACGGGCCGGCGACGGCATCTGCGACCTGGTCACCCAGGTCACCGACGACTACGCCCTGCTCAACCTCACCGACCTGCTCGGCGTACCGGACACCGACCGCGCGCTCCTCCTCCACTGGACCCGGCGCGTCATCGGCTATCAGGACCCCGACGAGGCCGGAACCCCGGAGGTCGGCCCGGACGGCAAACCGCTCAATCCCCGGTCACCGTCCGCCCTGCGCGACATGTTCGACTACGCCCACGCCCTGGCCGCCCACAAGCGCCGCCACCCCGCCGACGACGTGATGACGTCCCTGGCCACGGACCCCGAACTGACCGCTCCCGAGCTGGAGATGTTCTTCTTCCTGCTGGTGATCGCCGGAAACGACACGGTACGCAGCGCGGCCCCCGGCGGCCTGCACCTCCTGGCGCAGAACCCCGAGGCGTACCGCCGCCTGCGCGAGGGCGAGGTGGGGTTCCCGACGGCCGTGGACGAACTCCTGCGCCGCCACCCCCCGGTCCTCACCTTCCGCCGCACGGCCCGCGAGGACACGGTGCTGGCGGGCACCCGCATCCGCACCGGCGACAAGGTGGTCGTCTTCCACGCCTCCGCCAACCACGACGAACGCGTCTTCCCGGACCCGTACGCCCTGGACCTCACCCGCACACCCAACCCCCACGTCTCCTTCGGCGACGGCCCACACGTCTGCCTCGGCGCCCACTTCGCACGGCTTCAGCTCCGAGCCCTGTACGAGGAGACGTGCCGAGCCCTTCCGGCATCGCTCGAACCCGCGGGTTCACCGAGGCGCCTGGTGTCGAACTTCATCAACGGCCTGAAGTCGCTGCCCGTGCAAGTGACCGGCGCCTGACAGCCGGTCCGCGTCCCGGGTCGGCCTCGTGGAACCAGCTCCGCATCGGGCGATCGCCAGCGCCACCCGGTTCGGAAAGACGGCCTTCCTACCCCAGGGGCAGCGCCCCGCGGCGAGGAACCTTCCGTCGGCCGCCCTGCAGTGCTCACCGAGGTGCACCATTTCTTTCTTCATTCTCATTCCCCCACGAGATTTCTAGTCGAGCGGCCGGCAAACGAGTAGATGTGGTCGCTCTTTTGAATTGGCGGCATCCGGCCCCGGGATGTTCGTGCAGTAGGTGAGTGCAGCGCATCCCCGAGCCTGAGTTCGGGGGTTTGCGATCACACTGCATCTCACTCAAGGAGTCCAGGACCGGCGGTATGCCTGAAACCACAGAACCAGGTGCTTACCGATGCCGGGTAACTGAATCTCCGTCCGGGACAAGTCCGGGACAGAAGGCGGTCGCAGGGCTGTTGAGGTCGGCGTCGGCGGCGCCAGGCTGCCCTCTCCGGCGGGTCGAGAGCGAGGCCTGTGCAGAGACCGGTGGCGACCTCAGCGGCCCTGGGGGAGGAAGACATCGAGCACTCCGGCGAGCAGCAAGGGGTATCGGAGCCCAGTCGGGGAACATCACTCATTTCACGTGGCTGAGTCGTCATCAGAACGTGGCGAACCCGCAACGCACAGCAGATCGAGGGAAGCCGCGGCGGACCTCGCCCGTGTAGCGTCGGTTTGCGCCAGGATGACAGGACGGATAGCCCAAGCGCGGTAGCGGCGGCGCTGAAGAGGCTGAGGACTCGACACGGTCTGTCTCTGGCCGACACGGTACGCACATTAAGATCGTCGATCTTTGGAAAGCGGCCGATCCGCTGAAATTCGACGACGGCGAGTTCGGTCTGTCGCGTAACGAGATCGAATCTATCTTGCGGACCCTGTAGTCCGGCTGATCCCCTTGTTGATTTCTGAGCTACGGGTACAATCGCACTACTCGCGCTACGGAGGGTGAAGGGTTGATTATGAACTCCAATCGACTTGTCTTTACAGGGGAAGTCTCGGTTGACGCATTCAGCTATTTCGCCAGCATTCAGCGGTCTTGGGTGCTAAACGATGTGGGCGATCCCGATGCCGATGTTGACGAGGATCGTCCCAGCGTCGCATGGAGGACTCCAGCAGGGGGCGTCAAATTTGTTGACGACACAGTAATTCGTTGTCAATACGTAGAAATTATCGAATCATTGACAGGTGATGCCGAATCGAAGATTCGTGAAAATTTCCACTGCCACGACAGGGCTGCGGCGATTTCGAAGTTGGATCTAAATCAGAGTGAAGCGAGTGTTCGGCGTGGTTACAGATTCATTGCGTGCTTGATGGGTAAATATGATCGCCAAGTCTTTGACTTGGCAATTGATGGACTTCGTTCCGAGAGGGATGATATTCGCGAGTCCGCACTTATCGTTCCGCAATACACTCACTGGGTTGAATTTCTCCCGGAAGTCACTAGGCTTAGCGAGTCGGACCCTAGTGATGTGGTACGGCGAATTGCGGGTGGGATTGCCGTGTTGTTGGAGTTTGCCGCTGCAGTGGAAGAGAGTTAGTGGGCTCTAGAATTTTTTGAGAGTCACTTTCACGTTCTTGAGCTCATTGAGCTCGTCCCTTAGCTTCGTATTCCACCCGGAAATTGCGTCAGCGACCTTGAGGCGGTCCTTCGGTCCGAGTTTTGCCAACTCTGCTTTGATGGTGGGGTCCGCTATAGTTAACTCCACAACGTCAATTCCCCACGCCTTCAGCCGCTTGAGTCCTTCTACTCCTACACCTGGACCTGACGTCACTTCCTGACCTTTTGCTCCCTTGCCTTTGATTGGCTGCCCCGTGCTGGGGTCGATCACCTTGCCATGATATAGGCCAATCGATTGAACCTCTATTCCGAGATCCCATTTCTTCTCCTTCTTGGCGAAACTTCGTAGTCCTCCAATTTGAGGTGCGCAGCGCCCGCATGGGCTTCGCGTGGTCTTCAAGACGAGTTGGGCCTTGGGGTTGGCCTGCCCTGGTTCGATTTCTTCCGATCGACTACCGACGTAATTATCCCAATTGTCCAGCAGGTCTTGGCAGAGAACTTCTTCCGCGTGAAGTTTATTCCCGCTGCCGGTCTTGTCGAATGCTGTCAACCTCGTCGGGGTGTGGAGGGTGCCAATTGCGAATGTGTCTCCGTATCCAATCTTTTTTCCATCTTCCATCGTGGTTTTTCCGCTCAGCCAGACGTCTTTCGGGACATCAAAGGTTGCCTCTGGGTAGCGTTTTCCGTTTATTACATCTCGTATTGTCGGCTTGCCAGGGTCGATTTTAGCGGACCGAATTAGCGTAACCGGACTGGCGGCCATTGAGATGTCAAATTGGCCGGGGTGAGAGGGTGAAGGTTTGGCCTCAAGCATGTCGAGGCCCTGGTTTCGACGCTTCGAAAATATCGAACGAAGTGTTGCCGTGACTTTCTCGTCAGGCGTCCCGTCGGGGATGGCTGAATTGATATCTGCAGCCACTATTTCTCGAATTTTTGGATCCTTTTTTGTTTTTGATTCTTGACCCTTGTTCCCCGTGCCCTTGAGTTTGTCCCAGAGTGCTTTGCCTTTTTTGGCGATGAAGTTGACGATTTTGTCGATGGCCCTGTTGACGGGGCGGGACACCGCGTGGAAGACGGATTTGACCTTGTTGGCGAGGCTGCCGATCCCGAGGAGCGAGGCGAGAAAGCCGATGAGGAGCGGGACACTGGCGGCGAGGGCGGTTTCGACCATCTTGGGGACGCCAGCCGAGCCGCCGTTGGCGATGGCGATGACCGCGTCCAGGACGGCGTTGACGAATTCCACGATCTGGGCGCCCTGGTTCACGATGAACGTGACGATGTCGATGATTCCCTTGACCGCGCGGACGAAGGCGGAGGCGGGGTTGAGGAGGGAGACGATCCAGGTGATCCCGGCGATGATGACGGTGGGGATCAGGTAGCTGGTGAGTTTTTCGAGGATGGTGGCCTTGAGGTCGCCGGCTTCCTCGGTGATTTCGTTGATGGCGCCGGCGGGGCCCTCGGTGGCGAGTTTCTTCGCGACGGGGACGGAGGACTCGACGGCGGTCATCGCTTCGTCGGGGATGCCCTTGCGGGTGATGCGGGCGCGGATGTTGTCCCAGGTCAGGCCGAGGAGGGAGGCGATGAGCTGGATGATGCCCTTGAGGTCGAACTTCTGGGGGAGTTCGAGGCCCGCTTTGACCGCGGTGCCCAGCAGCCAGGAGACGACGCCGGTCTTGAGGTGCTCGGCGATGTTGGTGATGAAGAGGTTGAGGCCGGCGCCGACCGCCTTGACGAGGTTGCCGAGGAACCCGATGGGGTCCTTGATGATCTTCATGATGGCGGAGGCGGCCTTGGCGAGGATGCCGAGCAGGAGGTTCTTGAGTTCGTTGATCGTCTTGAGGGCGCCGACGATCGCGTCCTTCGCCTTCTGGACCAGGCCCTTGTTGGCTTCCTGGAGCTTCTTGATCTCCTCGTCGATCTTGTTCAGGGCGGCGGTGTATTTGTTGGCGAGGTCCTGGACCAGTTGTTCGGACTTCTCGTTGACCGTGGCTTCCAGGTCGTCGAACTTGCCCGCGAAGTCGGTGGCGGCCTCCTGGCCGAACTCGCGCAGGTCTGCGGGGAGCTTGTCGACCTCGGCCTTCAGCTCCGTTCGGCCCTTGGCTATGCGGGCCTTGGCCTTGCCCAGTTCGGTGCCGATGATGTCGGCGACGGACGAGATGACGGTCTGCATCTGCGCCACGTAGAGCTTGCGGGCCTCCTGGAAGAGGTTGTTGGCCTCCTTCGGCATGCCCATCAGCTTGTCCTTGGCCCACTTCGCGCCGCCGAACATGCCTGAGTAGCGCTTGTCCTTGTACTTCTTCATGCGGCGCTTGTGGTCGGCGGTGAACGCGTCCCGTGCTGCCTTCTCGCCCGAGGTGAACTTGTCGTCGACCTTCTTGTCGAGGCCGGAGAGGGTCTCCTCGACGTCCTTCTTCGTGCCGTCGTAGACCTTCTGGAGCTTGGCGGTGACCTCGGCGCGCTTCTTCTCGTCCTTGGACTTCGTTTCGCCCTTGCCGCCGTCCACCTGTTTGCCTGCCGAGGCCCTGGTCGCGGTGAGGGCGTTCAGGGCCTGGGCGCCGGAGGCCGCTGCCCCGGCCTTGGCGGTGGAGAGCTGCTGGGCCTCGGCCGCCCTGCCCTTGGCGGGGGCCTTCGCGGAGTCCGCCTCGGCGGTCTTCTTCGTGGACAGGGCCTGGTCGAACTCGGGCTCGTTGCCCTTGGCCAGTTGGTCCTCGGTGACCTCCGCGTCCGCCATCGCCTGGTCGTTGGCGGCCGGGCCCTCGGAGAAGTCGGTTACGGCGGCGGGCTGCTTGTCCGGGACCGCGTCCGTGGCGGATGGGGCGCCGGGGTTGGCGGGGGGCTGGTCGGGGGTCAGCGGGGTGACGGGTTTGTCCTTGGCCGCCGCCGTGTCCGGTGGGGCCTTGGTGGCCGTGTCGATGTCCTTGGCGGAGGAGTCCTTGCCGTCCTTGACCTTGCCGTCGACCTCGTCCTTGATCTGGTCGGCCTTGCCGGACTTGGAGAACTTGTCGGCCTGGTCGAGGTTCTTCGGGGCCTGGGCGTCGATCGCCTTGTTCACCGCGTCGATGAACGCCTGCTTGTTGAACTCCCCGGGCTTCGCCGCGTTCATCTTCTCGGCGTTCGCCGCCTTGCCCTGCGCCTCCTTGTCGTCGGGAGGTGCGACAGCCGCGTCCTGCGCGGACTTGGACTCGGTGGCGGCGGGGGTGTGTGCGGCCAGGCGGACCTTCTTGGCCGCCACGTCCGCCTTGACCTTGCGGAAGCCGGGAGCCTGGGCGGGGGACGGTTTCACCGGGGCCGTGTAGCGCTGGGCGACCAGCCGGGAGACGGCCCTGTTGCCCGCCGCGCGTTGCAGGCGTTGCACGCTGCGGGGGTCGGGAGCAGGAAGGTCGGCCGGTGGACGGTGGGGTGGGGGTGTTTGGGAACGTGACACTTCGGGCTTGAGTGTCACGTTCTCGCGATGAGGGGTACCCCTGCCGTCGGACGCGGAAGCGGCGGGATCCTTCTCCGGAACCGCCTTCATCCGCCCTCCCGGCCGCGCATGTGCCCTGTCGGTGTCCCAGGGTGTGCGCGGTGCCCGCGCGGTACGCAGGGCAGGCGCACCGCGGTCGGGGGCAGCGCCCGGCGGCACGTACAGCACGACGGCGTTGCCTGATCGGGCAGGGGCCGGTGCACGGGTGGGCGGCCGTGTGTCCGTTCCCGGTGATCGCCGGTGTCGCGAGAATTGCGGGCGTTCCCGGCCAAGGAGAGACTCACATGCCGTCGTACCTGTCCCCGGGCGTCTACGTCGAAGAGATCGAGTCCGGATCCCGGCCGATCGAAGGGGTGGGCACCTCGGTCGCCGCCTTCGTCGGCTTCGCCCACAAGGGCCCGTTCGACGAGCCGACGCTGATCACCAACTGGAGCCAGTTCGCCGGCACGTTCGGTGACTTCGTCGACGGTACGTATCTGGCCTCCGCCGTCTACGGGTTCTTCGCCAACGGTGGCGGCGTCTGTTACGTGGTGCGCATCGATGACGGCACCGAGCCGCCAGCAGAAGGGGACGGCGAACTGAGCCCCGGGCAGCTGCCCGCGGGGTCGGAGACGCAGCTCGGACCGTACGCGGTGAGGCCCCGGCCCGGCGTGGCCGGAGAGATCACCGTGGAGGTGGCCGAGGTGGAGGGGGACGATCCGCCCTCCGACGTCTTCCAGCTGGTCGTGAAGCGGGACGGGCAGGTCGCGGAGACGTACGCGAGCGTCACGACCAAGCGCAGCAAGGAGAACGTCGCCACCCGGGTCAACGCCAAGTCGGAGCTCATCGAGATCCGCGAGACCGCGCGCGGTGCCGCCCCGGCCAGGCCCACGGCGCAGAGCGTGACCCTGGCCCCGGCCGCCCCCGCATCACCCGCCGCCGGGGCGCTGACCCCCGAGCTGTACGTCGGCGATCCCGACCGCCGGACCGGGCTCGGCGGGCTCGAAGCGGTCGAAGAGGTCACGACCATCGCCGTGCCGGACCTGATGAGCGCGTACGAACGCGGGCTGCTGGACCTGGAGTCGGTCATCGCCGTTCAGCAGGGACTCATCAGCCACTGCGAGTTGATGGGCGACCGGGTCGCCATCCTCGACCCGCCACCGGGACTGACCCCGCAGCAGATCCGCGCCTGGCGCACCGACCGCGCCAACTTCGACTCCAAGTACGCCACGCTCTACTACCCCTGGATCCGGGTCGCCGACCCCTCGTCCGGGCGCGCCCGGCTCGTACCGCCGAGCGGTCACATCGCCGGGGTCTGGGCCCGCAACGACGAGTCGCGCGGCGTGCACAAGGCCCCCGCCAACGAGGTCGTACGCGGTGCGGTCGCCCTGCAGACCCAGCTGACCAAGGGCGAACACGATCTGCTCAACCCGATCGGACTGAACTGCATCCGGTCCTTCCCCGGGCGCGGCATCCGGGTCTGGGGCGCGCGCACGCTGGCCTCCGACCCGGCCTGGCGCTATCTGAACGTCCGGCGCCTCTTCAACTACCTGGAGGAATCGATCCTCGCCGGCACGCAGTGGGTCGTCTTCGAGCCGAACGACGACGCCCTGTGGGCCCGTATCCGGCGCACGGTGTCGGCGTTCCTGGTCAACGAGTGGCGCAAGGGGGCGCTGTTCGGGCTCACCCCGGAAGAGGCGTTCTACGTCAAGTGCGACCGCGAGACCAACCCGCCGGAGAGCATCGACGCAGGTCAGGTCATCTGCGAGATCGGGGTGGCACCGGTCAGGCCGGCCGAGTTCGTGGTCTTCCGCCTCTCCCAGCTGACCGGGGGCACCGGCGGCGTCGACGAGTAGCGGGGCCCGGTCCCCCTAGGTCCACCAAGCGGTAAGAGCCGTAGCCGTAAAGGAGCCTGTTGTGCCACTTCCCGATCTCGACAGCACCGTCGGGGCCTCCTTCGGCCTCGAATTCGACAGCGTCGTCATCAAGCAGATCACCGAGGTCAGCGGTCTGAAGATGGAGCAGGACGTCATCGAGCTGAAGCAGAACACCGCCGACGGCCGCTACGCCATCAAGAAGCTTCCCGGCAGGCCGAAGGCCGGTGAGGTGACCGTGACCCGCGGTCTCACCGAGGACAACAGCTTCGAACGGTGGATCAAGGACTCCCGGTTCGGCCGGATGACCGCGGCCCGCCGCAACGGCGCGGTCATCGTGTACGACCACGAGGGCATCGCCATCAAGCGCTACAAGCTCATCAACGCCTGGCCGAAGTCCCTGGAGATCGGGACCCTCAAGGCCGGTGACACCTCGGTCCTGACCGAGAAGCTCGCGATCACGTACGAAAGCATGGAACTCGACTGATGCGACGCACGACAGAGACGCCCGCTCCGGACCCGGCCGGGGGGACGGAACGGCGGTCCGGTCAACGGGAGCCGCTGCGCACCGAGTTCACCTTCGAGCTGCCGCGCGGGTACGTCGACGAGACGGGCGCCGTGCACCACACGGGCGTCATGCGGCTCGCGACCGCGCGCGACGAACTCGTGCCGTTGCGGGACGACCGGGTGCGGGAGAACTCCGCGTACCTCTCGGTCGTGCTCATCGCCAGGGTCGTCACCCGGATCGGCACGATCGACGACATCCACCCCGGAATCATCGAGGACCTCTTCGCCTCCGACCTGGCCTTCCTCCAGGACTTCTACCGGCGGATCAACGCCGAGGGACACACCCGTGCCGCCGTCTCCTGCCCGGCCTGCAAGGAGGAGTTCGCGGTGAATCTCGCCGGTGGCCGCCTGGGGGAATCGTGACGTACGCGGCCGACCTGCTCTACGAGGAGGTCGCGTACCTCGCCTATCACTTCCACTGGCCGCTCGATGAGCTGCTGGACCTGGAACACCCGGAACGACTGAGGTTCGTCGCACAGGTCGCTCGCCTCAACGGGCAGTAGCGAACAGCGCAGGGAGGGCGGGAAAATCCATGGGCCTGATGTCCTGGCTGCGCGGCGGCGGGCGTACGGAGACGGGTGCGGAGGCGGGCAGTGCGGGCGCCGTTCCAGCGGCCGTGCGGCGCGAGCGGGTCGATCCGGCCGAACTGCCGCCCATCCAGCGGACCTTGGGCGCCCAGGATCTGGTCATCGATCCATCCGGGTTCCAGGGGTCGCTCTCCACCCGGCAGGACACCTCGCTCGGTACGCCCCTCGGGCATCTGGTCAGCCCGGACGCTCCCACCGGGCTGGTGCACGGGATCACCGCCCCGGCCGCCCCGGTCACCGCGGAGCTGCCGTCGCCGGTGCAGCGGTCCGTGGAGCGCCCGGCGGATCTGCCGGTCCGGACCGGGTACGTGCCCCTGTCCGTGACCAGGTCCGTTCCCCTGCCTGTGCAGCGTGCTGCCGCGGGGGGTGCGCCCGCGATGACGTCGGCCGGGGAGTCGGCCGTGGCGGAGTTGCCGGTACGCCGGTTGGTGGGCGAGCAGCCGCTCGTACCGGCCGTGGCTCCTGAGCCGGTGCCGGAGTCCGCTGCCCCGGCGCCGTCGCCGGCCCCGCCCGTTCAGCGTTCGGTGCCGCCTCCGGCCCCGGACCGGCCCCGGCGGGCGCCAGGTCTCGGTGCACCCATGTCCGCACTGCCGCCCACGGCGCAGCGGCAGGCCGCCCACGACGGTCCGGAGACGGCGGGGGCGGACGGGGGAGCCGGTGAGGTGTCCGGGGGCGCCGAGGCCGCTGAGTCCGTCGAGACCGTCGTGTTCTCCGGGGCGTCCGGTCCACCGGAGCCGGCCGCCGGCCCCGGCGGGCCCACCGCGCCGTTGCTCGGGGACTCCCCGCTGCTCCCTGCCGCGTCGGAGCCCGTACCGGCGGCTCCGGCACCGGCGGTGCAGCGGACGCCCGCCGTGCCCGCGTGGGCACCCCTCGCGCCGCCCCCGCCCACCGGCCCGGTCGCGCCCCTGCTCGCCGACCGGCCCGTGACGCTCCAGGCCGGGCCGGGTGGCGGTGCGGGCGCCGTGCAGCGTTCGGCCGTGGACGGGGCGGCCGCGGTTCCCCCGGCCGGTTCGGGGGCGATGCCCGGGACGTCGCCGTACTCGCCACCGTCCGTTCCGCAGTACTCCGTGCCGGACTCCGTTCCGGTGCGCTGGACGTCCGACGGGGAGGGCGTGCCCTCGGTGACACCGTCCGCTTCCCTTCCGGCGGCGTTGCAACGTACGGCCATGGCTCCGGGGGAGGCGGTGCGTACGCCGTCCCCGCCCCGTCCCGCCCTGCAACGTCAGGCAGTGGGCGGGCCGCCGGTGCCGCGTTCCTTGCCGGGTTCCGGTAGCCGGGGCGCGCCGTCCACCGGCCCCGCGAGCTCCGAGACCTCCTTCACCACGGCCGGTTCGGCCGCCGTGGCCGCCGGAGTCGCCCAGCGGATGGCGGACGGCAGCGTCGTCTTCGGGTCGCCGCCGCCGTCGTACTCGGCACCTGTCGTGCAGCGCGAGACGGAGAGCGCGGAACCACCGCCTCCGGATCCGCCCCAGGAGGCCGCGGCGGAAACCGAGTCCCAGCCCGAACCGGAACCCGGTCCCACGGCCGATGCCCACGGTGCGCCGGGCGCTGCCGCGGGCACCCCCGCCGCCGGTCACGCCCCCGGTGGTGCGCCCGTCGTCACCGACGAGCTGGTGCGCGCCCTGTACGCGCCGCTCAGCAGGCTCTTCAAGGCCGATCTGCGGCTGGAACGCGAACGAGCGGGATTCCTCATCAACACCAGGCACTGAAACACCAGGCACTGAAACACCAGGCACTGACTTCAGGTACTGAGATCGAGAGGTACGGACCATGGCCACCGCCCAGGAGAACGACCCCGCCGTCAGTGTCTGCTTCGTCGTCACGATCGACGACATCGAGCTCGGATCGTTCAACACCTGCGACGGGCTGGGCTGTGAAGTGGTGCTCGAAACACGGGAGGAGGGCGGCAACAACGGGCATCTGTGGCAGCTGCCGACCCGCCTGAAGTACTCCAACGTCAAGCTGTCCAGGCCGCTCACCAAGGAGACCGAGAAGGTCGCGCGCTGGTTCGCCACCATGACCACCGGGTTCAGCCGCAAGACGGCGCACATCGAGGCGCGGACCGGGGACGGACAGAAGGTGGCCCAGTGGGGGCTGCTGGAGGTCGTGCCGGTCCGCTGGACCGGGCCCTCCTTCTCCCCCGAATCGCCCAAGGTCGCGATGGAGACGATCGAGATCGCCCATCACGGCTATGTGATGGAGGGCTGAGCGTCGTGAGCGGTGCCGGTCCCATCGCCTTCAGCGCCGCCGGTACGTCGGGGGCATCGGCCGCGAAGGCGGGCAGGGGAGGTTCGGCCCGGCCCAAGCTGGAGCACGCCTATCTGGAGCTGCGGACCCCGCCGACCGGCGGCGGCCTCACCCCCGGCGGCCCGTGCGGGCGGATCGACTTCCAGTTCAACCCCAAGGAACTCAGCCTCACCAAGGCCGCTTCCTGGAAACGGAGTCCGGCCAAGGGGGCGAAGAGCTCCGGCCCGCCGGAGTACCAGGGCTCGCAGCCCAGCAAGCTCACCGTGGAGATGTTCTTCGACGCCAGCGACACCCAGGACACCCGGGTGGTGACCTCCGTGGAGCAGCTCTTCGCCTGCTGCGTGCCGACCAACGAGACCCGGCAGCAGCAGCGGTCCTCGCCGCCGTGGGTGGTCTTCCACTGGGGCGGGCTGACCGGGTTCCCCGGCTACGTGAGCCAAGTGCAGGCGAAATACACCCTGTTCACCACGTCGGGTGTGCCGATCAGGGCCGTCTGCCAGGTGACCA
Source organism: Streptomyces sp. NPDC001890 (assembly GCF_042891445.1). Taxonomy (NCBI): domain Bacteria; kingdom Bacillati; phylum Actinomycetota; class Actinomycetes; order Kitasatosporales; family Streptomycetaceae; genus Streptomyces; species Streptomyces sp. NPDC001890. Next base: position 22,573 of record NZ_JBIATE010000003.1, on the reverse strand, counting down.
TGGAGGAGATCAGCGGCGACACCCCGGGCCAGAACCCGACCTCGGGCGCGCTCGCGGCCCGGCGGGTGCACCGGCTGGGCGCCGGGGACTCGCTGCCCTCGCTCGCCCAGCGCGAGTACGGCGACCCGGCGGCCTGGCGGGTGATCGCGGAGGCGAACGGGATCGACGACCCGCTGCGGCTGGCCCCCGGCCGGCAGCTGCTGCTCCCCGCGCTCGACGAGCTGAAGCGGCTCGAAGAGGCTGCCAGGGACGGAGGGCGGTCCTGATGGCGCAGCCGGGCGTCGCGACGGCGCTGGTGGTGGAGTTCGGCGGCAGCCCGCTGCCGGCGAAGTTCGTGAACGCGCTGGTCGAGGGGTACGTCGACGACAGCCGGACACTGCCCGACCTGTTCCTCCTGCGCTTCCGCGACCCGGACCGGGTGCTGCTGGAGCAGACCGGGCTGAAGATCGGCAGCGAGGCCCGGCTGCTGGCCCGCGCGGGCGGCGACTCGGCACCGAAACCGCTGCTCAAGGGCGTCGTCACCGCGCTGGAGGTGGAGCTCGACGAGACCGGCACGTTCACCGTCGTACGCGGGCTCGACGAGTCGCACCGGCTGTTCCGCGGACGCCGGGTGGCCAGCTACCAGAACATGACGCTCGCCGACATCTGCGCCCAGGTCGCCCAGCGCGCCGGACTCAAGCCGGGCACGGTCGACGTGGCCGGTCCGGTGCTCGAACACATCGCCCAGCCCAACGTCACGGACTGGGAGTTCATCCGGGACCTGGCCGAGGAGGCGGGCGCCCAGGCGTATGTGCTCGACGGCCGGCTGCACATCACCCGGCCCGCGGAGGCGAGCGGCGCCCCCGACGGTTCGGCGCGCGCCGACCGCGATCCGCTGGTCCTGGAGATGGGCAGCAACCTGCTGCGCTGCCGGGCCGGGGTGTCCAGTGCCGAGCAGGTCTCCGAGGTCGAGGTGCGCGGCTGGGACGTCAAGGCCAAGCAGCCGCTGGTCGGGCGGGCGCCCGCCGGGAAGTCGGCGACGCTGGAGCTGGGGGTGAGCGCGGCCGAGGTGACCGCCCCGTTCGGCGAGGCGCGCTTCGTGGTCACGGACGCGGCGTACGGGGCGCAGGCACAGGTGGACCAGGCGGCGAAGGCGCTGGCGGAACGGATCGCCGGGTCGTTCGCGGAGCTGGAGGCGGTGATCCGGGGGAACCCGGAGGTGCGGGCCGGCAGCGCGGTGGCGCTCAACGCGGTGGGGGCGCCGTTCGAGGGGCGGTACACGGTCACGTCGTCCCGGCACGTCTTCGACCCGGTGCGCGGGTACGAGACCTGGCTCACCGTCTCCGGTCAGCAGGAGCGTTCGCTGTTCGGGCTGACCGGCGGCGGACCGGGCTCCGGCGGAGGCGGGGCCGGGGGCGGGGGCGGGTCGCGGTGCGCGGGGCTGGTCAGCGGGACGGTCACGGACACCCATGACCCGGAGGGCTCGGGCCGGGTCAAGGTGCGGTTCCCCTGGCTGTCGGACGAGTACGCGAGCGACTGGGCGCGCACGGCGCAGTCCGGCGGGACGAGCGGCGGCGAGGCGTTCATCCCCGAGGTGGGCGACGAGGTGCTGGTGGGGTTCGAGCACGGGCACCTGGACCGCCCGTACGTCCTGGCCGGTCTGTACAACGGGAAGGACCGGCCCTCCCAGGGAAGCGGAGGCGGAGGCGGTGGCGGCGGGGCGGCCGGGGCCGTGGCCGGAGCCGTGACCGGCGAGTCGTCCGCCTCGGGACCCGCCTCGGGACCCGCGTCGGAACCAGCCCCCGGAGCCCCGCTCGTCGACCCGACCAGCGGGGCCGTCAACCGCCGCTCGATCGCCTCCAAGAGCGGCAACCAGCTGGAGATCCTGGACGACGCCAACGGCCCGCAGGGCGTACGCCTGCTCACCGGCGACGGAAAGCTGAAGATCGATCTGGACCGCAAGGGCACCGTGATCGTGATCAACAGCGACGGCAGCGTGAACATCGAGGCCAAGCAGCAGGTGTCCATCAAGGCGGACCGCGGGGTCGCGCTGGACGGCGGGCAGGGAGCCCTCGAACTGAGCGGCGACAGCGTCACGTTGAAGTCCCGCAGCGGAGTGAGCGTCGACGGCGGGAACGGCGAGGTCGAGCTCGCCACCGGCGGCACGGTGGCCGTCCGGGGCGCCCAGGTCGCCGTCGACGGAACGCAGCGCACCGACATCAAGGGCGGATCCTCCCTGTCCATCAACGCACCCATGGTGAAGATCAATTGACCGCGCGGACGCACCGATCGAGAGGAACGGACTGTCATGTCAGCAGCCGCGGCGGCAGCCGCACGGGTCGGTGACCCCACCGGACACCCCGGCACGGTCGGGCCCCCCGGTGTCCCGTCCGTGCTGATCGGCGGGCTCCCCGCCGCCACGGTCGGCACCCCGCACCTGTGCGCGTCGCCGCCGCCCGCGGTGCACGCTCCGTCCGCGATCGCCCCGCCCGGCAGCGCCACCGTCCTGATCGGCGGGCAGCCCGCCGCCCGGGTCGGGGACCGGGCCGCCTGCGGCGCACCGATCGTGTCCGGGTGCCCGACGGTGCTGATCGGAGGCTGAGCGGCCATGGGACAGGAGTTCATCGGCGCGGGCTGGGCCTTCCCGCCGCGCACCGACGCCACCGGGTCCATCGCCCTGGTGCGCGGTGAGCACGAGCTGGAGGAGTCGATCCGGCTGATCCTGGCGACGTCACCGGGCGAGCGGCCGATGCGGCCCGAGTTCGGCTGTGCCGTCAACGACTACGTGTTCGCCCCGGCGGACGCGGGCACGGCCGGGCAGCTCGCGTACGAGGTGCGGCTCGCGCTGGACCGGTGGGAGCCCCGGATAGAGGTCACCGAGGTCGTCGTCCGGTTCGACGAGGCGGACAACGGCGTCCTGTACATCGACATCGGCTACACCGTGCGGGGCGCCAACGACCCCCGGAACCTGGTCTTCCCGTTCTATGTGATCCCGCAGCACGAGGAGGTGGACGGCGCGTGACGCTGCCCAGCCCGTATTTGGACGACCGTCGTTTCCAGGGCCTGGTCGACGAGGCGAAACGGCTTGTCCAGCAGCGCTGTCCCGAGTGGAGCGACCACAACGTGTCGGACCCCGGGGTGACCCTCATCGAGGCCTTCGCGACCATGGTCGACCAGCTCGTCTACCGGGTGAACCGCGTCCCGGAGAAGAGCTATCTGACCTTCCTCGACCTGATCGGGGTCCGCCTCCACCCGCCCACGGCCGCCCACACCGATGTGACGTTCCGGCTCTCGGCGCCACAGCCGGAGCCGGTACGGGTGCGGGCCGGCACGGAGGTCGCGACCGTACGCACCGAGACCGAGGAAGCGGTCGTCTTCACGACCGTCGGCGAACTGTCCATCGTGCCCTGCGAGTTCGCCCACCTCGCCACCTGGCCGACGTCCGGCGACGCCGTGGACCGTACCGAGGAACTCGCGCTCGGCCGGTCCGTCCCCTGCTTCGGCACCACGCCCGCGCCCGGCGACGCGCTGTACGTGGGACTGTCCGCGGCCGTCCCCTCGGGGGTCGTCGTGCTCCGGCTGGACTGCGCCGTCGAGGGCGTCGGCGTGGACCCGCTGCGGCCGCCGCTGGTCTGGGAGGCATGGGACGGCAGCACCTGGGCGGCCTGCGAGGTCGAGAAGGACGACACCGGCGGCTTCAACCGGTCCGGCGAACTGATCCTGCACCTCCCGCAGGGCCACACGCCCGCCGTCGTCGTGCGCCGGACCGGCGGCTGGCTGCGCTGCCGGCTGGTGGAGGCGGAGCCGGGGCAGCCCACCTACATGGCGCCCCCGGTGGTCCGCCGGATCACCGCGTTCACGATCGGCGCGACCGTCGGCGCGGTGCACGCCGAGACCGTGACCGACGAGGTGCTCGGCCCGGCCGAGGGCGTACCCGGCCAGACCTTCACGATCAGCCGCCCGCCCGTCGTGCCCGGCGACTTCGTCGTCGAGGTGGCGGACCCGGCGGGAGGGGGCCCGCAGGACACGGAATGGACCCGGGTCGACGACTTCGCGCACTCCGGCCCTGAGGACCGGCACATCACGCTCGACCCCAACTCGGGGCGGGTCGAGTTCGGTCCGGCGGTACGGGAGCGGGACGGCTCGATCCGTTACTACGGGAAGGTGCCGCCGAAGGGCGCCACCGTACGCGTGCGCTCGTACCGCACCGGCGGGGGCGTGCGCGGCAACGTCGCCCGCTCCACCCTCCGGGTGCTGCGCAGCGCCATCCCGTACGTGGCCCGGGTGGAGAACCGCGGCCCGGCGCTGGGCGGGGTCGACGGCGAGACGGTGGAGAGCGCCCGGGTGCGCGGACCGATGACGCTGCGGACCCTGCACCGGGCCGTCGTACCGCACGACTACGAACTGCTGGCCCGCGAGGTCGCACCCGACGCGGCCCGGGTGCAGTGCATCCCGGCCGGCGAGGACTCGGCCGTCGAGGCGGGCGGGGTGCGGCTGCTCGTCGTGCCGGCCGGGCGCAGCGACGAGCAGGGCCGGATCCGGTTCGACGAGCTCGTCCCGCCGCAGCACACCCTCGCCCTGATCGCCGGCCATCTGGACGAACGGCGGCCGATCGGGGCCCGGTTGGTGGTCGAGCGGCCCTTCTACCAGGGCGTCACGGTGGTCGCCACGGTCCAGGCCCGCAGGGGTGTCGTGCTGGAGCGGGTGCGCGAGGAGGCGCTGACCGCGCTCTACAGCTACTTCAACCCGCTGAGCGGCGGACCGGGCCGCGACGGCTGGCCGTTCGGGCGGCCGATCCAGTCGGGCGAGGCGTTCGCCGTCCTGCAGCAGGTGGCGGGCGTGGACCTGGTGGAGGACGTACGCCTCTTCCCCGCCGACCCGGTGAACGGGCAGCGCGGCGAGCCCACCACCAAGATCGCGCTGGACCGGCACGCGCTGGTCTTCAGCTACGAGCACCAGCTCCGGGTACGGGAGGCCTGACCACCATGCGCACAGCCGTGACCGGCCTGCCGACCCCGCACCCGCTGATCGAACAGCTCCCGGCGGTCTACCTGGAGCAGGACTTCCTCCAGCGGTTCCTCGCGGCGCTCGACGACGTACTCGCCCCGGTCCTGCTCTCCATCGACAACCTGCCCGCCCACCTCGACCCCCGCAGCGCGCCCGAGGACTTCCTCGCCTGGCTGGCCCAGTGGGTGGCCGTCGACACCCGCTCGGACCATCCGGTCGAGCAGCGGCGGGCGACGGTGCGCGGCGCGGTCGAGCGGCACAGCCGGCGGGGCACCCGGCGCGGTCTCGCGGAGGCGGTGTTCCTGGAGACCGGGATCGAGCCGGAGATCGTGGAGAGCGGCGGCACGGCATGGTCGACGACGCCGCACACCCGGTTCCCGGGCGGCCCGCGGCCGTGGGTGACGGTCCGGGTCCGGGCCGCGCAGCCGTACCAGGTCGACCGGGTGCGGCTGGAGGAGCTGATCCGTACGGAGATCCCGGCCCATGTGGGCTTCGACCTGGAGGTCCTGTGATCTGCGAGTCGTGCGGGCAGAACAACGCGCCGGGGACGCAGTTCTGTACGTCGTGCCAGGCGTTCCTGGAGTGGGAGGAGCCGGATGCCGGGACCCCGGCGCCTTCCACCACCCGGCCGCCCCGGGCCCATTGGGCTCCCCACGTCCCTCCGGTCGCCCCGGCGCCACAGCCTCAGCCGTCCCCTCAGCCGCAGACGCAACCCTCTCCGCAAGCCTCCTCCCAGCCCACCGCTGCCCCGACCGCCGCCCCGCGTCGTCCCGGTGACGAGACGAGCGAGCCGGTGCCGGGGCCCGAGGCGCTGCCCGACGTACCGCCCGGGACCACGAACACACCCCCGGGCCCGTCCCCCGTCGTGCCCGTCCGCTGCCCCAACTGCCGTACGGAGAACGCCCCGGACCGCACCCTGTGCATCCGCTGCGCGCTGCTCCTCGACCCGGGCCCGCCGCCCGATGTGCGGCCGCCCTGGTGGCGTCGGATCCTCCGGCGGCGACCGCGTCAGGCGCCCACCGCGGGCACCCGGCCGCGACGCCGGTTGTGGCGCCGACCCGGTCTGGCCCTGCCGATCGTGCTCGTCGTGCTGGCGTGCGGCGTCTGGTTCGCCCTTCCGCACCTGTCCGCCTGGTTCGGCTTCGCCAAGGACGAGACCGGGACGCCGGAGGCGGTGCCGCCGACCCGGTTCCGGGCCTCCAGCACGGCTCCGGGGCACCCGGCGGGTGCGGCGTTCGACGGCTTCAACAACCGTTACTGGGCGCCCTCGGCCACCGGCCCGGACACCGGGTCGGGCCAGTACGTGGAGTGCGACTTCGAGCAGCCGGTACGGGTACTGAAGCTGGTGGTCTTCTCGGGCACGTCGGCCAAGATGGACGAGTTCCTCACCCAGGCCCGCCCGGCCAAGGTCACTGTCCTGCTCACCTCCGCCGACGGAACCAGCGTCAGCAGGAAGCTGCGGGTCAAGGACCAGCCGGGCCAGCAGACCTTCGACCTGCGCGGTTCGGAGATCGTCAGGGCCCGGCTCACGACCGACACCACGTACGGAGCGGGCCCCGGCCGACGGCTCGCCGTCGCCGAGATCGAGTTCTTCGGACGGAGGAGCTGAGGCCGCGGGTCCTGAGGGTTGCGGGTACTGAGGGTTGCGGGCTCGAGGGTGGCGATCCGAGGGGTGCGGGTCCGGAGGGCTGCGGGTCCGAGAACTGCGGGCCCCGAGGACTGCCGACCCCGGGATGGATTCACTCCGTACGCAGGGTCACCAGGTTGTCCGCCTGCGCGAGACCGCTCTCCTCGACGACCTCGCGCACGCTCTGCGCCTCGCGCACCAGCGCGAACCGCACCCGCCCCCCGGCGTCGGCGCGGTAGCCGTACACCGCGGGCCGGGGCAGCGAGTTGTACGAGAAGTGCGAGGAGAAGTAGTACGCCCCGGTGTCGTACAGCGCCACCACGTCGCCCGGTTCGACGGCGGGGAGTTCCCGCCCGCTCGCGGTGAGGTCCCCCGCGAAGCAGCAGGGCCCCGCGATGTCGACGACCTCGGCCGGACCCTGCTTGGGGCGGCCCGCGGCGTCGAACACCCCGACGCGCAGCGGCCAGGAGCCGGGCATGAACACGGTACGGGTGGCGACCTGGGCCCCCGCGTGCGTGACCGCGATCCGCCGCCCGCCCGCGGACTTGGTGTACTCGACGACCGTGCCGATCGTTCCGCTCTTGGCGAGCAGCGAGCGGCCGAACTCGGTGACGAGGGTGTAGCGGCCGTCGAAGAGCCCCGGTACGGCCTCGCGGAGTCCGGCGACGTAATCGGCGTACGTGGGCCGGTCCTCCTCGTCGGCGAAGTTGACGGGCAGGCCGCCGCCGATGTCGATCCCGGTGATCCGGGAATGGCCCAGCCGGGCGTTGATCCGCTCGGCCAGCTCGTACGCCGTGCGGAGGCCCTCGGCGACGAGCGGCAGCGGACAGCCCTGCGAACCGACGTGCGCGTGCAGCCGGTTGAGCCAGGGACGGCGCTCGAACGCCTCGATCACCGCGTCCTCGGCCCCGGCGTCACGCAGCGCGACGCCGAACTTCGAGGTCGCGGTCGCGGTGCTCATCGCCCCGATGGCCCCGGCCCCGACCTGCGGGTTCACCCGGAGCCCGATGGGTCCGGCGGCTTCCCGGCCGGCCAGCAGGCGGTCCACCCGGGCCAGCTCCTGGAAGTTGTCCAGGTTGACCGCGATGCCATGGGTGAGCGCGAACTCCAGCTCCTCGACCGTCTTCGCGGGGCTGTCGAAGACCAGCCGCTCGTACGGGAACCCGGCAGCGAGGGCCTGCTCCAGCTCACCGGGCGAGGCCACCTCGCACCCCATCCCCGCGTCCGCGAGCAGCCGCAGCACCGGCACCAGGCCGCACGCCTTGGCCGCGAAGGTGTGCTGCACCGGGGCGGGCCCCTCGTACGGCCCCTGGAACGCCTCGTTCAGCGCGGCCACCGCGGCGAGCACACCGTCCACGTCGAGCAGACCGACCACGGGCGAGTGCGGACCGAGCAGCCCGTCCTCGACGGCACCCGCCAGCGCCGCCGTGCGGCGGTCACCGCGCTGCCCGGCCGCCGAGCCTGAAGTCATGCCAACCACCACGACACCCTCCGTCCGTTCCGTCCGTCCGTCACCTACGGACAGCTTCGGCGCGCGGGGCCCGGCACGTCTTCGACCGACACGACGACGCCTGCCCGGATCCTTTGCCCCGCCGGACAACGGAACGATCAACCGCGGCGCGCACCGTCCGCACCGGGAGGCCGGCGGGCCGCGAGCCGCAGCCCGATGTCCGCCAGCAGCCGCACGGCGGGGTCGGCCGGATCGACGCCGAACAGCTCCCGGGCCCGGCGCAGCCGGTACCGCAGGGTGTTGGGGTGCACATTGAGGCGCCGCGCCGCCGCGCCCGTGTCGCAGGACGCGTCGAGGTACGCGGTGACCGAGTCGCCGTACGCCGAACCGTGCGCCCGGTCGTGCTCCACCATCGCGTGCACCGGCCCCGACAGCGCCTCCCACAACGGCTCCACCCGGTCGAGCAGCCGGAGCACCGTCGCCTCGGGGACCACCTCGTCGTACGCCGCCACCGCCGACACCACCTCCCCGGCCGGCCGCCTCGCGACCCGCTCCCGCAGCACCCGCACCACCAGCTCCGCGGCCTCCCGCGAGGCGGGCAGCCCCGACAGCCCGGCCGCCACCGGCCCGGCGCCCGCGAGGACCACGTCGCGCGGCACCGAACGCGCCGTCGCCAGCAGGGAACGCGACGGGTCGGCCTCCCCGTCCCCGGCCGGGACCAGCACGTACAGCTGCCGCCCGGACCGCGCGGTCACACACCCCGGCCGGTACGCGGCGGCCTGGAGCGCGAGCACGTCCAGCACCCGCTGCCCGGCGGTGACGGCGGATGAGGCCGGTTCTCCGTGTACGGCGTACGCCTCCGCGACCACCACCGCGTACGGCCGGTCCGCCGTGATCCCGGCCTCGTGCGCGGCCCGGACGTTCCCCTTCAGCAGCGCGTGCACCGCGCCCTCCCGGGCCCTGGCCGCCGCCCGTCCCCAGGTCTGGTGGTGGGACAGATGGGGCACGGCGGCCCGCGCCGCGGTGCGCAGCGCCGCCGCCGCGTCCCCGGCGAGCGGCCGCCCGTCGGCGGCGGCCCAGAGGGAACCGAGCACTTCGGGCCCGTGGCGGACCGCGATGGCCAGCCGTTCGGCGTACTGCTCGTCGGCGGGCAGCCGCACCACGTCCTCGGTGCTCCACAGGGTCTGGAAGAACCCGCTCTCGCGGAGCTCGACGACCCGCCAGCGCGGGACCTCCTGCCCGAGGATCGTCAGCCGGCGCATCGGATCGGGTTCGTGGTCCATCCGCGAATAGGCCAGCACCCGCGACTGCGGGTCCTCGATGGTGATGGCCCCGCCGACCAGGTCCGCCACCGTATTGGCCAGCCCGGACAGGTCGCCGAGCCGCAGCGCCCCCACCCCGGCACTTCCGGCGGCCCCGGCCGGGGCGCTGTGCGCCAGGGCGGTCCGCAGCCGGCCGAGCACCTCCGTCCACCCCTGCCCCGGCCGCCGGGTCAGCAACGCCGTACGCCCCCGCCCCGCCGCCTCCAGCAGCGTGGCCCGCGGCCCCCGGGCGCCCCGCCGCAGCACCACGGCCGCCGCCCCGGCCCGGTCGGCGGCGCGCAGCACGTCGAGCGCCTCGGGCGAGGCGACCTCCACACCGACCGCGAGCAGGACCGGTCCGGGCGCCGCCCGCGTGCCGCCTTCGAGCCGTTCCGCGTCACCGTCCTCGCACCCCGCGCCGTGGCCCGTCCCCGTGCCTTCGTCCTCCCGCTCCTCGCCCGGGTCGAGCAGCACCACATCGGTCACCGGCACACCGGTACCGCGCGGCGCCACGACGACATCGAGCATGCCGGGGTCGATCAGCCCGAGGATCTGCTCCAGCGAGGGCCCGGTCTCGCGCCGGTCCGGTTCGTGCGTCGGCATCCGCCCATCATCGTCCGGGCGGCCGGCTCGGGGAACGGCCGGCTCGGGGAACGGGCGCGTTCAGGAACAGCCGACTTCAGGAACAGCCGGCTTCAGGAACGGCCGGCTTCAGGAACGGAGCCCGTCGAACGAGACGTTCAGATGACGGGGCCCGCGCAGCACGGCGTTCTGCCGGTACGGGGGCGGGTCCTCCACCAGCCGCGGGGCGTCGAGCCGTTGGGCGAGCGCGGTCAGGGCGAGCTGGGCCTCCAGCCGGGCGAGGGGCGCGCCGAAGCAGTTGTGGATGCCGCTGCCGAAGCCGAGGTGCTGGATGTCCGGCCGGTCGGGGTCGAAGCGGTCGGGGTCGGGGAACCGTTTCGGGTCCCGGTTCCCCGCGGCCAGGACGAGCCAGACGGAGGCGCCCTTGGGGATCGTGGTGTCGCCGATGTCGATGTCCGCGAGGGTGGTGCGCTGCGGGAGCAACTGCACGGGCGGCTCGAAGCGCAGCAGCTCCTCCACGAGCGGGACGGCCAACCGCGGGTCGTCGCGCAGCCGTTCGAGGACGTCGGGGTTGCGCAGCAGCGTGAGCGTCCCGTTGGTGATGAGGTTGACCGTGGTCTCGTGACCGGCGATCAGGAGCAGCGCGGCGGTGCTGAGCACTTCCATCCGGGTCATCTGCCCGTCCGGGCCGTGCTGGGTGACCAGCGCGGAGAGCATGTCGTCGCCGGGGGCGCCGCTGCGTTCGTCGATGAGCCCGGAGAGGTACATCCCCAGCTCGGTACGGGCCTCGTGGGTGGCGCGGCGCTGCTCACCGGGGTCCCCGCCGGGGTCCGGGTCGAGCCCGGCGGCGATGGTGTCGGCCCAGGAATGGAAGCGTGCCTCGTCCTCGCGCGGAACGCCCAGCAGCCGGCAGATCACGGTGACGGGGAAGGGGTACGAGAAGTCGTCGACGATGTCGACCTGCTTCCGGTCCCCGAACCCGTCGACGAGGCCGTCGACGATCCGGGCCAGCTCGCCGCGCATGCCGTCCACGCGCCGGGGCGTCTCCGGCGGCCCGAACGGGCGCATCGTCATCCGGCGCAGCCGGTCGTGCTCGGGCGGGTCCAGCCGCAGGAAGGAGGGCGGCAGCGGTGAGGCATCCTCCTCCTGGAGCAGGGTGCCCGCGGCACCGGGGGAGAGGTTGCGGGCGTCCGAGCTGATCCGGGGGTCGTGCAGCAGGCTCTTGATCTCCCAGTACGTGCTGACGACGAACAGCTCGTCCCCCTCCTGCCGTACCGGCTTCTTGCGCAGCTCGGCGTAGAGCGGGTACGGGTCGGCACGGTTGGCGTAGTCGATGATCTGCCGCAGGAGCGTGTCTTGCGTCATGGTGGCGGGGTCCTTGCTGGGGTCAGCCCCGGGCGGTCAGGCCCGGGCGGGGGTGAAGGTGATCCGCTGGTCGGTCGGTGAGTAGCCGCTGACGGTGACGGACGGTCCGTGGGTGGGCAGGGAGGGGTCCGGGAAGTCGGCCGGGACCGGCCGCAGGCCCTCGGGGCGGCGGTCCACCGAGGGGTAGTCCGGCGGGAACGGAGCGGCCGTTTCGATCTGCCGCTGGTAGAACTCCAGCCACTTCGTCTGGTCGAAGGAGACCGCGGCGATGACCCGGCCCTGGTACCCGTACACGCCGGTGAAGCGGTGGTCGGCGAGCGAGCCCTGGGCGACGATGACCTCCTCGCCCAGCGAGGGGACGCCGACCGACTTGATGTTGACCCCGAACTGGGAGGACCAGAAGGCCGGTACCCACAGATGGGGGCGGCGTTCGGAACTGCTGCTGATCATGTTGTGCGCGGCGGTCTCGGCCTGCGCGACGGCGTTGCCCCAGTGCTCCAGCGAGAGGAACTGGTACCCGAAGATCGCGTGCGGGGACCGGGCGACATCACCGGCGACGAAGATGTCGTCGGTCACGATGCCCCGGATGTCGAAGGCCCGGCACCCCGCGTCGCAGGCGATTCCGCGCGGCCCGGCGCCGACCCCGGATCCGGCCAGCCACTCGGTGTTGCGGGTCGCGCCGAGCGAGACGACGGCGACATCCGTGTCGAGGGTGGTGCCGTCGGACAGATGGGCGCGCCGCAGCCGGCCCGCCGAGTCGCCCTCAAGACCGGTGACCATGATTCCGCAGCGCAGGTCCACCCCGTGTGCGCGCTGGAGTTCCGCGGCCACCTGGCCGACCACCCCGCCGAGGGCACCCACCAGGGGCGCCGCCCCGCGTTCGGCGACGGTCACCGGCAGCCCGCGCTCGCGGCAGGCGGAAGCGATCTCCGAGCCGGTGAAGCCCGCGCCGATGACGAGCACCCGGCGCGGCGACGCGGCCAGCCGCCGTTGGAGCCGGGCCGCGTCGTCGCGGGTGCGCAGCACGAAGACCCCGTCCAGCTCGGCCTCCGCCGGATGCGGCCAGGGCCGGGCCCGTACCCCGGTGGTGATCAGCAGCCGGTCGTACTCCACCTCGTCGCCGTCGGCCAGCCGCACCCGCCTGGCCGCCATGTCCAGCCCGGTGGCGGCGACCCCGAGGCGCCACCGGGCGTCGAGCCCGCGCCGCCGGGGCAGCTCGGTGTGATCGGCGGACGCGTGGCCCAGCAGCACCTGTTTGGACAGCGGCGGACGGTCGTACGGTTCGTGGGGCTCGTCGCCGATCAGCGTGAGCGAACCGGCGAAGCCCTCCTTCCGCAACGTCTCCGCGGCCCGCAGACCGGCCAGGGAGGCGCCGACGATCACGATCCGCCCCTCGCGCCTCAGCCACTCCAGGGCGTGGTCACCGGACACCGGACAGCCCTTCTCCCGCCGCGGCCGGGGCCTCGTCCGGGTACTCCACCTGGATGGCCTGCACCGGACACGCGGTGGCGGCACGCCGTACCTGCTCGCGCTGCGCCTCGTCGGCGTGGGGGTTGTACAGGAGTGATTCCTCGCCGTGCATCGCGAAGACATCGGGTGCGAGGAAGGCGCACTGCGCATACCCCTGGCACCGGTTGAGATCGACGACAAGCCTCATCAAGGGGCCGCCCTTCCAGTAGGACTCCGAGCACTCCCGCCTCAGCGTGCGAGGGCCGTTCCGGATCCGCGAGCACAGACGGACCGATGGAGTTATCGCCGGACCGGCGGATGCGAGGCCCCCACCACGAGGATGTGGATACCGACGGCCAGCGCCCACAGCGGGAACACCAGCTCGGACCAGGCGATGCTGTTCGTCACGAAGAGCAGGGCCAGGCCGGTGAGGGCGCCGAGGACCGTGAGCGGGCGCGGCAGGACGCCGAGCCGGTGCCCGATGGCGGAGGTCGAGAAGATGAAGACCGCGGCCATGCGCATCGAGTAGGTGGTCAGCAGGCCGTACGTGAAGTTCCCGCCGAACACCCACAGTTGGCCCCCGGGTTCGGCCCCGGACGAGCCGGCGGCCGCCAGCAGGCTGCCGGCCGCCGCCGCGGCCCCGAAGAGGGTCGCCACGAAGACCAGGCCGCTGCCCAGGAAGACGGTGGCGAGGAACTTGTCCTCGGCCTCCCCGATGCGTGCGCGCACGGCCCCCATGAACCACAGGAAGGAGATGCCCGCGAACGGGACGAGTTCGAGCGCCGCCCGTACCGTGCGCCGGCGCGAGGGATCGGTGAGCCACTCGCCGGAGCCCTCGCCCGGCTCGAACGGAATCGCCAGCCGGATCATGACGATGGCGGCGGCGAGCAGCAGGGCGAAGATGACCCCGGCCGTTCCCGCGGCCCGCGGAGTGCGCAGAGCCCGGCCCCGCCCGTCCGCTCGTGTACCCGATTGCGTCTCCGGTCGCGGTTCCATCGGCGTCCGCTCGCCTCCTCCGGCTCCGGGGCCGTCACCGGCCCGACACCCCCGGGACCAGCAAGCCCCCGAGCGGGCTCCGGTGCCACCCGGACCGGGCGGGAGGGTGAGCGGACGGGCCGTTCGGGGCCGAGGCGCCCCTCGTGTCAGCGCGCGAGTTCGGCCAGCGCGCGCAGCCCCTGGAGCACCTCGGCGGCGGAGGGAGCGGCGGCCGGGTCGCTGAGCCACTGGATCATCAGGCCCGACATCAGCGCGAGCTGGACGCTGCCGATCGTCCGGACGGAAGTCTCCGCCACCTCGTCCTCGGGGACGCCCGCCAGGATCGCCGCCAGTCCGCGGCGGCCCTGCGCCGTGCCCTCGGCGAGTGCGGCGCGCAGCTCCGGCTGGCGCTGGGCCTGCATGAACAGCTCCATCGAGGCCAGCCAGAGATCGGGATGGGCGGTGAAGTCCGCGATCAGGCTGTCCCACATCTGCTCGAAGTGCCGCTTCGAGGACCCGTCGGCGTCGGGCACGAGCGCCCGGCCCATGGCGTCCCCCCATTCGTCGAGGGTCTCGAAAAGGGCCTGGTTGAGCAGCGTCTCCCGGGAGCCGTAGTGGTAGCCGATGGCGGCCATGCTGACGCCGGCCGCGGTGGCGATGTCGCGGACGGTGGTGCGGTCGTACCCCTTTTCCCGCAGGCACGCCTTCGCGCCGGTGAGAAGTGCTTCGCGGTTGCCCATGCGCGGCACCGTACCACCATCTTGCTCATCCGCATCAGACGATCGTCTGACTCAAAAGCATCGCGCGACTGTCTGACGCAAAAGCATCGCGCGATCGAATGAGGCAAACGCCTTGCGCGATCGCCCAAATCTGCCTAGCGTCCTCCTCATGAGACACACCAGGAGCGTTTCCAAGTGGTTCGTCGCCGCTCTGGCGCTCGGGGGGCTGGCTTTCGGTCTGGCCGCACCCCCGACCGCTCGGGCGGAAGTCCCCGCCGGTGCCCCGAAGACACGGCCCGTCGTCGGCACGGTCGTCACCACGACAGCCGGAAAGGTGCGCGGCACCGACGGCAACGGTCTGCGCAGCTTCCGGGGAATCCCCTACGCCGCACCGCCCGTCGGCGACCTGCGCTGGGCCTCGCCCAGGCCGGCCGCCGCCTGGACCGGGGTCCGCGAGGCGACCACCCCGGGCGCGCCCTGCGCGCAGCCGGCCGGGCTCCCGGTCGGGATCCCCAGCGAGAGCGAGGACTGCCTCTATCTGAACGTCACCGCGCCCGCCCGGTCCGACGGCAAGCGGCCGGTGATCGTCTGGATCCACGGCGGCAGCCTGATGTACGGCACCGGGGACATGTACGGCCCCGACCGGATGGCCGCCCGGGGCGCGGTCGTCGTGTCGATGAACTACCGGCTGGGGGTGATGGGCTTCCTGAGCGACCCCGCCGTCGAGGGTGCGGACGGCCTCGGCCTGGAGGACCAGCAGGCGGCCCTGCGCTGGGTCCGCGCGAACGCCGCCGCCTTCGGCGGTGACGCGGGGAACGTCACGGTCATGGGCCAGTCCGGCGGCGGCTACAGCGTCTGCGGTCACCTCGCCTCGCCCATGTCGGCCGGCCTGTTCGACCGGGCCGTCGTGCAGAGCGCGCCCTGTGCCACGGGCGGCTCCCGGACCCGGGCCGAGGCCGAGGCGGAGGCCCGGCGGGTCGTCGAGGCGGTGGGCTGCGAGCAGAACACGGCGTCCTGCCTGCGCGGGACCCCGGTGGCCGAGCTGCTCAAGGCGTACGGCCCGTTCAACGAGCCCCGTCCGGTGTCCGGCACGAAGCTGATGCCGCTGCCGCCCGCCGAGGCGCTGCGCACCGGGAAGTTCAACCGGGTGCCGGTGCTGGTCGGGGCCGACCACGACGAGGAACGCGGCGCGATCCTCGGTCAGGAGCTGGCGCCGGGTGGTGCGCCCATGCAGCCCGAGGAGTACGAGCCCGCCGTCCGCGAGCAGTACGGGGACCGGGCCGACGCCGTGCTCGCGCGCTACCCGCTGGCCGCGTTCGGCTCGGCCGGCGAGGCCCTGGCGGCGGTCCGTACCGACTCGGCGTGGTCGGTGCCGACGCTGGACACCGCGCGGCTGCTGGCGAAGTGGACACCGACCCGGATGTACGAGTTCAGCGAGCGCGACACACCCTGGTTCAGGGGCTATCCGGCACCGAGCTTCGACCAGCGTGCCCAGCACATGTCAGAGCTGGCCTACCTGTTCGACCTGGACCTGTTCCAGGACGTGAAAGCCGGCCAGGCCGGGTTCCGCGACCGGATGATCAGCACCTGGGTGGGGTTCGCCGAGTCGGGCCGCACGGACTGGCCGGCCTTCCGGGGCGCGGACGGACATGTGCAGACCCTGGCCTCGGACACCTGGCAGCGCGCGGACTTCGCACGGGACCACCACGACCGTTTCTGGAAGAGCCTCGGCTGACCCCCGGGGGCGGTGGGCCGGACGGTGGGCCGGGTGGTCAGCCGGCCCACCGCCCCGAGAGGAAGGTGACGGCGACGATCGTCGTCAGGGGCGCCACGACGGTGAGGTAGACGGTCCTGACGCGCGGGCTCCGCACGCTCCAGGCGGCGAGTCCGGTCCACAGGGGCCACCACAGCAGGGTCGCCCGGGGCATGGAGGTGTACCAGTAGGACGTGCCGAGCGCCCACAGGCTGAGCGCGATGTACGCCGCCTCCGCCCAGCGCCGCCGCCGGAGCAGCAGGCCGCACAGCACCAGGCCGACGACCATGGTGAGGAGTTCGGCCTGGCACATCAGGGCGTACCCGGTGGCCTGGGAGTGCCCGAAGGCGGCGTGCCAGGTGTTCCGCCACGCTTCCCAGGGGGCGTGGAAGTCGCGGTACCAGCCGCGTTCCTCGGCGTGCTTCCAGGCCATCCAGTCGCCGGTGTGCGCGTGGAGGTACCAGCTGTGGAGCAGCGGTGGCAGGGCGGGCAGCGCCAGCCAGGGGAGGCGGCGCCAGTGGGCGGGGGTGCGGGCGGTCACCAGGAAGTGGACCGCGAGGGCCGCCGCGAGGAAGAGCCCGCTGACCCGGACGGTGGTGGCCAGACAGGTGAGTACGGCCGCCGACGGCCAGTCGAGACGCTGGGCGGCCAGCCAGGCGGGGAGGGCGAAGGCGAGGAAGAGCGCCTCGGTGTAGCCGGCGGCGAGGAAGACCGCGCACGGGGACAGCAGGAAGAACAACGCCGCGCGCGGCCCCGCACCGCCCTGCGGCAGGTGCAGCCGGGCGATCCGGCCCAGGGCCAGTACGGCGACCCCTCCGGCGACGAACGAGATCAGCGCCCCGGCGGCCGCCCAGCTCGGCACGACGGTGTGCACGGCCCGCAGCAGGAACGGGAAGCCGGGGAAGAACGCCTCCCTGTTGTCCCAGTCGGCCGTCCAGGGGCCGGTCCCGTCCGGGAAGTAACCGGACTGGGCTATGTGCAGGTAGTGCCACCAGTCCCACCGCTGCCACGACGAGAGGAAGGAGCCGGCGTGACGCGTCCCTTCCCGGTCGGGAAACAGCCAGCGGGTGCAGTAGGCGGTGGTCCAGATGCCCACCCGGGTCAGCAGGTAGAGCCAGAGCACCTCACGGTCGGCGGGCCCGAGCCGCAGCACCGGCCGGGCCGAGGGCTTCCCGCCCGGTGCCGGGGCGTCGCGGGGCGGATGCTCGCGCGGCGGCCGTGGCCGTCGGGCGGTGGAAAGGCTCACAGCACGGTCTCCAGCGTCGGTTCGGCGTACACCGAATGGCCCGGTCGGCAACAGGTGGCAGGTCGGGGCGGTCGGGCGGGTTCAGGTGGCAGGTCGGGGCGGTCGGGCGGGTTCAGGTGGCAGGTCGGGGCGGTCGGGCGGGTTCAGGAGGGCGGCAACGTGACGCTCTTGCTGGGCGCCGCCGGCGAGGTCGACGCGCTCTCGGACGGGCTTCTCGTCGTCGGCGGACTGGTCCGCGGCGAGGAGGGCGTGGAACCCGGCGAGGAGGGCGTGGAACTCGGCGAGGCCGGCGAGCTCGGCGAGGGCGAGAGCCGGGGCGAGGGAACGGGTGAGGGCGTGGTGGCGGGGACGGTCGTGCCCGTGCCGTCCGGCACCAGCGAGGCCACGGCCGCGCCCGTACCCGAGAAGACCAGACAGGCGCCCACGGCCAGTGCCACGATCCGGCGCCTGCGCGCCCGCTCCCCCCGCTCGGTGATGTACGACGGCGGCGCCGAAAGCGCCCGCGACTGACCGGCGGCGGCGGCTTCCTTGAACAGGGACCTCAACGGGTCATGGGCTTCAGACACAGGGCCCCTCCTCGGTACGCGGATCCTGCAGACGATGAGAGAGCGTGGCCCGGCCCCGGGCCAGGTGCGTCTTGACGGTGCTGGCCGCCAGACCGGTTTCCGTGGCGATCTGTTCGACGGTCAGATCGCAGACGTAGTGCAGCGCCAGCGTGCGCCGCTGCTTGGACGGCAGCTCCCGCAATGCCTCCACCAGGGCCACCGTCTCCGGCCCGGGCGGCTCCGCATGGGGAGGCACACCACTGCGCCGCCAGGCATCCGCCGCCCGCCGCCGCCCCCGCCACCGGCTCACCGCCAGCCGCCAGGCGACCGTGCGGATCCATGCCTCGGGCTGCCCGTCACGATCGAGCTGACGCCGCCGGCCCCACCCCTTGATGAAAGCTTCCTGCACCACGTCCTGCGCTTCGTGCTGGTCGCCGAGCATCACAAACAACTGCCCCGTCAGCCGGGCGGCCGTCTGCGCGTAGAACTCTTCGAACTCCTCGACGGTCAACAAACAACTCCTGGATCTCCTCGGTCTCACCCGGCATACGCCCGGCACCCCTCATCCGGACGACACGGAACCCGAAGAGATCGGGTGACGGTGATCACACGACCCCGGACCGTGGTGCGCCCGCACGCCCCGACCACCGGCGTCCGGGCGTGCGAGAGAAATAGGTACCAAACCCTTGACCGGTGGGAAATTAGGAGGAAAATCATCAATACACCAGAAAACCAGAGCGAGCCGCACCGCCGGTGGAGACGTCCACCGACCCGAGTGACCCACTCGTTGGCTCTGGCCAGGCCCCCGGCAGATCCTCCGGATACCGGAGCTTCCAACGACGGTTGAAAGTCCCGGCACCGAGAAGGACTACCGGGGACTGCTTGTGTCCACCCACGAACGCGCCGTGCGCGCCCCGCCTTCCGGGGCCGCGTCCCCGCTGCGCACGACCGGGCGACCACGCCACAGAGGCACACCGCAGAGGAAGCCCCAGCGGCACGCCACGGGGGCAGGGCGCGGAAGCCGCTCAGCGGTCGGACCGGTCGGACCGCTTAGCCGGTGACCCCCGGGACCATCAGGCCGGATTCGTACGCGATCACCACCGCATGGGTCCGGTTCTGCGCGCCGAGCTTGGTCAGTACGTTCCCGACGTGGGTCTTGACCGTTTCCAGGCTCACCGTGAGGGACTCCGCGATCTCCGGATTGGAGCGGCCGGTGGCCATCAGGCGCAGCACTTCCTCCTCCCGGCCGGTCAGCTCGGCCCGCGGCAGGGCCTCGGCGGAGCCCAGCGGGCGGGCGGCGACCATGCGGCCCAGTGCGGCCGGGAAGAGGACCGCCTCGCCCGCCGCCACCACCCGGACCGCCTCGGCGATCCGCGGGACCGGGAGACGCTTGAGGACGAAGCCGCTGGCGCCCGCGCTGAGGGCGGCGGTGACGTAGCCGTCGTTCTCGAAGGTGGTGATCACCACGACCTTCGGCGGGCAAGCCTCCTCGGCCAGCAGTTGGCGGGTGGCCTCGATCCCGTTGCGGCGCGGCATCCGGACGTCCATCAGGACCACGTCCGGCCGCAGGCTCCGCGCCCGGTCGACCGCCTCGAAGCCGTCGGCGGCCTCGCCGATCACCGTGATCCCCGGCTGTGCGGCGAGCAGCATGCCCAGGCCGCTGCGGGTCACCTCGTCATCGTCGGCGATCAGAAGGCTGGCGGTGGGAAGGAGGGTGCCTTCGCCCGCGTCGGATCCACTCACGCCGACACCCGTACCGGCAGCCGGACGGTCAGCCGCCAGTGCTGCGTACCGTCCGGGCCGGCCCGGAACTCACCGTGCAGCAGCCGGACACGTTCGGCCAGTCCGGACAGGCCGTGGCCGGAGGTCGGGAAGGCCCCCGGACCCGCGCCCGGGTCCGTACGCTCTCCCATCCGGTTGACCACCGTGAGGTGCAGCGCGTCCGGCCCGGCCGCCACCTCGATGCCGATCGGCCCGCCCGCCCCATGACGCAGCGCGTTCGTCAGCCCCTCCTGGAGGATCCGGTACGCCGCCCGGGAGAGCGTCCCCCGCACCTGCGCCAACTCGCCCGACAGCTCCGGCTCCACCACCGCCCCCGCGTGCCGCAGACGGTCCAGCAGCCCGGGAAGGTCGGCCAGGGTCCGCGTCGGCGCCGTCCCCGACTGTTCCTCGCGCAGCACTCCGAGTACGTAGTCCAGGTCCTCCAGCGCCGCCCGCGTCGACTCCTCGATGCTGCGCATCGCGGCCCGCGCCGCCGCCGGGTCGGCGGAGAGCATCTCGCCCGCCACCGCCGCCTGGATGGTGGCCGCCGTCAGTGTGTGGCCGATCGAGTCGTGCAACTCGTGGGCGATCCGGTTGCGTTCGGCCAGCAGCAGTTCCCGCTCGGCGGCCAGCGCGAGCCGTTCGGCCGCCGACGGCCCCAGCAGCTGTGGCGCCGACCACCGCAGGGCCTTCGTCACCAGTACGCAGATGGCCACCGCCAGCACGATGAACACGGCCGCCGCCACCCAGCTCCACCCGCCCGATGCCCGCAGCGACCTACCGAACAGGCTCAGCCGCGCCTCGCCGCCGATCCAGTTCCCCGGCAGCGCGATGCCCATGATGAACAGCACCCCGCTCGCCAGCGCCCCCGTCCACCCGACGGCCGCGTGCAGCACCAGCCAGAGCGGGGTCCGCCAGCGGTCGAGGCCGAGTGAACCGGAGGCCCGGCGACCGGCCACCGGATTCGGCAGCGGCACCCGCAGCAGCCGGCGGGCGGCCACGACCAGCGCCCGCCGTACGGGGCGCGCCAGTCCGGCCGAGCCGACCAGCGCCGCCCAGACGAGCAGGACCAGGACGATCTGCACGCTCTCGGGTGCGGACGGCCACAACAGCGCGGGCAGCAGGGCGAAGGGCAGCAGCGGAAGGCTCACCAGCGCGCCGCAGAAGGCGAACAGCACACCCGTGTACGTGGAGCCGCGCAGCAGCGGCCGAATTCCCCTGATCATGAGCGTCAGTATCACCAGGCAGCCCACCGGCAGCCTCCCCCGATCGGGGGAGCGTTTTCTCCCGCCTTGCCGCGATGCGGCCGAGGGCCCCCGGAAACCAGGATCGTGCCCCGACCCAGCAATTTCCCGGGAGTTGACCCATGCGTACTCGGACCCAGCAGGGCCTTCGCACCTCGACCAGGCAGCGGGGCGGCGGCGGGCGGCGGCGAACCGTGCGGGCCGCGGCCGCGATGGCCATCGGCGTCATGGCACTGGCCGCCTTCGCCCCACCCGCCTCCTCCACCTCTGCCGCTGTCGCCCCCGCCATCACCACAGTCACCGCCGGGCCGGACACCGTCCAGCAGGCCCTGAACACGCTGGTGCGCGGCGGGACGCCCGCCGCGCTGGCGAGCGTCATGGACCGGAAGGGCCACACCCGCACGTACACCGCAGGAGTCGCCGATCTGGCCACCGGCTCGAAGGTCCCCAGGGACGGGCAGGTACGCATCGGCAGCAACACCAAGACCTTCGTCGCGGTCGTCGTCCTGCAGCTCGTCGCCGAAGGGAGGATCGGCCTCGACGCCTCCGTCGACACCTACCTGCCCGGCCTCGTCCGCGGGGAGGGGATCGACGGGCGCCGCATCACCGTCCGCCAGCTCCTCCAGCACACCAGCGGACTCCCCGACTACAGCAACTACCTCGGGGACGACGTCCGGTACTACGCCCCCCGCGAACTGCTCGCCACAGCCCTCCGGCACCCGGCCGACTTCGCCCCCGGGACGAGTTGGAAGTACAGCAACACCAACTACGTGCTCGCCGGCCTGATCGTCCAGAAGGTCACCGGCCGCCCCCTGGCCGAGGAGATCGACCGGCGCGTCATCAAACGCCTCGGACTGCGCCACACCTACTTCCCCGCCCCCGGCGACGCGACCATCCGAGAGCCGCACCCGCACGGCTACTACCGGGAATCGGCGGACGCGCCACTGCGCGACATCACGGAGATCGACCCTTCCTGGGGCTGGGCCGCAGGCCAGATGATCTCCACCGACTCCGACCTCGACCGCTTCTTCACCGCGCTCCTGGCCGGCCGCCTCCTCCCGCCGCCCCAGCTCGCCCGGATGCGCTCCACCGTCCCCGCCGAAGCGACCTTCGGCCCCGGCGCCCGCTACGGACTCGGTCTGGTCAGCAAGCCGCTGCCGTGCGGCGGTCTGTCCTGGGGCCACGGCGGCAGCTTCCCGGGCTACGAGACCCGGGGTGGCGCCACCGACGACGGCCGCGCCGCCAACATCACGGTCACCACGCAGCTCACCGACGAGCCGGGCCGACGAACCCTCGAACGCGCCGTGGACACCGCCCTGTGCCGCTGAACCCGCCGCGCGGAGCATGAACGTCGAAGGGCCCCGCAGCAAGCTGAGGGGCCCTTCGACGTATTGCCCGGTGAGAGCAATGGCGGAGGATACGAGATCCGGACTCGTGAGGGGCTGCCCGCCAACACGCCTTCCAACTGTTCGTCTGGGGGGGTGCCCCTATGTCTTTGGTCAAGCTGGTCGGGTGTGAGTTCGGGGCGTCTGGAACGATGTGTCCGTGCATGCTGATGATCAGGTTGGTG